>NZ_DAIQCD010000008.1:0-113413 GCF_036780825.1 Hyphomicrobium sp. | reverse complement strand
TTGCGCGGCTGGTGAAGAAGACGCTGTTCGTCGGCGTCTTCGCCTATCTCATCGGCAACTGGAACAACCTTGCGAAGATCGTTTTCGACAGCTTCGCCGGCCTGGGCTTGAAAGCATCCGGCACGGGATTCACCGCGCAGGATTTGATGCGGCCGGGCAAGGTCGCGCAAACCGGCCTCGACGCTGCCCGCCCGCTGCTCGACTCGATTTCCGACCTTATGGGTTGGGTCGCGTTCTTCGAGAACTTCATCCAGATCGCTTGCCTGCTGTTCGCCTGGGCGCTCGTCATCCTCGCGTTCTTCATCCTCGCCATCCAGCTTTTCGTGACGTTGATCGAGTTCAAGTTGAGCACGCTGGCGGGCTTCGTCCTCATCCCGTTCGGCCTGTTCGGCAAGACCGCCTTCATGGCCGAGAGGGTCATGGGGAATGTCATTTCGTCCGGCATCAAGGTTTTGGTGCTGGCGGTTATCGTCGGCATCGGCTCGACCCTGTTCTCGCAATTCACGCAGGGCTTCGGTGGCCAGACGCCGAGCATCGACGACGCCATGGCCGTCGTGCTCGCCGCATTGTCGCTCGTCGGCCTGGGCAGCTTTGGACCCGGCATCGCATCCGGCCTCGTCAGCGGAGGCCCGCAGCTCGGCGCGGGCGCGGCAGTCGGCACCGGCCTTGCCGTTGGCGGCGCAGCTCTTGCTACAGGTGGCGCGGCCGGGCTTGCTGTCAAGGGAGGTGCTGCCGCGTTATCGGGCGGCGCTGCCGCCGTGCGCGGCGGCGCGACCGCAGCCGGCGCGGCATCCGCAGCCTATAGCCTTGGTTCGGTCGGCCAGTCCGGCGCGGCCGGCGTCGCCTCCGGCATGGGCGGCGTCGCCCGTGCCGCCGGTTCCGCCGCGATCTCGCCACTCAAGCGAGCCGTTGCGCGCGCTTCCGAAAGCGTCAAGTCCAGCTTCTCCGATGGCGTCAAGGCTGGGTTCGGCGCGACGGGCGGTGCATCCACCGGGGGCACGGTGGGCGGCACGGCCGAAGCCGCAGCCGCATCCCAACAGGGTTCCGGTTCGCCGCCCGGCTGGGCGCAGCGGATGCGCCAGGGCGGCCACACGGCTCATGCCGTTCAGACAGCCGCGCACGCCGTCCGCTCCGGCGATGGCCACGCCTCTGGTTCTTCCGTCAACCTCTCTGAAAGCGACCGCACATGAGCATCTTCAAAAGACCCGCCGTGCATTACGGCAAGACCCCGCAACCCGAAACGCCCTATCAGAAGGCCGCGCAGGTTTGGGACGAGCGCATAGGCTCGGCCCGCGTCCAGGCGCGCAACTGGCGCTATATGGCGTTTGGCTCCCTGATCCTGTCGGCCGGCTTCGCGTCCGCCCTTGTCTGGCAGACCACGCGCGGAACCGTCGTGCCCTGGGTGGTGCAGGTTGACCGGCTCGGTCAGGCACAGACCGTCGCGCCGGCAACGGCCGACTATCGCCCGACTGACCCGCAAGTGGCGTGGCATCTTGCGCGGTTCATCGAGCAGGTCAGGAGCATCCCGTTCGATCCCATCATCGTGCGTCAGAACTGGCTTCGCGCTTATGAGTGGACGACGGATCGCGGCGCGGCGGCGCTCAACGACTATGCCCGCGCGAACGA
Organism: Hyphomicrobium sp.; assembly: GCF_036780825.1. Lineage (GTDB taxonomy): Bacteria > Pseudomonadota > Alphaproteobacteria > Rhizobiales > Hyphomicrobiaceae > Hyphomicrobium_C. Next base: position 111,787 of record NZ_DAIQCD010000008.1, on the reverse strand, counting down.
CCCGTTCACGAAAGTCGGCAAGCAACAGGTTTCTGTCGAGGTATCGAGCGTAATTCGAGCCTCGCCGGATAGCTTCCGCGTCGCCTGGACCGAGCAGCACTATGAAGACGGCAAACGCGCCAGGACCGAGCGATGGACCGCGATCCTGACCATCGTGATTCAGCCGCCGCGCGATGCCGACCGGCTCAAATCCAATCCGCTCGGAATCTACGTCAACGCAATTTCGTGGTCGCGGGAGATGAACCAATGAGAGCGTCCATCCACGCGCCCGCCGTTGCGGCCGTTCTGCTATCGGCGACCATGCTGGCTGGCTGCGCGACCTACAAGCCGCCGCAGATCAGTTATGATGCCAGCGTGCCGCCGTTGCCAGCGATCCCCGCCGCCGTCACCGACGACCGGCCGCGGCCGATCCATACTCCGCCCGCCTGGACCGTTGCGCGCGGCGGCCAGACCGCCAGCACGGCGACGGGCCGCGTCGAGAACGCCAACGCCGCCGCTCGCGTGCAGCCGCGCCGTGAAGGCTATTACAACGCCATCCAGATTTATCCCTGGAGCGAAGGCGCGCTCTATCAGGTCTATGCCGCACCCGGCCAGATCACCGACATTGCCTTGGAGCCGGGCGAGAGCCTGACCGGCGCGGGGCCGATTGCGGCCGGCGACACGGCCCGCTGGATCATCGGCGACACGGAATCCGGTTCGGGCATCACGCGCCGCGTCCATATCCTTGTGAAGCCGTCCCGGCCGGACATCACGACCAATCTTGTCGTGACCACCGACCGGCGCGTTTACATGTTGGAGCTGCGATCCGGCGAGAAGCCCTATATGCCTTCCGTCGCCTGGGCGTATCCGCAGCCGCCCACCAGCCAGCGCCAGGCCGTGCCCGCGACTCCGATCATTCCGGCCGTCGCGGCGCGCAACTACCGCTATGACCTGACCGGCGACAATCCGCCGTGGAAGCCTATCGCGGTCTATGACGACGGCAGGCGCGTCTATGTCGAGTTTCCGCGCGGTATCGTGCAGGGCGAAATGCCGCCAATCTTCGTCATCGGTGCGGACGGCGAGGCACAGATCGTCAATAGCCGTATCCATCAAAACATCCTGATCGTGGACCGCCTGTTCGGCGCGGCCGAGCTGCGCCTTGGCGGCGGCAGACAGCAACAGACTGTCAGGATTGTCCGCACAGATGGGAGGGCATCCTAATGACCGACACTGAAACCAATGTCGCCGCACCGATGCGGCTTCGCGCGGAGCCGCCGCGCGTCACGCGCCTATCGCGCAAGGTGCTCGCCAGCACGGCCGCCGTCGCGCTTGTCGGGATCGGAGGAATATTGATCTATGCGCTCCAGACGCGCACGGCCGGCGATGGCGGGAAGGAGCTTTATTCGACTTCCAACCGCCAGCCTGCCGATGGGCTTGCCGGCCTACCGCGCGACTATACCGGCCCGGTCCTGGGGCCGCCGCTGCCGGGCGACCTGGGCCGCCCGATCCTTGACGCGCAGAACCGGGGCCAGCCCGTCGTGCCGCCGACGATCGCGACGCCGACCGTCGATCGCGCCGAGGAACGCCGGCTTGCCGAGGAAGAAGCCGCGCGCACCAGCCGCGTCTTTTTCCAGACCGAGGCTCGCACGGGCAGTCCGGCTGCGACGCCGGGCGGATCGGCGACGGCGGGACTTTCGGGCCTCGACCTTGCCGGCCTGACAGGACAGCCCGGCCAGCAGAGCGCGCAGGACAGGCAGCTTGCTTTCCTTAATGCGCCCGTGGACCGCCGCACCACGTCGTCGGATCGCGTCATGGCTCCGGCATCGCCATTCGTGCTCCAGGCCGGGGCCGTGATCCCGGCCGCGCTCATCACCGGCATCCGTTCCGATCTTCCGGGCCAGATCACGGCGCAAGTGACGGAGCCGATCTATGACAGCCCGACCGGGCGCATTCTGCTCGTCCCGCAGGGCACGCGCATCATCGGCCAGTATGACAACGCCGTGCAATTCGGCCAGCGCCGCGTGCTGCTCGTCTGGAATCGCCTCATCCTGCCGAACGGCCGCTCGCTCGTTCTGGAGCGCCAGCCCGGCGCGGACAGCCAAGGCTACGCCGGCCTTGAGGATGGCGTCGATTATCATTGGTGGGATTTGGCGAAGGCCGCCGGCCTTTCGACGCTGCTTTCGGTCGGAGCCGAGCTTGCCGTTGATGACGACGACCGGCTGTTGCGCGCCATCCGCAACGGCGGCCAGGACACCATCAACGACGCCGGCCAGCAGATCATCCGCCGTCAGCTCAACGTCGCCCCGACGCTGACCATCCGGCCGGGTTTCCCCGTCCGCGTCATCGTCACCCGCGATTTAGTGCTCGAACCCTATAGAGGTTGACCATGACCAAACTGAAACTCGGCGCGCTCGCCGACGATAAGCCCGTAAAGGTGACGCGCGATTTGCCCGCGACACTCTTTCGGGACTTGCAACTCTATGGCCGCTTGCTGGCACAGCCAGGGCAGCCGCCGATAGAGCCAGATAAGCTGATTGTGCCGATGCTAGAACGCTTCCTCGCCACGGATCGAGAGTTTCAGAAAGCCCGGCGCTCGGCTGGCTAACGCACTGGCGGCACCCGATAGCAGGGGTGCCGTCAGCGCGGCAGCGCGAATGCGGCACGCTACAGGCCGCCGATCTCCCTTCATGGTTCGCCTAGTTTCGGGGGCCACCAATCGCCCGGAATCCCGGTTGGACATGAACAGAGGTTATGAAGATGAGCGATCCGACATCTGCACTGGGTAAACGGACCATTCGCAGGCACCAGCTTCGGGAACTCGTTCCCCTTGCCGACACCACTATCTATGACATGGAGCAGCGAGGCGAATTTCCCCAACGCTTCTATCTAACGGCTCGGTGCGTGGTTTGGGACTTGGCCGAAGTGGAGGCATGGCTAGACGAACGCCGCCAAGCCTCTAGGGAGAGGACCATTAAGCGCGCGCCCTCTCCCGACGTAACACTTAGAAAAACGCGGCCCGTCAGACGCTAGGTTCAGGCACCAGAAGGTCCATAGACGGCGGATACAGCGTCGGAACGTATTTCTGGCCGGCTACCCAGGCGTCCACAAGGTTCGCCCATTCCTGCATCATATGGCGGCGTTGGTGCTCGTATTCCGCCTTGTTGTAGATACCGCGCGACGAGCGCCCATCCTCATGCGCCAAGCACTTTTCGATCCAGTCGCTATTGAAGCCCAACTCATTCAAGAGCGTGGAGCCTGTCCTGCGCAGATCGTGAACCGTGAAAGGTTCGAGCGGCAAGCCTTCCTTCTTCGCCCGCACCACGACGGCGGCAGTGATGCGGTTGAAGGTCGCTCGCGACATAGGCGCATCCGCGTCGTAACGTGATGGCAGTAGATATTTGGAATTGCCGGCGCAGGTCTTGAGCGCAACCAGAATGTCTATTGCCTGCTGCGCAAGATAGACGTTGTGCGCCTTGGATCGCTTCATGCGCTCTTTGGGAATCGACCAGACCGCATTCTCGAAATCGACTTCATCCCAGGTCGCATCCTGTAGCTCGCTCTTTCTGACCATCGTGAGCAGGAACAGCTTCATTCCGAGCCGGATCGTCGGCAGCGTCGGAACATGCTCAAGCTGGCCTAGCATCACCCGGATTTCGGCAGGCGATAGCGAGCGGTCTTTCGGAACGAAGGTTGCAATAGAGGCAGGCCCGACCTCATCAGCCGGGTTCGTCACCTTTTCCCCGTGCAGGATCGCGAAGGCATAAACGAGCTTCACAATATCGCGGACGTGAACCGCCGTGGCCGGCGCTCCCCGCTCCTTCACTTTCTTGCACATAGCACGAAGATCATCAGGGCTGATTTCGGTCAGCAGCCGGTTCCGAAAGGTCGGCAGAATGTCCCGTTCAAAGATTGAACGGCGCATCGCGCGGGTGCTGTCCGCCATCCGCGCTTCCTGCAACCAGCGTTCGCCAAACTCGCCGAAGCTTTTTGCTTCCTTGATGCGGCGCTTCTCGCGCTGCTTCTCCTGGGCCGGCGACCGCCCTTCCAGTATGGCGCGCTTGGCGTCGATCAGCTTCTCACGCGCACGCGCCAGGGACAGGTCGGAAGCACCGTATCGGCCCAGCGTCAAAGTCTCCCGTCTCCCGTTGAGGCGGTAGTCATACCGGAAGACGACCGACCCCGATGGTTGCACCACGACATACATACCGTCACGGTCAGCAACCTTGTAGAATTTATCCTTTGGTTTCAGTGCCTTGATGCCTGCATCAGTTAGCATGACGGCTCTCCTAGATGCTCAAAAAACGCTGGAGAGCCGGCAATTATACCGTCAGGCCAAAATCGGCCTCTCTGAACGGAAAATTTCCTATTATTATCAATCTGATAACTTCGAAAAAAATACCGTCAGAAGCTCTCTTGCCCCTGACGGTATATCTGATCCAGCAATGATACAAGAGTCGCCATACCGTCAACTATACCGTCTATCGCGAGGCTTTCCCTCCGATAGACGACGATAGACGGCGGTAAGTTTGTTGTGTTATTTCAATTAGTTAAGTAGGGCTATAGAGGGTTATCGACGGCGTTCGGATAGGCCCGAATTATTCCCACTCGATCGTGCCGGGTGGCTTCGAGGTGACGTCGTACACCACGCGGTTGATGCCGCGCACCTCGTTGATGATGCGTGTCGCAGCGCGCCCAAGGAAGCCCATGTCGAACGGATAGAAGTCCGCCGTCATGCCATCCACCGAGGTGACGGCGCGCAGCGCGAGCACGTGGTCGTACGTCCGCCCGTCCCCCATGACGCCAACCGTACGCACCGGAAGCAGAACCGCGAACGCCTGCCAGATCGCGTCGTAAAGGCCTGCATTGCGGATCTCATCGAGATAGATCGCATCCGCCTTGCGCAGGATGTCGAGTTTCTCGGTCGTGATCTCACCCGGAATGCGGATCGCAAGGCCCGGCCCCGGGAACGGATGCCGCCCGACGAACGCCTCCGGCAGTCCGAGCTCGCGGCCCAGTGCGCGCACCTCGTCCTTGAAGAGCTCCCTCAGCGGCTCGACGAGCTTCATGTTCATGCGCTCAGGCAGGCCGCCGACATTGTGATGCGACTTGATGGTAACCGAGGGTCCGCCGCTGAACGACACGCTCTCGATGACGTCCGGATAGAGTGTGCCCTGCCCCAGGAACTCGGCGCCGCCAATCTTCTCCGCCTCAGCTTCGAACACTTCGATGAAGTGGCGGCCGATGGCCTTGCGCTTGGCCTCGGGGTCGGTGACGCCCTGGAGCGCATCGAGGAACCGCTTCGAAGCGTCCACATGCACGAGCGGAATGTTGTAGTGATCGCGGAACAGCCCGACGACCTGCTCCGCCTCGCCGAGGCGCATGAGCCCGTGATCGACGAACACGCATGTGAGCTGATCGCCGATCGCCTCATGAATCAGGACCGCCGCCACCGCACTATCGACACCGCCCGAGAGCCCGCAGATCACGCGTCCCTTGCCCACCTGGCGGCGAATGCGCTCCACCATCTCGCGCCGGTAGGCGGCCATGGTCCAGTCCGGCGCGAGGCCTGCGATGCGGTGCACGAAGTTGGCGATCAGCTTGCCGCCATCCGGCGTATGCACGACCTCGGGATGGAACTGCACGGCATAGTAGCGCCGCGCCTCGTCGGCCACCGCAGCGAACGGCGCATTCTCGCTCGTCGCGATGACGCGGAAGCCAGCCGGCAGCTCCGTCACGCGGTCGCCATGGCTCATCCACACCTGATGGCGCTCGCCCTCCGCCCAGACGCCGTCGAACAGCGGGCTGGCATGCGCGATCGACAGCAGCGCGCGGCCGAACTCGCGATGATGGCCGCCCTCGACATTACCGCCGAGTTGCGCCGCCATCGTCTGCTGACCATAGCAGATGCCGAGCACCGGGATCCCGGCCGTGAACACCTCCTGCGGCGCGCGCGGGCTTCCCGCTTCCGACACCGACGACGGCCCGCCGGAGAGAATGACCGCGCCTGGCTTCAGCTTAGCGAATGCGGCCTCAGCATTCTGGAATGGATGGATCTCGCAATAGACGCCCGCCTCTCGCACCCGCCGGGCGATGAGCTGCGTGACCTGGCTGCCGAAATCGATGATGAGGACGGTGGCGGACATGGAGATGGCATAGCTCCCGAAGGCGCGGGGTTCGCCCCGGCCGGCAAAAGGCGGGTAGACCATTCCGCGGCGCGAGCGTCAAGCGCGCCGCCAACGGCCTTCGCCAACCGCGACGATGGGCGCGCTTGAGAGCCATTTACCTGCAATTAAGCGCAATCTTCAGCCGGACCGGCAAAGTCTATCCCCTGTTAACGGCTGAGGCCTAGAGCATGTCGGGATGACAGGCGCGCTTCATCTCACACGTGGCGCTTTGCAGAGGGTTTTCGATGATACCGGCACTTTGGACGATAGGCGCACTTACCTTGGCCATGGGCGTAGGCTTAGCGGCGATGCTCGCGCGCGCGAGACGGCGCGATGGCATGTTCGCCGAGGGCCCCGCCTTCACGCTCCAGCGCTGGTTCCTGGGCACGCTCTACGCGCTCCGTCCCGGACGCATCGGTGACTTGCCCTATCTGCTTTGGCATTCCGCGGCTGATATGATGCGCGGCGGCACCCGCGTGCCGGAGCAAGCCCGCACGAAGCCGCGGCCCGACACCTTCGGCGGCGTCTGCCGCGCCATCTCGCCCGACACCGTTCGTGCGGCTGCACACCGGGGCTTCTACCCATGGTGCCACGTGGGCCCGCTGAAATGGTGGACGCGAAGCGCGCGCATGGTGCTCATCACGCCGGATTTCCGCATGACCAAGAACCTTCGCCGCATCATGCGCAAGGCGCCTCACCGCGTAACCTTTGACCAAGCCTTCGACGACGTCATCCGCGCATGCGCAGGGCGGCGCAAGAACCGGCTCTATGGGCTGACCTGGATCACCCCCACGATCATGCGTCTTTATTCAGAGCTGCATCGCCAGGGCCATGCCCATTCCTTCGAGGTGTGGAACAAGGACGGCGTTCTCGTAGGCGGCGGTTATGGCCTTTCGGTCGGCCGCGTGTTCTTCACCGAGTCTCAGTTCAGCCACGAGTCCAACGCGTCGAAGATGGGCTTTGCGGCGCTCATGTACCATCTGGCGCAATGGGGCTACGTCGCCAACGACGGCAAGGATCCCACGCCGACGCTCGAGGAAGCCGGCTTCAAGCTGATCTCACGAGCCGCTTTTGAAACCATACTTGCCGAGCACGGCTCAACGCCGGCCCACACAGGCCCATGGACGGTCTCGGCGGCGCTCGGCGACATCGCAGAATGGGACGCGAGCGGTGCCTCTCCGAAGGCCTCCGCCCAGAAGCCGGCCGGCCCCGTGAAGTCCAAGAGGCCGCCGAAGATCAAGTCCGCGGCGTGATGCGGCTGCCGCTCACACCTGCGCGTTGAGCTGCCAAATGGCAAAGTTCAGCGCCGCCGCATAGCTGACCCAGGCCAGATAGGGCACGAACAAGAGGCTCGCGATCCTGTTCGTGTCCCACGTCAGCGATATGAAGGCGAAGATGGAAATCCAGAGCGCCGATATGTTCACGGCCGCCATGCCGATCTCATGCTCCTTGAACATGATGACGGACCAGGCCGCGTTGAGCTGCAACGAGATCGCCCAGATGATCAGCGACTGGCGCAAGCCCTCTTTCTCGAACACCCGCCAGCCAGCGACGGCGATCATCACGTAGATCACAGTCCATACGGGCGGAAACACCCAGTTCGGCGCCGTCCACTCCGGCTTGGCCAGCGCTTCGTACCAAGCGCCGGGAAGATAGGTCATGCCGGTCAGCGCCGCCGCGGCGACGAGCGCGACAAAGACGAGTAGCGAAAAAAGAGATTTCATGGCCCCTGCGACGCGCGCCCCCATGCTGCCTTGCCGGCAGTGCACATCCACGCCGCCGCAACGCGCGGCAACTTAGTCGAACCCTGCCGGCGCCGCAATTGCTCTACGCTATGAGGTCCGCTTGAGGCTCGCGATGAAAAAGCCATCCGTGCCGTGCGAGGCCGGCGTGAGCAGCAGTGCGGTCTCCGATCCATCCGCCGAGGCGGGAGGCGGACCGCCAATCGCATCCTCCCAGGCCTCTGCGACGGGAATGGGCGCGAACCCGGGAAACGCCTCGCAGAACCATGCCACCTGATCGCTATTCTCCGCCGGAAGCACGGAGCAGGTGACATACGTCAGACGCCCGCCCGGCTTGACCAGGCCAGCCGCCGTCGAGAGCGCGTTCCGCTGCTCCGCCTGACGGGCCGCAAGCGCTTCGGGCTTGAGCCGCCACTTCGCGTCGGGCTTGCGCCGCCAGGTGCCGGAGCCCGTGCACGGCGCATCGACAAGCACCGTATCGAAGCGCGCACCCAGGGCTTCAAGCGCCGCCTGGTCGCCGGCATCCAGCACCTGGACGTTGCGCGCGCCTGCCCGTTGCAAGCGCTCGAAGATCGGTCTCAGCTGTGTCTTGTCGCTGTCATAAGCGTAGATCTGGCCGCTGTTCTGCATGAGAGCGGAAAGCGCCAGCGTCTTGCCCCCGGCCCCCGCACACAAGTCGAGCACCTGCTGGCGGGGCTTCGCGCCGGATAGCAAAGCCGCAATCTGGCTGCCCTCGTCTTGCACCTCGAACCAGCCCTTGCCGTGCGCCGCCTCAGCCTCGACGTGCGGGCTTTTCGCCGGCCCTTCGGGAGCCGGAATGCGGAGACCCGAAGGCGAAAGCCATGTCGGCGCCGCATCGTATCTCGCAAGAGCGGACAGCACCTTCTCGCGCGTTCCCTTGAGCGTATTCACACGCAGGTCGATCGGTGCCCGCTCGGCCATGGCTTGGCCCTCGGCAGCTGCCCGATCACCGAACGCGCGCGCAAAAGCCTCCATCAGCCATTCGGGAATGTCCGCGGCCACATGCGGCGGTGCATCCGAAAGCGTGTCGCTCGCAAGACGTGTCCGCTCGTCCTCGTCGAGCGGCGCCGGCGCATGGGCGCTGCCATCGCATACGGTAATGACGTCCGCGACCGTGAGCCCGAGCGCCCGCGGCGCCGCCGCAATGGCAAGCGCACGCGGCGCGCCGCTTCCCATCCGCCATGCGAAGGAGCTGCGCCGCCTTAACGCGTCATAGACGATCGTTCCGATCGCCGCCCGATCGCCCGAGCCTGCGAAGCGATGGCGCCGGCCCCAATCCTGCAGCGCGTTGGCCGCAGGCTGATGGCGCGAGAGAACATCCTCGAGCACCTCGGCCGCGGCTTGGATGCGCCCACCCGGTTTCACGTTTCAGGTCCTTGCTGGATGCGGCGCCTCAGACTCCAGCAGCCGTAAAGAAAAGGATGCGGATGGCGAACAGAAGCCACATGATCAGGAGCGTGATCGAGCCCGCGATAAAAATGTTGGAGCGATAGGGTTGCCGGTTGATCGTCAGGTGGACGTACGCATGAGCCAGCCGGGCCGCGACGTACACCCACGCCAGGACCACGAAAACGAGATTGACTTGCCCCGTGATCATGAGAAACGCCACCAGCGCATAGAAGAGCGGCGGCGTCTCGAGCTGGTTGTGGAACGCGTTGGCGATCTTCTGCACCTCGGGCGGCCAGTTCGACTGCCGCAGCGCGATATCCGCAAACGCAACCTCTCCGCGCTTAATGGCCCCGCGCCGCGCCTGGCGCATCCAGCCCTGCAGGAAGAACGTCAGCGCCACCTGAACGAACACCGGATAGAGGATGGCGGTCTGGTTCATGGATAGCTCTCCCGCTCGGCCGCGTTACGCCTCAGGAAATGCCTGGATAGTTCGGGCTTTCGCGGGTGATCAGCACGCCGTGGGCATGGCTCTCGCGCATGCTCGCAGGGGAGATGCGGAGGAACTTGGCCCTCTGGCGCAGCTCCGCGAGCGTCTTGGCGCCGGTGTAGCCCATTCCGGCGCGTAGACCGCCCACGAGCTGATTGAGCACCGCGTCCACGGGCCCTTTGTAGGGCACCTGCCCCTCGATGCCCTCTGGTACGAGCTTCAGCATATCCTTGACTTCTTGCTGGAAGTACCGGTCGGCCGAACCGCGCGCCATGGCCCCCACGGAGCCCATGCCGCGATAAGCCTTGTAGGTGCGTCCCTGATAGAGATACGTCTCGCCCGGTGCTTCATCGGTGCCGGCGAGCAACGATCCGATCATCACGCAGTCGGCACCCGCCGCCAGCGCCTTGACGATGTCTCCCGAGAACCGGATACCGCCGTCTGCGATGACCGGCACGTCGTGCTTATGGGCCTCCTCGGCGCAATCCATGACCGCGGTGAGCTGCGGCACGCCCACGCCGGCGACAATGCGCGTCGTGCAGATCGACCCCGGCCCGATCCCGACCTTGATGGAATCGGCACCGGCTTCGATCAAAGCGCGCGTGGCATCCGCCGTGGCCACGTTGCCGGCCACCACCTGCGCCGAGTTCGACAGCTTCTTGATGCGCGTCACGGCCTCGAGCACGCTCCTCGAATGGCCATGCGCCGTATCGACGACGATCAGATCGCAACCCGCTTCGAGCAGCTTTTCCGTGCGTGTCCAGCCGTCGGTTCCGACGGTGGTCGCCGCCGCCACGCGGAGCCGTCCCTCAGGGTCCTTGCAGGCGTTCGGATGCTTGAGAGACTTCTCGATGTCCTTGACGGTGATGAGCCCGACCAGATGATATTCGTCGTCGACAACGAGCAGCTTCTCGATGCGATTCTGGTGGAGAAGGCGCTTCGCCTCATCACGGGTGACATCGCGCTTCACCGTGATCAACCGCTCTTTCGTCATCAGCTCGGCGACGGGCGTGTTTTGGTTGGTCGCAAACCGGACGTCGCGGTTGGTGAGGATGCCGACGAGCCTGCCCCGGCTCTCCCCCGGCTCCGGCGCTTCGACCACCGGGATGCCCGAGATCGAATGCGACGCCATGAGGCCCAGGGCTTCGCTCAGGGTTGCCGTCGGCTCGATGGTAACCGGATTGAGCACGATGCCGGATTCGTACTTCTTCACCGTAGCGGCATGGCGCGCCTGCTCCTCGGGAGCGAGGTTACGGTGCAGCACTCCGATGCCGCCTTCCTGTGCCACCGCGATGGCGAGCCGCCCTTCCGTCACCGTATCCATGGCCGAGGAGAGGATCGGAATGTTGAGCGAGATCGACCGCGTGACGCGGCTCGCCACATTCACCTGGCTCGGCAGGACTTCAGAAGCGGCCGGCACCAGGAGCACATCGTCGAATGTCAATGCCAGACCCAAATCGCTATCGATTGGGCGGTAAGCCATGGTTCTCTCCTTGGGCGCGGATGTGACAAAGGTGGCCCGAGGCATGCAGCCCGGCCCGAATGTCGGATGGGCTATAGCATCGCGCGGGAACGAGGGGAAGAGACTGGCCCTGCGGCGAGCCGCCCGCGTCAAGCGCGAGCCAGAGGCCGCTGGCCGGAACCTCCAGGCCCGGCTCCCGCTGTTTGCACCATCGATCAGCGCGCATCAGAGGGGCTGATGATGTGCACTGAAAATTCAATTAGACCTCTAGCCCTTATCGCGTTAGGAAGGCACGTTTGAAAATGCCCTGTTCTAGGGGTATCGAAGGAGGAAACGGATCATGAAGATTTGGGTAAAGCCCGCCGTGCGCGAGCAGGAAGTCGGCCTCGAGGTGACGAGCTACCTGCCGGCAGAAATCGACATCATCTAACGGATGATGAAGAAGGCTCGTGCACTGACGAGCCGATAAGGCACGGCGGTCGGGCAAGCGGCCGCCGTTGCTGTTTTTAGGGCCACTCCATCACAGTCCCGAGTTCACAATTCTCGAACTCGCAACACTCGGCCAGCCCGCCGTGAGGGGCTCACCTGCCGCCTTTGAAGCCGGTGGCCAGCACGTAGAGCTCGGCGCTATCGGCGCGGCTCGCCGGCGGCTTCACGTGGCGCACGATCGAGAAGCGCTGTCTCAGGAAGTCGAGAAGATCGCGCTCGGTGCCTCCCTGGAACACCTTGCAGAGGAACGCGCCGCCCGGCGCCAGCACGTCGGCGGCGAAGTGCGCGGCAGCTTCCGCCAGGTTCATGATCCGGAGATGATCCGTCTTAGCATGCCCGACCGTCGGAGCTGCCATATCCGACAGAACGACGTCGGCCGCTCCACCCTCGAGCTTTGATTTCAGCCAGTCCTCGGCGCCGTCGTCCATGAAGTCGAGCTGCGCCAGCTCGACGCCCGCCACCGGCTCCATCTCGAGTATGTCGATCGCGACCACCTGGCCGCGCCCCGCCACGGCCTGCACACGCTCGGCGGCGATCTGGCTCCAGCCGCCTGGCGCCGCACCGAGATCGACCACACGGCCGCCAGGCTTGAGGAGCCGGTACTTGTCGTCGATCTCGATCAGCTTGTAGGCGGCCCGCGACCGGTATCCCGCGCGCTTGGCGGCGGCGACATAGGGATCGTTGAGTTGTCGCTCGAGCCAGCGCTGCGAGGAAGCCGTACGTTTGCGCGCCGTTTTGAGGCGGACGTTGAGATCACGCTGGCCGCCCGATGGTCCGATAGCGCTGCTCGAGCCCTTCGCCCGGGGGCCGCGTCCCGATTTTCCCTTCATACGCATGACGGTCTATCCTGGCCGCTGCCAGCGGCGGCGCCGCCCGACTCGATAAACGCCATCCTCGCTCATGAGCGTGGTGAGAATGCCTTCCCGCAAGCCCCTGTCCGCGACCCGCAGCCGCTCGGCCGGCCAGATCCTGAGGATGGCCTCGAGAATGGCGCAGCCAGCCAGCACGAGATCCGCTCTCTCCTGCCCGATGCAGGGCTGCGCCACCCGCTCGCCATACGAGCAGGCAAGCAGATCCTCGGTGACGCCCCGGATTTCCTCGATCGAAAGCCAGCACCCATCGACGCGCGAGCGGTCGTAGCGCCTTAGTCCAAGATGAATGCCGGCCATCGTGGTCACGGTGCCCGATGTCCCCAGCAGATGCATGTTGCCACCGTGGGCACGGCCGCGAAAACCGTGCTCCGCCTCGAACGGCATGAGCAGGCTGGAGACATGAGCGATCATGGCTTCGAAGCTGTCGTCCGTAACGTCATGCCCGCCAAAGCGCTCGGCCAGCGTGACCACGCCGACCGGCAGTGACGTCCAGGCTCGGATCTTTGGCCTGACGCGCAGCGCGCCGTTGCCGTTAGCGTTGGAGCGGTCGCGGCCTCCTCCCTCGGAAAGGTCGAGCCAGATCAACTCCGAAGATCCCCCTCCGATATCGAAGACCAGCACGTAATCAGCATGATAGTCGATCAGCGATGCACAGCCCGAGACGGCGAGGCTTGCCTCCGTCTCCTGGTCGAGCACCTCGAGCTTGAGGCCAACTTCCCTCTCGACGCGATGCAGGAAGTCACGTCCGTTAGCCGCAACCCGGCAAGCGGCCGTCGCCACGCAGCGCGCGCGCACCACCTCGTTCCGGGCCATTTTCGTGGCGCAGACCCTAAGCGCGTCTATGGTTCGGCGCATGGCTTCATCCGAGAGGCACCCGGATTGCGAGACGCCTTCTCCGAGCCGGATGATGCGCGAAAAGGCGTCGACCACCCGAAACCCTCGCCGCGAGGGGCGCGCGAGCAGAAGCCGGCAATTGTTCGTGCCCAGATCCAGCGCCCCATAGACCTGGCTGCGGCCGTTACTCTCGGAATGCTCTCTGATGTCGCCCGCGAAGACATGCGGCCCGCCGGACTGGGGCCGCGCCGGCGGCTGGCTCATATTGCCCCGAGCGCGAATGCCCTGTTCGCTCGGAACACGGGCTGCCTGTCGCGGATCGTTTACAGGAGCGCGGGCACGCTCATCGTCCGTCAGTTCCGACACGTTTCTTCCCCAGCACCTGGGTCCGGGGAGGCGGCGAAACGGACCGGCTCACCCTCTCTTCAGGCAAAGTCTGGCTTCATCTGGATGCACTCTAGCAGGTGGCCGCGCCCCGTAAAGAAAAAGCACGGACATCGGTTAGCCATCGTCTACCTGCCGCGGCCGAGGGCTTGGACCGGTCTCTGCTTGCCTCCGCATTCGCTTTTCCTACTCGGCCGAAGCGCGCCCGTCCTTGCGACACGCGGACATTGGAGGCTCAAATCGAAAGCCTACCGTCACCCTAAGCCCTTGCGCCGCTGCGACAACATCCTTTCCCGCGGCCGCAAGCCATCGAAAGGCCGGTCCTGACGGAAAGTGTCCGACTGTTCTTGCGCGGCTTAAGCCGAGCTGTTATAGGGCCCGTTCGGCAGCGCCGGGGCCTCCTCGACGCGCGCCGCGATCCGGCTTTGGGGGATCGTCTAATGGTAGGACTGCAGACTCTGACTCTGCCTGTCTAGGTTCGAATCCTAGTCCCCCAGCCACTTTCCGCAAAACTGCCTCTGAATACTCAACGAGTTGGCCCATCCGGGCCGAACGCCGGATTGCTACACGGTCCGCCATGGCGTCGTCTCGATGGCCTGAGTCCTGAGAGCGGCAGGCTCCCAGCGATCAGCGCGGCCCTCGCTTGCCTCATGGTCGGCCCCCCACACACCTCTGTCCGCTCTCGGCAATGTTCGCTCCTTGCCGCCCCGGCAACGGCCGTACGTCGGTGCCCAGCGTCTGCGGATCCGTTCGAACACGCCTGCATCGCATTTTCCAGGGATGCTCCTCGTGGCTGCGCACTCCTGCCACGCCACAGGTGAATAAGAACGAACTGCGCTATCTTCCGCATCGCTCGATCGAGCCCAACCTGATAATGCCCGGACCATGATCCAAATCTTTCGTAAGATTCATGGGATTCTCGATGCCAGGGAGCGCCGCAACGCGCTTATGCTGCTTGGCCTGATGCTCGTGGCTGCGTTCGTCGAAGTCGTCGGCGTCGCATCGGTCATGCCATTCGTCGCGATTTTAGCCGACCCCTCCATCGTAAGTGCCAATCGTCATCTCAGCTGGGCCTTTACGACCATGGGTTTCACCGATCCCGGGTCGTTCATGGTGCTCTTGGGACTTGCGACCGTCCTCATTTTTCTAGGCGCACTAACGATCAAGGCGGTAACGACCTACTCTATTCTGCGCTTCTCAAACATGAGAGCGCACAGCATCGCTACGCGCTTACTCACCGGCTATCTGAGCCAGCCGTATGTCTTTTACTTGGGCCGCAACACCGCCGAGTTGAGTAAGACCTTGTTTTCCGAGGTCAGCGAAGTCACCAACGGCGCTCTCATTCCGGCGCTCAAGCTGATCTCCAATGCAATTGTCGCCTTGTGCATCACCATACTGTTGCTCTTGGTCGACCCCTCGCTCACGGTCGTCATCGGCGCCCTGCTGGGCGGAAGCTTCTCCCTCATCTACTTTCTGGTCCGCAAGGTCCTAAATCGCTTTGGCGAGCAGCGCGCAGTAGATAACGCCGCGCGCTTCATCCTCGCAAACGAAGCTATGAACGGCATCAAGGATCTGCGTCTTTTAGGTCGAGAGCGGTACTACATCGATCGCTTCAAAAAAGTTTCCCATCGCTTCTGCCGTCAGGTGGCGATCACCAAGACCATCGGCGACGTTCCGCATCTTGCTGTCCAAGGCGTTGCGTTTGGCGGCGTGCTTCTCCTGGTGCTTTATCTCACCACGCGCCACAACGGGTTGAGCGGGGCGATGCCTATCATCGTTCTTTATGCCTTTGCGGGCTATCGCATGCTTCCGGCGTTTCAAGAAATCTTCAAGAACGCTACCCAGATGCGCTATTTCAATCCCGCGCTTGACCGCTTGCACGCCGACCTCGCGCTTACAGACGCGGGCGCACTGGAGCATTCACAAAACATCACTGAGCATCTGGAAGGCGATATCGAGATCAAAGACGTTCGTTTCTCTTATCCCGCCACAAACCAGCCCACGATCGACAGTGTCAGCCTCACCATTCCCAAGGGCAGCAGCGTCGCGTTCATCGGTAAAACAGGCTCAGGTAAAAGCACAATCATCGATCTCATTACAGGTTTACTTGAGCCTCAGAACGGCTCCATCACCATCGGTGGCGTGCCCCTCTCCCGCGAGAACTTATGTAGCTGGCAGCGCACGATAGGCTATGTTCCGCAGACGATCTTCCTCACCGACGCGTCGATAGCGGAAAACATCGCCTTCGGCATTCCGCCGCACGACATCGATATCGAGGCGGTTCAAAGGGCCGCCAAGTCGGCCCATATTCACGACTTCATCGTTTCGGGATTGCCAGATGGATATCAGACGCTCGTCGGCGAGCGGGGCATTCGCCTTTCCGGAGGCCAGCGCCAACGTATCGGCATCGCGCGCGCGCTCTATCACAACCCCCGCGTCGTAGTATTCGATGAGGCCACAAGCGCCCTCGACAACTCTACGGAACGATCCGTGATCGAGGCGATCAACGATCTTGTTGGGGAGAAAACCGTTATTTTGATTGCGCACCGCCTTACGACCATACAGCGGTGTGATACTATTTATCTAATGGCCGAGGGGCGCATCCGAGCTGCCGGCACCTATGAATATCTTTTAGATAACGAAGATATCGAGGGCTTGTTGCCATGGGGAGAAACCAACCTCAGCACTCACACTTGAAAACGAAATAGAAATCGATACTGGTTAACCCCATGGCATAAGGCCATGGATATACGGATATTAGAGCGAGAAACGGCACGAACAATACAATTAATGCCTGGCCGCGGGGTTAAAGCGTAGAACTTTTAAAAAAAATCAAACGAAAACGGATTAAAACTCCTTGGCGCCAAGCAGCCAAGAACTACAAAACCAGCTACGATTTACACTCGGTCACGCCTTTCTGGAGCAGCCGCAATATGGACTTCTCCGTTATAATACCGACCTGCGATCGTCCTGAGCTGCTTCGACACGCCGTCGAAAGCGTTCTTTCTCAATCCCTTTCCCCTAGAGAGATCATTATCGTCGACAACGGATTAACTCCTGTCAAGTCTGCGGTCTTACCAGCTTGTCCCCTTATCAAGATCATTCGCGCACTTCCACGCTTTGGAGTGTCACAAGCAAGAAACCTCGGCGCCATCCTATCGACGGGAGAATACCTGGCATTCTTGGATGACGACGACGCTTGGGATGTGAACTATCTCCAGAGCATTCGCGGCTGCCTAGATGGGGATCGCGTTTCAATCGTGCTTGGCCGTCGCCGATATATGGTTAGCAAGGTCCCCAGGCCGGGCAAACAAGTAGAATTCAGCACGCCACGAGAGTTGATAGATATGATAATGGTCCGAAATCCTGGCGTATCAGGGAGCAACACCGTCGTACTACGCTCCGCTTTCTCACGCTCGCGCGGCTATGATCCTTATCTCACAACCGGCCAGGATAAAGCATTGGTTCTTGATCTTCTTCTAAGGGGAGAATCTGTCGCCAGAGCGGAATCCGCATGGGTCGACTATCGCGACGATCGCTCTATTCCGCGGCAAACTGATTTAGCCAATCTGCTCGAAGGCAAGAGTCGCTTCGCCGAGAAGTATTGGAAACACATGACAACTCGGCAGAAGATCCAGAACATTAATCAGCTGTATAGAATGCGAGCTCTGCTACTTGCAAAACGGTTCAAACACAGCTCCATGGGCAACAGATCAACACCTGCCCGCACGTAAGGACAGCTTGAGGAGGAACAGCGCACGTGTTCAGGGGTGACCTCAGCTGAGTAAACTTCAACTTACTGCTTCCGCCGGCTAAGAAGACTACGGGTTTGGCTAAGAATGCTCCTCAGAATCGCACGCAAAATTGCTGCGAAAGCATCGGCCGCGGAGCGTCGCCTCGCTTTCCCAACCGACTTCGGCACGATATCGATCGGCAATCATAGGATTTCACATCTCGCGCCACTCGGCCGCGCGCGCCATCCCGGTATCACGAAGGCGGGCCGGTTATCGTTTTCGGGCCAATGCGACGGCAGCAAAGTCAAGGTATTTAGCGTGTTCTCGCCGCAGCAGGCAGCGCTCCGTGTCGCCTTGCAGCGTAAAACCTTCGCGGGGTGCGCGTTTCCCGATATCGTCGCAGCCGATGATGCTTTGATCGCGGAGGCCTGGGTTCCCGGCACGACCGTTTCTGAGCTCGCCCCCACTGAGCGGCAGAACGCGTATGTGGCAGTGGCAGCCTTCCTTGAGGATCTTCGCACACGGTGTGATCTGGCCGATACGGCGCGCACATTTCCCACGGCATTCGACTATATCGGCCATTATTTGGTGCCGCGCCTCGAACCGTGGACCGCGCTCGATGACATCAGAGATGCCCTGTCGGACTGGCGTGAGGTTTACGCTCGGATCGCAGACGCTGTGCCCTCGCACGTGAGCCATCCCGACCTTTCGGCCAACAACATCATTCGGGAGGACGAAACAGGTCGCTTCGTCATCATTGACAACGAATTGCTCGGAGTGGGACACGGCTGGATCCTCGACCAACGCAATTCCTGCCTTAGCACTGAGAGCGGGTTTGAAGAGACATGGCCTGACGTAACGCTGCTTGCCGAAAAAGCTTGGCAGTTGCGCTGCATCGGGAGCGCGCTCGACGCAGGCGATCTCTCAGGCGCGCTTGCGATCGCGAGGAGAGAGACTTTCCGGAAAGCTTCGAGCATTTGACAGCTTGCATATTGGAAGGGTGAGCGCCTTCATCTGCGTCATCCACCATCGAGTCCCGCTTCCGCCCATGAAGATCGTCTACATCTCCAATTCGATCATCCCGTCGCGATCGGCGAACAGCATTCATGTCATGAAGGTCTGCCAGGCATTTGCAGACAATGGGCATGAGGTCGATCTGTTCGCGCCAGACTTCGGCAGCCTCCAGGATCGCAAGCCCGATCCCTTTCCGTTTTATGGCGTCAAGCAGAACTTCAGGGTCATCTCGCTGCCCGCCACAACGGGGCGCATCGGCACACACCTTTACGAAATCCACGCTGCACGTGAGGCGAGGCGGATCTCACCGAATCTCATCTATAGTCGCAGCGCGTTGGCTTCTCTGTTCACTGACCGTCGCGTTCCGACCATTTTCGAATGCCATGCGCCGATAAATCGAAATTGGATCACATCCCGCCTCGTGGCCACACTGATCCGGCGCAAAAATCTCGTCCGGTTCGTCGTCATCACGCAGACTTTGCGGGATCATTACCTTGCGAGCTACCCCCAGCTCGAATCCAAAATTCTGGTTGCACCGGATGCGGCTGACCCGCCGCAGGAGAATTGCACGCCAGCCATGCTGGACTCTCGGTCTTCCAGCCTCAACGTCGGCTATGTCGGCCACCTGTATCCCGGTAAAGGCATGGAAGTCGTCGTGCCGCTGGCAGAGCGCTATCCCCGCGCCACGTTCCACGTCGTGGGGGGTACGGAAGGCGATCTCGCCGCTTGGCGCAAAACAGCGGCGCACCTCGGAAACATCGTCTTTTACGGCCATCAGCCGCCCGCCGTGGCCGCCAGCTATATCGCCGCGTGCGACGTGGCGTTGCTCCCGAACCAACACACCGTTCGAGCCTTCGGCGTGACAGGAAGGACATCCGGCCTCGACATCGGACAGTGGACATCACCGCTGAAAATGTTCGAGTACATGGCGCACGGCAAAGCCATTATCGCGTCCGATCTGCCGGTTCTAAAAGAAATTCTGGCGCATGAAGACAACGCCCTTCTGGCTCGCCCAGATGATATCGACGCTTGGCTCGTCAATCTGAAGCGTCTCGACGATGACCCGCAGCTTCGCACAACTTTGGGCGAGAACGCCAAGCGAGACTTTTTAAACAATCATACTTGGCGGAAACGAAGCGCGCTCACCATCGCCGGGCTTCCTTGATCGACACGTCACCCACGGCAGCCGGAAATTGCTGCCGAGAGTGCTCGTTACTTTGGGCGCGGCGATATCAAACCATGGCTCTCGCATCGCTCACCGCCCGACATCCAAAGCGCTTCATACTCTCTGAAACTCGCGTCGATGGAAAAACGGGCGACGACCGATGCTCGGTTCTTCTCTCTGTCCCCTTTGCCGTCCCTCGCCGATGAGCTCAGCGTTTCGTTGATAGCTTCCGCTAATGCGGCCGGATCGCGCGCCCGAATCACGCGGCCGCGATCGCCCACGATAAGGGCCGCATCACCGACGTCCGTGACAACGCACGATGTTCCGCAGGCAAGCGCCTCAGCCACCACGTTGGGAAAAGCTTCTCCATGCGATGAAGAGAGGACAAACAAATCCAGGCCGTTCAGAATGCGCGGGATGTCGGATCTTTCTCCGAGACAGCTTAATGGCATACGCACGCCGCTCGCGCCGATCATCGATCGGAGCTCGCTGTTTTCCAGCGTGCAGCCGGTGCCGGCCAGAACGCCGTGCATCGAAACTCCTGCTTCCTGCTCAACCTGACGGAGCGCGTCCAGGAGCGTCGCACGGTCCTTTTGCGGCGCCCATCGTCCAACGGATCCGATGACAAGCGTCGCATCATTCACGCCGAGCTCAGATCGGAAACTCGCACGAGCCTCGGCATCGATGGCATAGAATTCGAAATCGTAGCCGTTCGGTATGATTACGAACTTCTCGGGTTTGTATCCCGCCGCAACATGAACCTCTTTTGCGCTTTGCGCACAGCAAACGATACGGTCCGGCACACTGGACGAAAGCCACGCACAAGCCTTCGTGATCACGCGCGTCATCAGCTTGGTGGTTTTCCTGTCGTGATCCGTATGGCGGATGTTCCAAAGAACATGCGGCACACCGATTGCCTTGGCCGCCAGCCCTCCCAGCAGATCGGCATGGTACATCCACGTCTGCACGACATCCGGCCTCATGCGCTTCAGTGTGCGATAGAGCCGTGGAAGTCCGGCCAGTGCGGAGGGGCCTTTACTCATTCCGAGCGTTACGACGTCGATCCCGGCAGCTTGTAAAGGCGCCAAGTGCGGGCCTCCGTCCATGAAGGCGATGACGCTTTGACGAACACGGTCGGATTGTATTTCGCAAAGGCGCCTCATCATCGCCTGAGCGCCGCCTTGCTCCAGGCTCACGATGATATGGCAGATCGTTAGCGGCCGCGGGGTCATTCGCTCGCCAAAACGCAGTATCCGCCGAGGCGATCCAAGCCGGGCGGCAGCATGTCAACCAGACGTCGATGATCGATCAGACGCTGGCCAGGAAAAGGCATGGATCGATCAAATTTCGAGGCGTTCAAATAATCTCTCCGAGCTTTTCGTCGTACATCCCGCAAGATCCAACGGTTCGCAATCGCCGACCAGTATGGCATCCGGCCAAGCACAAGGCACTCCATCTCGTGTCTTCCGCCCATCGCTGTGGAATATTTGGGCGCCGCCGCACGAACACGAGCGTGGCGCCGTCTCATTGAGCTTTTTCGATCGGAAGCTTATGAGCTAGGCTGCGCACCGCTGAGGCGGCATGCATTCGCTTATCTCCCGCCCCGCACCGCAGACGGACCGTCCCGCGGATCCTTGCGAATATTTTCGACGATTAGGCAGAACGGCGATGATCTCGGTGGACCAGGAGCCGATCGGCCACGGCGGCGATCTCGACGCCGCGCGAGCACGGTTTCCCGCGGCGCCGGAACCCTGGATTGATCTCTCGACCGGCATCAATCCGCACCCTTATCCGCTGCCCGCGCTCGATACCGATACCTGGGCGAGACTGCCGCAGATGGGCGAGGAGGAGCATCTGCGGACCGTAGCAGCCCGCCGCTATGGGGCCGCGCACCCGGAAATGGTCGTAAGCGCCCCCGGCACGCAAGCCCTTATTCAAATCCTGCCACGCCTCGCTCCGCCGCAATCCCGCGTCGCTATCGTCAGCCCCACCTATGCCGAGCACGCTGTCGCATGGCACAGCGGCGGCCACGACGTGGTGGAGGTTCCCGATATCGCCTCGGTGGGAGCCGCGAACGTTGTCGTCATCGTCAATCCGAACAATCCCACGGGGCACATAACGTCCGAGGCTCGGCTCCGAGAGCTGGCGCGCACCCTGGAAGCCGGCCAACGCGAAGGCCTCCTCGTCGTCGATGAAGCCTTCGCCGATGCCTTGCCTGCTGGTACGAGCGTCGTTCCGAGCCTCCCCCCGGCAACCGTCGTCCTGCGCTCGTTCGGAAAGATGTACGGCCTTGCCGGCGTCCGCCTGGGCTTCGCAATCACACACGCGAGATTGGCCGCGAACCTTCGTAAAGCTTTGGGACCGTGGGCCGTGGCCGGCCCTGCTCTAGCGATCGGAGCCGCTGCGCTCGCCGATGAGCACTGGCTCACCGATATGCTGCAGCGGCTCGCGGCAGACAGCCGACGGCTCGATTCGCTTCTCATCCGGACCGGCTGCGACCTCGTCGGCGGCACGCCCCTGTTCCGGCTCGCGGCTCACCCCGCCGCACCGGCGATGGCCGACACGCTTGGCCGAAATGGCATCCTTGTGCGGCGATTTTCGTACGCGCCCACATGGCTGCGCTTCGGCCTTCCTGGCCCAGAGGAGGCTTGGCAACGTCTCGATCGCGCCCTTTGCGAGTGGACCGCCATGGATGCTGCCGAAGCCCGCATCGCCCGCTGATGTGCACACGATGGAGCGGTGCGAGCCGTCCGCCGGCAATCCGCCGCCGCGGGTCCGTCAGCCCGCCCTCTTGGCGCCCACCCGCTTGGGTCCGAACGCGCATGCAAGAAGCAGAAGCACTCCCGCAACCGTTGCGATCATGCCGGCCGCGCTGACACTCGATCGTGCGCCGAGCCAAAGCGGCCCGTAGCCGGCGAGCACATAGCCCCCCACGGCGGCGACGGCCGCGAACAGCACGCTCCAGGCGATCTGCGCCCCCATGCGGTCCGTCATCAGGCGTGCCGCCGCGGGCGGACAGATGAACATCGCGATGACGATGATCGATCCAACCGCGTCGAAAGCCGCAACGGCTGCCACTGCCACCATGGCGACGAGCGCGAAGCTGACGAGTGTCGGCCGCGCGCCGATGGCCGCTGCGAACTCTGGATCGAACGTCCCGATCACGAGCTCCTTCCAGAACGCCGCGATGAGGAGCGCGACGACGACGAGTACGAGCACAAGGCGCGGCAGCTGCACCGGAAGCTCGGCCAGCGCCGCAGGGTCCAGCAACGAGCTCCAGCCGTCTCCCGCTAACCAGATCAGGCTCTCGAGGTTGCCGTAGAGCGCATGCTCGACATCAAGATGCACGTTGCTGGTATCCGTGCGCTCGAGGACCAGCACGCCCGCCGCGAACATGGCCGTGAAGACAACGCCCATGGCCGCGCCCGGCTCGACGTTTCCGATCTTGCGCACGAGTTCGATCAGGAGCACTGCGACGATTGCCGCCAGCCCCGCGCCAATGAGCATGGGGCCCGCTTCGATGGTGCCCGTTACGAGAAATGCGCCCACGATACCCGGCAGCGCCACATGCGCTACGGCGTCACCGATCAGACTCTGCCGCCGCAGCACGAGAAAGTTTCCGACGAGCGCGCACGTCACGGAAGAAAGTATTCCGATAAGCATCGGCACAAGCGAAAGCTGCACGAATTCATTGCTCACACCGGCTCTCCCCTCAGGCTGAGGCGTCGGTCCAGATCCGCAACCACATCAGGCGACAGCACGCTTGCAACCGAGGTTACGCCATGGTGCGGCATGCTCGCCGCGTCCTCAGGGTTGAGCTTGCGATAGAGGTCCCAGCGCGCTTCATCCCGCACCGCGTCCGCAGCCGCTCCCCGCCCTGCGAGAGTGGCCACGCTGTCGCTCCGCACAAAACCCTTCCGCCTGAGCACGCGCAACGTCAGTGAATCGTAGATTGGTTCGCCGCGTGCCAGCGCAAGCAAGCCTTGCCGCTCGTGAACATGGACTTGGAATCTCCGCTGCTCCAGAGCGCGGGCGAGGAGCCCCCGCCGTGGCGATAGCAGCATCGAGATCACGAACAGCGCAAAGGCGACGAGGACGATCAGCGCCCCAGTCGGCAACCCGCGATCCAACGACGAGATGACAGCACCGAGATAGGCGGATAGCGCACCCAATCCAGCCGCAGCGAGAACCATGGGCCCCGGCCGATCTGTCCAGAAGCGCGCCGCAACTGGCGGGATGATCGTAAGCGCGACGATGAGAACCAGCCCCGCCACCTTGAGCCCGATCACCGTGACGGCGAGCAGGAGTGTCATCATCGCCAGATCCGTCGCACGCACGTTGATGCCGCGGACGGCGGCATAGGCTTCGTCGAAGCAGACGAGCGTAAACGGGCGGCGCAGAAAAAAGATCGCTGCGCCCGAAAGGAGTGCCCCTATGGCAATCGTCTCCGCCTCGCTCCGCAGCATCCCCGCCGTCGAGCCGACGAGATAGCTGGCGATCCCCGCTTGGCCGCCCGTCTCGAGCGTCTGGATGACGGTCAGCAGCACGATCCCCAGTCCGAAGAAGACGGAGAGGACCGCGCCGATCGCCGCATCCTCGGGCAAGCGTGTGCGCCGGCTGATCCATTCAACGATGAGGAGGCCGAGCGCCGCACTGCCGGCGGCGCCAATCATGAGCCCCCCAATCCAGCGTCCGTCGCCAGTGAAGAGGGCCAGCACGATGAAGGCGAGGCATAGCCCGGGAAGCGTCGCGTGGCTGATCGCATCGCTGACGAGGGAGCGCTTGCGCAAGAGGACGAAGGCGCCGATCGCTCCTGCGCTGGCCCCGAGGATGGCCGCACCCACGGTGACGAGTGCCGTGTTGTATCCGGCTTGGAGGAGCAGAGCCGAAAGAAGCGCGTGCATGCGATCAGCTCCTCACGGACCGCCGCCGGCTGTCATCCTGCCGGCGCCGCAATGCGCTCACCCTCGCTTCAGCTCGCATCTGCCGCGCCGCCGCTTCCGGAAATGGATTCGATCTGGGCCGCTGCGAGCTTGCCTCCGTAAGTCGCTTGCAGGTTTTCCGCGGTGAACGCGGAGGCCACGGGGCCGCTCGCGATCTTGCGTACGTTGAGGAGCAGCACGTGGTCGAAGTAGTCCGCCACAGTCGCCAGGTCGTGATGAACGCACAAGATCGTCTTGCCGGCGGCGTTGAGTTCCTTCAGGACGGCCACGATGGCCCGCTCGGTTGCGGCATCAACGCCCGCGAACGGTTCGTCCATGACGTAAAGATCCGCCTCCTGCGCCAACGCCCGCGCCAGGAACACGCGCTGGCGCTGTCCGCCAGAAAGCTGACCGATCTGCCGGTCTGCAAATCCCGACATGCCGACACGCTCGAGGCACGTGAGCGCCTTCAGGCGGTGGTCCCGTCCGGCAAAGCGGAAGAGCCCGATCTCCCGATAGAGCCCCATCATGACCACATCGAGCACCGTCGCCGGAAAGTCCCAGTCGACGCTGGCTCGCTGGGGCACATACGCGATGCGATCGCGAACCCGGACATACGGCCTACCGTACCACGTCACATCGCCGCTGATGCGACCCACGATGCCGAGCGCGGCCTTGATGAGCGTGGACTTGCCGGCTCCGTTCGGACCCACGATCGCCACCATGGCGCCGGGCGGCACCACGAAATCGATCGAGAAAAGCACCGGCTTCTCGCCATAGGAGACGGTGAGTCCCGCGATCGCCAGCGGACTGTCGGGATGGGCGCTGCCCAATACACGGCCATTCTTGCTGACGAGCGTTACCGCAGGATCCATGGCGGCCTATTCTTTCCTCAGAGCTTGGAGCGCGATTGCAGCGAGGCGAGCTTGTCGTTGAGCCCCTTTTCGGGCGCGTCGCCGCCAAGTGCCCGCGCGATGGCGGTGACGTTATGATCGATCATGCCGATATAGGTGCCCTCGTAAGTGCCCGGTGCCCCCATGGCGTCGGAGTAGAGCTCGCCTCCGATGATCACGGTGTGCCCCTTTGCTGCCGCACCCTCGATCAGCGCCTTGACGTTCCGGTCCGAGACGGAGGTTTCGACGAAGATGGCACCAATCTTCCTCTCGACGATTGTCCGGACGAGACTTTCAATGCGGCTGAGCCCAGCTTCGCTTTCGGTCGAGATCCCCTGGATACCGAGCACCTCGTAGCCGAACGCGCGACCGAAGTAGTTGAACGCATCGTGAGCCGTCAGCAGCACCCGCACACCCTCTGGAACGCTCTTCAAGGTAGCGTCGGCATAAGTGGCAAGCGTGTCGATATCCGCCAGATGCCGCTCAGCGCCCGCTTTGAACGTCTCCGCTCCGGCGGGATCGAGCGCCGTCAGCGCATCACGGGCCGCGAGGACCACGCTCTTCCATAAGCGCGGGTCCATCCACACGTGGGGATCATAGCGGCCTTTGTATTCCGGGTGCGACAGGAGCTGATCCTTCGGTATGTGCTCGGCCAGCGCGACGACCGTCTTCCGCTTCGACAGATCTTTGAGAAAATCCTCGAGCTGCGCCTCAAGATAGAGGCCGTGCCAGAATACCGCCTTGGCTTTTGTCATGGCCGCAATGTCGGATCGCGTCTGGCGATAGGTGTGCGGATCCACACCGGGACCCATGAGCGCGGTGACGGATACACGGTCGCCGCCAACCTGCTTGAGGGCATCTGCGATCATGCCGGTGGTCGCGACGATATCGAATCGCTGTTCCTTCCCATCGGCGGCGGCCGAGCTCAGGACGCTTCCGTGGAGCACCAAGGCGGTCAGTGCCGCCGCCAAGAGAGACCTCAGCGGGTTCGCCATTCTTATCCCGTGCACGCGATCCCTCCGTCGCCAAGCTGCACCCCTGCTGCGCAAAGTAATGCAATTGCAAACCATTTGCAATATCGAGAAGATGCCTGTTGCTGGCGCGGCAGCATCATGAGCCATTTTGCTGGGGCGCTGAAGCACCAAGACGGCAGCGCAGCGTGGGAGAACCCACATGCGATGCCCTCATTTTCTCGTCTCAGTCCTTTTATTTCAAAGGTTTGCTGACCGGGGCGACAGGCGGTGTTCTTCCCCGGCAGCGTTGCGGTTCCATCCTCAAAGCATCCAGCGCGGACGCCGATAAGCTCTGGCTATTTTCGAGGCGCTCCCTATTTTGTGGGGACTCGAAGCGAGGCCATCGCCGTGACATATCGCCAGCGCCGCCACATTGGAGGCCGAGACTCCTGGTCCGCCCTGCTGGCCGTTCTCTTGAGCGCGCTTGCGAGTGCCGCCGCGCTTGGGCCGGACGCCGGGTTCGCGCGCAGCCTGTCGATTGCCGGCCACGGCGCCGACGCGCACCCCGCCGATCGGGCCATCCTTCTCCGCATCGACGTTTCCGAACCCTCCTTAAGGCTCGGCGGCAATGCCGGCGGCGATGCCCTGCTCCCCAAGGGAAGCGGCGACCTCCATTGGCCCGACGTTTCCTCTATCGCCTCGGCGGCCGATTTCGGCCTTGTCACAGATGTGGCGCGTACGCGCGATGGTCTGACGCGCGCGCCGCCCGGCGCCTGATTCCCCCGGTCTGCATTCCATCACTCGGCATCCTGTCGAGCCGCCCGCCGGAAGGTCCGGGGCGGCCTTGACCCCATGGGAATTTGATCATGCTTCATTTCTCGCGCTTCAAGACCGCGCTGATCCTCGGTATTTGCCTTATCGGATCGCTGCTCTCGCTCCCGAACTTCTTCGCGCCCGGCACGCTGCCGCAGTGGCTGCCCCAGCCCCGCGTTAATCTCGGCCTCGACCTGCAAGGCGGCTCCTATCTCCTCCTCGAAGTCGATATGTCCTCCGTCATCCGGGAGCGGATCGCGAGCACCCGCGCGGCAATGGCGGAGGCGCTTCGCAAGGCTCACGTACCCTTCACATCCATCACCGCCGGAAAAGAAAGCGTGGCCGTGAGCTTCGCCGACGCCGGCCAGATGGACGCCGGCCGGCAGGCTCTGAGCGAAATCTTGAATGAGCGTCTGGACAGCCAGAGCCGGGCGTTGGTCTACGCTCCCTCCGCCGCCGGCAGCGTCCTCACCGTGACGCTCAATCCGCAAGCCGTGACGGACCTTTCGACAAAGGCGGTCGAGCAATCGATTTCCATCGTCCGCCGCCGCATCGACGAGACCGGGGTCAACGAGCCTTACGTCGCCCGCCAGGGCCAGGCGCGCGCTCTCGTGGAGCTGCCCGGCGTCTCCGATCCAGATCGCATCAAGCGTCTTCTCGGCTCTACGGCGAAGATGACGTTCCGCCTTGTCGCGCCGGAGGGATCGACGACCAGTCCGGATATCGAGCTGCTGCCCATGGCCGATCGCAGCGAAGGCCAGGACAAGATCCCAGTCTATCGCCATGTCGAGATCGACGGGATGAACCTCACACGCGCGACCGCAGCGATGGACCAACGAGCCGGCGGCTGGGTGGTCGACTTCGCCCTCGATTCCATCGGCACCCGGCGCTTTGCCAACGTCAGCACCAAAAACGTCGGCAAGCCCTTCGCCATCGTGCTCGATAACAAGGTGATCAGTGCCCCGGTGATCCGCGAGCCCATTCTCGGCGGACAGGGCCAGATCAGCGGCCACTTCACGGTCGAGGAGGCGAACGACCTCGCCGTGCTGCTACGCGCCGGCGCCCTTCCCGCGCCATTGACCGTCGTCGAGGAGCGCAGCATCGGCCCGAGCCTCGGCGCGGACGCGATCCAGGCCGGTCTCTACTCGATCGTGGCCGGCTTCATCCTCGTCGTCGCCTTCATGCTGGTGACGTACGGCCGCTTCGGCCTCTTCGCGACCGCCGCTTTGCTCATCAACCTGGCCTTGACCATCTCCTGCCTCTCCATGCTCGGCGCCTCGCTCACCTTGCCGGGCATGGCGGGCATCCTGCTCGCGCTCGGCATGGCGGTGGACGCGAACATCCTCATCAACGAGCGAACGCGCGAGGAGCTCGCGAAACGCACGGGCGTCGTTACATCCATCGAGACCGGGTTCCGCCGCGCCTATACGACCATCATGGACGCGAATCTCACGACTCTGATCAAGATGCTGATCCTGTTCGTCGTCGGTGTCGGCGCCATCCGTGGGTTCGCCGTCACCATCAGTCTCGGCATCGTCATCTCGATCTTCACCGCCATCCTGCTGGTCCGCCTGCTCACCGCCTTGTGGTTCAGATGGCAGCGGCCGAAGACGCTCACCATCGGCACGCGCTTTCACTTCTTCCCCGAACATACGTCCATCCCATTCATGCGCGCGCGCTATTCGGGCCTCGTCGTCTCTGCCATCATCAGCCTGGCTTCGATCGGCCTCGCCATCCATCCCGGTCTCCGCATGGGCGTCGACTTCGACGGCGGCGTCGTGATCGAGGCGAAGACGCCCTACGCCGCCGATGCGCCCGCCCTGCAAAATGCGCTGAAGGATGCGGGCCTCGGGCCCGTACAGATCCAGCGCTTCGGCGGAGCCGACGATGTCCTGCTGCGCTTCGAGCACCCGCACGGCACGCCCGAAGAGCAGCAGGTCGCGCTGCGCACCGCTCGCGAAGCCGTCGAGAAGAGCATTCCCGGCACGGAGATCCGTCGCGTCGAGGTCGTGGGACCATCGGTTGGCGCGGAGCTCTTGAACGACGGCTTATGGGCGCTCGGCCTCGCCGCCGTCGCCATGTTCGCCTACATCACGTTCCGCTTCGAATGGCCCTTCGCCGTCGGTGCCATCACGACGATGTTCCTCGATCTCACGAAGACAGTCGGCTTCCTCGCGCTCACGGGATTCGAGTTCAACATGACCTCGATCGCGGCCGTTCTCACCATCATGGGCTTCTCGATCAACGATAAGATCGTGGTCTATGACCGCGTGCGCGAGAACCTGGTGCGCTTCAAGAAGACGCCGTTGCGCGACGTCATCGACCTCAGCATCAACGAGACGCTCTCGCGCACCATCGGGACATCGATTGCATTGTTCCTTGCCATCGCACCCCTTGCCTTATTCGGCGGTCCGGCGCTCCGGGAATTCGCACTGACGCTGCTTTTCGGTCTCGTTCTCGGAACGAGCTCGTCGATATTCATCGCAGCACCAATCCTGCTCAATATCGGCGAGCATTACCTGCGGCGCGGCAAGCGGGCCCCCGAAGCCGTCCCGGCAAAGGAGGGAGCGCTGAAAGCCTGAGCCACCGGAAATACGGAACTCCCGGAAAGAGGCGCGCGTTGGATCCCTGCCGCCACGCAGCACGGGAGATCGTGCCATGAGCACAGCCAAGACAGGCAGCAACAAAGGAAAGGCGCGCGAGAGCGCGCACGAGGCCGGCGACATGCCGGAAAGCGCAACGGCTCTTGAGAAGTCGTCTGATCAGGATGAAGCGGTGAAAAGCGCCGTGACGGCTGACACCGGGGAGAAATCAGTTCTCCCCGGTCCTCCGATCCCTCCGGAGGTTCAAGACGAGATCAAGGAGCAAAAGCGTGTCAGCGCGCGAGAAAAGACAAAAGGAGTTTCGAAAATGATAGATCCATCCCAAATTCGGGAACATATGGAAGTCGTCGGCTCGGATGGCGAGCACGTCGGCACGGTTGACCGTTGTGAGGGCGACAACCTCAAGCTCACCAAGAACGATCCGGCAGCCGGTGGCGAGCACCACTACATCCCCCTCGCCTGGGTCAATAAAGTGGACCAGCGTGTCCGCCTTTCCCATCCGGGCGGTTCAGCGCGCGCCAACTGGCATTGAGGCTGAGCGGCCCCTCCATGAAGCAAAGCTGCGGCGCGAATTATACGCCGCAGCTTTTTTTTTTATCGCTCAAGCCTGAGCATTTGAGACTGGAAAGCGGTATTTATTTCGGCTGGACGTTGGGATCCCCGCCGTGCTCGCCCGGTGGCGGGATGACGGGTGTCTTGCCTTCGAAGTCTTTGGGCGGCTCCTTCTCGATCTGCGGATCGATGCCGCGCGGAGGCTCAAGCACGCCTTCCCCTTCATTGAGTTGGCGGGTCAGCGGCTCCTTGGGGCGGTCCCCTCCGGTGCTGGGATCAGCGGGAGGCGCCGGATTTTCGCTTGGCGGCTCCATCACCTCCGGAGGCGCCGACGGCAACGGCTTCGGAGGCGTCTGCGCCAGCGCCGCCGCCGGCATCAAGAGCAACGTCATCAGTGCGCCGCGCGCGCTCCAACGTCGAGGATAGTGCATAGGATGCACCTCCTTTTCTGCGTCTATTCTCGTCTTCTCATGGAGAGAACGGCGAGAGCCCGTCTCCGTTCCTCACCTCGCCCATGCGCTGCAACAACCGGGAGGCTATCGCGTTTCAATATCTCCGCACGAGCAAGAGACTGGACAAGGAGAAATCGCATGACCGCCCACGAGCCATCGCAAAGCGCCAAGCAGGCCGCCGAGGAAGGGCGGCGCATCCAAGCCCGCGTCGACAAGACGGACGCGAAAAAAGGAACAACCTCCAAGAAGCAGAAAAAAAGCCCCGTTCAGGTCGGCCAGCGCGAATATCCGGAAACCCTCGACGACGTGCACCTTGAGAAGCCGGGCCTCGAGAAAGATCTGGAAACCGCCCCGATGTTCGAGGCGCCCGCGTACAAGGGATCCGAGAAGCTCAAGGATAAGGTGGCCCTCATCTCAGGAGGAGACTCCGGCATCGGGCGGGCCGTCGCGGTCCTGTTCGCTCGCGAAGGCGCGGACGTTGCGATCTCATATCTGGAAGAAGAGGAGGACGCACGCGAGACAAAGCGGGCGGTGGAAGCAGAAGGACGCCGTTGCATTCTCCTTCCCGGAGACGTGGCCGATCCCGCTTATTGCGAGCGCGCGGTGCAAGAAACCATCGATAAGCTTGGCGGGCTCGACATCCTGGTCAACAACGCCGCGTTCCAGGAACATGCAAACGATATTCTGGATATCACCAACGAGCACTTCGACCGCACTCTGAAGACGAATCTCTACGGCTATTTCTATCTCGCGCGCGCCGCGGTTCCACATATGAAATCAGGAAGCTCGATCATCATGACCGGCTCGGTCACCGGCTTCCAGGGCAGCAGCAGGCTTCTCGACTATTCGATGACGAAGGGCGGCATTCACGCCTTTGCGCGCTCGCTCGCGGCCAGCCTCCTGCCACGGGGAATACGAGTCAACGCAGTAGCTCCCGGCCCGGTTTGGACACCACTCAATCCTGCAGATCAGCCGGCCGACAAACTTCCCTCGTTCGGATCATCGACACCGATGAAGCGCGCAGCACAGCCAGAGGAAATTGCCCCCGCGTATGTCTTTCTGGCGGCACCCACCTGCTCGAGCTACATCACCGGCGAATTGCTCCCCATCATCGGCGGGTATCCCTAAGGCCGGAACCAACGGCACGACGCAGCGTTGGTTGGGTCGGGATCAACGCTTACGGCAGGAGGCACCGTGTACGAGCTCATTCTCACCGTATGTTCGGTGGTCATCGGGGCCTCATGCCACGAGGAGAATCCGATCCAGCTTCAGGAACATGTCGGGCTTACCGGCTGCCTGATCGCCTCGCAGGTCGAAGGAGCGAAGTGGAGCGAAGCGCATCCGAACTTCTACGTCTCGCGCTACACGTGCCAACCCGCCAGGACCTTTGCCAAGACCTGACGTTTGCCAAGACCTAAAAGCCAATTGCACAAAGCTTTCCGCATTTACCGATCAGGAACCAGCCGCGCGCGGCCTTGCGCGAATGACTTCGCGCACCTTGATCGAAAGCTCTTCGAGCGAGAAAGGCTTGGCGATGAAATGCACGCCAGGATCGAGCACCCCGTTGTGAACGACGGCGTTCCGCGTAAAGCCGGTCATAAAGAGCACCTTCAGGTCTGGCCTGAGTTCGCAAGCCGCGTCCGCGAGTTGCCGTCCGTTCATCTCCGGCATCACGATATCCGTAAGCAGCAAGTCGACGCTCTCATCTTTCGCGAGCACCTCGAGCGCCTCCTTCCCGCTTCGGGCCTCCAGCACGGTGTAGCCGAGCTCACGTAGGCTGGCCGCAGTGAGATCCAGCACCCGCACCTCGTCTTCGACCAGGAGCACCGTCCCAGTCCCAGGGGCCTCGTGCGGTATCTGCTCAGGCTCCAGACGATCGGCATCCGTTGCATAATGGCGGGGCAGATAGATCTTGGCCGTGGTTCCCTCGCCCAGCTCCGAATAGACCTTCACATGCCCGCCGCTCTGCTTGACGAACCCGTACACCTGTGAAAGGCCAAGGCCCGTTCCCTTGCTCGGATCCTTTGTGGTGTAGAAGGGATCGAACGCCTTCGCCAGAACCTCCTCCGTCATGCCGGTTCCCGTATCGCTAACGGCAAGCAGCACGTAATGGCCCGCCGGCACATCCGGATGCAGGCGCGAATAGCGATCATCGAGATGGCAGTTTGCGGTTTCGATGGTGAGCCGGCCCCCCTCAGGCATGGCGTCCCGTGCGTTGACGCACAGATTGAGGATGGAGTTCTCGAGCTGAACCGGATCGGCATGGGTCAGCCACAGCCCGCCCCCGAGGATCGTCTCGACGCTGATCGACTCCCCGATGGTACGCGAGATGAGCTCCGAGATGCTAGCAACGAACCGGTTGGCATCGATCGGCTTCGGCGCCAACGGCTGCTGGCGCGAAAACGCCAGAAGCCTCTTTACGAGCGTCGCGGCGCGGCTCGCCCCATCGAGGGCGTCGCGCAGCAGCTCCTCCGCTCCCTGCGCGCCATTCGCGAGGCGCTTTTGAGCAAGGCCGATCCCGCTCATGATCACAGCCAGCATGTTGTTGAAGTCGTGTGCGATGCCTCCCGTGAGCTGGCCGATGGCTTCGATCTTCTGCATTTGGCGGATCTGCTGCTCGGCGGCATCCCGTTCCGCCAGCGAAGTCTTGAGCAGCTGGTGCGCTTCGGAGAGCTCGGCCGTCGCCCGGCGCGCGTTCACGATCCAGGCAGCCAGCGCCGCGAGGATCACGACCAGGGCAAGACCGGCAGCGACGGCCATTGCCGAGATGGCCTGCAGAGCGGCCGCTTGCCTCGCAACCAGAACCATCGCCTCGCCCGCCCGCATTTCACGGAAGCGCGCATGAATATCTTCCATCAGTCGGCGGCCTTCGCCTTCCAGCACTTTCTCCCTGGCCGCCTCAAAGCTCTCCGTTTGCCGCAGCGAGATGGTCTCAGCCGCAATGGCAAGGCGCCGATCGATGATGCCGCGCACGGCCTCGACCTGTTCGAGCCTCTCCCGATTGTCCGAAACCAGCGCCTGCAATGTGTTTATTGCGTCCGGCAGCGCCTGCCGCGCGTCGAGATACGGCTTCAGGAAGCTTTTCTCGCCCGTCAGGACGAAGCTGCGCTGGCCAATTTCTGCGTCCTGTAACAGCGACCAGGTATCCGACATCGCAGTCTCGACCTGGAGCGCATGGCGGATCCAGCTCGCCTGATCGAGATATCGCAGTCCGATCCAGCCTGTAATGGCGATAAGGACGAGGAGAGCTACGCCGGAAACCTCTGGTACGCGGCTTCCGGCCGCCTTGGACAGCATGTTGAGCATCGATCGAAATTCCAGGTGGGCATCTTGCGGCGCGGATCATACACGAGCGCCATCTCCACGCCATGCGGAGCAGAAATACCGAAGCCTGGAAATGAGGTAGACTGAAGCTCACGGGGAACCGTTGGCACGCGCCGGGGGTTTTCCATGAGCCGGATGCGGTGGGGAGGAAGCCGAGTCTCTTCGGATTCCGTGACCAGTGAGAGGCTTTACATGGCGAGATGGGCTGCGGCGCTGAAGAGCGTGCTGCCTGGCCGGTCGGGTGGCAAAGGGACGCGGGCCCGCTCCGATAGCGACCGAAACGATACGCGCACGGCATCCGGCACATCCGATGAAGACGTGAGCCATAGCTACGCTCCCGTGGTGTGGCTCCTCGGAAAGGTGCAGAGCGGCAAAACCTCCATCATCCGCACCATCACCGCGAGCACGGACGCGGAGATCGGTGACGGCTTCCGGCCCTGCACCCGCACGGCACGGCTCTACGCTTTCCCATCCGAGATGCCGGTGCTGCGCTTCCTCGATACCCGCGGACTTGGCGAGACCGGCTACGACCCCGCCGAGGATCTCGCCTTCGCCGAGGGCTCGTCTCACCTGATCGTGGCCACGATGCGCGCCATGGATCCCGATCAGGACGCCGTGCTCGACGCCCTTCATCAGGTACGCCGCCGCCATCTCGAATGGCCGATCGTCGTCGCCCAGACGAGCCTCCACGAGGGATACCCGCCAGGGCACGGGCACACGCGGCCTTATCCGTTCGAGCCCCACGCTCCGCCGGACGCCATCGCTCGCATTCCGATCGATCTCATGCGCGCCCTGGCTCATCAGCGTAGCGTTCTCGACAAGCTGCCGGGACGCGGCGCGCTCCTCTTCGTCCCCGTGGACCTCACGAGACCCGACGATGGCCTGCCGCCGGCCGATTACGGGCTCGACGCACTGGCCGAAGCTCTTGCAACGGTCGCCCCCGCACGCATGCTGGCCGCGCTCGCGTCGCTGCCCGGGTTCACGTCCGATCCCCTGTCGCGCTCCGCCGATCCGATCGTCATGGGCCATGCCATGGCGGCGGCCGGCGGCGATCTCGTGCCGTTGCCTGTAGCCGGAGCGATCGCGGCTTCGACCATCCAGGCCCGCATGCTGAGCCGGCTCGGACGCCTCTACGGCGTTACATGGGACAAGCGTGCCTATGCGGAGCTCACGGCCGCGCTCGGCGCCGGAACCGTAGCGAAGGTCGCTGCCGGCGTCGGCATTCGCCAGCTTGCAAAGTTTCTGCCTGTCTACGGCCAGACCGCCGGCGCAGCCGCGTCTGCCGCCGCGAGCTTCGCTGTCACCTACGCGCTCGGCAAGGCCGCGGTCTATTATCTCCATGGCCGCCGCCTCGGCACCGCAGATCGCGGTGGCATCGCCCAGGTCTACGAGCAGGCGCTGCGGGACGCGTTCCGCATGGCGCGAGAGCGCACGGCGGGCGAAGAAAGGAAAACGACGCAGCCATGACTGAAGGTGCAAGCCCCCCGCCGCGGGCGCGACGCGCAGCCTCTCTCATCCTCCTCGCCTTCGGCCTGCTCGTTCCGACGCTCTCTCTCCTTCCGCTCGGAAGCCTGTGGCTGTGGCAGAACGGTTATCTCCTGCATTGGACCGGCTTCGCGCTCGCTGCCGTAGCCGCCGTATACGCCGTGCAGCGCCGTCTTCTTCCCGTGTCAGCTTTGGCCCCGGAAGCGGCGCCAGAGAAGCCGGAAAGCGTCGCGGCCAACGGCGACAACGCCTTGCGTCTCGGCTGGTCGCCGGCGGAAGAGCAGGCGTGGCAAGACGTGCAAGCCTTCGCCGAGAACACGGATCCCGAACGCATCACCAATGGCCAGAAGCTGCTCGAACTCGCGCAGGAGACAATCGAGGTCGTGGCCCGCAGGCTGCATGGCGGCCGGACCGATCCGCTATGGCAGTTCACCGCTCCCGAGGCGCTTGCCATCATCGAGCGGGTGAGCCGCCGGCTGCGCGTGTTCGTGATCGAGAACGTACCCTTCGGCGAGCGCCTGACGGTCGCGCAAGGGCTTGCCCTGTACCGCTGGCGCGGCGCCATCGACTGGGCCGAGCGCGCCTACGATGTCTGGCGCGTCGTCCGCCTCGCCAATCCGGCGACGGCCGCGGCCAGCGAGGCGCGAGAGCAGCTTTCGAAAGCCATGATGCAATGGGGCCGCGACGCCATCTCGCGCAAGCTCACCGACGCATACGTGCTCGAGGTCGGCCGCGCGGCCATCGATCTCTACGGCGGCCGGCTGCGCGTCTCCTCGGGAACGCTCTCCGGCCACGTCTCGGGAGAAACCGCTGCCGATCACGAGGCCCTCGGCAAAGCCCGCACCGAGCCGCTGCGTCTCCTCGTTGCCGGCCAGACCGGAGCCGGCAAGTCCGCGCTCGTCAATGCGCTCGCCAACGAAGCACGCGCGGCGACAGATACACTTCCAGCCACCGCCGCCTATACGCCCTATCGGCTCGAGCGGGAGGGCCTCCCGGCGACGCTCGTCATCGACAGCCCCGGCCTTTCCGCCGATCCCGATCAGCTCGCACAGCTCGTTGCGAAGGCGGCGGATAGCGACCTCATCCTCTGGGTGTCTGCCGTCCACCGCGCCGATCGCGCTCTCGACCGCAAAGCCCTCGATGCGCTGCGGCAGCATTTCGGCGCGCGCCTGGATCGCCGCCGTCCGCCCATCATCCTCGTCGCCACGCATATCGACCGTCTGCGGCCCTTCGGCGAATGGGCGCCCCCCTACGATCTCGCCTCCGACACGCGCCCGAAGGCGGAGACCATCCGCGCCGCCATCGCCGCCGCATCCGCGGACCTCGGTTTCGCGGCGGGCGAAGCCGTTCCCGTGAGCCTCGCAGAGACGAGCGAGCCCTATAACGTCGAGCACCTTTGGCAGCGCATTGCAGAGGCCCTGCCTGAAGCCAAGCGCGCCCAGCTCCTCCGCCTGCTGCACGACCTCAAGGGAGGCTGGAACTGGAAGCTGCTGCTGTCGCAAGCGGCCGGCGCGAGCCGCACCATCGCCCGTACACTGAAAACACGAGACGGGGAAACGCGGCCAGGGAAACGCGAGCGGGACAAGAAGCCCATGTAACTGGAGTAACGGCCCATGACGATAGCCGCGGAAGCAGCGTCTGAAGCACACCGGCGAACGCCGGAAGCGGAAGCGCCTGACGATGTAAAAACGGAATCCTCCTCCGCGGAGACCTGGCGGATCGTTGCCGATGTGTCCGTCACTGGGCTGTTTGCGCTTGCCGTTCTTGCCGCGCTCTACCTCATGAAGGAGGTAGCCGTCCCGATCATCCTGGCTTGGGTGGTGGCGAACATCCTGCTCCCCGTCGTGTTATGGATGGAGGAGCGCGGAGTGCCTCGCGTGCCGGCCGTCGCCGCGGTCACTCTGGCCATGATCGCGGTGCTGCTGACCGTGGTGGCGCTGCTCTCGCTTCCTCTCACCTATTGGCTGGGACGGGCAACCGAACTCGGCGTCATGGTCCGCGAGAAGCTGCAATCCATTTCCGGGCCTCTCGATGTCTTGAAGGAGCTTGGCGGCGTCATCGGCCAGGTCACCGGATCTCCCGGCACAGGGCTGCATGTCGAGGAAGGCACCAACATCGTGAGCGGCATCATCGCCGTCCTGACGCCGGCGGTGACGCAGGGCATTCTGTTTCTCGGCGCCCTGATTTTCTACATGATCTACCATAAGCAGATCAAAAGCCGCTCGGTGCTCGTTCTGCCGAGCCGCGAAGCGCGCCTCACGGCGATGCACATCTATGCCGACATCGAGCACAACACCACCGTCTATTTCGGGACGTTCACGATCGTCAATCTCGGTTTGGGCGTGCTCACGACCGTTCTCGCCTACGTCATAGGCCTACCCAATCCCATGCTCTGGGGTGTTCTGGCGGCGGTGCTGAACTACATTCCCTATATCGGGCCCGTGATCACCACGTCTGTCCTGTTTTTCGTCGGCCTCTTTACCTTCCCCACCGTTTCCGCGGCCCTTGTCGCGCCGCTCATCTACATCGCCATGACCACCGTCGAGGGCCAGTTCATCACGCCGGCTCTGATGGGCCGTCGCATGACCCTGAACCCGTTTGCCGTGTTTCTGGCCATCGGCTTCTGGACGTGGATGTGGGGTCCCATCGGCGCCTTCGTGGCGGTTCCGATCCTCATGTCGGCCATGGTCATTTTCCGCCATCTCTTTCCGGACGATACGCCCGAGCTGCCGGGATGAATGGCCGCTGTTCATGAAACCAAGAGGCGCGGACGGCGTTTAGCTCCCTGACGGCGGTCCCGCCGTTTCATCGACAGAATATAGGAGCTCCGTTCCATGGCACAGTCACCTTCGAGCACGAGTACGCGCGCCCCCGGCGGCCGGACGACGGGCGACGATCTTGCAGACAAGGCCGCCAGCCTCGCCGAGCGGACTGGCGAGCAGATCGACCGGACAGTGCAAAACGTCACCGAGCAGGGCCGGCAGGCAAGCGAGCACGTCCAGGCTGTCGCCGACAATCTAAAGACAGCCGTCGACAAATCGGTGAAGGATCAGCCGCTCACCACGCTCGCGGTGGCCGCTGGCATCGGCTTCATCATCGGCGCGCTCTGGAGGTCTTAAGCGGAAGAGCCTTGTGTAACTTGGCGGCTCGCGGCCTCCGGAGGGAGATTGTTCTATGTTCCAAGGTCTCTTGAAACGTGCCGAGCGCTCGATCGATCATGTCATCGCGAGGTTTCTCTCTCGCGCGCTCGTAGCCGTGCCGCTCATCGTCGCCGCCGGCTTTGCAACAGCGGCCATGGCCGTGAAGCTCGTCGAGCTGTACGGACCGTTTGCTGCGTACGTCTGCATGGCGGTGCTCTTTGCCGTGATCGGTCTCGTGACGATGGCCGTCGTCAGCTCCGGTTCGCATACCGACACTGAGCCGGAAACCAGCGAGGCGGTATCGGCGGCATCCGAGAGTGGCGAGGGAGACGATGAAGGCTCCGGTGGCGCCGCCGACTTCCTCACCCCGGAGATAAGATCGCTTCTCACCTCCATTGGCCCGGCCGCCCTGCCCCCCGTCGCGCGCGGTGTGGGCCGCAATCTTCCGCTGATCCTTTTCCTTGCCGTTGTCGCCTACATCATCTCGCGCTTTGCGAGCACCGCCGGGCACCCGGCTTCGCAAGCGGAGCAGGAGGAGAGCGAAGCCGGCGACGAGGGCGGCGGCCCAGCCGCTGCGGCACCCGAAGCGCCGCCCGCGGCCGCCGCCTGACCCGCGGCTTATCGCAGTTTCGATCCTTCCCACGCCATTCCGTCACGCCGCCCGGAGGCTATTTCTCCTTGCATGGAGTGGCCACGCCCACGCATTGGAACT
Organism: Hyphomicrobium sp.; assembly: GCF_036780825.1. GTDB lineage: Bacteria > Pseudomonadota > Alphaproteobacteria > Rhizobiales > Hyphomicrobiaceae > Hyphomicrobium_C. The sequence goes on along the minus strand of NZ_DAIQCD010000008.1, from coordinate 72,202 downwards.
TGCCGCTGATCTTGCGGCAGTCACTATCAGCGCCGGTGGCGTTGTCCCACATCGCCCATGAGGCATCGAACTTCTTTCTCACATCGATGCGCCATGCCCACTTGGCCTGTTCGAGCGCCTCCGCCTCGGTCTTCTCCCGTCGTCCGTAAGCCGAGACAGGCTCGCTTTGACAGGCGAACTTCTCGAGCTTCTCGCCTTTAAGCACTGTCGACAGCGTGTCCTTGCACGGGAGGGCCGATCGCTTACACACCCAGCGCGTGCCCTTCTCCGTGCCGATCTGCTTGCAATCCACGGAGCGCGCATCGGCATAGCGCCACGAATTGAATTCGGGGCCGAGCTTCTCCGCCACGACGCGCCGCCAAGCGAACAGTGAGCTTTGATAGGCTCCGAGATCGCGCGACATCGCCGGCTGGCCCTCGGCGACGATCGGCTCCGTCCGGCATTCTCGCGCCTGCCCGAGCGTGGACAACGACACAGCCGCCAGCAATGCGAGCGCCGTGCGTCCCATAGCCCGCACCATCATTTGAGAGATCATTGTTTGCTCCCGTTTTGAAATTTCATTTTCAATCATGGAAAAAAGAATTTTCAGATGGCCGGCGCCGGCATATCCCGCCGCCTGCGCGCGCAGCCTAAATCCAGATCATCCGTGAGGCGAGCGGTCCCCCCCGCAAGGAAATGTGGACGAACGCACGGGCATCGCCGGATCGCCAAAAGCGCACGCACAGCACGCCGTCATCGTGGATCTCGAAATTGGCATTCGATCCCGAAGCTTACGATAAATGTAAGCTGACGGACATCACGTGGTAAGCTTGCATGCCTAATGTTGGCTTTGGCAGCTCATGAGAGTGAGCGTCCCCTGCGGCGCCCACAGCCAGCTCCTGAACAATTGGTCCCCCTCGGATGCTGCCGTTCGATACCTGGTCCTTGCAGGGTATCTGGAGCCCGAATGCACTCAGCGTTCGGGCTCTTTTCATCTCCGACGACACCTCCTCGCTTGGACAGCCCACGAGAGGTGGTATAGAGCCGGGGGACGAGGAAGGACGTGGCCAGATGGGAGCCGACCATGCGCCTGCTTCTGGTGGAGGACGATAGGGAGACGGCGCGATACGTGGCCAAGGGCCTCGTCCAAGCGGGTCACACCATCGATGTGGTCTCCGACGGCAAGGATGGCCTCGCCCTCGCCATTCGTGAGAACTACGATATCGTCATTCTCGACCGCATGCTGCCGGGCCTCGATGGCCTGTCGCTCGCGCGCACGCTGAGAACGGCTGGCAGCCGCGTTTCAATCCTGTTTCTGACCTCGCTCGGCGGCGTCAATGATCGGGTGCAAGGCCTCGATGTCGGCGGCGACGACTACCTCGTAAAGCCATTCGCCTTCGCCGAGCTGCTCGCCCGCCTCAACGCCCTCGGCCGGCGGGCTCCGATGCGCACCGAAAGCGACATCCTCCGCGCCGGAGATCTCGAGCTCGACGTCACCAGCCGCAAAGTCATGCGCGGGCACGAGCGCATCGAGCTGCAGCCCAAGGAGTTCGTGCTCCTCGAGACATTGATGCGCAACAAGGGGCGCGTGGTGACGCGCACCATGCTGCTCGAGCGCGTATGGGGCTTTCATTTCGATCCGCGCACGAGCGTCGTTGAAACGCATATCTCCCGCCTGCGCGCCAAGATTGACCGCCCATTCGCAACTCCGCTGATCCATACGATCCGCGGCAGCGGCTATTCCATCAATGACAGTCCGTGACCTGTTCCGGCGCACGCAGGTTCGCTCTGCCGTCGCGTTCACCCTCATCATTACGCTATCCGTTTCCGCGCTCTTTACGGTCATGATCGCGTATCTGGCGGACGGCATCGAGGACAGCGTGCGCGCCCGCATCATCCACACGCGCGACGCGCTGCTCGCCATCGACCGCCGCTACGGTTTCGACGAGCTGGTCAGCGTCGTGACCGACGAAGCCGAATCCGTTCGCGACGCCGACAGCATCTTCGCCCTCGAGAATGCCAACGGCGAGATCGTCGCCGGCAACATCCGGACCGAGCACCCCTTTAAAGGCTGGCGCAAGCTCGCCCGTTCGCGTCTGCCCGAAGTGGCGGGCGATGGCACTGGCCACGATGACGGATTTTTCGCCATCTGGACGCCCGTTTCCAAGGGCATGCTCCTCATCGGCCGCTCGGATCGAGAGGTGCATCAGGCGCGCCTTATCCTCATGCGCAGTCTCGGCTGGGGCATCCTTGCGACGGCCATTCTCGGCGTCGGCTCCGGCATCTACCTGGCGCGCGGCGCGCAACGGCGCATCGATGACATTGCAGACACCCTTTCCGCTGTGACGGCGGGCGAGCTGCACCGGCGCGTGCCTGCCCGCCCAACGCGCCACGACCTGGACGAGGTGAGCGAGCGCATCAACGCCATGCTGACCCAGCTCGAGCGGCTGGTCCAGAACGCCAACCAATCCTCGACCGACATCGCCCACGATCTCAAGCGGCCCATGACCCGCCTGCGCCAGCAGCTGGAAGGCGCAAGCGAGGCCGCCGATCGCGATCCAGGGATCAAGCAGGTTTTCGATGACGCCATCGCCGAGGTGGACAGCATCGTTGCGACCTTCGAAGCGCTCCTCAACATCGGCCAGCTCGAGGCCGGCGACCGGCGCGCCCGCTTCGTCGACATCGGCTTGGAGAGCGTTCTTGACGATGCCATCGAAGCTTACGCGCCGGTGATCGAGGATGCCGGCTTCACGCTCGTTTGGAACGGTGCGCGCGGGGTCGTACCCCAGATCCGCGGCGACCATGAGCTGCTTTTGCAGCTCTTCGCTAATCTCATCGAGAACGTACTGCAGCATTGCCCTGTCGGCACTGCAATCGAGATCACGCTCTTCGCCTCATTGCGAGGGCCGGTCGTAACGGTGGCGGACGACGGGCCTGGAATCCCGCCAGCCGAATACGAGAACGTCTTCCGCCGGTTTTACCGTCTCGAACGCGAGCGATCGAACCCAGGGCATGGCCTTGGGCTCAGCCTCGTGCGTGCCATTGCCGATTTGCACGGCGCCACCGTGACGCTGGTAGGCAACGACCCCGGCCTCAAGATCGCGATCGGATTCCCGTCCCGCACCTGACGACGGGCAAAACGGGAGATGCCATCCGTCTGCATCATGGAGAGCGCCGGAAATCGCCTTCGCGGATGCGTAATTGCCACACCTCGAGGCAAGCAAGTCCAATCACGGGCGCGCGCGAACTTGCGTTCGTCTCCCAACGCGTGCAACTTGATCGAACTAAAATTCAGAGCCGTTCCTCGATTCCACGTCAACCGGAGCGGCTCTCCCGAAGCGCTGCGCCCTGAGCGAGCCCAGATGATTTGGCCGGCGCAGGCTGGAATATCAGGGGGGCTCTCGCATGACCATCGAGCGTTATTTTGCCGGGCGTTTCACTCTGGCGGCTCTGCTGCTGACGGCGTTTTGCAGCTTGGTCCCGCCAAAAGCCTCGGCACAGGATCTCTTCTCCTTCCTGTGGAGCGGCGGTTCGCGCTCCGTCGTTCCCTTCAGTTCGAAATACGCGCCCGGGCAGATCATCGTCTCGTTTGGCGATAGGCAGCTCTATTGGATTCACCGGAAGGGCGAGGCGATCAGCTATCCGATCGCCGTGCCGCGCGAGCAGAGCCGCTGGCAGGGCGTCACCAACGTATCGAACAAGCGGGTGAACCCATCCTGGTCGCCGACGCCGTCGATGCTGCGCGAAAATCCGCGCCTGCCCCGCTGGGTGCCGGGCGGCCATCCCATGAATCCGCTGGGCGTGCGCGCGCTCTATCTCGGCAGCTCCGCCTATCGCATCCACGGCACCGACGCGCCATGGACGATCGGCACGGCCGCCTCGAAGGGTTGCATCCGCATGTACAATGAGGATGTTCTGGACCTCTACCCTCGCGTGCCCATCGGCACCAAGGTCACCGTGACTTGGCAGCGCTTTAGCTGATCGCTTTGCGGGACTTAGGGCCGTTCTCCGCTTCGCCTAAAAACGGAATGCCGCTGGCGCACGGCATAGAGTTGTAGCGCACGGCCAATCTCAAGCTTCGCTCAAGGCAAATCGGAGAAGCCTAAGGGACCTCCGAAAAAGCGGGGCCCGGATTTCTGAGAAGAAGCACGAAGAAACAAAAGCTTAGAGCCGCTCTCGAATCCGCTTAAGCTGGCACGGCTCTAGACCATGATCGCTTCGGAGCCTATCCGTCCGAAACGTGATCATCGGTCTCATCAAAGAGCGGGAGCGTCTGGTGCGATGCAATCGGATCGGAAGGCGCTCCAGAGCTTGGTTTCCCGCGCATGAATATGCGCTGCCCGAGTGTAGCGAAGCGTGGCGTATCACGGTGGCGGCGATGTGAGCCCGCCTTCTCGCAAGGGAGCACGGCAATGATGCCTCCCACGATGGCACCTTGAGAGACCGATGACCCAGGCGCAGGCCGAGAGACGATTGACCCGGGGCGACGACTCTTCGGAAACGGAGCTGACTGGTCCGAAAAAGGTCGCCGCGCTCCTCCTGTCCATGGACAGGAAGGTGGCTTCGCGCATCCTCAAGCACTTCGATGAAGATGACATCAAGCTGATCGCCCAGACCGCAACGGATCTGGGCGCCGTCTCAAAAGAGACCCTTGACGCGCTCATCGAGGAATTTGGCCAACACCTGCGCACCGGCGGCGACCTGATCGCGACGGCACACGAGGTGGAAGCGCTGCTTGCGGGCGTCGTATCGCCTGAGCAGATCGCCGAGATCATGACGCAGGTGCGCTCGAAGTCCCTGCAGTCGATCTGGATCAAGCTTGGCGAGGTGCCGGAGCTGTCGACCGCGCAGTACCTAGCCAAGGAGCACCCGCAGGTCTCGGCACTCGTGCTCTCGCGCACACCGCCGAACTATGCCGCCGCCGCTCTCAAGATGCTGCCGGGCCCCGTACGTAACGAGATCATGCGGCGCATGCTGGCGCTCAAGATCGTTCTCGAGAAGCCCATCCAGATCCTCGAAGGCGCGGTCAAGGAGGAGCTTCTTTATAAGAGTTCGAAGAACACCGGCCCGACGATCCATGCGCGCTTGGCCGACATCATCAACAAGCTCGAGCGCAAGCAGATGGACGAGATCCTTACCGATCTCGAGCAGCACCGCCCGAAAGAGGCCGAGCTCGTACGCAGTCTCCTCTTCACCTTCGACGATCTCATGCGCCTGTCGCAGCCGGCGCTGATCACTCTGTTCGACGGTGTCCCGGCTGACCGTACGATCGCGGCCCTGTTCGGCGCCGAGCCGCGCATGATCGAGCTGATCCTCGAGGCCACGCCCGGGCGTGCGCGGCGCATGATCGAGCAGGAGCTGGCCACGGGCAAGAAGCCGTCTGCGCGGGAGATTCAGAAAGCCCGCCGCGCCATTGCCGATGCAGCCATGGAGATGATCGAGAAGGGCATCATCGAAGTTGGCAATCCCGACGACGAGGATGATGAGTGATGCGAGAGGACTACGCAGACATTCGCGACTCCGGCGCCCAGCCCGGAACCGACAAGCTCCTCGAGCCGCCCAAGCTCGAAGTGGAGCGCCTACACGTTCTGAAGGGCGTGCTCGAGCGTCTCGTGACGACGCTCGCCGAGCGCTTCCGCGATTATTGCAACGTCCCCTCGTCGTTCTTCGTCAACCAGGTGGAGAACGGCAACTCATGGGACGTTCTCGAGTCCTATGAGGACAGCATCGCCGGCATTTACTATTGCCGCCAATGGGACGCGAAGATCGTCATCGGGCTCGACCGCCGCTTCATCTTTTCTCTGATCGACGCCGCGTTCGGCGGCGACGGCAGCATGCCGCCGTTCGAATCCGACCGTCCCTTCACCTCGCTGGAGGCGCGTCTCGCCCGCAGCGTGTTCCACATCGTCGTTTCTGAACTCGAGGCTCTCCTCAATCCCATCACGCCGGTGGACCTGGATCTGGAGAAAGTCGAGACTAAGCTCGATTTCCAGATTCTCGGCCAGACCGACATCCCCGTCATTGCGGTCCAGATCCTGTTCCAGATTCTGGATAACGGCGGGCGGATGTTCATGATCATTCCGCAAGCGGCCCTGCATCCCATCCGCAAGCTGCTCGAGCGGACGCGCGCGCTCGACGGCACCACGGTCGACCCTGAGTGGCAGAAGAAGATGCAGGACGGTCTCGCGTCCTCGGATATGCTCCTCAAGGGCATTCTCGAAGGGCCCGAGATGACCCTCGATCAGATTGCGGCGCTCGAGCCGGGGCATATTTTGCGGCTCAACGTGGACACCAAGAGCCTGATCCCGCTCGAATGCCAGGACGAGCGCATCTTCTTGTGCCGCTTGGCCCAATCGAAAGGCCAGTTCGCTCTCGTAATCGAGCAGCCGGTCGATCGGGAGAAAGAACTGGTCGCCGACCTGATCTCGGGCTCGCAGACCCGTTAACCGAGTGTTTCCAAGGATGGGCCCCCCTGACGGAGCCGAGCGGCACGGCGGAGACTCCGGCGAGCGGTGAAACAGTCTTTAATAAGATTGAAACGTTGCGTGTCTTCTCGAGCCAGCCAAAATTGTATCGGCATCCGAGCGCACTTGCCCCTCCAAAGGCGACCGGCGCGGCGCCTCCAGGAGTAAGGCGGGGCGCGAACTTTCAGGCATCGTCCTTTTCGCAGAAATCGTAACAGATTTTTAGCTAGCGGTAGTGAGTATCGTCGAATTATCGACGAAACTTGAACCCGGACGGCAAAAAAATGGGAACGGTTGAGAGCGTAGCATCCGAAAGCGCGACCTCCTTGGAAGAGCGCGCCGCGAACCTCGTGAACCCTGCGTCGGGCATCGCCAACGATTACCTGAACCACTTCAACGAGGTTCTTCTCCTGATCGAGAACCTGCCGACGCTCCTCCCCGAGATGCTGGACGAGCTTTTGGAGTGGCGCCCCGTGACCTATCGCGAGTATTTCGCGAAGTCTCTTCTTCCCGGCAGCGAACGCGCGCTCGAGATCTACGACACCCTGGACGAAGGCTTCCGCCGCGATTTCGAAAGCATCATCGACGGCGTCAACGCCATGGCGACGGCCTCCATCGATGTCATCCGCGCCCACCGCGGCCCCGATGGCGAGGTCGATCCCTCGCGTGTCTCCGACTTTTGCGAGAACGCCTCGTGCGCCATCCGGAGCGCGCTCAACCGCGCGTCGGATCTGGTCAACAACGGAAGAGAACAGCCCTCCGAAACGCCGCAAGGCATGGCGGACCGGCTCATTCCCTGTGTGGCGTGAGCGAGCAACCGAAGATCTCTGGAGACCGAGGGGGGTCACGCCATGGATGAATTGCTAAGGGATTTTCTGACCGAGACGACGGAGCACATCGAGGGCGCGGAGACGCAGCTCGTGCATTTCGAGCGCAATCCGAGCGACGCTTCGTTGATCACGAGCATCTTCCGCCTCGTGCACACGATCAAAGGCACGTCGAGCTTCCTCGGCCTCGATCGTCTCGAGCGCGTCGGCCACGCCGCCGAATCGGTGATGGGCATGCTCCGCGACGGCGCGCCTCCCACACCCCATTCCGTCAGCATCATTCTTGCCGCCATCGACCGGATCAAGACGATCATCGAGGAAATCGGCCAGCACGGCTGTGAGCCGCCCGGCGACGACAGCGAGATCATCAACGCGCTCGAAGCCTACTATGCGGATGGCACCGCCGCGGCAGAAGCTAAGCCTGCCGAGCCCACGGATAACGAAACCGAGGCAAGCGCCCAGGAGAGCGCAACCGCGGGCGAGCCTGAGATAGCAGCGCCGGCCGCCACCGATCCCGCCGCTCTTCAGCCGGCCGCACCCGAGGCCATGGCGAGTCCTGAGCCCGCGCCGGCAAAGGCGCAGGAGCCGGCCGCCTCCTCACAGGGCAAGGTCCAGGCCAGTCCGACCACCAATCAGGAAACGATCCGCGTCTCCGTCGACACCATCGAGCGCATGATGCAGCTTGTCTCCGAGCTGGTGCTGTCGCGCAACCAGCTCCTGGAGCTCGCGCGCCACCGCGAAGACGACGCCATCAAGACCCCGCTCCAGCATCTCTCCACGCTGACGAGCGACCTGCAAGACGCCGTGATGCGGGCCCGCATGCAGCCCGTGGGCCGTCTCTATGCCAACCTGCCGCGCCTCGTGCGCGAGCTCTCGACGAGCCTCGGCAAGGGCATCGATCTCGTCACCGACGGCGCCGACACTGAGCTCGACCGCCAGCTCATCGAGGTGATTCGCGATCCGCTGACGCACCTCATCCGCAACTGCGCCGACCACGGCATCGAAAAGCCAGACGAGCGCCTGGCCAAGGGCAAGCCCGAGCGCGGCGAGATCCGCGTCTCCGCCGCCCATGAGGCAGGCCAGATCACCATCGACATCGCCGACGACGGCAAAGGCCTCGACATCGAGCGGATCAAGGCGAAGATCCTGGGCCAGGGGCTCGCCACCGAGCAGCAGCTCCGCACCATGAGCAACGAGGAGATCTACCGCTACATCTTCGAGCCTGGCTTCTCGACCGCGCAGGTCGTCTCCAACGTCTCGGGCCGCGGCGTCGGCATGGACGTCGTGCGCTCCAACATCGAAAGCATCGGCGGATCGATCTCGCTGTCCTCTGTGGAAGGCAAGGGCAGCCGCTTCTCGCTGCGCATTCCGCTGACGCTCGCCATCGCGCCGGCGCTGATCATCGAGGTCGCCGGCCAGCGCTTTGCTCTGCCGCAGACCTCCGTCGTGGAGGCGGTGAGCCTCGGCAAGAACTACGCGGACCTCATTCAGAATGTGCAGAACGCGCTCGTTCTCAAGCTGCGCGAGGAAGTGATCCCCGCGGTCGAGCTGCGCGATGTGGTGGGTCTTTCCGGCTCGACCGATCCTGAAGAAGGCGAAAAGCTCGCTGTGGTCATGCGGGTCGGAACGGATTCGTTCTGCATCATCGTGGACGGCGTCGCCGACATCCAGGAGATCGTCGTCAAGCCGCTCAGCGCCTCTCTCGCGCACCTCAAAGTTTTCAGCGGCCACACCATTCTCGGCGACGGTTCCGTCGTTCTCATTCTCGACCCAGCCGGCATTGCAGCCAACCTCGGCATCGAAAAATCGACCGACAAGAAGCGTGTCGAGGCCCGCGATCAGGGCGCGCTCGAGCGTCGCCGTCTCATCATGTTCAAGGCTGGCTCCGGCGCCCCCAAGGTCCTGCCGCTGTCGCTCGTCTCGCGTATCGAGATGGTCGAGACGGACCGTATCGAAAGCTCCGACGGCCGCCCCATGGTCCTTCTCCAGGGCCGCCTGATGCCGATCGTACCGATCTCTCACGAGATCGACATGTCGAAGCCGTCCTACCCCGTACTCGTGGTCTCGACTGAGCAACGCGCCATCGGGCTCATGGCCGACGAGATCGTCGACATCATCGAAGAGAAGCTCGAGATCCAGCTTGCCAGCGCCAACTCCGAGCTGGTCGGCTCCGCGGAGATCCGTGGCGAGGCCGTCGAGCTGATCGACGTCTCGCATTTCATGCGCTTGGCCGACTCGGCCGGCAGCGCCGCGGCGACCGCTCAACGCGTTCTGTTCGCATCCGACGATCTTATCGTCCGCGACATGCTTTGCCCCGCGCTTTCGGCCGCCGGCTATGCCCTTCACGCGGCTGCAATGCCCTTGAGCGCCGGCGAGCTGATCAACCACGCATCGGCTTATGACGCGGTGATAATCGATACCGACGCCGCCGCATCGACGCCCGGTTTCCTGCGCGCCTGGAAGGAGCATCCCGACGCGGCCCGCATCCCGGCCATCGGCGTCAGCAAGAACCCGACGCCGCGCGCAATGCGCCTCGCCGCCGACACAGGGCTGGTCTCCCTCGTCAGCAAGCATGATCGCCATGCGCTGCTCGATATCCTGGCCCATGCCCTTGACGCTGCAGCCGAGGCCAAGGCCGCGAACATGGAGCTTGCCGCATGAGCACGATGAGCGCTGCCGCCGCCGTCCCGTCGGTCTCCGACGTCCCGACCGCGGGAGAGGAAAGCTACTTCACCGTCGTCGCCGGTGGTGAGGCTTTCGGCCTCTCCGTCCTGCACACGCAGACCATCTTCCGCATCTCGAGCGTGACGCCGATCCCCCTCGGCCCGGCGGATATCGTCGGTCTCGTAAATCTGCGCGGCAAGATCGTGACCGCTGTGAGCTTACGGCGCCGCCTCGGCATCCCGGTCGATGAGCTGCATAATTCCCTGGCCATCGGCATCGAGCACAAGGGCGAGAACTTTGCGCTCATCGTCGACGAGGTCGGCGACGTGCTCACGCTCGATTCATCGATGAAGGTGCCGATCCCGGCCCACTTCGATCCGGTCCGGTCCCGGTTCATGGCCGGCCTCTACAAAGTCGGGAGCCTTCTCGTTCCCGCCCTCAGCATTGAGGCACTGTTCGATTTCTCGAGTTAGGGCAGCAGCCGCTTGGGGCGGGCTCCAGGCGGCTGTGCAATTTCTGTCCGGATCAAGCCTGTGTAAGCGTAAAGGTGAGTATCATGAAAACAGCGCTCGTCGTGGATGACTCCTCCTTCATCCGCAAGATCGCAAGGCAGATCCTCGAGAACATGGATTTCGAGGTTTCGGAAGCCAAGGATGGAGCCCAGGCGCTCGACGAATGCGAGGCATCCCTGCCCGATCTCGTCCTCCTGGATTGGAACATGCCGGTGATGAGCGGCCTCGAGTTCCTCGGCAAGCTGCGCAAGATGCCGGGTGGAGAGGCGCCGCAGGTCGTATTCTGCACCACCGAGAATACCCGCGACAAAATTCTGACCGCACTCGAGGCGGGTGCCACTGAATACATCATGAAGCCGTTCGACCAGGAGATCATCCGCTCGAAGCTCGAGCAGATCGGAATGGTCTAACGCGCGCTCCTGCGCGGCGAGGTTCGCGGGCGCGCCAGCTCCGCAATCGGCCCAACCATTAAAATAGCGATGTCCGTACCATGCCCCAAGCGTTCGACGCCCTTTGCGAATATCTGCGCCGCCACTCCGGTCTGGTGATGGACCAGAGCAAGAAGTATCTGGTTGAGAGCCGTGTCATGCCGATCATCCGCCGCGAGCGGCTGTCCGGTCTCGACGAACTCGTGGCGCTGCTGAACAAGCCGCAGTCGGCCAAGATCGCCAAGGACGTCATCGAAGCGATGACGATCAACGAAACCTATTTCTTCCGGGACAAGGCCCCCTTCGATCAGTTCCGCAACGTGACGTTGCCGGCCCTCATGGCCGCGCGCCAGGGCGAGAAGCGCTTGCGCATCTGGTCCGCCGCCGCTTCGACCGGCCAGGAAGCCTATTCGCTCGCGATGATCCTCGACGAATTCTCGCCGCGTCTTGCCGGCTGGAAGATCGAGATCGTCGCCACCGATCTCTCCGATCAGGTGCTCGAGAAGGCGAGAAAGGGCATCTACTCGCAGTTCGAGGTGCAGCGCGGCCTTCCGGCCCCCATGCTGCTGCGCCACTTCAACCAGATCGGCGAGAGCTGGCAGATTTCGGACCACATCCGTTCGAAGGTCACCTTCCGCCAGTTGAACCTGCTCTCCGATTTCACGTCCCTCGGCCGCTTCGACATCATCTTCTGCCGCAACGTGCTCATCTATTTCGATGCGGCCCGCAAGGCCGACATCCTGGCCCGCATGACACGCGTTCTCGCGCCCGATGGCTTCGTGACGCTCGGCGCATCCGAAAGCCTCATCGGCCTCAAGACGGATCTGGTTTCGCATCCGGAGCAAAGGGGTCTGTTCATGCGTGGAAGCGCTGCCGATGTCCAGACACCGCGTTTCGCACCGCCGCGCTTCGAGCAGCAAGCCTCACCCGCGCTCCCGGCGGGCTTCGGCGCCGCCGCTTTGGCGGCCTCAAGCCGGGCCCGCACCTTCGGCTAGAGTGCTTTCGGAAAAGTGGGAGCCGGTTTTCCGAAAAGAAGCACGACCGAACAAAAGCTTAGAGCCGTTCCTCGATTCCACGTAAAGCGGAACGGCTCTAGAGCAGATTCCATTCGGGCGGATCGCCCGAATGGGTGAAGATGCTCGCTCAAATAACGAGGGTGCTTCCGGAAAAGTGGGAACCGGTCACGGCGAAGCCATGCAAGTTAAAGTGTCCGGTAAGAAGCACGAAGAAACAAAAGCTTAGAGCCGCTGCCCGGCTTTCATTTAAACGGGGAGCGGATCTCGTCAGCGGCAGGCAGCTTCACATCAAGCCTGATGGTGCAGCCTATACGCGCCGCGTCTCGCCATTTTGCCGATCGCCATCGGCACGCGCGAGCGCGCTTCCCCGTCCGAGCTGCGCCAGCCGGGCGATGTCGGCGGCACGCTCAGGAAGAACGCCTTCAATGCCGACCAAGGCGGCAAGCGCCTGTCGCGCTGTCCCGTCCAGCGTGCCCCGAACTGGCGGCCGCGCGATGTCCTCTTCTCTCCCCGCCGGCATTTCCGAAGCATGGTTCTCGCGAGAGCGTCCGCGGATGATCTCGGCCACCTGCCGCGCGCTGCGGTCACCATCCGCCACCGCCGGTGCGGATGCACCTGCGGCTGAACGCAGCCCATCGCTCCCGGCAGACGGCATGTGATCCGGTGCTTGCGCATCCGGGTTACCGATCCACAGAGCTTCTTGCGCCCGCCGGCTGACGAGACCGGGCAGCACCTCGCCGCCGGCCTTGTTGTACTTGACGAAAATTTCGCGCACGGCTTCGAGATCGCCGCGCCGCACCGCGTCGCCGAGCCCGCTCCCAATCCACGCCGTTCCCGCGTTGTAGGTAAGAGAGGTGAGGGCGGCCTTGGTGCCCTCGTCCATATGCCCGGCCGTTTTTTCGACGATCGTGCGGGCCGCTGAAACCTCGGACTGAAATCGCCGCTCCGCCTCGGCCCGGTCGATCACCTCGCCAGCGAATCGCGCCCGCGTCCCGAAGCCGTTCGAGAACTGAGCATAATCCCAGCTCGCCTGCGGGGTGTATCCCTCGAAGTTGCGAATGGCATCCAGATAAAAGCTGTGCATGGCAGGGACCGATAGCCTCCAGTCTGGCTTGTTAACGCCCGGCCCTTGCGCAAAGCTTGCCGCCATCCGGCCGCGTTTCTTGGCACGACAGTTGCGTAGATGGATCTGTCTTCAGTTTGGTGCAGCCATGCAGCTTTCGGTAACGCTTCGCGCAAGAATTTCCGCTCTCGGAGAGCTCTCCCGCCCGTTGGGTGAGACGAGGGCGGCAACGCTCGCGCGCGGCCTCGCCAACGCCGTTGCCAAGGATGTGGCTCTGGGCCGTGATCCCGAGCGCACCATCGATAGCTGGATCCGCCAGATCGCCATCGAGATCGTCGAGAAATCGCCTCCTGATCAAGCGACCGCCTCGGCCGCCCCCCGTATGCGCCGCGTGGCAGACGTCCTGCCCGAGATCTACTAGAGCGCTCCCCGAATTGGGAACCAGCACGGTCAAACAAAGAACCTAGAGCCGCTCCCCCCTTCCACTTAAACGCGCCATCAAGCGTTAACGTGCTCTTAACGGGGCGTCTCATTCCGGCACATGTGCTTCCCTACCGTCCCCGTCCGGCACGGAAAAGATCCATAAAATTTGAGCCAACTTTTAGGTCGCGATCTAATCCGCCTGCAATGCGCCCGGAGTTACAACGGACGACGGCTGCTGCACGAGGCAGCCGGAATTAAGAAGTGGTCGGGGTCGGTCGAACATGACAGAGACATCGAAAGCGGCATTGCTGCGCCAGCGCCGTGACAACATCCGTGAATGGCTTGAAGAGGAAGCACCGTACACCGAGGTAGATCAGCGTCATCTTGATGCCCATACGCCGGAGCGAGCCTATTGGCATCACGGCTATCAGGCCGCGCTGACCGACATCATGGCGATGCTCGCCCTTGAAGACGAAAAAAACGGCACCTCGGGCATTCCCAATTAGTGCCCGCCGGCCGGTCGGGATGGATCCGGTTCCCCGGCGGCTGGAAAGCATGAAACAGCTCGCATTCCGCGTGGAACGCCTCTTCGCCGGTCGGCGTGACTCTGAACTTGAACAGGTTGCCGGACCCGATGAGCTGGAGAAGCTTATCCCGGATATCCTCGTCGGCCCGCCCCACGTAGCCGACGTAGAAGCGCCCGTCCGGTCCCTTGTGTCCGAGCACGAAGGCACCTGGAGCCGGCTTCTGGATCGCGCCCGTGATCTCGTCGTAAGCAAGCCGGAAGGGCCCGAGAAGTCCTGTGCTAGTCATCACTCTCGCCGTTCGTCTAACAGTCGATAGATAAATCACGCTCATACCGGACCCGCACGTTCGTCGAGGCCCCCCAGATCTTAAACATAGATGCCACCGCCCTGCGTGCGAAGACCTGGGCTGTCGGCTTCCTTACCGTCCGACACGCGGGAATGAGCCGCATTTCCGGATCCTGACCCGCCGGAACGCTCCTGCCCGCTCGATGAGCCGCCAAGGCCATGGCCTTGGCCCGGTTGCCCTGGCTGCTCGCGATGGACGCCCGAGGAATTGGCCGGCTCTCCGTGGTTCGCAAAGGTCGCGGCCGTCCTCGACGTGTCGCTGAGCGGCGCGGCCGTGACCGCTTCGACCGAATACCCGGCCGATGCCAGGGCACCAGCCAGCGCCTCGCGTTCCCGCTCGATGGCCGCCAGCGTTTCGGGCCGCTGGGCCTCGATGTGGATCGTGATCGCATTATCCTTGAGTGCGAGCCGCACCGTGACGCTGCCGAGGTTCGCCGGCTTGAGCTCGAGGTTGAGCACCTTCACCACGTCGTCCGACGATGCGCCATCCGGACCGGTAGCCCCGAGGACGTCGCGTACGCGGGCCGCGATCTGATCCTGCACCGGATCGTAGCCGAACTCCGCACCGGCATCGCCAACCGCCGCGTCCGCTCGTTGTGCCATGGCGCCCGTCGCCGCAAAGACGCCGCCCCCTTGGTGCGGCGTGCCGGAACCGGACGCCCCCTGACCATCCGGATTCCGTCCGCCCTGCCCAGCACCACCCTGTTCCGCCATGTCAGACGCACCCCAGCGCTCCGCAATGGCTTCGGCGCGTGCCCCCACGGCATGCCCTTCGCCTGGCGTCCGCCCTGGCCGCGCCGCGTCTTCGATGCCTTGCGAGGGGAGAGCCCCACGCTGGGCCGCTGCCACGTCCTCTGCAGCAACATTCGCCAAGGCATCCGGAGCGCGCAGGCCGAGAGCGAGGTGCGTCTCCTGCCTCGAAACCTTGGCTTTGAGGGTGATCGCATCCGGCTCGGCGGACCCTCCCCGGTTTGAAAGACCGGCATCGAGAAGCTCGCGCATCTTCTCCCCGTCGAGCTCCAGATCGACCTCGTTGGTCTGGCCAGGGAGCCAAGGCCCATCTTCCTGCGCCGCACGGCCCGGAGCGCCATGTGCCGCTGCCCGGTCACCCGCCGCGCTAGGCTCCGCCGTACCGCTCTCGCTAGCGTCCGCTCCGCCAAGCCTCGCCAGCACGAACGAAAGCTCAGCCGCGCCAGCCGCCGCCTCTTTCTGCGATGCGGCGTCATTCGAACATGCACCGCTTTCCTCTCTCGCGTCGGCCCTTGTCCCGCCGTCGGACCCCTTGCGCCCGCGTGCACCTTCCGGCGTCGACCGTTGCAAGCCAGCGTCGTCACGCGAGCGCGATGCCATATCGAGCGTATCGCGAAACGACGCGTCACCGCGCTCGGCCGAAGCGCCTCCCGACGGCGAGCGCGTGGGATTGGCCGGCGGCGGCATGCCCGATGATAACGCCTGTGCTGCGCTCACTGCATCCCCTCCATGAGAAGCGAATCGACCTTGTCCAGCAATGCTTGCGCCCTCGCCACGGACGGCGGATCGGCCTCCTCGAGCGCTGCCGGCTCCGCGGGCCAGCGTCCCACGGCCCCCGCCACCGAGAGCGCGGCATCCCTTATCTCCATGTCGGATGCATTGACTTTCTCGGGATCGATGTCCCGGAGCAGCTCGACGCCCTGCTCGAAATCGCTCGTTGCCGCCAGCGCCGCTCCTTCGAACAGCTTCGCACGGTGCAGCGACCGGCTATCCGCGTGCGCAAGCTCGCGCGCTTTACCGGCGGCGAAACGCGCGATGTCGATGTTGCCGCCTTTCGTCGCCTCCTCAGCGATGGCGAGATAGAGGCCGATGCGTTCTGACACCGGCACCTTCATGAGTTCGGTTTCCGTACGCGAAATCCACTCGGAGCCACGCCTGAAGTTCTGCCGTGCGACACCCGCGAAAAACTGCCGCCGGAAGCTGCGCGCAAAAAGCGAGCGCGGAAAGCGGCGGGAATATTGCTCGGCGAGATGATCGAAGCGATCGAGATCGCCCTCACGCGCAAGAAGCAGGATCTGTTGGCGCAGTGCCGCTTCCTCGACAAGCGTCCCTGGCGACAAAAGACGCGCCTCGTCGAAGAACTGAATGGCTCTTTTCGGTTCCTTCTTCGTGATCAGCGTGCCTTGAATGAGCGCCACGATGCCACCGAGCAGCGGATCGAGCTTTCGCGCCTCCAGCCGCTGCAGAAGGCCGAGCGCATCGAGCGCGCGCCCCTCGCCATAGGCCAGCGCGCCACGCAGCGCCCGCCGCTCGACATAGGGAGTTCGCGGCCGCGTCATCACCGCCCGGAGAACGGCAGGATCGCCTCCCGAAAGGACGAAAAAGATCGCCGCCCGCACGTTGCGCACATCGTCCCACACGGCGATAGGCAAGGCCGTCATCGTTTCGCCAAGCGCGCGCATGAGATCGCGCTGGCGCCCGTGGGCATCCGCGCTCCCCGCCGCCACCTCGTCCTGCACCGCACGTAGCGAGCGGATCAGCACATAGGGTTGCTGATCTTGCTCGACCGCCGGCATCTCCGGCCAGATCGGAGGGGGTGAGTTCTCCCCTTCGCCCTTGTCCTGCGCCTGAGGCGGGGCTGCGTCAGCCGCCGCGGGCTCCGCCTCTGCCGCCGCCAGGTTGATGAGCCCGACGCCGCCGGCGATCAGCGGCTCTGCCACGCATGCCGTCGCCGCCACGACGCTCACACCGGCGAGCAAACTGAGCATCCCGAGCGCGCGAGCCATCTTCATGGCGCTGGCCTCAGCATGATTTCGATACGGCGGTTCTCGGCAGCGTTCGGATCGGCGGTATTCCTGAGATCGCGGTCGGCGCGCCCTTCGATGCTTTCGAAACGCTGCTCGGCGATGCCTCCCCGCGCGAGCATGTAATAGGCCATTTGCGCGCGATCCATCGAGAGGCGCCAGTTGTTGTTCCGCTCCGTTCTGAACGGCCGCGCGTCCGTATGTCCACGCACGACGATCTGGCCCTGCTGGCCGGCCAGCACCTTCGCCACCTTCTCCATCACGACGACCGTTTCGGGGCGCGGTTCAGCCGACGCGCTTGCAAACATGCCGAAGCGGAAGTCGTCCGTGAGGACGATCAGAACGCCCTCGTTCACCAGGCGCACGTCGATCGCCGGCTTCTGGTCCAGGCTGAGACCTCCGAGTGCCTTGCTCAGTTCCGTACTGATCGCCTGCACTTGCTCGCGGGCCTTCTCCGACTGCGCCTCATCGCCCTCGGCAGCATTGGACGAGTCCGCCTTGCCAGAGGCGGCGATTTCAGGCGGAGCTTCGAGCGGTTTTTCGAGATCGAGCGTCGCCTCCCGCCCGCCGAGCGTCATCTGCTCATGCTCGCTCGGCGACTCCGAGAGAGGCGCCCTCTGTTCGGCGAAAGGCTCGAACGGATTGCTGAAGCGATCGCTACCGCCAGCGAGGCGGTCCTGGCTCTCCGTCGCCGCTTCCGACTGTACGGACGCCTCGCTCGCAAGGCGCGCCAGAACGCCGTAGGGATCGTTGAAGAGCTCTTCCTCCGCTATGCGTTCCGCACCTTCTTCGAGATCTCCATCACCTCCGGGATCCGCGGACGCGTTCCGGCTCATCCGGTGCGGCTGAGCGCCCTGCGCTGTTGGGCTTTCCGGACCCGCCGCCGACGGCGCCGCTCTCGGCAGCTCTTCCTCTTCCACGCCCTTGCTGGTCGGCCGCTTCGCATTGAGCTTCAGCGGATTGAAGTAGGTGGCGATCTGCTGGATCTTCTCCTTGTCCGAAACGTTGACCAGCCACATCACCAGAAAAAACGCCATCATCGCCGTCATCAGATCGGCGAAGGCGATCTTCCAGGCACCGCCGTGGTGATCGTCGTCTCCCATGCCGCGACGCCGTCGGACGATGACAACCTCATGGGGAGCCGGCGCGTCGTCGTCGCTGCTCATTGGCCCTCTCCCGTCAGCGTGCCAATCCAGGCCGCGATCCGCGTCTCGAGAATCGTCTCATCGATGCTGACCGAGACATCCATGCCGTCGGACGGAACGAAGGACATCCCGGGATGGCTCCCAGCAAGCCGCGCCTCCATGGTCGCCAGCAGGTCGGGCGGCCCCGAGACGACGACCTTCGCATACTCCCCCTTGGACAGCATGCCATGCAGCACGGCTGCGAGTTCATCCATGGCCCGGCTGCGAATGCTTTCAGACAGCACCGGTTTCAGAAGCTCACCCAGTGTGTGCGCCAGGCGCCGCTCCATGTCGTCGAACGCACTGGCGCATGTCTCGCCGAGGGCCGCGCCTTGCTCCACGGCCCATCGCTCGCGCTCCGCTGCAAGCTTGTCTTCGAAGCCTGCCGCCTGGGCCGCAGCGGCCGCCGCGAACTCGGCTTCTGCCGCTGCCCGCCCCTCGGCCATACCGCGCGCGTGCGCTTCGCTGATGCGCAGCTCGACGTCGGCAGCATCCTCCACACCCGGCGGCGCAAAAAGACGCTCGCTGCGGCGCGACCCGTCACCGGAGAGTTCCTTCAGATAGCGGGCGACGGGAAGAGCGCTCATGCCGCCCGCTCCCTCATCCACTGCTTGAGGATGTTCGCTGCCTGCTCCTCATCGAGGGTCACCATCTGCTCAAGGCGTCGTTGCGAAAGACGCATCACGTCGTTGGTGATGTCCTCGATCAGGTTCGTCTCGCGCTTGATGCCGAGGAGTTCTGCGGTCGCCGAGGATTCGAGCGCCGCGTCGTCCCCTTCCTCGCTCGATGTCAGGAGCGGCCCCTCGTCCGTCGCATCGGGATCGGCCGCATCGAGCGCGCCGCCCGCAACCTGGGGCTCACGCTGGTCGAGCAGGAGCCGTATGACCGGCCGCAGTCCGTAGGTGACGACGATGAACACGAGGCCCAGCACGGTGAGGGCCTTGATGAGCCCGGTGGCCAGCCCAAGAAGCGGCCCCATCAGGTTCGCGCTATCGAAGCCGTCGCTGCCGCGCATCGGCTCTGCGAACTCCACCGCCTCGACGCTGATCTGGTCCCCGCGCTTGATGTCGAACCCGGCGGCCGTGCTGGCCAGGCGCTCGATCTCCTTGACCTTCGCCTGGATCGCCTCCGGTGCCGCCGTTTCTCCGAGGGTCTCGAGCAAGCGCTTGCGGTTGATGACGACGGCGATCGTCAAGCCCTCGATGCGGTACCCCTCGCTCGTCGTCGACACCGTTTTGGTGTTGAGCTCGTAGTTCGAAAGATCCTCGCGCTTCTCGCTGGTGCGCCTGGATTGGTCGCCACCCGCGCCTTCCGCACCCTGGTCCGGCACGTTCTGCTCGACGCCGACCGGCGCACGGCTGGCTGTATTTTCCTGCCGTCCGGTTTCCTTGATGACGCGCAGCGAGCGTTCGACGCGTGAGTCCGGATCGAACGTCGTCTCGCTGATCTGACGCTTGTCGATGTTGAGGATCGCGGCGACGTTGACCTCGAAGTTCTCGAGCCCGAGATAGGGCGTAAGCGTCTTCCGGACGTTCTCGCTGAGATCTTTGCTCACCGTCCGCTCGAGATCGAGCTTCCGGCTCGAAGCCGTTGAGCTCGCATCCCCCGCCGACGCGAGAACGGTGCCGTCAGCGTTGAGCACGCTGATGTCGTCGATCGTGAGGCCGGGCACCGCTGCGGAGACGAGATGCCGAATCGCCTGCGCCATAGAGGCGTCGGCTGCCATCTCGGTGCGGACGAACACCGATGCGGAAGCCGGCTGGCGCCCGCGCCGGAACGAGCCCGTCTCCGGCAGCACGATATGAACGCGCGCCGCCTTGATGCCCTTCATTGCCTGGATCGTGCGCGCCAGCTCTCCTTCGATGGCCCGCACGCGCGTCACTTCCTGCATGAACGACGTGAGGCCGATCGGCCCGAGCTTGTCGAAGAGTTCGTAGCCCGCGCTCGAGCTCGACGGCAGGCCCTTCTCCGCCAGCAGCATGCGAGCCTGCGCGGTTTCCTCGCGCCGCACCATGATGCGGCTGCCTTCCGCATTGATATCGAAGGCGATGCCCGCATCCCTGAGCACGGCGCCTATGCGGCTGACGTCCTGCCCGTTAAGGCCGGCATAAAGCGTATCGTAGTCCGAGCGGCTGAGATAATAGCTGCCGAAGCCGACAGAGGCGAACACGGCAAGCCCGACGAGCCCAAGCGCGGCCAGCCGCCTCGAGCCGAGCGCGAGCAGGTTGCTCCAGAGTTTCTCCAGTTGTTCGAGCCCGAGCATTCCCGCCCCAATTCCTCGCACGCTTCACCTGGAATGATGCCCGGGCGATTCTGGGTGACCAAGCTTGTGCGGAAATTGCCGCCACGTTTAAAAGAGCCAATCGCCGCGACAATTGAGTGAGAGCCGGGCGCTTACGGCTTCAAGAACGAGAGCCGCTCACGCTCACGTGCGACTGCTTAGATTAGATGGCGCTCGATCTAGCCCTGGAAGAGCCTCAGGATCTGCTGCGCCGACTGGTTGGCGATGCCAAGCGCCTGCACGCCCAGCTGCTGGCGGACCTGAAGGGCCTGCAAGCGGGTCGATTCCTCGTTCATGTCTGCATCGACCAGCTGTCCGATGCCGATATCGATGGAATCCATGAGCTTGTTGACGAAGTCCTTTTGCAGGCTGATTCGCGACTTTGCCGCACCGAGCAGGGTCGCCGCGTCGGTCATTCGATCGAGTGCGGCATCGACGGCATCGACCATGGCTTCGAGTGCGAGCAGATCGGTCGGATCGTCCGTAATTTCGCTGATGTCGATGCCGGTGCCGACTCCGGCGACCGAATATGATTTCGTGCCACTTGCGAGCACATAGTCCGTAACTGTATCGAGAATGCCGGTAGCGCTGGCCGGATTGGTTCCACCGATATCGAACAGCATGGTTCCCGTAGCGCCGATATCGACCTCGATGGTCCCAATCGTGATGTTGCCCGTGCTGTCGCGGGAGAACGAGGCGACGATCGTTTTCAGGGTCGGGCCGGTCGAATCGACCTGGAGCCAATTCTCGCCCGAGAAGACCGCAGACCCGGCCGTATTCCTGAGCTCCGCCTGAAGCTCTGCAAGCTCGCTCTGGATCTTCCCGCGGTCGAGACCCGGGGCGCGCGCTGCAACCAGCTTAGCCTTGATCTTTGTGACGGTCTCGATGGCGCTGTTCATGGCGGTGACGGCCACCTCGATGGTGGCGGCGCCGAGCCCGAGCGCGTCCTCAACCGTCGAGACGGCCGCGCGGTCGCTGCGCATCGTCGTCGCGATGGACCAGTAGGCGGCATTGTCGGAGGCGTCCCTCACCTTGAGGCCGGTCGAGACACGGTTCTGGGTGACCAGCATCTCCTTGTTGGTCTGGGCCAGGGTCTGCAGCGCGGTCATGGCCGCAATGTTGGTATTCAAGCTGCTCATGACAGCGCCCCTCCACCGATTCGCAGGCCATTGTTCCTGCCGAACCTTGTGTGGGGATTACGGAGGGATGGCGCCTGCGACAGCAGCCCGCGCGCTCAAAAAAGAGAAAAGCCCGCAAACCCTTCCGGATTTACGGGCCTTCTCGAAAAGGCAGCTGAGAAGGAGACTTACTGGAACAGTCTCAGGATCTGCTGCGCTGACTGGTTGGCGATGCCGAGCGCTTGGACGCCGAGTTGCTGGCGCACTTGCAGTGCTTGTAGTCGCGTCGATTCCTCGTTCATATCCGCATCGACGAGTTGCCCGACACCCGTATCGATGGCGTCGATCAGGCTCTTTGCGAAATCCCTCTGAATATCGATGCGGGTCTTCACGGCACCGAGGCTGGTGGCTGCATCGGTCATCTTATCGATGGCCGTGTCCACCGTCTCCATCATGTGAACGATGGCCGCAAGATCATCCGTATCGTCCGTGAACGCCGAGATGTCCAAGGTCAGAACTGTGTAGGCACTCGAGGCGCTTGAGCTGCTCGTTACCGATGTATTGAGAATACCGCTGACGCTGCCCGACGATCCGGCAGTATCGATCAGGCGCAAGTCATCGAGATCGACGGTGATGGTGCCGATCTCGATCGATCCATCAGCCGCGCGCGAGAAGGACGACACCAGCGTGCGGGTTGTCGTGTTCGCGCCGCTGTCACCCGTAAGCCAGTTCTGTCCGTTGAACGTGGCGCCGTTCACGATGCTCTTGAGCGAATCCTGCAGTTCCTTGATCTCGCTTTGGATCTTTGTGCGATCCACGCCCGGCGTGCGGGCCGCGAGAAGCTTGTCCTTGAGCTTGCCGGCCACCTCGATGGCGCTCTCGATGCCCTTCGCCGCGATCTCCGCGGTTGCCGAGCCAAGGCCGAGAGCGTCGAGGACCGTCGAAAGAGAAGAGCGGTCTCCGCGCATGGTCGTTGCGATGGACCAGTAGGCGGCGTTGTCGGAAGCGTCTGCAACCCTATAGCCCGTCGAGACGCGATTCTGGGTGACCAGCATCTCCTTGTTGGTCTGGTTGAGGCTCTGCAACGCGGTCATGGCCGCGATGTTGGTATTGATACTGCTGGCCATCGTTCTGGATTCCCTATCCGACTGGTCTGTCCCGCTCCGAGTCGGGCTTCAGCAGAGAAAGTAGGATGTGTTGCTTACCGAACCGTTAAAGTGTGTTCCAAAATCACCAAGTTGGGCGGCAGAAGGCTCATGCACCGTCCCCTTCGCAAGCTTGGGGAAAGCCTCAGGCAAGCTTCGAAAATAACTGAAGAAAAGCAAAAAGGCCGCACCCTGATGGATGCGGCCTCTCGGAAACGTCGGGAGTGTTCGACGATTTTTATCGGAAGAGCGACAGGATCGACTGGGCGCCCTGGTTGGCGATACTGAGCGCCTGGATGCTGAGCTGCTGCTTGACCTGCAGCGCCTGCAATCGCGTCGATTCCTCGTTCATGTCGGCATCGACGAGTTGCCCGATGCCCTTGTCGATAGCTGCCTTCATGCTATCGGCGAAATTCTTCTGAATATCGATGCGGGTCTTCACGGCGCCGAGGCTGCTCGCCGCATCGGTCATCTTGCCGATCGCCGTATCCACGTGCTTGACCATGGCTTCGATCAGCGCCAGGTCGTCGGCGCTATCCGTCAGCTCCCCGATATCAAGCGTCAGGACGGTGCCCGCGCTCGAGCCGCCCGAACCGACCGATACCGTTTCGTCGAGGATGCCGCTGACGCTGCCGCCCGAGCCCGCACTCGCGGTGTCCATGAGCCGCGTGGCATCGAGATCTACGGTGATCGTGCCGATCGAGATCGAGCCGTCGCTGCTGCGCGTGAAAGAAGAAACGATCGAACGCTCGGTGTCGGTCGAGCTATCGCCCGTGAGCCAGTTCTGACCATTGAAGCTCGCGCCGTTGATGACGCTCTTGAGGGAATCCTGGAGCTCCGAAATCTCGCTCTGGATCTTGCTCCGGTCGACGCCGGGCGTGCGGGCCGCAAGCAGCTTGTCCTTGATCTTGCCGGCGATGTCGATCGCGCTTTCCATGCCCTTGGCAGCGATCTCTGCCGTGGCCGAGCCGAGGCCGAGTGCATCGGAGACTGTCGAAATGGACGAGTGATCACCGCGCATCGTCGTTGCGATGGACCAATAGGCCGCATTATCGGAGGCGTCGGCGACGCGAAGACCGCTGGAAATGCGGTTCTGGGTCCGGAGCATATCCGCGTTGGTCGACCGCAGGGCTTGCAGCGCGGTCATGGACGCGATGTTCGTGTTGATGCTACTCATGTGTACTACCTTACGCTACACCATAACGGCCGACTTCGTGGCCGCGCTACACCGCAGCAGCGCGTTCGGGCGTACTCCCCCAAAAAGCCGTTCTGCCACTCTGGGAACTATAGGTGCGATATATTGATCGCGAGTTAAGCTCGCGCCCGAACTCGCCAGGTTTCTCCGTTTTCGAAGAAATTTAGCGAGGTATCTGCATCTCGCAAATGAGAGTTGCAGTGCGATGACTACGGAAACGACCGCACAAGCCCGCCGATCAGCAAATTCCAACCGTCGATCAGCACAAAGAACAAAACCTTAAAGGGCAGGCTCATCACGGTTGGTGGCAGCATCATCATGCCCATGCTCATGGTGAGCGTCGCCACGATCAGGTCGATGACCAGAAATGGCAGCACCACGAGAAAACCCATCTCGAAGCCCCGCCTCAGCTCGGAGATCATGAACGCCGGAATAAGAACGCGCAGCTCGATCTCCGCATCCGGTGCGCGCGGGCCAAACCGCTCCTCCGCCAGCTCTTCGAACAGCTCGAGATCCTTCGGCCGCACATTGGCGCGCATGAACTCCCTCAGCGGCTGAGTGATCTGCGTATAGGCTTCCTCCTCGCTGATCTTGTCCTCTGCGAAGGGCTTGAGGCCGTTCTGCCAGACCCGATCGAAGGTGGGCGCCATGACATAAAAGGTCATGAACAGCGCCAGGCTCACCAGGATCATGTTGGCGGGCGTCGTCTGCAGGCCGAGGCCGGAACGGAGCAGCGCCAGCACGATGACGAACCTCGTGAAGCAGGTCACCATCATCAAGAGCCCCGGCGCCACCGACAGCAGGGTGATCAGCAGGATGAGCTGCACCATGCGCCCGGTTACGGTCTGCTCGCCCGCCGGCAGAAGAGCTTCGAGATTGAAGCCCTGCGCGAGCGCCGCCGCAGGCCACGCCACCGTCAGAAGAACCAAGAGAAACGAGAGAGCTGAAAGCCGCCTCATTCGACCACAACCCCGTGAATGATGACGTCCTTGATGTGCTCGCGCCCGCGGATCATCGCTCTGTCGACGAGGTCCTCTCGAAGGTTCTGGAAGCCGCTCGGCCCTTCGAACTGGGACAGCGATGCGGTCCTGAGATAGGCGACGAAGTCCTCCGCCAACCGCGCCGCCAGAACATCCGCGCCCTCAACCTTCTGATCGACAAGCAGCGATGCCTCGATCCGGATCCAGGTATCTCGGGGTTGCGCGAGATTGACGACGAGCGGCGGCAGGGCGACCAGGCGCGAGGTTGCCGGCACGGCCGCGGCGGCCTTGTTTCGCGCCTTTGCCGATGGCGTTTCCACGTCGCTCTCCACCTGCACGGCCGTTGGCTCATCGGAGATGAGCATCCCGAAGCCCGCGCCGAAACCGAGCGCGACCACCGTCACGATCGCGAACCCGACTAGGCTGCCCGCCTTCCCTCCTTCTTGCGCATCGACGCTGGCCACGTTTCAGCTCCCCAGAATTCCTCCCGAAGCCGAGAGCCCGCATGGCTCCGCCGGAGTCGTCATTTGCATCGCCCGGCCCGGTCTTCGTTTGCATGCTCCCGCCATGACAGAGGTCCCGCTTCTCCGAACGGACCTTAGAACGGCGTGAGCAGGTCGAAGAGTTGCTGCCCGACTGCCGGCTGCTGCACTTCCATGATGCGGCCGCGGCCACCATAGGAGATGCGCGCCTCGGCGATCTTGTCGTAGGATATCGTGTTGTCCGTGGAGATATCGCGCGGGCGCACGATGCCGGCGACGCCGAGTTCACGCACGTCGTAGTTGACGCGCACCTCCTGGCTGCCGCTGATGATCAGGTTGCCGTTTGGCAGCACACCCGTGACCACGGCTGCAATCAGAAGCTCGATCTTCTCCGAGCGCGTAATCCCGCCCTTGCTATCGGTCGACGTCTCGGCATCGACTTGCGCATCGACCGAAAGGTCGCCCTGGTGTGCGAGCCCGCCGGTCGTCTGGAAATCATAGCCGAGCTTCGGCTTGAGGGTCGACTTCGCGTCCCGCGAGCGCTTGGAATTGTTGTCGAGCGTCGCCTTGTCCTTGATCGAGATCTTGACCGTCACCACATCGCCGATCTTGCGCGCGCGCGGATCGCGGAACAGATCGGCGCTCGCGTCCTGCCAAATCGAGTTGCCGGGCCGATACGCAGGCTGCGGCGAAGGCTCCGCCGGCAGCGGAACCCGGTCGGCAAGAAGCCCCGAACCCACCGCCGTCAGCGCGGGAGGCCGATTGATGTCGCCGGGGTTCACCGCGCATCCCGCAGCCGAGACGAGCAAGGCCAGCACGCTTGCGAGCAGCGGAGCACGCAAGAGAGCGGATGTCTCCTGCTGTCCTGGCTTCGCTATGTTCTGCCGTCTCATGTCCCGGATCCTTCCGCGGGCATGCTCTCTCCGGACGGCGAACCGCCGTCTCCGGCTTGCGGCGCCCCATCGGCAGCTTCGGCACCGGCTTGCGCAGCAGTCTTCCGCTTGGCGGGCGGCAATTTCGATGCCCCCGAGATGATGGTGGCAATCTTGGCCGCGCGTTCGGGGTCCATCTCGGCCATGATCTGGCTGGCCACCTTCGTCTCGAGCTTCATTACGAGAGCCGCGGCGATCCTCTCGTCGATCGTCGCGATCTGCTCAGCCGCCGCATCGGGCCGCATGCGCGCATAGAACCCCACGAGCTTTTCGTGAGCCTTACGTGCGAAATCATCACGCTTGGCGAGCCATTGCTTGTATTCCTCGGTCTTGGCCTCGAGCTTGCGCGCTTTCTTGTCGAGCTCGGCCTCCATCTCGCGAATCTTCTTCGCCTGCCACGCAAAGCGCGCATCCGCCGCAGTATCGGCCGTGTTGAAGCAGTATTGCTGGGCCTCGCTGGCGTCCGGCGGCAGGGCATCCAGCGGCCCCGGCTTCTTGAAGATCGGCTCGCCCGCGCGCTCATTGCTTTCCGGTGAAGCTCCCGCATCGTCCTGCGCTTTGGGGGCAGCGGCCGTCATCGCCGGACGCTGTGTCGGCCGGACCGGCGAAAGATCGGGAAGCGGCACGGCAGCGCGGGGCGCGGTCGCCGGGGCGGGCGTTCCCGCCCGCGCTGGCGCATCAGTCGCTGGCAAAGCGCCGGTCTCGACCGGAGACCAGCCGGCTTGAGGCTGCGGGCTGCGTACCGGCGGCGGGGGGGCCGTGTCGCGCGGAGAGGGGAAGAAGCGCGGATCGATATTCGTCGGCTCCCGGTTCATCGCTCCGGGCACATCCCCGTGCAGCGTCCCTCCCGGAGCAGTTGCCACCGTTGGGGTCCAGCCCTGCTGCGCCATGCCTGGCGAAACCGTCATCGGCCCAGCGAAAGCCAATACGGCAATCGTAACGCTAAAACGCCCGAGCCTCCGCCTCGCTCCTCTCTCCCGTGCACTGCCGGCTTGCGTCATTGCACTACGAGCTCCGCCTGCAGAGCTCCGGATGTCTTGATGGCCTGAAGGATGGCGATGATGCCGGTGGGCTTGAGCCCCATCATGTTGAGGCCGCGCACCAGCGTCTCGAGGTTCGTCCCGCCCATGATGGCGAGATTGGCGCCCTCCTGGTTGACCGAGACGAAGGTCTCGGGAACGACAACCGTCTCTCCATCCGAGAACGGCTCCGGCTGCGAGACGTTGGCGCCTTCCGTGATGCGCACCGTAAGGTTGCCATGCGACACGGCAACCGTCGCGATCTGCACCTCGCGGCCGATGACGACGGTCCCCGTCCGCTCATCGATCACCACGCGCGCCGGGCTGTCGGCATCCGTATAAAGCTCTCCGATCTCCGCCAGGAAGCGCGCGGCGCTCACGTTGTAGGGCCTCTGAAGACTGACGCTCCTGAGATCCTGCTCGCGCGCCACGCGGCGGCCATAGCGCTCGCGTGCGAAGGCGTTGATCGTGTCCGCGATGCGGACCGCCGTGCTGAAATCCGGGTTCCGCAATTCGAGAACCAGCGTCGCTTCATCGTCGAGGGCGCCGGCCACCTCGCGCTCGACGAGGGCACCATTCGGAATACGTCCGGTCGTCGGCACGTTTTGGCTCACCGATTCGGCGCGCCCCTGCACCGAGAACCCGCTGACGGCCACCGGCCCCTGCGCCACCGCATAGATCGCCGCATCCGCCCCCGAAAGCGGTGTCATCACGAGCGAGCCTCCGGCCAGCGACGTGGCATCGCCGAGCGATGAAACGGTCACATCGATGCGCGAACCGGCGCCCGCGAACGGCGGCAGGTCCGCCGTCACCAAAACGGCCGCGATATTGCGGGTCCGCGAGTTTGCGTGACGGATGTTGACGCCCATCTGATCGAGCATCGATTGCAGCGACTGCGCCGTGAACGGCGAGTTGCGCAGGCTATCGCCGGTTCCGTTGAGGCCGACCACGAGGCCGTATCCCACGAGCTGGTTGGCGCGCACACCCTGCACCGCGGTGATGTCCTTGATCCGTACGGCGCCGTCTCTGCCCGCCCAGGCCGTCGAGCCAACCGGCACCGCGGCAACAAGAGCGAGAAGCAGGAGCATGCCCGGAAAACGGCTCATGGCATTCCCACCCGGACCGTGCCGTCGGGCTGCACTGTGCCGCGGATCGTCGTGCCGCTGTCGGTATTGCGCAGGCTGATCACATCGCCGGAAGATCCCGGCTGCAGTGGCACCGCCGTGGCGGAGATGAGCAGCGCGCCGGATTTGAAGATGACGACGGCGGGCTGCCCTTGAAGAACCGCGAACGGCTCGCGCACCGCGCCTGACGATACCGGCACGTTGGGCAGCAGCGTGCCGCGCGCCACCTTGCCGACGAGAGCCGCCCGGTTCGTCGCCAGCCCGCGCGTATCCGTGCTCTGGCTGCGGAAGCTTTTGTCGATCAGCATCTCATCGGTGATGACGTTGCCGGGATAGATGGTGATGCGCGGCACCGGCAGCACGGTCTCGCGCGCATGCGCTACGGCGGCCGGCAGCATCGCGCCACCGGCGGCCAAGCCGAGCAGCCCCCAAGCCAGGAGCGCGACTTTGCCCATCATCCCTGTCGTAGCGGGCCTTCGTCCGCGCACCATTGGCGTCATGCTACCTCGCTACCGCATGTTGTTGGCGACCGTGCCGTACATCGAGTCGACCGTCTGTATAACCTTGGAGTTCATCTCGTAGGCGCGCTGCGCCGAGATGAGCTGTGTAATCTCCTTCACCGCATCCACGTTCGAGTTCTCGAGATAGCCCTGGTGGATGCGCCCGTAACCGGGGTCTCCCGGCACGCCCGTCACCGGATCGCCCGACGATTCCGTCTGCCTGTAGAGATTGCCGCCCATGGGCTCGAGCCCCGCGTCGTTGACGAACGTGGCGAGCGTGAGCTGGCCGAGAAGCTGCGGCTCTATCTGGTTCGGGATCGTCACATAGACTTCGCCCGTCTCGTTCACGATGATGTCGGTCGCGTCTTCCGGCACCGTCATCGCCGGCTGAACTTCGTAGCCGTCCAGCGTGACGATCACGCCGTCTGCATTCTTGTTGAAGGCGCCGTCGCGTGTGTAGAACGTCTCGCCCTCGGCCCCAGTGATCTGGAACCAGCCGCGCCCGTTGAGCGCGAGATCGAGCTTGTTCGTGGTCTGCGCGAGCGAGCCCTGCTGATGGAGATTTCGGATCGCGGCCGTGCGCACGCCGAGGCCCACGTAAGCGCCTTCCGGCACCGCCGCCTGTCCGCCGCGCGCCGGAGCGCCGAGCGCACGCTCCGCCTGATAGAGCAAATCCGTGAACTCCGCCCGCGCCCGCTTGAAGCCGGTGGTGTTGATGTTCGCGATGTTGTTCGCGATCACTTCGAGGTTGGTCTGCTGCGCATTCATACCCGTCGCAGCGATGGAAAGCGCTCTCATGAAACTGCCTCAGCTAATCCGCTAGATCGTCATGCGGCTGATTTCGAGATAGGCGGAGACGACCTTGTCCCGGATCGCGATGCTGGCCTGAAGCGTCTGCTCCGAGGCCATCACGGCTTCCACCACCTGTTGTGTCGTCGCTTGGCCGCGCACGCCGGCAACGGCCACTTCCTCGCCCTGCTTCAGTGTGCTGATCGCCTCCAGCGTCATGCGCCCGAGCACGGTGCCGAAGTCGGTCGGGAGCGTCTCGGCCACCGCCGCCGGGTTCGGCGTGGTGACGACGGGCGCCGGCTGCGCCAGACCCTGCGCGCTACCGAGACCGTGAGGAGAAACCTTCCCGACGCCGTCCAGCATCACGAGCTCCTGAGCAGGTCGATGGTCATCGACGAGAGAGAGCGCGCCTGCTTGATGACTTGCAGGTTCGCCTCATAGGACCGGTTCGATTCCCGCATATCCGCGAGCTCGACCAGCATGTCTACGTTCGGTAGCTTGACGTTTCCGTCAGCATCGGCCGCCGGATGCCCCGGGTCGAACTCGACGCGATAGGGCCTTTTGTCGATATCGACGCGATCCACCTTTACGAGATTGGCGCCCGATACGTCGTCGAGAACCGATTCGAAGCTCACCGTCTTGCGCGTGTAGGGTTGCGCACCGGGCGTCGAGCCCGTGGTCGTGGCGTTGGCGAGGTTCTCGGACACGACCAGCATGCGCCGGGACTGCGCCTCGAGCCCCGACGATGCCACTTGGATCGCAACTTTGATCGGATCGATCATCGACTACCCCCGTGACGCCGCCAGCAGCATGCGATGGAACGTCTTCATGACCCCAGTATTGCGCGCGTATGCACCCGAGACCTCACCCGACTTCAGCATCTGCTCCTCGAGGCTGACGCTGTTGCCCGAATGCACGATCTGCCACTTGCCGTTTTCTTCCGTCTGGGCATCGGCGCCCGCCGCGCCCGACGGGCTGAGATGGCGCGGCTCGGTCCGCCGCATCTCGATGCCGGTCGCGTTGAGAACGGCATCGAACGGCTCGACGTCGAGCGCCTTGTAGCCCGGCGTATTCACGTTCGCGACGTTCTGCGCCACCACCGACTGACGCACGGTGAGCCAGCGGTTTTGCTGCGACGCGAGTGAGAAGAAGTTGATGGCGTCCATGGAAGCGCGGGCCTCGCCCCTGGACCGAGATCGCTTGCGGCCTTGAGCCCGCAAGTTGAATCATCGGCCGCACCGAAAAGCTGCCCCGGTTTTAGGTCTTCAATCTTGTCCGAAGCTTATACCGGCGCCGCTGCGGCCCCGCGGCGGGCCGAGAAAGACACGCTCTCAGAATGCGTTAATGGAGCAGCGCCGCACCCGCGCCGCCGATCAGCCCGCTCCCCTGAAGACCGTCGAAAAGAGCCTGCACGGCGATCGCCGCAAGCAGGATACCGAACACGCGCATGAGGACCCGCTGCGCCGTCACGCCGATGAAGCGGGTCATCTCATGGGCCGCGAGGAGGAGCGCGAATGTCAGCGCCATGACCGCGCAAAGCGCCGCCACGACCGCGCCGAGCTCGAGCGCATCTCCGCCTGCTTTGGCCGCCATGAGGATCCCGGCGCTCATGGCTCCCGGCCCTGCGAGCAGCGGCGTCGCCAGCGGGAAGACGGCGAGATCATCCTTGCGCTGCGCCTCGGCGCCTTCCGATGGCGTCAGCTTGAAGGCGCTCGTCGGTCGCGCGAACACCATGTCGAGCGCGATCACGAGCAGGATGATGCCGCCCGCCGTCTGCAATGCCGGGATGGAGACGCCGAGTTGCTTCAGCAGCGGCCCGCCCGCGATCGTCGAGGCGAGGAGGATCGAGCTGGCGATGGCGGTTGCCCGCACCGCGATCCGCCGCCGGCCCGCCTGCGAAACGCCGGGCGTGAGCGTTGCGAAGATCACGGCCGCTTCGACGGGACCGACGGTTGCGAAGAATGTCGTGAAGCTGGTGAGCGCCGCAGCCAGCAATGTCGCCTCGTTTGTTATGCTGCCTCGTTGACAGGCCGCCCACTACGCGGCGGGCCATGACCTCGAACGAAGCGCTTCGCCTTGTCCGCACGTTGTTAGCAGCATCTGCGATCTGCTGCTAAATACATGATTTTTATAAACAATATTGAAAGCGCACGCAACTCGCTTTACGCTCGTTCCATCACGCCTGCAATACCGGAGGCCACCTTTGAGCACTGCCGACACCGACTTCGTCCGCATGCTTGCGGGCTATAGCCTGACCACCGCCGAGATCATCTATCGCCTGCCCGATCACCCGCATCTGATGCAGAGCTACATCTGGCAGGATTACGATCTTCATCCGCGCTTTCCCAAGCTGAAGGGCTTCCTCGATTTCTGGTCACGCAATCTCGAGGGCAAGCTGCATCACGTGCTCGTCGCCCATTCCAGTCTCATCAAGCCGTGCGAGCTGCGCCTCGTCGGAACCGAGGTCAGGCTGAACTGACTAAAGCGAGCCTGCCCGTCGCGGGCTGGCTGGCCGCGCAACCATATCACAGCCCCGTCCGCATCTCCGTATGCGGCCGGGGCCGCCTGCTCCGCGACACGGGCACGATCCGCGCATCCTCGATCGCTTCAATGAGCCGTGCCGTATTTTTGTCGGGGTCTTCCGACCCGCCCTCGAATGACACATAGCTGATCTCGATCCCGGCCTTGAGCGACTGCAGCACCATGCGGAAGTAGGCCGAGACGTTGAGATGGTGAAATTCCATGTCGAGCGAGATGGTGGGCGCAGAGCCCCACGGCAGGTCCACCTCTCCCGAAAGCCCAAAGCTGATCGTTCCAGGCTTGAAGAACATCTCCGTCGACGAATTGACGAGGTTGCGCAAATTGCCGAACTGCTCCGTGCGGATGTAGGCGATGAAATCGGCAGGATCGATCAGCCGCAACTCCGAGGCGACGTCCCGTAGGCCTTCCGCCAGCGCCTTCTCCCGCTCGCGGGAGTAATCATTGCCCTGTTTCAGCATATCTCGATCCTCACCCGGCCGGCCGCGTCTGCCGCCCTCGCTGTCCGAGGAATAGGATGACGCCCGCGACGGCCTTGTAGAACTCCGGTGGAATCATCTTATCCACCTCGACGCTTGCGTAGAGCGAACGTGCGAGAGAACGGTCCTGGTAGATCGGTATTCCATTCTGCTCGGCGATGAATCGGATTTTGAGTGCGATGAGGTCTTTGCCCTTCGCCACCACCACCGGTGCTCCGCCCTCTTCGCGCACGTAGCGCAGCGCGACAGAGTAATGCGTCGGGTTGGCGATGATCAGCGTCGCCTTCGGCACCGCCGCGATCATGCGCCGCCGCGAGCGGTCTCTTTGCAACGAGCGGAGGCGCATCTTGACCAGCGGATCGCCTTCCGCCTGCTTGTGCTCGTCTTTCACTTCCTGGCGGGTCATGCGGAGATCCCGTCGCCACGAGAAGCGGCTCCAGGCAAGATCCGCTGCGACCAGCACCGCCGTTGCCGCCACCACCGCCGAGAGGAAGCGCACGCTGAGATCCTGCATCAGCTTCGGTGTGGCCGTCGGCTCCATGAAGAGCGCGTTGAAGATATCGACGTACGAGCTTTTCAGCGCCACGTATCCGGCCAGCGCCACGATCGAAAGCTTGAACACGCTCTTCAGGAACTCGACCTGTCCCTTGACGCCGAAAATACGGCTCCAGCCCTTGACGATGGAGATCCGGTCGAGCTTCGGCTCGATGCGGTTGCTTACGAATTGCGGCTGGTTCTGCAGCGCGCCGCCTGCGACACCGGCGATGGCAAGCGCCGCGATGATCGGTGCGATGAATTTTCCGCATTCGATCGCCAGGACGTACATGATCGCCGAGGCATCCGCCCCATTGGCGAGGAGGAAGCTTTCCGGGCGGTCGATGAAGCTCTCGAGCGTGTAGCGAAGCTTGAGCGCATTGTCCGGGACGAAGAAGACAGCTGCGATCAGGATCGCAAGCATTGACGCGAACACGGTGGCTTCGCGCGAATGCGGGACTTGGCCCTTGTCGAGCGAGTCCCGGATTTTCTTCTCGGTTGCCTCTTCTGTTTTACTCTCTTTGTCCGGCTGCTCTGCCATCGGGTGGACCTGCTCGGCCTAGAGCCTGATTGTTTGGAATGCGAGCAGTGCGATCGTCATGGCGCGAGGCTCCCGCATGTGAACCGCGAACGCCGCCTCAAGCGACGCGCGTCGGCGTGCTCGTTCCGATCACCTCGGTGAGGGAGACGCCGAAGCGCGAGTTGTCCTCGTCGAGCACCACGACCTCCCCGCGCGCAATGACGCGCCCGTTGACCACCACGTCCACCGGCTCGCCGACCTTCCGGTCGAGTGGCACGACGGCTCCGCGCCCGAGTTTTAGCACGCTGGCCACGGGCATCGTCGCCGATCCGAGCACGACCTTGACCGAGACCGGGATCTGCAGAACGGTTTCGAGATGCCGCGGTCTCTCCGCGGAAGCTGCCGCGGGCCTCGCCTCGGGCGGCGCGTCCGCTTGCATGGACTCGGCGATGCTTTGCAGCTCGGCTGCTGCGGAACGGATATCAGAACCTTCCTGGCTCATTTCTCTCGACCTGCGTTGCTCTCTGCAAATCTAAATCCAAGGTGGCGGCTATGCCGCCTTCCGTGCGTCTCCCCCGCCGCCAAGCGTTTCCGCCTCCACCTCGTCGATCGTCGGACGCTCATGAGCGGAGATGGTTTTCCGGCCATACTCCACGGCCACCTGCGGCATGGCTCCGTTCATGAAAGCGAGCAGCGTCTGCTTGGTTACGATGTAAAGGCGCATCTGCTTCTCGCGTCCCGATTTCACCTTGCTCGCCAGCGGTGCAAACACGCCATAGGAAAAGAAGATACCCGCAAACGTGCCGACAAGCGCCGCTCCAATCAGGTGCCCAAGCACCTCCGGCGGCTCCGTGATGGCGCCCATGGCCTTGATGACGCCGAGCACCGCCGCAATGATACCGATCGCCGGCAGTCCGTCCGCGACATTGGAAAGTGCATAGTAGGCCTTGAGCTTGTCGTTGCGCAGCGTCTGGATCTCTTCGTCCATCAGCGCCTCGACCTCGTGCGTACGCGCATTGCCGATGATGATCAGACGGCAATAATCGCAGATGAAAGTCGTGAGTTCCTTGTTCGCAAGCACGCTGCCGAATTTCTGGAAGATCGACGACTCTTCCGGCATGTCGATGTGCTTCTCGACCTCGTTCCGCGGCTTGCTGCGCAGCTCGCGCATGAGCGAGTAGAGCAGTCCCATCACATCCAGGTACTCGCGGCCGGAGGGCGCACCCTTGCCGAACGCTTCGCCAAACCCCTTGCCGGTGTCCTTAATCACCTTCATCGAGTTGGCGACGATGAACGTTCCGAGGGAGGTGCCGAGAATGATCACGAACTCCCACGGCTGCCAGAGCACATCCACATGCCCACCCATGGCGACGTAGCCACCGAGCATGCAGCCGAGCATTACGACAAGGCCGAGGATGATCGTCACGAGGAACCTCGCGCGTTAAGGGTTGTACGGCATTACTGACGCCGCGTCCTTGCGCGAGCCTGACGACATGCGAAGGATGCAAGAAGCCCCAGAGCCTGATCGTTTGAGGTGGGCGGACACGCACCCACCGAGAACGTGGCTCAGTCTCTCAGACAAAGACCTGGAGCAGGCACGCGCCGCAAAGACAAGTCTACCAAGCGTGAGCATGCCCTTGCTTCTCCATCAGGTCAGCCCGAGGCAAGGCATCCCGCACAGACTAAAGGCCTCTGCACGCTAGAGTACTTCCGGAAAGTGGGAACCGGTCATGGCGAAGCCATGCAAGTTAGAGTGTCCGAGAAGAAGCACGATCAAACAAAAACTTAGAGCCGTTCCCCGTTTCCACTCAGACTGGAGCGGCTCTAGACGAGAGATCAAGAGTATGGCCCGCGAATCATCATGTTCGCGACATGCGGCCGCCGCGGCAACCCGTTATTGGAAGAGAACGCGCTGATGCAGCCGAGCCTCTACGTCTCGCTCTCCGGACAGATGGCCCTGATGCGCCGCCTTGAAACCCTGGCTCACAATGTGGCCAACGTGAACACGGCGGGCTTCCGTGCTGAGGAGATCAAGTTCGACGAACTCTTGTCGCAGCGCACGGAACAGCCTACCTCGTTCGTGTCGGGCGGCAGCACATACATTTCGCGCGAAGCCGGTGCGGCGGTCCGCACTGAGAACCCGTTCGACGTTGCCGTCTCCGGCGACGCATGGCTCGCCTTCCAAGGCCCGAACGGCCCAGTCTACACGCGTGACGGCCGCATGACGATGACCCCTGAAGGGGATCTGCGCACGCTCAATGGCTATCCCGTCCTCGACGTCGGCGGCGGCGCCATCCAGCTCGACCCCAACGGCGGAACACCCGTCATCGCACGGGACGGCACCATCACGCAGGGCCAGCAACAGATGGGTGCACTCGGCTTGTTCACCATCCCGAACGAGGCGCGTCTCGCGCGATTCGGAAATTCTGGCGTTCTGCCGGACCGCCCTGCCGAGCCGGCGCTCGATTTCAACCGCGTCGGCGTCATGCAGGGCTTTATGGAGCAGGCCAACGTCAATCCGGTTTCCGAAATTTCACGCCTGATACAGATTCAGCGCGCGTTCGATTCGATCAGCAATTCCATGACGCGCTCCGAGGACACGCTGTCTTCGGCCGTGCGCACGCTCGGCGATACGAACGGCAGCAGCTGACGCACGGCGCCGATCTGGCGGGCCGGACCATCAAGTTTTGAGGAACGCCGATGAGCCTGGCAGCCCCTGACATCGGGCCCCCCGCGCCGAACGCCCCGCGACGGACGCCCAACGCTCTCGAACTCCTCGAGATGCGCATCAGAAACGCGGCTTCGGCCATTCCCCTGACGCGTCTCGGCGGCACGGTCACGCACGTCACGCCCGCCTACGTCCAGGTTTCCGGCCTCTCCCGGCATTTGAAGCTCGGCGATTGCATCGCCTTCGGCTCCTCCCTCACCCCGCCGCTCGGCGAGGTCGTACGCATCGACGAGGATGGGGCCACCATCAAGCCCTTCGACGTCGGTCTCAAGATCGGGCCCGGAGAGGCGGCCTGGCTCCACGGCGGCCAGAGCCTGCGTCCGGACGCGTCGTGGAAGGGCCGCGTCCTGAACGCGCTCGGCACCCCGATCGACGGCCAAGGCGCACTCCGCGAGGGCGCCCGCACGTATTCCTTCGACGCGGAGCCGCCCGCCGCCATGCAGCGCCAGCGCGTCCGCACCCCCCTCAAGACCGGCGTGCGCGTCCTGGATCTCTTCACGCCGCTGTGTGCCGGCCAGCGCATCGGCATCTTCGCGGGGTCTGGCGTCGGAAAATCGACACTCTTGTCGATGCTGGCGCGCTCGAGCGGTTTCGACACCGTCGTTCTGGCTCTCGTCGGCGAGCGCGGCCGCGAGGTTCGCGAGTTTCTGGAAGACGCGCTGGCGCAGAACCGCAGCCGTGCCGTCACCGTCGTCTCGACCGGCGACGAAAGTCCGATGATGCGCCGCCTGGCGCCCAAAACGGCCCTCGCCATAGCTGAATTCTTCCGCGACCAGGGAGACAGCGTGCTCCTCATCATCGATTCCGTCACCCGCTTCGCGCACGCCACGCGGGAGGTGGCGCTCGCGGCGGGAGAGGCTCCGGTCGCCCGCGGCTATACGCCCTCCGTCTTCAGCGAGTTGCCGAAGCTCCTCGAGCGGGCAGGCCCGGGCGCCGAAGGAACGGGCTCGATCACGGGGGTGTTCTCCGTTCTTGTCGATGGCGATGATCACAACGATCCCATCGCCGACAGCATTCGCGGCACGCTCGACGGCCACGTCGTTCTCGACCGCAAGATTGCCGATCAGGGCCGCTATCCGGCGGTCAACGTTCTGACGAGCGTCTCGCGTCTTGCCAACAGCGTGTGGTCGGCCGAGCAGCGCAAGCTCGTGATGATGCTGCGCGCCATGATCTCTCAATTCGAGGACACACGCGACCTGCGCTTGATGGGCGGCTACCAGAAAGGCGCGGACGCCGACCTCGACAGAGCGATCGAAATCGTTCCCAAGCTTTACGAGGCGATGAAGCAGACGCTGACCGATCCGCCGAGCAACGATCCCTTCCAGGAGATCGCCCGCGCCCTCACCGAGTCCAACGGCGAAGGCCAGGATCCTGCGCAGCCCCGGTGACGGGGCGGGATGATGCGAACCCCCGCCGCCCCACTGTCAGGACTTCGTACCGCCGCGCATATCCTTCTTGGGGATATAGGAGAGCTGGTCGATCAGAACATCGCGCACCATCTCGAGGCCGAGCCGCTTGTTGACGTTATCGCCGAGCCTCTTGGCCAACTCCGGCAGGTCCTGCTTCTTCATATTCTGGAAGTTGACCTGCTCGCCCGCATAGATGGTCTTGAACGCCTCGTCGAGCACGTAGACCTCCGGATCGACCGGCATCTTCGCCAGCGCGGTGGCGTCGACCGTGAAAACGAACTGCGCCACGATATAGCCCTGGATCGTTCCGGCACCGATGATCGGCACGTTGATCGCCTTCGTGCGGTATTCCTCAACCTTGACGTCGCCGTCGCCGGACGTCGGCAGTGCCATGCTCTTTTGCCAGTGCATCACGCCGAACGCAGCCACGAGCGACACGATCGACGCCCACACGCCGGCGAGAAGCAGTCTCATCATGAGCGCCACGCGGCCGTAGAGATCGCCTGTGTATAGGTGCCGTCCGACTCGGATTGTCGGATCGCATCGGCGATCGAGGTTGAGATTTCCCGCACGGCTTCCAGGTGCAGCCTGAGCACGGCCTGGTTCACGGCAAGCTTCACCTTGAGAGTGCCGACCCGCTGGGCGAGCGCCGGATCGGGCGGGCCGCCCTGCACCTGCCGCAGAGCACGCGTCAGCTCGAGCAGCGCCTGGCTCTTGCGGTCATTGAACTCCTTGAGGCTGACCGCCTTATGCGTCCGCAGCGCCAGCGTCTCCTGATCAACGATCTCCTCCAGCCGCTGCAGAGAGATCTCGAGCGTCGGCACGCTGCCGGCGCGTATCGCTCCCTGCGAGGCGAGCGGTACGGGTGCGCCTTCTCCAGGGAGCGGGGACATCGTCGGCGCGGACGGCTGGTACATGACGTTACTCTCCAACAAATGGTGGTTTGGCATCGAGCTGTGCGGAAGCGCCTCCCAGGTCTACCTGGTGGTGCATCACGTCGAGCGGATTGAAGCCACGTGGAAGAGCTGGCTCGAGGTGCCCCGAACGGATGAGATCGGCGATGCCGAGATTGCCGCGCTCGGCCACCTGCTCGGCAATCTTCTCCGACATCATCGACTTCCAGAAATCGCCGGAGATGCCAGAGCCGAACACGCTTTCGGAGGTCTCGGGCATCATCTCCTGGATGAACGTCTGCAGGACGAAGGCCTCGAACTTCTGCGCGGCGTCCGCGGTTTTGCGGACATGCGCGGCCGGCGTTGCTGATGCGGCTTCATGAAGCCGCGACGCCTGAGACAGGGGCCGAATTGTGAGATCTGCGGTCAACACCGACCTCCGCAGGATGATCTATCACGCCGGAGAATACCTCACCGGTCTTGCTCGGGGCTTGCGCCCGGGCGCGCCAATCTGGCTTCCAGCAGCCACTCGAGCTCCTGCCGCTCCTCCTCGCGCTGCTGCTCGGCAAAAACCTCTTGCGCCAACCGTTCCGAGTTGCGCATGCGTCCGCCATGCTCAGCGAGAACACGCGCCTGCGCCTCGAGCTGCGGAGCGAGCCGCGCCGCCTCCTGCTGCAGCGATTGGATGCGCCGCGCCGTCACATCCATGAACAGACTGTGCAGCGCTCCGTTATCCGACAGCGCTTCCGTAAGCTCTGCCTGCTCGGTCTCACAGCGCGTCACCCGCTGCTTGAGGCGCGCGAGCTTGAGTTCCTCGACGCTATGAAGGTGCCGCTGAACCTCGAGAATGCGCTTCAGACTGCGAGCACGGTCGCGCATGACAATCACCCGTTGGCTAGGAACATCTGGAACGCCGACAGGAACAGCGTCAGCGCTTCCTTGAACGTGAAGTAGAGCAGAAAAAGGCCGCCCGTCATCACGAACGGCGCCGAAATGAAATAGACCGGAATGATCGGCGTCAGCTTGTTCAGAATGCCAAACAAAAAGTTGACGATCAGCGAATAGGCGAGAAAGGGCGCGAGGAGCTGCGCGATCAGAATGAACGAATCCGACGCCGCATCCGCCACCTTCGAGAGCCCGAACTGCGGATCGTAGAGATCCGTCATCGAGAGCACCGAATAGGAGGCAACCAGCGCCCGCATCACGTCCACATGCAGCCCGAGCGCGAAGAGCAACACGGTGGCCGTGAGCGTGAGGAGCGTCGCCATGGCAGGCGCCGGCTCGTTCTCCTCGATTGCCGTATCCGCCATGCCGCTATAGCCGACGAGCATGCTCGCGGCCGTGCCCATGAACTGCAGCGCCAGAAAAAACAGGCGTGCCATGGTGCCGATCATGGCTCCGACGAGCGTTTCTGAAAGGATGAGCTGCGCAATGGTCGGCGCCGTCGCCCCGGCAAGAGCCGGCTGCACCACTGGAATGAGAAGCGGCGCCAGCGCAAGCGTCACCGAGACCGCGAGAAAAAGGCGCACCTGAACAGGAATGCGGCCACTTCCGAAGCCCGGCATCAG
The DNA here is from genome assembly GCF_036780825.1 of Hyphomicrobium sp. GTDB lineage: Bacteria > Pseudomonadota > Alphaproteobacteria > Rhizobiales > Hyphomicrobiaceae > Hyphomicrobium_C. The sequence continues at coordinate 31,762 of NZ_DAIQCD010000008.1, read as the reverse complement.
CATCAGGCAGCCCCCGATGCGGCAGAACAGCAGGAACGTGAGCAGCACCGTTCCTTGCGTGATCTCGGTCACGAGATGGTACCTAGCGCCTTCACCTGCACACCGCGCGCGATCTCGAGATGCGAGAGCACCGGCAACGTCGGGAACAGGCGCTCCGTCACCATGCGCACGTAAGGCCTCGCATCCGGCGCCGTGACGAGCACGAACTGGTGGCCCTGGTCGAGAAGCCCGCGGATCACCTTCGAAGCCTCGGCCCCGAACTGTTCGATCAGCCGCGGATCGATATCGAATTCGATCACCTCACCCTTGGCGTCGCGCTTAAGGCTCTGATGGAACGCCAGATCCCAGCGATTTCCGAGCCGCAGCACCTTGAGCACGCCTGCTTCCGAGAGATCGCCGCAGATCTGCTGTGCCATGCGCACGCGAACATGTTCGGCAAGCTGCTCGGAGCGGCGCACGTGCGGCGCCACTTCCGCGATGCTCTCCAGAATGAGATGCAGATTGCGGATGGATATGCGCTCCGCAAGCAGCAGCTTGAGCACCGCCTGCAGCCCCGAGTAGGAAAGCTGCGATGGGATGATCTCGTCGACGAGACGCTTGTATTCGGGCTCCAGGCGATCGATGAGCGCCCGCATGTCCTTGTACGACAGGAGCTGCGACAGGTTCCCCCGGATCACCTCGCGCAAATGCGTCAGCATCACCGACATCGGATCGACCGGGCTGAAACCTTCGCGCTTCACCGTGTTGGCGAACATTTCCGAGACCCACATCGCCTTCATGCCGAACGCGGGCTCGCGGGCCTCGTCGCCAGGCACGTCCGGCACGGGACCGTCGCCAGTGATGACGAGCACATCGCCGATGCGCAGCTCCTCCGAGGCGATGACAGTGCCGTGGATCTTGATCTGGTACGTCTTGCCCGGAATGGCGAGATCGTCGCTGATGCGGATATCCGGCACCACGAAGCCATATTGCTTGGCGAAGGCCCTCCGCATGCGCCCGACACGATGCGCAAGCTCGCCCTGGGACGCGAGGAGAGACGTCGAGAGCTGCTTCCCAAGCGCGATCTCGACTTCGGCGGTCTTGAGCTGTTCCTTGACCGACTGCCGGGCTTCCTCCTGGGAGAGGCGGTCCGCCTCTTTCTTGATCGCCTCCTCGGCCGCTTTTGCCTCCGCGATTTTTTTCGGGATCGAGATCGAGACGAAGATGAGACCGCCGGCAAGAACAGCGAACGGCAGGAACGGCAGCCCCGGCGCCACCGCAAGGGCCAGCAGCACGGCACCCGCCACCGCGAGCGCGCGCGGATAGTTGCCGAGCTGCGAGATGACCGTCATTTCGGCGGACCCGCGCGTCCCGCCTTTCGAGACCAGCAGGCCGGCCGCCAGCGAGATGATGAGCGCCGGGATCTGCGTCACGAGGCCGTCGCCGACGGAGAGCCGCACGAACACGTCAGCCGCGACTCCGAAGTCCATCTCGTGGCGCGTCACGCCGATGATGATGCCGCCGAAGATATTGACGGCCGTGATGATGAGGCCGGCGATGGCATCGCCGCGCACGAACTTGGAGGCGCCGTCCATGGAGCCGAAGAAGGAGCTTTCCTCCTCGAGCTCCCGTCGCCGCCGCATCGCCTCCTGCTCATCGATATTGCCAGCGGAGAGATCAGCATCGATGGCCATCTGCTTTCCCGGAATGGCATCGAGCGTGAACCTCGCGCCGACCTCGGCGATGCGCGTCGCGCCCTTGGTGATGACGACGAAGTTCACCGTTATCAGAATCAGGAACACGACGACGCCGATGACGAAGTCGCCGCCCATGACGAAATTGGCGAAGCCCGCGATGACGTGCCCAGCGGCCGTCGGCCCCTCAGCGCCTTCGGAGAGGATGAGGCGGGTCGTCGCGACGTTGAGCGAGAGCCGCAGCATCGTCGCGATCAGGAGCACGGTCGGGAACGCCGAGAATTCGAGCGGCCGATGGATCCACAGCGACACCATGAGGATCAGCACGGCGAAGGCGATGGAGAACGCCAGCCCGACGTCGATCATGATGGCCGGCAGCGGCAGGAACAGCACCGTCAGGATGACGACGATGCCGATCGCAAACCCGATGTCTCGCATGTTGCTGAACAGCGAGATACTCTGAACGGCGGCACTCGTGGCCATACGACCTCCCGGCACAGTAACGAGCCGGGAGTTTCAGCGATCAACCTTGCGCGAGGGTCGCCGCCAGCCGCAGTCGCACCGAGAAGCCGGGAGCGTCAGAAGCCGTTCGGAATGCGTGCGTAGGTCTGCTCGGCAAACGAGAAGATGACCGAGCCGACGAACGGCGCCGAGAGAGCCATGACAGCCAGGATGGCGAGGATTTTCGGAACGAACGTGAGCGTGATCTCTTGCACCTGCGTCAGCGCCTGCACGAGCGCGATCGAGATGCCGACCAGCATCGCGGCGATCACGGCCGGTGAGGACGCGAGCACGATGGTCCAGATCGCCGCCTGCCCGATATCGAGCGCGTCCGCAGGGTTCATGCAGCAGCTTCCTCCTCGCCGCCGGCAGGAGGCGTGGCGGAGATCTTGACGCCCGCATCGAGCAGCAGCTCCGTGCCGTCCTCGAGCGCCACCACGGTGCCGTTCGAGTAGATGTGCACCTCTTTGACCACGCCCGTGATTTTGTCATCCATCGACGTGACGGTCTTCCCGATCAGCCCGTCGACCTGCGTCAGGGCCTGCGAGATGAGCAGCGCATCGAGCTTGCTGTTGGTCCGGATCGCCTGCTCGACGTTCGAGAACGAGGCGAGCTGCGCCACGAACTGCGTCGCGTCCATGGGATTGGTCGGATCCTGATACTGCATCTGAGCAGTCAGAAGCTTCAGGAAGGAATCGTAGTTGAGCGAGGCAGAAGCCGCCGCTGACGCCGTAGTTGGCTCGCGGCCGGTTGCCGAAGTTACACCATCGACGGTCGTCATGCGCTTGCTCCCACGAGTTTGAGCTCTGCAACGCGGTGTCCCCCCAGGATTGCATCCTCCATCGGGATCAGCGAGCGGACTGTTTTCAATGCGGCGAAGGGCGATCCCTCCTCCACCTGCGCACGAATAACCTCGAGGCCCGCCCGCACCATGTTATTTGAGAAGGCTTGCGTCAGCATTTCCATGGTTTCTTCGAAGATGCCGCTTGTCATCTCGACGCCGCGCGGCTCGAGGATCATTGTCTGCAGAATGTAATAGAGCTGCCTCAGCGGCGTGGTGGTCTGCTGCCCCTGCAGGATCTCGTGCTCGACGAGATACGGTACGTCGTTGAGGATCTCGAACGAGGCGCGCCCTTCGGATTTCAGCACCGCACCGTTGATGAAAATCCGCTCTCCTGGCCGCAGGGCAATCCGCTTTTTGTTGCTCATCCCAGCCCCTCCGAAATGGTCCGCGACACATCGATAAGCCCGGCGAAGTTCGTCGAGCGGCCCTGCCGTATTTCCTCCGTCTCGCGCATCACCCAAAGGCCGATGGAGACGAGATCCGCTCTCAGCTTCGGCGGCAGCTCGTTCTCGGACTTCGCGAGATCCTCGATGAAAATTCCCCAAAGCTTGCGCACGAAGTAGATCGCCTCGATGGACTCACGCGACTGGGCGCCCTGCCTCCGCGCCTCCTCGAGCAGCGCGATCGAGCGTTCGAGCGCGGATCGCTCGTTGTCACGCGCCTCCTTAGGCGATTCGTCGAGAACCTCGTTGTAGTAGAACTTGTACATGGAGCTCCTGGATCTCCCGGCGCTACCGCGCCTTAGATGTGGTTGAGCAGGCTAAGGTTCTGGAGACGTGCGGTTAGGGCGTAAGCGGTTTCGATCTGGGTCAGGAGGGAGTTCACCTTCACGGTGGCTTCGTAGGGATCCACGTTCTCAAGCTGCACGATGTGCTCGTTGAGCAGCGATTTCTGGATGTCGATGCGATCGTTCGCTGCCGCGATCCGCTCCTGCGACGTGCCGAGCCCCGCGCGAAGCTGCGTCAGGTCTGCCGTCGCTTGGCCGACCACCTCGATCGCCTTGTTGATCACCGCGAGATAGGCCTCTGAATCGAGCTCCTCGAGCCCGATGTCGGCAATCATCGTGTAGGCCTGTGCGAGCGCCCGGAACGGCTCGGCGTTAGCGTTGGTCGAGGTTTCGATACGCTCGTTGGTGGAGATGCGGCTGGTGATGTTCTGGTCGGACGCGGACGACCACGTCGTCGTCCAATTCGCGCTGTCGAACAGGTCTGCAAACGCACCGTCAAGGAACGCTTCCATCTGCGCGCCGGTTATATTTTCGACGCCCGCCGCCGATTGCGCCATTCCAAATTCAGCCGTGAACGCATTGGCCATCGCCGTCTGCGCGGCCGATGCCGGCGTATCGAAATAGGTCGTGATCGGCTTCACGTCGGTATTGACGCCGGAGAAGATGTGCGTGCCGTTGACGGTCGTGTTCAGTGCGGCCGTAAACGACGTGAGCTTGTTCTTGGCATCCGTAATGGCGACGCTCGCGCTCGAGGGCGCCGCCCGCGCTGCCATGAGCGTGCTGAGAAACGCCTCCGCAGCTTCCGCAACACCATCAAGCGTGGTCTGCGTCAGCTCGAGCCGGGCCGACGCGACGACGTTGGTATCCCGGAACGTCTGGAGCCGCGCATGATCCTGCCTCAACGAAACGGTGCGCTGCGTCAGATAGCCGAGTGTCATGCCCACGTCGGCGTAGCGCCCTGTGCTCGCCTCTTTCTGCGCTTCGATCAGCTTGGCCTGCAGGTTAACACGGCTCTCACGCGTCGCGTGGACAATGGCCAGTGTCGAGATGGAGCTGGTTTTCATGTCACTACCTGATGGCCCCCAGAAGCGCGTTGTACATGTCGTCGACAACGGAGATGAGCTTCGACGACGTGGCGAACGAGCGCTCGATCTCGAGCAGCAGCGATAGCTCCTCGTCGAGGTTGACGCCCGTTACGCGGGTGAAGGCCTCAAAGGTGTGCTGGAGTAGCGTATTTTGATACGTGTAGTTGTCGTCAGCGACCTTCCTTTGCTCCTGTAGCCACCCGACCGAGATGGCGGAGAATTCGGCAAGCGTTCCACCCGCGATCTTCGTTGCGGGATCGAAGGCGTTGGCCTCTCCCATCTTCTCGATCAGCTCATCGATGCGGTCCGTGAAACTGGCCAGATTATCCACGTTGTACGTAAACGTGATGCCGTCTCGCAGGAGATTGGCATTGCCGCCCTGGTCTGGATCGACGCTGGCGTTGACCTGGATGCGGCCGGCAAGCCCGCTCGTCAGCCCTGTCGGGATTGCGGCCGAGCCTGCGTCGTTGAAGAGGCCGGCAACGGCGGGCGTCCCCTCCGAAAACGTCGTGATCAAGACGCGCGCGATCTCGTCGAGCTGCGCTTCGTACGAGAGAGAGATGTCGTCTCGCGCCTGCACGAGGCCCACGATGCGCCCCGACTGGAGCGGCATGGTGGCGCCAGCTCCCGTCACCTGCACGCCGTCGATATAGATCGCGCCGCCCGGAACGCCCGGCGTCGCATTGAGTGTGCGCTCGAACACGATGGTGCGCGGTGACCTGTCGAACAGCGTCACGCCGCCGTCCGTGTAGATCGCCATATCGTTGTTCTCGCGGGAAACAGCGCGGACGCCCATCTCGTTCGAGAGATTGGCGAGAACCTCGTCGCGCTGGTCCATGTAGTCGGTGACGTCGCGCCCTTGAACGGTTCCCTTCACGATTTCGTCGTTAAGCGATTGGAATTGGGAAAGCAGCGAGTTGACGCGATCGACAGAGGCCTGGATCCCGGCATCGGCCTCGTTGCGCACGGACTGCACGGCAGCGGCCGCACTGTTGAGACCCGTCGCAAGGTTACGCGCCGAGCGCACGGCGGCCTCGGCCGCGAGCTGGCTATGCGGCTGCGCGGAAAAGCTCTGCAGTCCGCTCAGGAGCTTGTTGATCAGCGCCGCCGGCGACCCGTCGAGCTCCACGTCGTTGATCGTCGTATTCAGCATGTCGAGCGAATCGAGCACAGCTGAATACATGGCCGTCTGCGACGACGACGACAGGATCTTGCGGAAGAGGACCGGATCCTCGGCCCGCACCACGGCGGACGTGCGCACGCCCGCGCCGGTCAGCGTCACGACCTCGACGGACTTGCGCGAGTAGAAGGCCCGATCGGCGTTGGCGATGTTGCGAGAGACGAGACTCGTGCGTTCGCTCGATACGAACAGAGAGGAGTTTGCCGTAGACAAACTTGCCGAAAGGCTCATTGCGCGTCATTCCCCCCTGGTCCTCGCTCGCGTTAGCGCTTGAGGTTGACGAGGACCTCCATGAGCTCACCGCCCGTCTGGAACACCTTGGAATTCGCCGTAAACGCGAACTGCGATTCGATCATCGTCGTCAGCTCGTTTGCTGTATCGACAGTCGACTTCTCGAGCGCCGACGAACGGATCGTTCCGAACGCCGACGTGCCCGGCATGCCGATCTGCAGATTTCCCGAGGTCGCGCTCAGCGAATAGACGTTACCCGCCTCCGGCGTCAGGTTGTCGGGACTTGGCACCGTCGCCAGCGGAATCTGGAAAATCGGCACGCGCGCGCTGTTGCCATAGACGGCATAGAGAATGCCATCCGGCGCGAACTCGACGCCCTCCACGGAGCTCGGTTTGTTGCCGTTTATGGTCGGCGCCAGAACCTGGAAGCCCTCGGCGAGCTCCGTCGTCTGAGACAAGTCGAGGGTTAAGGACTGACCATTAGGGACCGGGATACTGATAGAGGTGGGGCTAGCCGGAATAATGGGCGGCCCTGCATCACCTTCATGCAGACGTCCAGTCGCAGGATCGAACGTTAATGTTTCCGTGATCAGCGCGCCAGAGGAATAGGGAAATGGATCCGTCGACGAAGCAGCCCCGTCAGCGCTGAAGACAGTCATCTCCCATGTGTTGGTGCCCGTCTTCGTGTAATAGATGTCGAGCGTCACTTCGCGCCCGACGTTGTCGATCGCGGTAATGGAGCTCTTCGCCGTGTACTCGGCGCCGGAAGCGTTCCCTGAAGGAGGCGTGCCCATAATTTCGGCACTAACTGGCAAGTTGGCATGGAAGGTGCCGCGCGTGGACGGCGTCGCTTCGAGCGACATGGTGGCGATGTTGACCTCGGCCAGTCCCGCCGTGCTGTTCGAAGCCGACGCCGCTGAGCCGTTGACAATCGGGTAGCCGAGCAGCTTGAAGCCCGCCGCGTTAACGAGGTAGCCCTGATCGTCCTTCACGAACGAGCCCGCGCGCGTGAGATAGGTGGAATCGCTGCCGTCCGACACTAGGAAGAAACCCTGGCCGCTCACGGCAAGGTCCGTCGTCGACGTCGTATAATCGAAGCCGCCCTGCTCCGAGATGCCGTAGCGGATCGTCGTGTCGACGCTGCCCGGCACGTAGCTGCCCTTTCCGGACTCAAGCACCACCGTCGAGAAGGCCGTAAAAGCGCGCTTGTAGCCGTGCGTACTGGCGTTAGCGATGTTGTCGGATACGGTCCCGAGGCGGCTCGATTGCGCTGCCATGCCGGACGCGCTGGTCCGCATCATGCCGGAGATGCTCATACGACGGGGTCCTTTGCGAAATGCTCTGACCGTGCAAGTAGAGCATCCGCATCTTGCGCGGGGCTGGACGGACCGCGTGCCGCGCCGGCCTTTTCAGTAGGCGCCTCAGCCATCAGCCGGTAGCCGAGATACCGCTTGGAATCGATCGGATCGTAGCCGAGCCGGTGCCGCAGCCGCTTCCTGAGCTTGCTGATGTGGCTCTCGACGACGTTTTCGTCGATGTCCTCGCTAAAGAGCCCATAGACGGAATTGAAGATCTGCGTTTTGTTGATCCGGCAACCGCGGTTCGCGACCAGATGTTCGAGGATGCGCCGCTCACGCCTTGGGAGTTGCAACACCTCCCCGTTGATCTCCGGATCGCGTCCATCGAAGAAGACGCGCATGTCGCCGACGTCGGTATAGTCCGCCTGCCCGCTCGCACGCCGCCGGATCGCCTTGACTCGGGCGATGATCTCGCGCGCATGGATCGGCTTCCGGACCACGTCATCCACGCCCGCCGCGAAGAGATCCAACGTCTCCTCGAGCGACCGGTTTTCGTTCATGGCAATGATGGCCGCAAGCGACGACCGATGACGGATGGCCCTGGCAAGGCCGCCGCGGTTGTCGCAGGTGCCCAGCACGAATGCCTCGATGGACCGTATGTCCGCCTCGGAGATGGCACGCACCCAGCCCTCAAATTCACACGGCGCCAGCCCGCACGCCGAAACGCCTTCCTTATCGAACCAGGACGCATAGCCCTCTGTTACGGTCGGCCGCTCGTCCACAACGACGATCATGTGATGTCCCCCCGCCCATAGGCACCCCCGAATCACCAACGCAACACCACCCGACCGGGATGCATTGCGTTGCCTTTTTGATCAACGATTTGTTGAGGATTTCTCGGAGACTGCAGTGATTCGCTCTTGTGGTGTTGCGTAAAACAACCACCCGCAGCGGGCGCACCTACGGTACGATACGTACTTTCATACGGAAACCGGCAAGGCGTCCGGCTCACCATGAAAATACTGGAATATGAAGTTCTTGAGCCTAACCGCCAGAGACTTAGGTTGCACGCAGGCGGCCAACGGGAATCGGGGCATATGCATCAAGAGCATTGCATCGGCCGTATAGACGAGGCTTTGGGCCCCGCTCACCGCGTCTCATCGATCCGCCGGGAGGCGAAGAAGGCTTTCAGGATGGCGCTGGCCTCTCCCTCGCCCAGACCGGGATAGAGTTCCGGCCGATGATGACACGTCGCGTGACTGAAGACTCGCGGTCCATGCTCGACACCCCCGCCCTTGGGATCGGGCGCGCCGTAATAGAGGCGCCGGATGCGCGCGAACGAGATCACCGCTGCGCACATCGGGCAGGGTTCGAGCGTTACATAGAGATCGTGCTCGATGAGGCGCTCGCTACCGAGCCTTGCTGCAGCATCGCGGATGACGAGCATCTCGGCGTGGGCGGAGGGATCGGACAGCTCGCGCGTCCGGTTGCCTTGCGCTGCGATCACCTCGCCTGAGGGCGCGACGAGCACGGCGCCGACGGGAACCTCGCCACGGGCTGCGGCAGAACGGGCTTCGGCGAGCGCGCGTTCCATGTGGCCGAGAGGGGCAGGCGGTGCCATAAGGTCGTCTTCCATTTTTCCGTGCCGAGCCCCTGCATCATGCGCAAGCCATCCTTCCGACATCGCCCGCCCACGGGCAAGCCGCAAACCGGCCGGCGCAGCCCCCGCCAAGAGGACGAGGGCAAAAAGTCCGGCCGCGAGGAGCAGGCATCGCCTGCCCGCGCCAGCACGCGTAGCGGCAAACGCGCCGCCCTAAACAAAAAGCGCAGCGCGGGCAAGGAGCGGCCCAAATCCGCCGACGAGCGGACCGGGCCGCCCCCCGGCGTGCGGGTCCGCAGCCGCAAGGCCCCGAGCGGCTCGCGATACGATCGCATGGACCGGCCCGAATGGCGCGCGGCACGGGAAGCCTCCGAAGCACGGAGCGGCGCGCGCCGCAGCGGAGCACGTGAGGCGCGGGCAGAGCGCCCGTCGGTCACCGAGCCGATGCGCATCGCCAAGGCGATGGCGCGCGCCGGCCTCTGCTCGCGGCGCGAAGCGGAGCGGTGGATCACCGATGGGCGCGTGAGCGTCAACGGCGAGGTGCTCAAGACACCGGCCATCGAGGTCAAGCCGAGCGACCGTGTGCTCGTCGACGGGCGGCCGTTACCCGTTGCAGAGCCCGCTCAACTCTGGCGCTACAATAAACCTAAGGGGATGGTGACGACCCACAACGATCCCCAGGGTCGCCCGACCGTGTTCGACAACCTGCCGCCGGCGTTGCCTCGCGTGATCTCGGTGGGACGGCTCGACTTCAATACGGAGGGACTGATCCTGCTCACCAACGACGGGGAGCTCGCACGTCATCTCGAACTGCCTACGACGGGATGGATGCGCCGCTACCGCGTGCGAGCAAAGGGACGGGTGACGCAAACCGATCTCGACAAGCTGATCGAAGGCGTCGAAATCGAAGGCGTACGTTACGGGCCCGTCGAAGCCGCGATCGATTCGGCGCAAGGGGCCAACATGTGGCTGTCCGTCGGCATCCGCGAGGGCAAGAACCGCGAGGTGCGCAAGCTGCTTGCCTACCTCGGCCTCGAGGTCAACCGGCTGATCCGCGTCTCGTTCGGCCCGTTCCAGCTGCTCGAGCTGAAGCCCGGAGAGGCCGAGCCCGTCAAGCGGCGCACGCTGGCCGGTGAGCTCGGCTCGAAGCTCGCGGCAACCTTCGGCCTCATCGACGACGCCGAGGAGAAGCCGCGCAAGGCCGCCGGCCGGCCTCCACGGGGAGGCAAGCGCAAAGATCCACGGGAGGCGAAATGATGCGTGTCGTCGGTGGCCGGTTTCGCGGCCGCCCGCTGGCAGCGCCGCAGCACCCTGGATTGCGGCCCACGTCCGACCGCGTGCGCGAGTCGGTGTTCAACATCCTCGAGCACGGCATTGCCGATTTTGCTCTCGACGGCGCGCGCGTGATCGATCTCTTTGCCGGAACGGGTGCTCTCGGCATCGAAGCCCTCTCGCGCGGGGCCGGCTATTGCCTCTTCGTGGAGGAGGCGCCCGAGGCGCGCGCGCTCATCCGCACCAACGTCGAAGGGATGGGCCTCACAGGCGCCACGCGCATCTTCCGCCGCGACGCGACGGATCTCGGCCCGGCCGGGAACATGGCGCCTTACGCGCTCGCGTTTCTCGACCCGCCCTATGGGCAAGGGCTCTGCGAGAAGTCCCTCGCCGCGCTGCGCGACGGGAATTGGCTCCTGCCCGGGGCCGTGATCGTCGTGGAAGAGCGGGCAAAGGCCGGCGTCGTGCTTCCAGAAGGCTTCACGGAGATCGACCGGCGAACCTGGGGCGATACGCAAGTGGTGTTCGGGCGCGTCTCGTCATCCGGATAACGAACGCCTGCTGCCGCGTCGGCTTGCAACACAAAGCGCCCTACGTGCGGCCGAAAAGGCGCTCGATATCCGCGAGCTTGAGCTCGACGTAGGTCGGCCGGCCGTGATTGCATTGGCCGGAAAACGGCGTCGCCTCCATCTCGCGCAGGAGTGCGTTCATCTCAGCGCCCGTCAGGCGGCGGCCGGCACGCACGCTGCCGTGGCACGCCATGCGCGAGGCGACAGCCTCGAGACGATCGCGCAGCGGCGTGCCGCTCCCGTCGGCAAGGAGATCCGCAGCAAGGTCCCGGACGAGATCATCCACGTCGCTCGTGCCGAGCAAGGCCGGGACCTCCCGCACGGCAACGGCAGCCGGGCCGAAGCGATCCAGCACGAGACCTAGCTCCGCCAGATCCGCCGCCTTCTCCTCGAGCACCATCGCCTCGTCGTGGCTGACCTCGACGACCGCCGGAATGAGCAACGCCTGACGCGCGACCCCCCCATTGGCGATGGCGCGCTTCAAGCGCTCGTAAACCAGCCGTTCATGCGCCGCATGCTGGTCGACGATGATGACAGAGGTTTCGGTCTGCGCGACGATATAGGTCTCGTGAAGCTGGGCGCGGGCGGCGCCAAGGGGGCGGCGCTCGTCATCCTTCGAGATCGCAGCATCATGGGCGCTGGTGTCGGCTGTGGGCAGATCCGCGGCCGCGAAGGGCGCTTGATCAACCTCCGCAAAGCCTGCTGGCGACACCCTGTCGAAACCGAATGTCTGCGACTGCAGAGAGGTCCTCCCCTGCGCAACGATCGGCGGGACCGTGACCGCGGGCGCACGGGCAAGCGTCTCGATCGCACGCGCGCCCCCCTCGGCACTGGCGCGAAATCCCGCACTTTCCAGTGCATGGCGCAGCGCGCCGATCAGAAGCGAACGCACGGCGGCATTGTCGCGGAAGCGGACCTCGACCTTCGCCGGATGCACATTGACGTCGACTTCAGTCGGCGGCAGATCGACGAACACGGCGAGCAGCGGATGGCGCCCGCGTGGCACCAGATCGCCATAGGCAGCACGCACGGCGCCGACCATCAGCTTGTCGCGCACCGGACGACCGTTGACGAACAGGAACTGATAGGCGGCGTCGGGGCGATGCAAGGTCGGGAGGCCCGCAAAGCCGCGCACGCTTATGCCTTCGCGCACGCCTGACACCGGCACCGCGTCGGCCATGAACGCGCGCCCCATGATGCGGCCAAGGCGTTCGAGCATGCCATCAGCGGTGGCCGCGCACCGCGGCAGGCTGAGCCCCGTGCGCTCACCCATGGTGAGCGAGAAACCGACATGCGGATGCGCCATGGCCAGCCGCTTCACCGCCTCGGAGACCGCGAGATTTTCTGCGCGCTCCGATTTCAGGAACTTGAGGCGGGCGGGCGTTGCTGAGAATAGGCTCCGCACCTCGACGCGCGTGCCGGGGTTCAGCGCCGCCGGCTTCGGCTCACCGCGCACGCCCCGATCGACGGTGATCTCGAAGGCATCGCGCATCTCCCGAGGCCGCGACGCGATGGCGAGCCGGGCGATGGAACCGATGGAAGGAAGGGCTTCCCCGCGAAACCCAAGCGTCTCGATGGCGAGCAGATCCTCTCCCGTGAGCTTGGACGTGGCATGGCGCTCGACGGAGAGCGAGAGGTCCTGCTTATCCATGCCACGGCCGTCATCGGTAACGCGAATGAGCGATAATCCGCCGGCGGCCGTAACCACCTCGATCTCCGAGGCGCCGGCGTCCAGCGCATTCTCCACCAGCTCCTTGACGACGCTCGCCGGCCGCTCGACGACTTCGCCGGCCGCGATGCGGTTGACGGTTGCGGGGCTCAACTGGCGGATGGCCATCGTGACGGCAGGGTCCTCGTGATGATGATGATGTAATTGGCTCGACGGGCGCGGCGGCGCGCGCCGACTCGCCTGGGTGACACGGAACGTATCCCGTCGCCGGCGGGACGGCAAAACGGAACGCTTGCCTCAATTCCGCACGATCCTACCGAGGAGCTGAAGCACCGTGTCGCCCTGCCTGAGGCCTGGCCGCAGCGTCACGACGACCTCCGTGACCGCCCGTCTGCCATCCACCGGAAACGCACGGCTCTGATGGCCTGCGGGCACCGTTTCCTGCGCCGCGATGCGCGCGAAACCACCATCCGCGAATGCGATCTCCAGGCCGGCGATGGACATGGCGAGGCTGCCCGAACGAAGGGACAACTCAGAGATACGCGACTGATGCGCCGGAATGCGGAAGCGGACCACGCCGGCCCGGTGGCTCGTCCGAACGGTAGAAAGAATTTCGAAGGTTCCCGAGGCATCGGCTGGAATAGCCCAGCCGAAAAAGAGCATAGCCGTGGCAAGGGCGATCAATGGAAATCGGCGCACTTTGCTTTCGTCCCGTCGCTCATCCATTGCGCTCTATTAATGCGTCCGAACGGCGAACCCCGCTTTTCACCTCACCAACGCATGCACACCGGACTCGCCCGCGTTTCGCGCCGATTGGCGAACAATCGGCTTAATGAAAAGTGAAAAACACGCAACCTTCATAAAACATCTACCGGTCTGCCTGCTCTAATGATGGCAGCATATAGTTCTTCTTATTTATTGGGCTAAATTTTAAGCAACATACGCCATTCGCCCGCTTCTTCTCTTGCAATGCTCAGGTATTTCGGTCTTTATTGTAGTGGCGAACATGGCGCCGTCCCACCTATCCCCCCTAGGGGCGTCATAGTTCTTCAGCCCGCGACCTTCCCCCCCGGTCGCGGGCTTTCCATTTAAAAAACGCCGCCGATTTGTTTTTCATTTCACGACGGGGATGCGCGCTTCCATCCTGCTGTCTCGGCTTCCCTTTCGCTACAGAACCAACGTTCGCCACGCGAAGCTCGAATACGCAGGCTGTCGTAGCCCGGCCCCCAGGGCACGACGTAAAAGCGTTTGCCCGAGCGAACGGGGCCTTTGATCGGGCATCCCTTGGGCGATCTTTCTTTTGCCTCCTCCCAGCGCTTGTCTCGAAACTCCTGGGGGCGATCCGCTTCACCCGCCCAAAGCCCGACCTTTTGCGCCTGCGCGTCGCTCTCGACGCTGGCATAGCCGCTCCAGAACCCTCCGTTAGCGAAGACGTGGCCATTGCGCAGCAGCCACTCGCCAATGTCGGCGCCGCCGACGCTGCAACGGGCCCTGTTGCTGGTGCCGTCATTCTCTCTCCCCAGCACCTCGCAGGTGACCGGCCGGCGCCGGACGAGATTGCCAAGAGCACTCTTGGCGACCGTGCCGCAGCGCCATGCGCCGGACTTGCGCCGGCAGATCTGCGCCAGCTCCGGAGCCTCAATGCCGTCAAGCCGCACCAGCGTCCCCGAGACGCGCAGCGTATCGCCGGTGAGGGCTTCCGCCCGGCCCTCGAGTTGCACAGGGTGGCTCTCCGGAAGCGCGCTGGTGGTCATTGGCGAGACAAGCTCGCTCTCGGCGCCATTGTCCACGCCATGAAGAATAGCGCTGCCGGCTCCGGTGAGGCCGAGAACGAAAAGCGCCGCGACACCGGGCGGTCCCAAAAGCATCCGGCGACCGGCCTCAAACCCGAGCTCGCCCGCAAATACACACGAGCGAAATGTTTTCCGCCCCCCCGATGAGCGCCAGCGATCGCCTTCGCTGAAGAAGGCGAGGAGCAGAAGCGCTACGCTCACGGCAAAGACGACTGCGGCAAAAACCGCGTCGCCATCGAACCCGAAACGCCATGTGCGGTAGGCGGCACCTAGGCCAGCCGAGAGGGCCGTGATTTTCAGCGCCACGTTGGGGATGGGCTTGCTTGCCCATGCAGCCGCCGGGTCAAGGCCGGGAGCGAGCAGAATGCCGAGCCGCCGCGTGGTAGACGCGGTCGCCGCGGCGAGGCTATGAGCAGCCACGACGGAAGCGGCGCCGACGGCCCGGATGGCTCGCCGCGAAAGGATAGCTGCCGAAGCAGCAAGCCGCTTCCCCGCCGAATACAAGGCCTGCGCACAAGCCCAAAGTCTCGCGCCGGCTCCGCGCGATCCTGCGATGCCGGCCTCTACGCTACGCTTACCGGCATTCTTGACGTGCTGCGCGGCGGCGGCCTGCACGTCCTTTACGCGCTGGCGGCGCTGCTCCCGGCGCACCAGGATCGTGGTGCGGACGTACTCGCGCCATTCAAAGCCTTCATTGCGTTTTCGCCACCACAACACGTGCCCGCCCCGCGCCGCCGCCCGCTTTCAGTCCCAGACTCTCATGATCGACATGCCCGGCGCGATCTTCGTCGCGGCAAAGCGGGCGCTCGAGCCTTGAGCCTCAATGATGGCAAGGCTTGGGCCAGGCCCGCCGCGCTCACCGCAATCCGCAGTTGCATAGGCCCCATGGACACGCCGTCGGATCAAGCGCTAAATTGTGGCGCTGCCGATACACCCCTACGGAGGGTTCCATGACACAGCCTTTACCCGCCCTCGCACGTTCCTTCACGGCCCTGCTGTGCTCCGCAGCCCTGCTTATGACGGCAGTGCCGCAGCCGTCCCACGCCGACGACGACGGCCCGCGCAAGCCGCGGATAGACTGCTCGAAGCCTAAGAACAAGACGAAGCCGGCCTGCAAGCCGCACCATGGGATCTCCGACGACGAGATCATCAATGGCGCTTACTGGCTCACCCACACCGGGCGCCACCATGAGGCCATGGCCCTGCTCAGGACCGTGGAGGATAAGGACAATCCTCGCGCTCTCAATGCCATAGGCTTCACCACGCGCAAGCTCGGGAACGTCGATGGCGCACTCCCCTACTATGCGCGTGCGCTCGCCCTCGAACCCGACTATGTTCAGGCCCGCGAATACCTTGGCGAGGCCTTCCTGGCCAAGGGCGATCTCGTCCGCGCGCAAGCGCAGCTCGGCGAGATTGCGCAGCGCTGTGGCATAAGCTGCGCGTCTTTCGCGAACCTCGAGCGGGAGATCGCAGCCTTCACGGCGCGGCAGGCTTCGCGCGGGTGAGCAGCCAGCCGCTGGCTGCAAACGTATGGAATTGAGAGAGGGACGGCGCCAGGCCGTCCCGGAGGGAAACGTTGATGACGAATTTCATGTCGAAGGCCGCAGCCCTTGCCCTGGCTTCAGCGGCGTCGGTGGCACTCCTCGCCTCGCCGGCGGCAGCGGATGGGCGCATCTCCAAGGACACGGGGCCGGCGAGCGCGCTTTGCGATGCCCATGCTAAGGGAACGGCGGCTTGGTCGTCCTGCATTGGCGCCGCCCGCGCGGACATGAGCGACGAGGAGCTCTTCTATGCCGGCTATTGGCTGGCGAAGAGCGGGGACTATGAGAAGGCGCTCGGCTATCTCAATCTCGCCGGAAAGAAGGATGAGCGGGTGCTCACCTACATCGGCTTCGCGACGCGCAAGCTCGGGCACGTGGACGAGGCCCTGCCGCTTTACCAGAAAGCCCTCGAGGTCAATCCCGGCTATGTCGTGGCGCGGGCGTATCTCGGCGAAGCGTTTCTGACCAAGGGCGAGCCTGATAAGGCGCGTGCGGAGCTTGCTGAGATCGCGGAACGGTGCGGCGCCGGCTGCGCGGCCTACGTCGATCTCGCCGGCCATATCGCAGACTACGAGACGCGTGCGACGAAGGGGTGATCCTCTCGTTTCATTGACGCTTGGTGACGACACCGATCCCGGCCTCGCAATCATCGCGGCGCCGGGATTTTCTTTGCTCGAAGCTACCGTGAGGCGGCCGGCAACCGCTCACATACCGGAGCGGGCGAGCGGGTTGGCCCAGATGCGGACCACGCCGTCTTCGCCTGCGGACGCGATGTGCTCGCCATCCGGCGCAAAGCTCGCCGCGTTCACGGCGCCACCATGCCCGGTCAAGGTGCGGATGGTGCGGCCGCGCGCGACGTCCCAGATTCGCAGCTGACCGTCGCTGCCGCTCGAGGCCAGCGTCTTTCCATCTGGAGAGAAGGCGAGGCTCCCGACACGGCCGCGATGGCCGTAGAGACGGCGCAGCGCGCGGCCCGATCCGGGTGACCAGATGCGGATGGCGCCGTCGAGGCTGGCCGAGGCGAGATGCTTCCCATCCGGCGAAAAGGCGACGGCGGTGATGAAATCCTTGTGACCGCGATACGTGCGCATGCGATCGAGCGTATCGAGATTCCACAGCTTCACCAGCTTGTCGGCACCTCCTGAAGCAAGACGCGGCCCCCGCTCGGTTGTCACGTATGCGACAGCCTGCGCTGCGCTCTCATGCGCGTCGAGGACATGCAGCGGCGCTGACGGCGCCTCGGCATCCCAGAGCGTTACCTTCCAGTCGTGGCTCGAAGCGACGAAGCGGTCGGAGCGGCCAGCAAAGGCCAGCGACCAGATCTGGGCGTCGTTCCGCTTGAAGGTGGCGAGCTTCTCCGCGCGTTGCCAGTCCCAGAGCACGATCTCGCCCGACGCATGCCCCGTGAGGGCGCGATCGCCGAAAAGAGCAAATGCGGAGGCGGGGCCGTCATCGAGCTCGATCGTGCGCACGAGCGTGGCTGAGCCGGCGCTCCAGATCTTGAGCCGCCCATCGGCGCCCGCGGTCGCGATGGAGGCGCCATCGCTCGTGTAGGCAACGGCTGTGACGGCGCCAACATGGCCGCGCAGCTCCGCCAGCGGGCGAATGGCGGGCACCTCTTGCAGAGACGCGGTTCGGATGGCTGCGGATATCTCACCGCTGCCGCGGCTCTCGACCTGCGGAAGACGCTCCTGCAGCGAAACCGCCGCGCTGGCGACGCCAACACCGATGAGAAGCTTGAACACGACCGGACGCCAACCGATGCCGATGCCGCGCTTCGCGCGAACAGGCCGCGGTCGGCTAGCCGGTCGCAGTTTCTCTTTTTCTTTTGCTGGCTCTTTTGCTGGTTCTTTCGCCTTTTCTTTTTCTTTGACGGGAGCTTTCGTCTCGATCCGCTTCGGCTCCTTCGCGGCCACCTCGCGGACAGGCTCCTTCTTGCGCTCCACGCGCGGCAGCTTGATCGGCTTGGGCTGCTTGCTGACCTTCGCGGTCCCGCTGGCCGCCGCCGCTTTCTCCGTGCCCGCCTTCGCCGCCTTGGCCGGAGCTCGGGCCGGCGCCTGTGGCTTTCTGCCGGCTTCGCCGGCCGCAGGCGTCTTCAGGGACTCGAGGAAATCGAGCATGCCCCCCTTGGGGCCCGGCGCGTCCGGCGGCGGCGGAACGATGGAGGGCGAATCGCGCGCATCATCATCGGCCGTTTCCCCAGCTTTCACCGTCTTCACATCTGCTTCGTTGGCGGACGGCTTGGCAAACCAGCCGCCCTTTGCCGGATCTGGCGCCAACAGCGTCTTGCGCCACGCCGCGATCGACTGCGGCCGCGCCTCGATCTGCAGCGCGAGTGCGTGATCGACCGCCCTGAGAAAGCCGGCCCTGTACGACGCGCGTGCACCATCCCGGGCTGCGGCCAGTTCATCCTTTACCATGCGCGACGGGCTATCCGCCGGCCGCTTCCCCGTGACGGCATGATAGAGCGTCGCGCCCAGCGCATAGATGTCGGTCCACGGCCCCTGCCGGCGGCTCGTCTCGGCATACTGCTCGTAGGGAGAGTATCCCGGCTTCACGAGCGCCGAGACGGTTTTCGAATGCGTCGCGATCTCGCCGCGCGCGGAGCCGAAGTCGATGAGGACCGGGCTGCCATCCTTGCGGATGATGATGTTGTCCGGCGCGATGTCGCGATGCAGGAAGTCCTGCTTGTGGATCAGCTCGAGCGCATCGAGAAGGGGCGAGACGATCGCATCCAGCTCCTTCTGGCGCGGGGCGCGGCCGAGGCCCTTGAGCCAAGCCTTGAGGCTCTGGCCCTCCTCGAAATGGAGAACCATGTACGCCGTGTTGTTAGCCTGGAAGTAGCGATAGACGCGGACGATGTTGGGATGCGAGAAGCGCGCCAGCGTCTGCGCCTCCTCGATGAAGCGATCGAGCCCCCAGCGATAGTCGCCGGCGCAATCCTGCGAGCGAGGCGCCGCATCCGACGTCGAGGTGCGGGCCGCAAAATCGGAGGGAAAGTATTCCTTGATCGTAACGTGCCGGTCGAGGGCGGTCTCCTCGGCTAGATACGTGATGCCAAATCCGCCCGCGCCGAGTACGCGCTCGATTCGATAGTCGCCGACGAGCTCCGTACCGGTCTTAAGCGCAATCAAATTCGTCATCAGCTTTCGCGCTCTAGAGAACGTCCGGAAGAATGGAGCCGGTCATGATGTAGCCATGCCACTAAAAAGATCAGGCGCAGCCATGCGAACCGACTGGGCCGGCAAGAAGCACGGGGCAAGTCCGGCGCATCACGATGATCCGATTCCGGTGCAAATCACCTCCCTGCCTCTTGTGGAGCAAGAATGTGGCGGACGCGTGCGCGGTGTGCCTGGATTCCGGGTAGAGCACCGTGCTCGAACATCCCACGGCCATGTTGCTGCCGCAGAGCGCACGAACACTAGTGTTGATGATCGAAAGATTCGCCACATCACGCAGCGCGGCTCCGAATGGATTTTTCGATCTGAATCACACGAGCAAGTCTATGTTTCTAGTGTCCCTTACGCTTCCGAAGTTCACTCCGAAGCCTAGTCGCAAACACTGACGAACTTCGGAACGGGAACACTAGGACAGATTCGAGCCTGAGCCTATCCATGCCACGTCCACAATCGGGGGCGATCCGCCGCCGCACTGACTGTAGCCTCGGCTCTTTACAAAGCGCCGCCGTGGCCCGGGCCTTGATGGTCACAGCCGCACTTACGTCAGTGCCGGCAACGGTATGCGCGCAGTCCCCCGGCGCAGGCTCGCCCGCGGCCGGTCGCGGCGCGCAACTTTGGACGGGCATGAGCGACTGGATCATGGCGAGCTATCAGCAGGCGCCAGCCCTGGTGATAGCTCTCGCGGCGCTGCTGGCGCTGTCTCCGTTCGCGCTCGTCGGCCTTTGGGCGGCCCGGCGTGAGCGGGCGCTCGTCGCCGTTCCGGAGGCGCGGACCAAGGTGCTGCGTGCAGCGCGCCGGACCGAGCGGCTTCCGCGCGAGAGCGTGAAGACCGGATACATTCCGGCGAAGCCCCAGGAAGCCTGGATCGAGATCGTCAACGGCAGCGAAGTTGCGCCGCGCGCACCGACGACGCGCTACCCGATCAAACACGTGCTGCTCCGCATCGGGCGCGAGAGCGATAACGACGTCTGTCTCGAGGACGTGACCGTGCACCGTTATCACGCTGCCATCCATCTGACGGAGGATGCGGAGTTCATGATCACCGATCTTTCGAGCGAGAGCGGCAATGGCGTGGTGGTCAATGGGCGAGCAGTGGCTGAGGCCCGCCTCAAGAAAGACGACGTGATCGGGCTTGGCAAAGCGCAGATCAGGTTCACGACGGGAAAAGCAGATCCCGCATAAGCCGCGTCGCGGCGCGTTGCGAGCAGACGTAGACAGGCCGCGCGACAAACATCGGCGGACAGATGAGGAGGACGAGACCATGACTGCGGGCGGAGGTTCATACGGCCAGGGACAGCGGTCGGGCCGGTTTCTCGGATCGCTCAAGGACGCACTCGTAGCAGCGAGCCGCGAGGATACGGGGCGTCATGAAGCCGCCACCGCCGAGCGCGCGGCAGCACTTACATCGGCTGCCGACAGCGTAATCCCAGTGCCCGGGCCTCAGGGCGCGTCCGCGCAACTGCCCGCGCCGCGGCCGGAGAGCGCCGCCTCCCCCTCGGCGGCGGAAGCAGCGCGCGAGGCGCGCACGCCCCGCATTACCGACGAGCGCCACATCGAAGTCGATTCGCCGCCGACCACGCGCGTCGTTCGGGCCGCCGCTCAGGCGGAGCCCGAGGATGAGGATACGGGCGCTCGGACGAAGCTCGTGCGCGGCAAGATGCAGGTGGCGCGCGGCACGTTCGACCGGGACCCCGTGGCCGGCTGGCTCGTTATCGTCGGCGGTCCCGGCATCGGGCAGTACCGGCCAATCTTCGAGGGCAACAACACCGTGGGGCGGGCGGCCAGCAACCGCATTCCGATCGACTTCGGCGATGATGCCATCTCGGCCGAGGAGCAGGCCTATATCCGCTACGATTCAGCGGACCGATCATTTCTTTTCGTGCCCAATCTTGCTAAGACCAATGTCGTCTCGGTCAATGAAAAGCGGCCGACCGGCGCTGTCGAGCTCGCCCAGATGGACGTGATCACGATGGGCCGGACACAGCTCGTGTTCGTGCCGTTCTGCGGGCCCGATTTCGACTGGGCGGCGCTACAGGAGCAGAGCTGAGACACGCCAGATCGCATGCCAGCCTTCGAGCACGCCAGCCGCGCCACAAAAGGCGCCCGCAACTACCAGGAGGACAATGCCCTCTTCTGGAGCGGGTTTGACGTTACGAAAAACGCTTGCCTGTCGGACGCAACCGATGGGGCAGCGGCGGTGGCTGTGCTGGCCGACGGCATGGGCGGACATACCGGCGGTGCACTCGCGAGCCGCATGGCGTGTGAACGTTTCATCCAGGCTTTCCTCGCCGCCACGGGCTCCAATCGGGAGCGCCTAGTCGCAGCGCTGAGCGCAGCCAACCGGGCGATCGCGGAAACGGTCGAGGCCGACCCCATGTTGTCTGGCATGGGCTCGACGCTCGTCGGAGTGACGTTCGCGGCGGACGGCATCGAATGGGTAAGCGTTGGCGACAGCCCGCTGATGCTCTATCGGCGCGGCGAGGTCGCCATGCTCAACGAGGATCACTCACTCGCGCCCGAGCTCGACCGGCTGGCAGCGACCGGAGCGATCTCCGAGCAGGACGCGAAGCGCGACCCGCGCCGGCACATGCTGCGCTCAGCCGTGACCGGAGATGACATCGAGCTGATCGACGTATCGCGCCGCCCGCTCAAGGTCGAGCCCGGCGATTACATCATTCTCGCGAGCGACGGGCTGCAGACCCTCGAGGCGGCGGAGATCGCACGCATCGTGACGGCGTATGGCGATGACGGAGCCGATGCCGTCGCCGCCGCATTGATACGGGCCGTCGAGGCGCTTAAGGATCCGCACCAGGACAATGCGACGGTCGTTGCCGTCCGCCTGCTGCCGCATCCCGCACGAGAGACGATCCCTGCCGAGACTGCATCCGAGGGCGATTGAGACGCCGGCGTACCCCGCTGATCCCGCACCACCCATCAACCCGCAAGGCCCGAACAAGGCACGGCCAACACACTCCCCCAAGGGCGATTTGCGCCCGGGGAGACCCAAACCGTGGTTTGGCCGATACGGGGCCGGCGCCGTGAACCCAGAAAGCACGCCTTCGAGGCGGCGCTCGAGGAGGCACGGCTCGACCCGGAGAGCAACGAGCCCCTGAGCGATGGGCCAGGCCCGTTGGGCCCCGGTGTTGGCAGTCTCGGCGGCATCGCGGTCGCGGAAGGATATGTGGCGCCGGCATCCCTTGTGCGCGCCTATGGCGGAGAGGGTGAGGCGGATGGCGCGCGCCCGAAAGACCGCCCACAGGAGGCCGCGCTGAAGCTCAAGGCGGTCCTCGCCAAAGGCGGCCATACACCGAGAGATCTTGCAAAGCTGCGGCGAAGCTTTGCAGCCCGGCACCACCCGGACCGCGTGCCGGATGACATGCGCTCCGAAGCCGTTGCCGCCATGGCGGAAATCAACGCGGAGATCGACCGAGCATTGAAGCGGGCCAATGCTTGAGCAATCGGCAGGCGCAGCCCAGTTATTTCAATCGATAGCCGCCGGTCGCATAGGCGCCATCGATCTCATCCTCCCAGCGGAAAGCTGCCAGGAAGTCCTCGCAACGGCCCATGACACGGCTCGGATAGGCCCGCATGTGGCGCACGCGGCCGCTCTCGAACCAGACGGTGACATAGAGGTCGGGATCCCGCTCGCGGTCGAGAAAATCCTCGACGAAGCGGCGGAAGCTGCGCGGCGGGCAAAACTGCCAGGCCTGCCGCAAACCCTTCACCTGGATGTAGCTCGGCGGCCCCATGACGGATTGAAGCTCGGTCTGGTTCATGCCCGGAGCCACGAGATCGATCGCGAAGCCCTGGCTGAGCGCATCGCGCGGGACGCCGCAGGCGAGCACGACAAGGCCAAGGCCAACGGCGATGCCGCGCGCCAGACCCGGTCGACGACGGGCTCTCATTTCATGCCGCTCCCACACAAGCTCGGACTGCGCGAGTAGAGCCCATGCCGCTTGCGCCAGGCTTGAGCGCTATGAGCCGCCGTTGATCGGGGCCGTTCCGTGGCGCATGAGCGCGCTATCAAGCTTCGCGTGAAGCTCGGCTTTGGCTGGTTCCGCCGCAGCCAGAATCTCACGCACCTTCAGAAACTCCAGCGCCTGGAAATGTCCGGTTCCCGCATCGATGTAGATATCGGGCCGTCGCGCCTTGAGCTTCTCCCGCACGATCGAGCGCTCGAACAGGAACGACGAGGCGAACAAGGCCTCGATCGCCGTCGGCCGGGCGCGCTTAGGCGACGGAACCGTCGTCCCCGAGACATCGATGGCAACCAGGAGATCGGCTTCGCCTGCAATGAGATCGAACGGCAGCGGATTGGTCAGTCCCCCGTCGATGAGGCTCCGCCCGCCGATCAGCACTGGCTCGAAGATCACCGGCAGCGCCATGCTGGCCGCCACCGCCGGCCGGAGCGGTCCGGTCGAGAACTGCGTTGCCTCGAGGGCGTAGAAATCGCTCGCCACCACGCGCAACGGGATGGAGAGCTCCTCGAACGTCTGCGGCACAGCTTTCGGCAAGACGAGCTCGAGCAGCGCACCCGGGGTCAGAAACGCGCTCCGCGCCGTGAAAAAATCGCGGAAGCGCCCCGAGACCTGAACGCGTGCCGCAAAAAGATCGCGCAGGAGGCCGAAGCGCTTGGTCAGGGTCTCTTCGGTATGGGCGCGAATGTCGGCCGCCGAAAGCCCCGCAGCATAGGCTGCCCCATAGATGGCCCCGATCGAGGTTCCTGCGATGATTTTCGGTTTGAATCCAAGCTCATCGAACACCTCGAGCATGAGGATATGCGCAAGCCCCCGCGCACCCCCGCCGCCGAGAACGAGGCCGATCGAAGGCTTGCTCTCACCCCCGGGCAAAGCGGATCGATCACGTTTTGCCGCAATGCGGGAAGCCAGCGCGTCTGCCATGATCGGGCCTCAGAATTGGTTTTTTTGCCCATCATAGGCACGCGAGGCGAACGCACCAGCCGGTTCCATCCCGGCGCGGCTTTTCTCTCTCCCGTGTCCGGTCGCATACGGCAGCGTCATCCGGCGTCAACGGATCTACGCTCTGGGTTTGCGTAACAACGGAGTAGATCATGAGTAACCCGTGGACCACGCGTGCTGCGACGCTGCTCCTCAGCACCGCCCTGCTCGCTTCCGCCGCTTCGGCCGCCTCCTCGCGCTGGCCCGGCACCGAGGCGTCGATCGGCGGCGCCATCGCGGCCCGCATCATCGCGGTGAAGTGCAACGGCCCCCTTACCGCCGCGGAAATCTCCGAGCTCGACACCTACATCGACGAGCGCCAGACCGCGTTCATGACCGGAAGCAAGGCCAACCAGCGCTTCGGCGAAGCCGTCTTCCCCCGCCTCGCTCGCGACTACGAGCACAGCTACAGCAGCCCCGCTGCCTGCGATTTCGCCGCCCGCGACATGGTGCGTGACATGCTTGCGCGCGTGCGCACCGCCCAGACGGACCTGAGGAAGCGCGCCGAAGCGCGGCCATGACACCGAGCATCCGGCACCACTCACGGCCGCCTCATCGCAGTCGCCACCTCGGCGCCACAAAAGCGAACGGGGCACGCTGCTGATCCGCAACCTGCCCCGTTTTCTATCGCAGCCAGCACGCCCGCTCACGTGAGCTTGAAGGGCATCTCCTTGCCGGCGAAGAAAGCGTCGATGTTGTCGAGCGCCTCGAACCCCATCTGGTTGCGCGCCTCGACGGCCGCCGATCCGAGATGCGGCAACAGGAACGTGTTCGGCAGATCGTAATAGCCTTCGTTGATGTTCGGCTCGCCGGCGAACACGTCGAGACCGGCATAGCCGAGCCGTCCCGACTTCAGCGCCGCAATCATATCCTCGTCGTTGACGAGATCGCCGCGCGCCGTGTTCACGACGATGGCTCCCTGCGGCAGCTTCTCGATGGTCGCCTTGTTGAAGAAGCCGCGCGTCTCTGGCGTCGAGGGCGCGTTGATCGAGAAGAACTGCGAGATGGCGAGCAGGCTGTCGAGGCTCTCGTGATAGGTCGCACCGAGCTCCCTCTCCTTCTCGGGCGGCTGCCGGTAGATATCGTAGTAATGGATCTCCATGTCGAAGCCGCGCGCACGCTTGGCGAGCGCCTGGCCGATCTTGCCGAAGCCGTAGATGCCGAGCTTCTTGCCGTCGAGCCGCTGGCCCACGAGTTGCAGCGGCTGCCAGCCCGGCCATGACCGGGCGCGGATCATGTGCTCGCCCTCGGACGCGCGGCGCGCCGAGCCTAGCAGCAGCAGCATGGCGATCTCCGCCGTCGCGACCGTGACGCCATGCGGCGCGTTTCCGACCTTGATCCCCCGTGCCTTGCAGGCGTCGAGATCGATGTGATCGAAGCCGATCGAAAACGTCGAGATACACTTGATGTGCTCGGGAATCCGGTCGACGACGTCCTTGCGGCACTTCTCGTTCAGCGTGATCAGGAGCGCATCGACGGTCTTGGCCGCCTCGAGCATCTCGTCGATCGTGATCTTCGGATCATCGCCATGCGCGATCACGTCGTAGGTCTCGCGCGCTCGGGCCATGACGGCCTCCGGCAAGGGCCAGGTGATGAGGATCTTCTTCTTTGCCATGGGTATCCTTCCCCCGAGTTCGACTTTGGTATGCTGGCCGCGATCCATGCCCCAGGGCATGCGCCGTGACAAGTCCGAGCCCGACTGCCGACGGCGCGGGCACCCAGCCTCGGCTCTCTCGCCAAGCCGGCCAGCTTCGTAACGATCAGTCCCCGGACGCCTTTTTATAATCCTACGTTCGCGGGCTCCGAGCACGCGCGATTCGTGAGATCAAACGCCGCGGCCTCTCGGCCCCGCCTAGCGCGCCCCGTGTTTCACTTTATAGGCGGCAAAAGCCGAAGCGAAGACCTGATCCAACAGCCACGCCAACAGCCCGAGGCGTTGATTGCCACAAAAAAGAAACCTCCGAGCCTAGGTCGGGATACCCCTCTCCTAGGCTCGAAGGTTTCGTCGTGTGCAGATTGGGTCTTGGGTCTTGGGTCTTAGAGCGCGCTCACACGTCGTGGTCTCGCCTTTGCGGTGGAAACGCGCTCCATGTCGTCCTTACTTGAGAGACTGTTCACGTTCCCGGCGGGCGCGTGCGCTCGCCGGGAACGATTAGGCTCTAGTCGAACTTGAGCGTGAAACCGGCCCAGAGGGTACGGCCGACGCCGGGCTTCACACCGTCCGAGCGATCCGTGATGTAGAACTCGTCGGTCAGGTTCTGGCCGGCGGCCCACAGCGTGAGCTGGTCGGTGAGCTTGTAGTTCGTACGCGCCGAGAGCAGCCACACATCCGGCACGAGACCCTCGTCGGCGTAGGACGAGTTGTCCACGTCGGTGTGGTAGTCGCCGCGATAGGTCCAGGTCAGGCTCGCATCCCAGCCCGCACGGTGCTCAACACCGAGGGTGAGGTTTGCGAAGTGCCGGAGCGCTTCGGGTACCCGATTTCCGGCGACGCTGTCCTCGTCCTCGTTGACGCCTTTCTTGATCTCAGCGTCCACGTAGGTGTAGGTCGCTTCTCCGAACACGTTCCACGGGCCACCGGTGAAGGGCTGGCTATCCAGGCGACCGTAGATCTCGAAGCCCTGCAGCACCACCTTGTCGAGCGCGGAGAACACGCGATCGCCTGTGTCGCTCTGGAAGGCCTCACCGAACTGATAGTTATCAATGCGGTTGTGGAAGTAGGCCATGTCGAGCGTCACGCCGCGCATAGCCGTGGTGCGCACGCCGATCTCGAAGTTGTCGCCGATCTCCTCGTCTGGCGCGATGAAGATGTCCTCATCCGCCTCCAGCACGTCGCGCACGATGTGCGGAGTTAGTCCCCGATGGTAACCGCCGTAGAACGTCGTCCGCGGCATCGCCTCCCAGGCGAAACCGATCGCCGGCAGAACGTGGTCATAGTCAGCGCTGCCGCTAAAACCCTCGGTGATGTTGTTGAAGCTGATGTCATAGCTTTCGAAGCGAACACCCGGCGTCACGGTCAGCGAAGGCGTTACGCGCACCGCCGTCTGAACGAAGGCGGCGAACGCATCGGCTTCAAGCTTCTGCTGCTCGTCAATCTCACCGCGATTTCCGAAGGTCAGCTTTTGGCCTTCCTCACCGACCCGGTTCTTGTTGGAGAAACGATGCTCTTCGTAGCGGATGCCAGCCTGAACCGTATGGCTCATCCCGCCGAACAGCGGCAGGTTGGCGAACTCGATCCGCGAATCGGCTCCGTAGTTCCGATAGCGGCGATCCCGCCCTTCCATCTCCAGCTCGTCGAAGCTGTCGCCGTCTTCAGCGTAGAAGCGCGCGCGCTCATGGTCGTTGCCGTAGATGCGCGTCGTCAGCGTCGTATTCTGGTCGATGTAGAGGTTATGAGCGAGCTGAAGCCGGTAGAAGTCGGCATTGTAGCTGCTGAGATTCCGGCAGCACGTCGCATCCTCGTCGAGGGCGCCAGCCCGGGCTGCCGCTGTCTTGTTGCGGCGGAACCTGAACAGGTCCTCCTGATCCTCGATGTTGTCTTCATCGTAGGTGTCGCGCTGGCGGAAGAACCCGCCGGAGATCGTGAGATCCTGGCGCGAGCCGCGGAAGCCGATAGCACCGTAGAAGTCGTTGTAGCCGAGTTCTTCGACGTCCCAAGCCCCACCCGCGTCCGCACCAGAGTACGACGCCACGACACCCACGTTGCCGAGGTTCTGGCGCGTATGAACGTGACGGAAGTTGTTGACGCTCTTGTCCGCACCTTCGGTGTGGCCGATGCCTGCCTTGATCACCGTTTCATTGGCGCCGAACGGCGACAGGTTGCGGAAGTTGACCACGCCGTGGTTGTTGAGCGGCCCATAGTTCACGATCGGACCGCGGAACACCTCGATGCTCTCCACACGCTCCATCGGCGGCGTGTAGTGGGTGGAGGAATCCAGATAGGTCGAGAAGTTGATCGGAACGCCGTCCTCCATCACGAGGACCTTGCGCGAGCGGCGGAACGCAGAGCCGCGCATGCCGATGCCGCCGTGGCGCGCGAAGCCGTCGTCGGCCACCGTGACGACACCGGGAACGCGAGCCAGGGCCTCGTGGTTGGTAGCCGGGCGCTGCTCCTCGAGATCACCCGAGGTCACCCGCGTGCCGGAGCCGGCGAGATTCTGAAGGTCGTCGGGCAGCACGGCCTTCGCATTGATCGGCGAAAGCGGGCCGCTTTCGGCGCGCGCAGCGGCGCCACCGCTGGCGGCTGCCCCGTAAGGCGAGTTCTCGAGCGCCGGAGCTTCATCGGCATAATCAGCCTGGGCCGAAGAGGTCGGCGGCGGCATCGGCGTTGGAGAAGCCTTCTTGGCCACCGGCGCTGCCTTCTTGGCCGCAGGCGCCTTCTTCTGGATGACTTCGACCTCCGGCAGGTCCCCGTCCGCCGGCTCCGCCGCCTGCTGCGCAAACGCGGCTGTCGAAGCGAAGCACGCCACGCTCGCCATCAGCGCGAATTTTGTTCCTAGGATCCTAGTCCTCGGCATCCATCCCACTCCCATTAACGAACCCCCATAGGACATTTCCGGTGAAGCGTTGCACCGGTTGGCCACGTTGTTGCCAAACTTGAGCTATCCGGGAGAGGAAGGAACGAACAATGGCACTAATTCCCGATTTCACTCGGGATCCAAGAAAGAATCCTGATGTTGCGCGGGAGCATCTAACTTTCGTCAAATATCCGTATGAACTGTCATCATCCAGGAACTAACACCTAAGTATTTTCACCATATATACTCGAGGAAATACACGTACGCTATTTCACATCCGTATAATTACGGAAGCCATTCAAAAGCATGACTTAGGTTTTTGGTTCCGGTGAAACAACGCGCCGATTCGAGCTCACAATCATTCAATCGCAAGCGATCGCCGCCAATGAACGGAGGCGGCCATGAAGGATGGGCCCGCGCGCCGGCATGGATCTCGGCCACGCATTGCGGAGCGATCGCCCCCGGCACGCGGCCCTCCACAACGCAAAACGCAAGAAGCGGACGGCTGAACCAGCCGCCCGCTTCTCACCTTGTCGTCCTCAGCCGTTCGGGCTGGGTCTTGGCGTAGTTTAGAACCTAATCTTCACACCGCCGTAGGCTGCGAAGGGCATCGACGGCCCGATGGAGCGAACGTCGCCGTCTTCATCGATGGCGTTGGAAGCTTCGGCAGCCTCCTCGGCATCGAAATAGGTGCCGTAGATGCCGTACTTCTGGTTGAACAGATTCCTCACGAGGCCATACACCTGCACGTTCTCGGTAATGTCATAGGAGGTGTGCAGGTCCACGCGCCAATATCCGCCGAGTGGCTTGTTGTTGTTGGCCTCGTCACCGAAGAAGATCTGGTTGCTGGCGGCGATGAGGTCCGAACCGAACTTCCACTGAGGCGTGATCCAGTATTCGAACCCGGCCTTGAGGCGGTGCCGCGGGATGCCCGGCAGCCGATCGCCCGAGCGCACGAAATTGCACTGCGGCACGCCCTCACCATCCTCATCCTCTGCGTCGGGGCAATCCTCCGTCCCGCCTGGCGTATTGGGCGCCGGCAGCACGACGTTGCTGTCGAACGTCGCATCGATGAAGGCGTACGAACCGTACACCCGGAAGCGGCGCGTCTCATAAGTGGCGGCAAGCTCGACGCCCTGGCGGAGCGTATCGCCCGCGTTGAGGAAGTAGCCGCGTCCCGTCTGCTCGGCAGCCACGTTCAGGATGTCATCCTCATTGAGCGTGCGGAACAGCCCGGCGCTCCACGTGAGGCGCTGGCCGTCGTAGCTCCGGCTTTCGCCACGGAAACCGATCTCTGCCGTGCGCGAGACGACCTGCTTCAGCGGCGGATCGTCGGTGAGGAAGCTCTCGATGAAGCACGGGAACTCCGGCTCGGCGCAGCCAAGCTCGGCTGCCGTCGGCGCACGGTTCGCCTCGGAATAGCCGCCATAGAGAGAAAGCCCGGGCAGAAGCTTGTAGGTAGCGCCCGCCATGGGGTTGAACCGGTCATACTTGTTCGTCTTGTTAAGCTCGTCGAAGTTGCCGGTGAGGTCCTTCATCTTGATGGTGGCGTGATTGTAGCGGCCGCCGACCGTCAGCGCGAGCTGATCCGTGACATCCATGGTGTTCGAGAAATAGACGCCCCAGTAGTCATTCTCGGTCTTGAGAGCGCGCGGCGCAATGAGCGACGGGCCTCCTACGATGATGCCCGACCCTTCGACGACGAACTTGGGTCCGATCGTCCCGAGCTCACTCGAGGTATCGTAATCCACTTCACCATGATCATAGCTGGCACCGACCAGGAACTGGTTCGGCCGGTTGAACAACGGCGACTTCTCGACGGCCTGCACGGTGCCGCCCCAGCTTTTCGCCTTGGTGTTGATGCGCTCGATCGATCCCAGCGGCTCCTCGACGTCGTCCTCCTCGATGAAGCTGCCATCCAGGCGCCGCAGCCTGCGCTCCGTCTCTCCCGGAGGCAGATCGTCCTCCTCGACGCAGAGATACTCCTCGCCGGCGACCTCGCACTCATCCACCTCGGAGAGGTTGCCGTCGATGACGTTCGACTTGAACCGGCGGTAGTAGGCAAGTCCGGAGAACGTCAGCGTATTCGTCGCCTTGATCTCACCGGAGATCGTCGGCATGAACACTTCGAGATCCGTATCCTGTGGCGAGGTGAAGGTGTTCGCCCAGCGCTGGCGCAGAAGCTGCAGCGGTCCGGCTGCCGTGACGCCGACAGAGCTGTCCGCCGCCGTCAAGCTGAGATGCAGCTCGCCGTTGCTCCCCTTGAAGCCGATATCACCGTAGAGCCGCTTGATCTCGGCATCCGAAAAGTCACGGAAACCATCCTCTTCGAGCCCTTCGGCGGCGATGTACGCTCCAACGCCTCCCACCTGGCCGCCGGCTTGCACGCCGATCTGCTTGCGGCCGAACGAGCCGGCCATGATATCGACTTCCCCGCCTTGATAGCTGAAGCCGTCCTTCATCATGATGCTGACGGAGCCGCCGATGGCGTTGAGGCCGAACACCGGATTGTTGCTAGCGACGGTGATCGAATCGATGGCGTTGGTCGGGATCAGGTCCCAGTTGACCGTATCGCCGAACGCCTCATTGATGCGCACGCCGTTCTGATAGACCGCCAGCCCCTGCGAGCGCCCGCCCACCGGCGAGGCGTCGAAACCACGGTAGGAAACCTCCGCGCGAAGCGGGTTGCCAGCCGCGTCGGAAAGAATGACGCCTGGCACGTGCTGCTGGAGAACCTGCTGCACTTGCTGCGTGCCGTCGGTCTCAATGTCCTGAGACGAAACCGTCGAAACGCTGCTTGGAACCTTGGCGCGAGGAATTTCGCTGCCACCGAGCGGAGCCATCCGCACGAACTCTCCCACGGCGCCGCCGAACTCATCGAAGGGTTCCTGCGGTGGCTCGAAAGCGGGCGGCGGCTGCGGCGCCGGCGCCTGCTTGGCCACGGCCTTCTTCTTCGCAGGCGCCGCCTTTTGCTGCACGGCCTTCTGCTGAATGACGTCGACCTCCGGCAGCTCCGTATCCGCCGGCTCCGCGGCTTCCTGCGCACCGGCGACCTGCGCGCCCAGCGCAAGCGCTCCGGCAAGCACGGCCGCGCGTCCGATCCCCCGTCCCGTCCCCATTCTTAT
>NZ_DAIQCD010000007.1:75079-117661 GCF_036780825.1 Hyphomicrobium sp. | reverse complement strand
GCTGCTGGCGCGCATCCGCGCCCAGCTCCGCCAGCACGAGCAGAGCGAGGACGCGATATTCACCATCGGGCCCTACACGTTCAAGCCGGCCTCCAAGCTGATGATCGACGAGAAGGGCGGCAAGATCCGCCTGACCGAGAAGGAGACGGCGATCCTCAAGTTTCTCTACCGGACGGGGGACAAGGTGGTCTCGCGCGAGACGCTGCTGCACGAGGTGTGGGGCTACCACGCCAGCGTCACCACGCACACGCTCGAGACGCACATCTACCGGCTGAGGCAGAAGATCGAGAAGGATCCGTCGAATGCGGAGATCCTCGTGACCGAGACCGGCGGCTACCGGCTGATGTCTTGAACAGCTTGTTCGAGCGCAATCAACAGCCCCTCGCGCCGAGCCTGGACCGAAAGGCCGAATCGCATGAGCTTTCCCCTCGACCAAGTTTGATGGCGGGGATCTGGCAATGGCCACCGATGCGCTCGTGCTTCCACTCCTCAACGTGCCCCTGTTCCAGGGGCTGAAGCCGCTGCAGCTTTCCGAGATCGCGCGGCGCGCAGATCGCATCGTCTACAAGCCCGGCGACGTGATCGTGGCGGCGCATGACGAAGCCGACGCGGCGGTGCTTCTGGTTTCGGGAGAGGCGGTGCGCACGGAAGGTCCGGGGCTCGAGGCCGGCGGTAACGAAGCGATCCCGGCCGGTGCGCTTATTGCCGAGATGACCATGCTGATCGAGACGGAGTGTACGTCCACCGTGGTGGCGCGCACGCCAGTCCGGGCGCTCAGGATCACGCGCTCCGAGATGCTGGCGCTGATGACGGCGGATCCGACGCTGGCCGAGCACTTCATCGACAAGATCTCGGGGCGGCTCTCTATGTTCGTCGAAGAGCTGCGGGAGATCGACGGATGGCTCGCGGAGTTCGGCGGCCCGGTCGCCAGCGAGGCGACCGGAAAGGACGTGCCCGTGACGACGCCTTCGGCCTCCAATACGCTCCATTGAGCAGGAGGCGTCCGCTGCTCACGCTGCGGCGGCGTTAAGCCGGCTCAGCGGACGCGGCGGGGGTTCATGTAAAGATCGGCCTCTTGGCGGTCGAGCTTCGGCGTCACCTTGCCGGCGAGCATGCCTTTATAAAGGCGCCGCATGTGGCGACGGCAGTCGCCGTTGAAGATCATCATGGCGCCGAATAGCTTCAGCACGGTGAGAAGGCGCTTGTCGGCACCGGCCCGTACCTGGCCTTTCCACTTGCCGCCGATCGAGAACACCCGGCCGTCGAGATAGCCGACGGTTTCCCCGTGCTGATTGATCAGCGCGTAATCGCCGCCGAGGTTTATGAAGGCCCGCTTCAGGCGGTAAAACTCGGGCGTCCCGGAGCTATCGACGATGAAGAACGAGAAATTCTCTGGCATGAACGGCCATTTGCTTGCCGAGCGCTCGAGATAGATGATGTACTTATCGTCGCTGGTGTTGATGGAGTAGGTCATCACCGGTAGGCCGCGGGCGCCGATGGTCTGCTGCAGGGAGCGCCCGACCATCAGGTCCATGGTGGCGCGCCAGTTCAAGCTTTCGGTGAACAGCTTGAAGACGAGCCGCTTGTCCATCCCCTCGGCCTTCTTCCAGGCGTCCTCGCGATATCCGAAGACCCCGGTGCGCTTTCCGTCCTCGGTAATCTCGCCGAAGATATCCATGTCGGTCGTGAACTGGCGGGATTTGGCGCGGTTGCGCGAGCGCTTGTAGATGCCGAATTCGGTGAAGTTGAAGTCGGTGATCCAGATGTCGACGACAAAGCGATGCCAGCCGTCGGAAGCGCGCTTCCGCGGCGCTTTGCGGCGCGCGGGCTGCGTGCGGGATTTCGCGGCGGCTTTTTCCAGAACTTCGGCACGGGCGTCGCGCGCAGCATCGGCGGCAGCGGCGTCGGCCTCGATCTCGGCCACTTTGAGGGCAGTTGCTGTCATGCCGGCCTCTCTGCTCCTGGGCAGGAGCTACAAAAGCGAATCACCGGCCAAAGGCTAGCATCGGCCGTTGCAACCCGGGCGGCGCGGGTTGCGCGAGCAGTGGATAAGCTGCGAGAAGATTATCGAGGCTCAGCGGGCACCGAAGATGGCGGAGCCGACGCGAACGTAGGTGGCGCCGAAAGCCGCCGCCGTCTCGAAGTCGCCGCTCATGCCCATGCTGAGCTCGGAAAGGCCGAGATCGCCCGCGAGCTTCGCCAGGAACGCGAAATGAACGGCAGCCTCCTCCTCCTGGGGAGGAATGCACATGAGGCCGGCGATCTCCAGACCCAATTCGTCCCGGCAGTGGGCGAGGAAAGCGGCGGCCTCCTTGGGGGGAATGCCCGCCTTCTGCGGCTCTTCTCCGGTGTTGACCTGAATAAAAAGCTTGAGGCGCTTGCCCTGGTGCTTCTGCTCCTCGGCGATGGCGCGCGCGATCTTCGGGCGATCAACGGTATGGATAGCGTCGAACAGGGCGACGGCCTCGCGAGTCTTGTTGGACTGCAAGGGGCCGATGAGGTGCAGGGCAAGGTCCGGATAGCGCTCGCGCAGTGCTGGCCACTTGGCTTTTGCCTCCTGCACGCGGTTCTCGCCGAATAGGCGATGGCCGGCTTCGAGAGCGGGGATGATGGCGTCGGCATCGAAGGTCTTGGTGACCGCGATCAGGTGCGCGGCCGATGGATCGCGCCCCGCCTCGCGCGCTGCGGCGGCGATGCGCTGCTCGATGTCGGCGATGGCGGCGGCGGGAGACTGTGCGGCGGTAGCGGTCATCGGTTTTCCATTCGGTCGGCCGGACACCGGGCTCTCGCCCGGCAGCGGCAGAAAGCGACGTGACGATCCTTGCGGCAGGATGCCCCTGTCCAGTGCGGAGCGTCCTCAGCAGGGTGTGACGGCAAAGCCCAATCATATCAACATCTAACATGGTAGATGTCGCTTTTGTCGCCGTCACTCGGGCCGTGGGATGGCAATTTCGGAGCGCTCGGCGCGCTCCGCCGCATCCCCTGCCGGCGCGCGATTTTCTCCCCGTCGTCGCCTTGAACCGCACGGCCCTTTGGGGCTTAGTACGCGCCCAACCTGAACACCGAAAGCACGAAACGCTCCCATGCCCACCGAACGGTACAACGCGCCTGCACGCGAGAAGCACTGGCAGAAGATCTGGGACGAGGGCCAGATCTTCCGAGCCTCCGACGATCGCAGCCGGCCCAAGTGCTATGTCCTCGAGATGTTCCCGTATCCTTCGGGGCGTATCCACATGGGGCATGTGCGCAACTACGCCATGGGAGACGTGGTGGCGCGCTTCAAGCGGGCCCAGGGCTTCAACGTGCTGCATCCGATGGGCTGGGATGCGTTCGGCATGCCGGCAGAGAACGCGGCCATCGAGCGCAAGACGCATCCTGCCGAATGGACCTATGCCAACATCGAGACGATGAAGGGGCAGCTCCGTTCTATGGGACTCTCGCTCGACTGGAGCCGGGAGATCGCCACCTGCAGCCCCGATTACTACAAGCACCAGCAGACGCTCTTCCTCGACCTTTTCGAGAAGGGTCTCGCCTATCGGAAGAGCTCCAAGGTCAACTGGGATCCGGTGGACCATACGGTGCTCGCCAACGAGCAGGTGATCGATGGGCGGGGCTGGCGCTCGGGCGCGCTCGTCGAGCAGCGGGAGCTGACGCAGTGGTTCTTCAAGATCACCGCCTATTCCGATGAGCTTCTCGAAGCGCTCGGCACGCTCGACAAGTGGCCGGAGAAGGTGCGCCTGATGCAGGCGAACTGGATCGGGCGCTCGGAAGGCATGCTGGTGCGATGGGCGCTCGATGCCACGTCGGCACCGGAAGGGCATTCCGAGCTCGAGATCTACACGACCCGGCCCGATACGCTGTTCGGCGCCTCGTTCATGGCCATCGCGCCGGATCATCCGCTGGCCAAAGCGGCGGCAGCCCGCAATCCCGAGCTGGCGGCATTCTGCGACGAATGCCGGCGCATGGGCACCTCGGTCGCTGATCTCGAAAGCGCCGAGAAGCGCGGCTTCGACACCGGCATTCGGGCGGTGCATCCGTTCGATCCCGAGTGGCAGGTGCCGGTCTATGTGGCGAACTTCGTCCTCATGGACTACGGCACCGGCGCCATTTTCGGCTGTCCCGCCGGCGACCAGCGCGACCTCGATTTCGCGCGCGCCTATGGGCTTCCGGTCATTCCCGTCATTCTGCCGCCGGGCGCGAACGCTGACGGGTTCACGGTTGACGATGAGGCCGTTGATGGCGACGGGACGATGATCAACTCGCGCTTTCTCGATGGGCTCTCGACGGAGGAGGCCTTTGAGGCGGCGGCGAAGCGGCTCGAGGAGCTTTCTCTCGCGGGGAAGCCCGTCGGCCGGCGCAAGGTGAACTACCGGCTGCGCGACTGGGGAATCTCGCGGCAGCGCTATTGGGGCTGCCCGTTTCCGATCATCCATTGCAAGAGCTGCGGCATCGTTCCGGTGCCGGCCCAGGATCTGCCCGTCAGGCTGCCGGACGATGCGAGCTTCGATAAGCCGGGCAACCCCCTCGACCGGCATCCGACCTGGAAGCACGTGGATTGCCCCAAGTGCGGACAGCCCGCGGAGCGCGAAACGGACACGATGGATACGTTCGTTGATAGCTCCTGGTATTTCGCGCGCTTCACGGCGCCTCATGCAGCGGAGCCGATCGAGGCCGAATGGGCGGATTACTGGCTGCCCGTCGACCAGTACATCGGAGGCATCGAGCACGCGATTCTGCATCTTCTCTACTCGCGCTTCTTCTTCCGGGCCATTTCGGATACCGGCCACGGGGCAAAGCACCTGCGCGAGCCGTTCGCGGCGCTGTTCACGCAGGGGATGGTGACGCACGAGACCTATAAGTCCGAAGGCGGGGGCTGGCTGCTGCCGAGCGAGGTGCTCCTCGAAGGCGAAGGCGGCGCGCGGCGGGCCGTAGAGGCGGCCACTGGCAAGCCGGCCATGATCGGGTCCATCGAGAAGATGTCGAAGTCGAAGAAGAACCTCGTCGATCCGGACGACATCATCGAGAGCTGGGGCGCGGACTGCGCCCGCTGGTTCATGCTCTCGGATAGCCCGCCGGAGCGCGACGTGGTGTGGACGGAGGCTGGCATTCAGGGTGCCGGGCGCTTCGTGCAGCGGGTCTGGCGCCTGGTCGAGGATGTTGCCGGGAAGGCGGCAGGCCCAGGGGCGCCTCAACCTGCGGCATTCTCAGTCGAGGCCCTGGCGCTCCGGCGCGCCGCCCACAAGTCGGTCCATGCGGTGGCGCACAGCTTCGAAGCCCTGCGCTTCAACGTGGCCGTCGCGCAGATCTACGAGTTCGCGAACGCCATCTCGGCAGCGGTGGCGAAGGCTGGAGCCAATAAAGAAAGCGAGGGCATGGCCTGGGCGCTGCGGGAGGCCGGCGAGCTCTTCGTGCAGATGATCGGCCCGATGATGCCTCACCTCGGTGAGGAGTGCTGGGCGCGGCTCGGATACAACACGTTGCTGGCCAATCAGCCCTGGCCGGCGGTCGATGCCGGGTTGCTCGTTGACGATAAGATCACCATTGCCGTACAGGTGAATGGCAAGCGCCGCGATGAGCTTCTCATTGCGCGCGATGCTGCGGAAGACGAGATCAAGGCCGCGGCCCTGAAGCTCGAGCCGGTGGTGCGGGCGCTCGATGGGCGTGAGCCGAAAAAGATCATCGTCGTGCCGCAAAGAATCGTGAACGTGGTTGGCTAGAGCGTGCTGACTCCAAAGGTGGCGAGGCTGGTTTCGTCCTTCGGATTCATAAGGCTCGAAGCGGTCGCGGGTTGAGGCAGGCGGGATCATGCGTTCGAGCGGCGGCACCAAAAGCCATTTGAGCCGCGCGGCAGGCGGGTGGCGGGCCATGTCGCGGCTGCTGCTCACGGCCGTGCTTGTCGCACCGGTGCTGGCCGGATGCGGCAATGGCGGGTTTCGTCCCCTTTACGGCTCGTCGGCGTTCGGCGGCGCGCAGGCCGACGAGCGGCTGGCGCGCGTTTCAGTGGCGTCCATTCCGGGTCGCGTTGGCCAGCAAATCCGTAACGAGCTCATCTTTCATGCCACCGGCGGCGGCGGCGAGGCGATCGAGCCCGACACGCGCCTCGAGGTGGCGATCCGCGAGAGCGTGACCTCGACGCTGGTCAAGCTGGATGGTGAATCCCGCGGTCAGATCTACAACGTCGAAGCCAAGTTCCAACTCGTCCGCATTTCCGATCGGGCTGTCCTGCTCTCGGGCACGAGCTACGGCCGCGCGAGCTTCGAGCGCAACAAGTCGATCTTCTCCAATGTGCGCGCGCGTGAAGATGCGGAGGATCGCGCGGCGAAGGTGATCGCCGAGGATCTCAAGGCCAGGCTTTCGGCGCACCTCTCCAACGCGGCCTAGGCGCGCGTCCGCCCATGGTCGCGGTTAAGGCGCATCAGGCCCAGGCCTTTCTGTCATCACCCGATCCAAAGATCCGGGCTGTCCTGTTTTTCGGGGCGGACGCGGGGCTCATCAGCGAGCGGGCGCAAGCGCTGGCCAAGGCGGTGGCGGCCCGGTTCGATCCGCCGGGCGAGGTAATCCGGCTCGATGATGCCGATCTCGAAGGAGGCATAGAGCGGCTCGCTGTCGAACTCGGGACAGTGCCGATGTTCGGGGGACCGAAGATCGTCCGTACCGTGGCTAGCCGGCGGGTGACGGCGGCGGCTCTGCGGCCGCTCGTCGAGGGGGCCGCGCTCGAAGGCGTGCTCATCGTCGAAGCGGGAAATCTCAAGCCGGACGAGGCTCTGCGCTCGCTGTTCGAGAAATCGCCGGTGACGGCCGCGGTGGCCTGCTATGCGGATGCAGTGCAGGATCTCGATAACCTCATCCGCGACATGGTGCGGGACGCCGGCGCCACGATCACGCCGGAAGCACGGGAAGCGCTTGTCGAGCGTCTCGGTGCGGATCGGGCGCTCTCGCGCGGCGAGATCGAGAAGCTTCTCCTCTATGCGGGACCGAAGGCGGAGATCGGCGTCGACGACGTAGAGGCCGTCGTCGGTGATGTTTCGGAGCTTGCTGTCGAGCGCGTGACGTTCGCGGCCGCATCGGGTCTTGTGCAGCGCGCGGTTGCGGAGTGTGGGCGCGCCGTGTCGGCCGGCGAAAGCGCGCAGACGATCATCGCCGCCACGCAGCGCCATTTTCAGCGGCTACATCGCGTGCGGGCGGCAATGGAGCGGGGCCGCACGCTCGACGATGCGTTACGCCAGATGCGGCCGCCGCTGCACTTCAAGCAGAAAAACGCCTTCGCGGAGCAATGCCGCCTGTGGAGTGCTGTGCGGCTGTCGGAAGCGCTGCGGCGCATTACGGCGGCGGCGCGGTCCGCTCGGCTCGCCGGTCCCCTGGAAGGCGCGCTGGCGGAGCGGCTCCTCATCGCGCTCGCCATGATGGCGAGAGAGGGAAGCTCGGCAGCGCGATCCCGGTAGGGAAGACGGCTGTCCGGTGCCGTGGACACGTGCGTTGCGTCTCCTGCCTCGATGCCTATAGTGCGCGGTTTGCGCACGGGGAGGGAGATCCAGACTATGTCAGGCACGCAATTCGACGTGGTCGCGATCGGAAACGCGATCGTCGACATCATCGGGCGCTGCGATGACAGCTTTCTAGACCGGCACGGCGCCCCCAAGGGACACATGCGGCTCGTCGATACCGAGACGATTGCCGCCATCTACAGCGACATGGGTCCGGCGATCGAAATCTCCGGAGGGTCGGCCGCCAATACGGCGGTCGGTATCGCGTCGCTCGGAGGCCGCGGGGCCTTTATCGGCAAGGTGAGCGAAGACGAGTTCGGCCGCATCTTCCGCCACGATATCCGCGCCGCGGGGGTCGCCTTCAACACCCCGGCCGTGGTGGACACTGACCGGGCCACGTCGCGCTCGCTCATTCTCGTCACCCCGGACGGGCAGCGGACAATGAACACCTTCCTGGGGATCAGCACCGATCTCGACCAGGGCGAGGTGGATCCCGACGTCATCCGCAGATCCAACATCATCTATCTCGAGGGCTATCTGTTTGATCGCGAGGAGGCCAAGGCGGCCTTCCGGCAGGCGGTCGCGATTGCGAACAGCGGTGGGCGGCGCGTTGCGCTTACGCTCTCGGATTCGTTCTGCGTCAACAGGCACAGAAGCGAGTTCCTGGCGCTCATCCGTTCCGGCATCGGCATCCTGTTCGCCAACGAAAGCGAGATCCTGGCCCTCTACGAGACCACGAGCTTCGACGAGGCCGTGCGGCACGTGGCGCGCGACACCCGGCTCGCCGTGCTGACGCGCAGCGAGAAGGGATCCGTGATCGTATCCGAAGGCACGCCGGTTCTCGTTTCGGCCGAGCCCGTGGCCAAGGTGGTGGATACCACCGGCGCGGGAGACCTCTACGCGGCGGGTTTCCTGTTCGGGCTCGCGCGAGGGTGCGATCTTAAGACCGCAGGCCAGATCGGCAGTTTCGCGGCCGCGGAGATCATCGGGCAGATGGGCGCTAGGCCGGAAGTCAAGCTCGCTCATCTCGCGCGCATGCGCGGCTTCATTGAATAGGCCCGCCCCGAAGGCGGAGATCTCCCTTTTTTGAAACGCGACGCGCGTCAGTGTGCGAAGGGAATCTTTTTCGCAACATTTCTCAATACAACCTTGCTTCTATTTGTCGTTGCTCATTTTTCTCCTTGGCAAGGCCGTCTGAAATTTATCAAGATTCATCGCAATCGAATCGTGATGAATGGACGCCGGATTATGCCTTCTAGAAATGGCCGCCGCGGCCGACCGAGAGGCAGCGGGCTCGATGATCGCGCACAGCTGCGCCGAATCGCTGAGCTGATGGATGCAGATCCGGAGCTGAAGCCGACCACAGCCATCAAGGCTCTCGGCGTCTCCGATCCCTCCACCATCCGAAGGCTGAGGGATAAGCTCAAAGCCGAACGAAGCAAGCTCGAGGTCGCATCGGGTGCACTCGCCGGCGGCAGCCGGGGGCATGTGTCCGAGCGTCCGGAGCTCCGTTCGGCGGCGGGACAGTCTCGATCCGAAAATTTTGCAAGCTCCGGGGAGCCTGGGGAGCTGGCCGTCCGCATTCCGCAAATGGACGGGTCAAAGCCTCAGGCTGCTTGGCTTGGTCAGTTGTCCGCGTCCCATCGTTTTGCCGTGTCGTCGGGTGGGCCACGAGCAGGCCGGTCCGGCGTTTCTCTCCGTGTCCCCGAAGTTGCGTCCGCGTTGCGCCGGCAGCTTTCAGTCACCAGGCTGGCGACAGTGATTAGTCCGAAGCGTTTGGATATCCGAAGCACTCTCCACTAAAAACAAAACTTTAAAGGCCGCACCCCAAGCGGCCTTTTTTTATTGGCGGACGCCTCGCTGATGTCGGCGCCCCCATGACGAAGCATGAGGGTGCCCGCCGGCTTGCTCTGCTCCAATGGTGAGACGCGATGCTAACCGCGTATGCGCAACACCTGGCAGCGATGCCGTTGTGCGTTACGTCTCAGCCCAATCTGCCAGGCGGCTCAGAAAGGCCAGGCAGCGCTCGATCTCCGAAATCGCGATCCATTCGTCGGCAGTGTGGGCCTGGGCGATGTCTCCCGGCCCGCAGACGACGGAGGGCACACCGGCTGCCTGGAAAAGCCCGGCTTCGGTGGCATACGAGACGGCCTCGGTGGCGTTCTCGCCGGCAAGCTTCAAGGCCAGCGCGACGATGTCGGATGACGAATCGGCCGCAAACGGCGGCACGCGGTTCGTCTGGCGGATGATCACGTCCGCCTCAGGGGCGACGCGGCGCAAGGCGGGCAGGCAGTCCGTTTGGGCGAATTCGGTAAGGCGGCGCTCGATGGCGTCGGCATCGAGGCCCGGTAGAGCCCGCACCTCGAAGCCGAAGTGGCACGCGGCCGGAACGATGTTGCTCGCAATGCCGCCGGCGATCTCCGTCACCTGCAGCGTGGGGTGGGGCGGCGTGAAGCGGGGATCCGGCGGTAGAGCTGAAAGCTCCGCCTCGATCTCGGCGAGCTTGCTGATGAGGCGGGCGGCGGCGGTGATCGCATTGGCGCCGAGGTGCGCCATGCTCGAGTGCGCCGCGCGGCCGATGACCTCCACGTGCCAGCGCACGGGACCCTTGTGGGCATCGACAACCGCCATGGACGTCGGCTCGCCAACGATCACGGCGCGCGGTTTCGGAAGGCGGCCACCGAGTTCGGCGATCATCGGGCGCACGCCGGTGCAGCCCACCTCCTCGTCGTACGAGAAGAGGATGTGCATCGGCACCTTGAGCTGGCGGCGCGTCCACTCCGGCACCATCGCCAGGACGCAGGCGAGATAGCCTTTCATGTCGGCGGTGCCGCGTCCATAGAGGCGGCCATCGGCC
This sequence comes from Hyphomicrobium sp., assembly GCF_036780825.1. GTDB lineage: Bacteria > Pseudomonadota > Alphaproteobacteria > Rhizobiales > Hyphomicrobiaceae > Hyphomicrobium_C. The sequence goes on along the minus strand of NZ_DAIQCD010000007.1, from coordinate 107,320 downwards.
TTCACCATGGAGAAGGGATCGCTGCTCCAAGCGGCGGGATCGGCGGGCACGACGTCCGTATGGCCCGAAAGGCCGATGCCGGGCACGCCCTCGGGGCCGATGCTGGCGAACAGCGAGGCCTTTTCGCCATCTTTCGTCGGGACGAGATGCGAGGCGACACCGTAGCTCGCCAGATAGTCTGCGACGTAGGCGATGAGCGTGCGATTGGACTTATGGCTCGTCGTGTCGAAGGCGACGAGGCGCGCCAGAATCTCGATGGCGGAGGACGTCTCTACAGTGGGCATTCGAATCAGTTCACGCTGCGGGTCGCATAGGGGCTATCGAGCGAGAAGGCGGGAATGGCGACATCGAACAGCCGGCCGTCCTCGTCGACCATCTGATAGCTGCCGACCATGATGCCCGATGGCGTCGAAAGGGGACAGCCCGACGAGTAGGTGAAGGACTGGCCAGGCGGGATCACCGGCTTCTGGCCTATCACGCCCGGGCCGCGCACTTCGTCGGTCTTGCCGTAGGCGTCGGTAATGCGCCAGACGCGGCTCTTGAGCTGAACGGAGTGCTCGCTTTCGTTAGTGATCTCGATCGTGTAGATCCAGAAGAAGTAGCTCTCCTCGGGAGAGGATTGCTCTTCCGAATACTCGGGGGAGACGCGGATGCGAACGCCGTGCGTCACCTGCTCGTATGGGATGTCATCCGTCACAAAGCTGTCCGTTACTGTTTTTCCGAGCATTACCATGGCGTGGCGCGAAAAGCGCCAAGGATCTTTGCGCCGAGGTTAGAGCGCGTTCCTCTTATCGGAATCGGATTGCGCGACGTGAACGCGCTCTAAGTCTTTATTTGAGAGACTGATTCACGTTCTCGGCGAATGCGTGTCCGCATCCACCTCAAACGATCAGGCTCTAGCTCGAAAGCCGGGCTGGTCTCCTCCTTATGGTGAAAGGGTTAAGACGGCCTGCAGCGGGCCGGCGGGGCCGAGAGGAAAGCGTGGGTGGGCGTGACGTGCCCACGCGCTTTCCAAGTCCACCTCAGCCGCGGGCTGCCGCGACCGCCGCGTCGAGGTCGGCAAGAAGGTCTTCCTCGCTCTCGAGGCCGACGGACAGGCGCAGCATGCCATCCGTGATCCCGAGCTGGGCCCGGGCTTCCGGGCCGATCCGGAAGTGCGTGGTCGTCGGAGGATGAGTGATGATGCTCTTGGCATCGCCCAGGTTGTTCGAGATCTTGATGATCTTGAGCGCGTTCTGCAACCGGAAGGCGGCGTCCTTGCCGCCGTCCACCTCGAACGCGATCATCTGGCCGCCGCCGGTCATCTGCTTTCGTGCGATGGCGGCCTGGGGGTGATCGTCCCGGCCGCAGTAGATCACACGCGACACGCCCGGGGTCTCGGCAAGCCGGTCGGCGATGCGAGCTGCGGTCGCGCTCTGGGCTTTGACGCGGATCGGCAGCGTCTCGAGGCTCTTCAGCATGACCCACGCGTTGAAGGGGGAGAGCGACGGCCCCGTCTGGCGAATGAAATCCTGCAAGTGGTCGGTCAGGAACTGCTGCGAGCCGAGCACGACGCCGCCGAGACACCGACCCTGGCCGTCGATGTGCTTGGTCGCGGAATAGACCACCACATCGGCGCCGTGAGCGAGCGGGCGCTGCAGAAGCGGTGTTGCGAACACATTATCGACGACCGTGATGATGCCGTGCTGGCGGGCGATCTCCGACACGGCTGCGATGTCGACGAGATCGAGCGTCGGGTTGGCCGGCGTCTCGAAGAAGAAGCCTTTCGTGTTCGGGCGAACGGCCGTTTTCCAGGCGTCGATATCCCGGCCGTCGATCAGCGACATGGAGATGCCGAAGCGCGGGCACAACGTCTCGACGATGTAGCGGCAGGAGCCGAACATCGAACGGGCGGCGACGACGTGATCGCCGGCCTTCAGAAACGAAAGCAGGCTTGCCGTGACGGCGGCCATGCCGGTGGCCATGGCGCGGGCCATCTCGGCGCCCTCGAGAAGGCGCATGCGCTCCTCGAACATGCTGACCGTCGGATTGTCGAAGCGCGAATATTGGAAGCCCGGATCCTCATTCTTGAAGCGCGCCTCCGCCTGCTCGGCGGACCCGTAGACGAAGCCCTGCGTTAGGAACAACGCTTCCGAGGTCTCGCCGTATTGGGAGCGCAGGGACCCACCATGGACGAGCTGGGTCTCGGGACTCCAGCTCGCGGGATCGGCGCTGATCGTCTTCTTATCGCTGCTTCCCATAATGGAACTCCTTGCGCGTTCGGGGCATCGCCCGTGTACGATATTGCTGGCGCGGGTTCGAACGGCATCTCCGAAATGATCCGAGCAGCCAACAAAAAACCCGGCAGTCCTCCCCGCTTCCATGAGCCAGGGCGGACCAGTTGCCGGGTCGCGCGCATGGGCCCTCTTTAGCGAGTTGTTTAACGTGGCTGCAAGCCGGCCGGCCAAATCACCACGATCCCGCAAGCAGGATGACAGCGGGATTAGACCCTCCCGCCTCTTGGCGTCAAGGGGTGCTTCGTCTAGAGCGTTGCGATCGGAGTGACTTGGATCGGAGCGCTGTCGCTTTTCGCTTGCCCGCAGGAACTCGCGGCGGACCGGTGCCCACGTCGTCGACTATGCTTGTTTTCGGAATGCCGGAGGAGCTAACCCCGATGTCTCAAGCGCCGAATTCCATTGCGCCGGGCGCGAACGCGCGGGGCGATTGCGCGGCACCGGCCGGCATACTGCCAGTGCAAGCGATCCGGGAGCTGATCGCTGCCGGAGTGCTCAAGAGTAATGAGCCGCTGGAGCCAGGCCAGTTGCAGCCGGCGAGCGTGGATCTAAGGCTCGGGCCACGCGCGTATCGCGTGCGGGCGAGCTTCCTGCCGGGCCCCGGTGCGAGCGTTGCGGAACGGCTCGATGATCTCAAGCTGCATGCGTTCGACATCGCGGACGGCGCCGTGCTCGAGACGGGATGCGTCTACGTGGTGCCGTTGCTCGAGAGCTTGGCGCTGCCTCAGGAGATCGCGGCCTCGGCCAATCCGAAAAGCTCTACCGGACGGCTTGATGTGTTTACGCGGGTAATCGCTGACGGGGTGCCGGCTTTCGACCTCATACCGGCGGGCTATCACGGTCCGCTCTACGCCGAGATCTGCCCGCAGACGTTTCCGATCGTCGTGCGCCGCGGCTCGAAGCTCTCGCAGCTGAGATTCCGGCAAGGCGACCCGCGTGAGACGGACGATGAGCTTCGCGAGCTTCAGGCACGCGAGAGTCTCGTGTCCGGTGCGTCGACGGATATTCACGACGGGATCGCGCTTTCGGTCGATCTGCCGAGCGATGGCGAGGGGCCGGTGGGCTATCGCGCCAAACGCCATACCGGCGTGGTGGACATCGATGCGGCGGGCGCGTGCGCGATTCCGGATTACTGGGAGCCCGTGACTGCGGACGCGAAGCGGGGGCTGATCCTCGATCCGGACCAGTTCTACATTCTCGCCTCAAAAGAAGCGGTGCACATCCCGCCGACGCATGCGGCGGAGATGATGCCGTTCAACCCCTTGGTCGGCGAGTTCCGCGTGCATTATGCCGGCTTCATGGATCCCGGTTTTGGACATTCGGCAGCGGGCGGGGCCGGCTCGCGCGTGGTGCTGGAAGTGCGCTCGCACGCGGTTCCATTCATCCTGGAGGATGGGCAGATCGTTGGGCGTCTCGTCTACGAGCGGATGACGGAAGCGCCGGAGTCGCTTTATGGCCGCGATCTCGGAAGCCATTATCAGGCGCAAGGCCTCAAGCTCTCGAAGCACTTTCGCTAGAGTGCTTCTGGAAGAGTGGGAACCGGTTTTCCGAGAAGAAGCACGATAAAATAAATACTTAGAGCCGTTCCCCGATGCCGCCTCAACCGGAACGGCCCTAGCCGTGCCGCTCGCCGGCGAGCGGCACGCGTGCGGGTCGCAAGAGGTGCCGCAGAGATCGATGAAATCTGGCTCAAGACGAGATGGCGGCCGGTGAAAGCCTTCTCTGCCGGGAGCCAGAAACGACAAGACCGATGGCGCCTCTCGCTGCCACCGGTCTTCAAGTCGGAAACCGTCTCAATGAGACTCCGCCGACGCCCGTCCTGTTGCCCAGACAGGAGCGGGGGTGGGGCGGTCCGTGCCGTTACGCAGCTCGGCGCTTCTTGGCCGCAGGCTTAGCCGCCTTGCGAGCCGCGGCCTTGCGAGGCGCCGCCTTGCGGACGGTCGTCTTGCGAGCGGCGGTCGTTGCCTTGCGAGCCGTGGTCTTGCGAGCGGTCGTTGCGCGCGCGGCCGTCGCCTTCCGTGCGGTCGTCGCGCGGGTTGCCGTCACCTTGCGAGCGGCCGTCGCACGGGGTGCAGTCGTCTTGCGTGCGGCCGTCGTGGCGCGAGTGGCCGCCGGCTTGCGAGCAGCGGTCGTCTTACGGGCCGCGGTCGCCTTGCGAGCCGTGCCGCGTGCCGCCGTCGTACCACGAGCCGCCGTGGTGCGGGTCGCTGCCTTGCGCACGATCTTCCGCGCGGCGGGCTTCGCAACCTTGCGCGCGGTCGGCTTCTTCGCAGCCTTTCTGGCCGGAGCCTTCTTCACAACTTTTGCCATAGTATCTCTCCCTCTAGAGTCCGAATCATTTCGGAACAAAAAAATCATGCGCAAGTTCGATCATTTTGTTGACATCCAAAATGGATTCAGCTCGTCGATTTATTCTCATTCAATGGGAAGTGTGGCGTGGATTCAACAATTTCATCGATATTCTAAGACTCTATGCGATCACTCTCGACTCCGTATGAGGGACGCGCGGTGCAAATGGGATCGAAACGGACCTCGCCGCATGCGCTTCGACCGTGCGTGCGGGTGAACGCACGCGTCGGGTGCGCGCACTTTCCGGTTCCAATGTCTGCATCATGTGTGAGGAGCGCGCGGCCGTGCGCTTGACGAGAGCATGGCATGCAACCCCGCCGGTCCCTCGAGCAGCGCGCCGGTGCGAGGCACGCTAGTGGGGAGATCAAGCGGCCTTGACGATGCGTCTCTGCAGATCGAGCACGGCCATCATGAAGCCCACACGGTCCTCCACGGCCTCGGCGAGGAGCGAGAAGTAGCTCGGCTCACGCGGGACGATCTCGCCGATCACCTCGCCGGGCTCGAAGCGCAGCGTTGCGTCGTGCTTGCGGGCAATGGCCTGCATGCGTGCGTTAGAGGCGAGGCAGCTCATATAAAGAAGGTGGACGCCGCGATTGCGCGCAGCGCGGATGACGCGGCCCATCAGCTCTGTGCCGAGACCGTGGTCCTGGTACGCAGTTTCGACCGAGAAGGCGGCTTCGGCTTCCCGTCCCCAAGTGTCGCCCAGTTTCTTCAGCTCGGCGACGGCACGGACCTGCCCATCTTCGATATAGGCGAAGACCGTGGAGCCGGCGTCCGTCATCTGCCGCGCGTAATCCTCGATGAACGAGTCCGAGACTCCGTGCGCAAAGCGCATGAGGCGGTTGGTCCGGTCCAGGCGCATGAGATGATCGCGAAAGAGATCCTGCTCGTGCGGCCAGAGCTTGCGGAATGTGCCGGATACCTGCGTGCCCTCGTTCATAGCGACTGCCCTCCATGTGGGCCGCAGGCCCGCCCCGCCGCGTGTTGCGCGAAGAAATATCCGCGACCGTCACGATCCGGCGAACAGGCGATCAATGCCGGTTGCCCGAGCGTATATGGGTGCTAATATTGCGCTGCACAATGAGACGGTGGGATGGCGTCGAGCCAGCCGAAGCGTTTTTGCCGCGCGTGCACAGGTGCGGGTATCCGCCGGAGGCCCGCACCGGGTGAACGCGTCGGCAAGGGAGCTGCGTCGCCATCACTGGAGAACTTCGGAAGCGGGAGACGAGAGCCGTTCCGGCTTAAGCGGGACCGGGGAACGGCGCTAGACTTTCGTGTGATCGTGCGTTGTGTCGAAAACCGGCTCCCACTTTTCCGGAAGCGCTCGGGTGGCACGCATGACAGGATCGATGCTGGATCGGTACGAGCGGCAGGTCGCGCTCGGGAAGATCGAGCCGGATCCGGCCCAGTATTCCGCGGTTCTGCGCCTCGTCCGTCTGGAGCACGAGCTTGCAGAATGGAGCGGGGGCAGGCGCAACGGGTTCCTTCCTGGTTTTTTCAAGCCGCGGCACGCGCCACCGCACGGCGTCTACATCCATGGCGCCGTGGGGCGCGGCAAGACGATGCTGATGGACCTCTTTTACGAAGACGTTCACTTCGCGCCCAAAAGGCGGGTCCATTTTCACGAGTTCATGGCCAACGTGCATGAGCGGATCCAGCGGGGGCGCGCCACCACTGACGGCGATCCGATCCCGTTCGTTGCGACCGAGATCGCGGCGGCGACGGGGCTTCTCTGCCTCGACGAGCTGCAAATCACCGATATCGCGGATGCGATGATCCTCTCGCGACTATTCAAGTCGCTTTTTGCACGCGGCATGGTGATAGTGGCCACCTCCAACGTGCCGCCTGGCCGGCTCTATTGGAACGGACTCAATCGCGAGCTCTTCCTGCCGTTCATCGATCTGATCGAGAGCCATATGGACGCCGTGGAGCTGAATGCGGCCAAGGATTTCCGGTTCGACAAGCTTACGGGCCGGCAAATCTATTTCAGCCCCTGTGATGCCCATGCGGCGGCGGAGATCGAGGCGCATTGGCGGCGGCTCACCGGGCATAATCCCGGCGCACCGGCTGTGCTCGAGGTCAAGGGACGGCAGGTGCCGGTGCCGCTGGCGTCCACGGGCGTGGCGCGCTTCACCTTCGACGATCTTTGCGGAAAGCCGCTGGGCGCGCCCGATTACATGCACATCGCGCGCGCATTCCATACCATCGTGCTCGAAGGTATCCCGGTGCTGAGGCCGGACCAGCGCAATGAGGCGCTGCGGTTCGTCCATCTCATAGATACGCTCTATGACAACCGGAACTGCCTCATCGCTTCGGCCGAGGCGGAGCCGGATGGGCTTTATCCCAAGGGAGACGGCGCTGCCGTCTTCGCGCGGACGGTCTCACGCCTGATGGAAATGCGGAGCGAGGCGTATCTCGAGGCCAGCGGGCAGCCTCTGGCGCAGGAGTGAGCGCATGCGCTGTCCGGGTGCCGCCGGGCAATCGGATGGCTGCTTTGGTTGCAGAGGGGCGCCGCAGCCATCCCGCGCACTTGAGCGCCTATCCGTTTGGCTTTACGAAAGCCGGAGTTTCCTCGTGCCGGAGGTGGGCCGGCCCTGGAGCCATAGGTGCAATAAACTCACCTCAACGATGCAAGGCTCATTCGGGCCGCAGCCTCCAGGGAGAACGGTTTCATGGCGCGCACGAAGATCGCATTGATCGGCGGCGGTATGATCGGCGGCACGCTCGCCCACCTCATCGGCCTCAAGGAGCTGGGTGACGTCGTCATTTTCGATATCGCCGAGGGGCTGCCGCAGGGCAAGGCGCTCGATATCGCTCAGTCCGGTGCCGTGGAGGGCTTCGATGCGGTGCTCAAGGGCACCAATGCCTATGCCGATATCGAAGGTGCGAGTGTCTGTATCGTGACGGCCGGCGTGCCGCGTAAGCCGGGCATGAGCCGCGACGATCTCATCGGCATCAACATCAAGGTCATGGAGCAGGTGGGGGCGGGCATCCGCAAATATGCGCCCAACGCCTTCGTGATCTGCGTCACCAACCCGCTCGACGCCATGGTCTGGGCACTGCAGAAGGCCTCGGGCCTGCCGCGCAACATGGTGGTCGGCATGGCCGGTGTCCTGGATACGGCGCGGTTCCGGCACTTCCTGGCTGAGGAGTTTCGCGTCTCGGTCGAGGACGTCTCGGCGTTCGTGCTCGGCGGGCATGGCGACGATATGGTGCCGCTCGTCCGCTATTCGTCGGTCGGCGGCATCCCGCTGCCCGATCTCGTCAAGATGGGCTGGATCCGCCAGGAACGGCTGGACCAGATCGTTGACCGCACGCGCAAGGGCGGCGGCGAGATCGTCGGCCTGCTCAAAACGGGCTCCGCCTACTATGCGCCTGCCGCCTCCGCCATCGCCATGGCGGAGAGCTTCCTCAAGGATAAGAAGCGTGTGCTGCCATGCGCCGCGTACCTCAACGGCGAGTACGGTGTTAAGGGCCTTTATGTGGGCGTGCCGGTGATCATCGGCGAGGGCGGTGTCGAGCGTGTGGTCGAAATCGACCTCAACTCTCAGGAGCGCTCGATGCTCATGAAGTCGATCGAATCCGTAAAGGGTCTGGTCGATGCCTGTACAAAGATCAACCCGCAGCTCGGCGCCTGACGGCGCCCCGCTGCACGAGCCGACGCGGGGTACGGACGGGTTCCTTTCTGCAAGTGCGGCCGCCCCCTGGCCGTGCGCCCTTCCTGACGCGTCCCCAATTTGCTTTTAGCCGGGAGGGGATTACGCGCTACCATGAATATTCATGAGCATCAGGCTAAGGAGCTTCTTGCCACGTACGGTGTTGACGTCGGCAAGGGCTTTGCCGCCTTCACGCCGGACGAGGCCGAAGCCGCGGCGAAGCGGCTCGCGACGCCGACCATCGTCGTCAAAGCGCAGATCCACGCCGGCGGGCGCGGCAAGGGGCGCTTCAAGGAGCCGGAGGCCGGCGACAAGGGCGGCGTGCGGTTTGCAAAGACGCCAGCAGTGGTCCGGAAGCTCGCCGACGAGATGCTCGGGCGCACGCTCGTCACCGTACAGACCGGCCCGACCGGGCGGACCGTCCAACGCCTCTACATCCAGGAATCGGTGAACATCGCGCGAGAGCTCTATCTCTCGGCGCTCGTCGACAGAGCCAGCTCGCGTGTCGCCTTTATCGCCTCCACCGAAGGGGGCATGGATATTGAGAAAGTTGCCCACGAAACGCCGGAAAAAATCCTGACGCTATCCGTCGATCCGGCGACGGGGCTGCAGCCCTTTCACGCTCGCAAGATCGCCTACGCGCTCGGCCTCAAGGGCGACGAGATCAAGGCCTGCGCCAAGCTTGTCGCCGGGCTCTATCGCTTCCTCAACGAAAAAGATGTGAGCCTGCTTGAGATCAACCCGCTCGTCGTCACTGCGGAGGGACAGCTCGTCTGCCTTGACGCCAAGGTGAGCTTCGACGGCAATGCCCTCTTCCGCCATCCCGACATTCTCGCGCTCCGTGACGAGACCGAGGAAGATCCGATGGAGATCGAGGCCGCCAAGCACGAGCTGTCCTACGTCAAGCTGGACGGAACGATCGGCTGCATGGTCAACGGGGCGGGTCTCGCCATGGCGACCATGGACATCATCAAGCTCTACGGGGCCGAGCCGGCCAACTTCCTCGACGTGGGCGGGGGCGCCTCGAAGGAAAAGGTAGAGGCGGCTTTCAAAATCATCCTTTCGGATCCGTCCGTGCGGGGCATCCTGGTCAACATCTTCGGTGGCATCATGCGGTGCGACATCATCGCGGAAGGCATCATCGCCGCCGCCCGCGAGATGGCGATCACCGTGCCGCTCGTCGTGCGCCTCGAAGGCACGAACGTCGATGTCGGGAAGGAGATCCTGGCCAAGAGCGGTCTCAAGATCGTGCCGGCGGACGACCTCGCGGACGCTGCCTCGAAGATCACAACCGCTATCAGGGCCGCCGCCTAGGCGCCCCGCAACGAGCGCTTCCGCTATCGTTCGAACTGCCGGGATAAGAGAGACGATATGGCCATTCTCGTCGATGCTTCCACCGTCACCATCTGCCAGGGCCTGACAGGCAGCCAGGGGACATTTCATACCAAGCAGGCACGGAGCTACGGCACCAAGGTCGTGGGGGGCGTCACACCGGGCAAGGGCGGCACCAGGCCGGCCGATCCCGAGCTTGCGGACCTGCCGCTCTTCAACACCGTGGGCGAGGCCAAGGCCAAGACGGGCGCCACTGCGACCGCCATCTACGTGCCGCCCGCGTTCGCGGCCGATGCCATTCTCGAGGCGATCGATGCCGAGATCCCGCTCATCGTATGCATTACCGAGGGTATCCCGGTTCTTGACATGGTCAGGGTGAAGCGGGCGCTTTCCGGGTCCAAGTCGCGGCTAATCGGTCCCAACTGCCCCGGCCTGCTGACGCCGAAAGCGTGCAAGATCGGCATCATGCCGGGCAGCATCTTCAAGAAGGGCACGGTCGGCATCGTGTCGCGCTCAGGCACGCTCACTTACGAAGCGGTGAAGCAGACGACGGACGCCGGGCTCGGACAGTCGACCGCGGTCGGTATCGGTGGCGACCCGGTCAAGGGCACCGAGTTCATCGACGTGCTGGAGCTGTTCCTGGCAGACCCCGATACCCATTCGATCATTATGATCGGAGAGATCGGCGGATCGGCGGAGGAAGAGGCCGCCGCGTTTCTGATTGGCGAGGCCAAGAAGGGACGCAAGAAGCCGATGGCCGGTTTCATCGCGGGCATGACGGCGCCTCCCGGACGGCGCATGGGACACGCGGGCGCCATCATCTCGGGTGGCCAGGGTCGCGCAGAGGATAAAGTGGAAGCCATGCGGCGGGCGGGCATTGCCATCGCCGATAGTCCGGCGTCGCTCGGAACCACCCTGACGAAAGTGTTAAAGGGCTAGGAACACTCCTTATATATAAGCGTCGTCGACAGCGCGGGAAAATCGCCCAATTCGCGGGCGAGGGTCACCTCATCGCCGGCAACCGTCGCCGGCAGCTAAGGCGGGGTTTCATATGTCGCGGCAGGCTCGCAACGAGCAGCTTCTCAGGACGTCTTTCCTGTACGGCGTCAACGCGCCCTACATCGAAGAGCTGCAAAGCCAATACACGCAGAATCCGGGATCCGTTAGCGACGAGTGGCGGCTTTTTTTCGAAAGCCTGCGCGATGGTAGCGGCAATGCTTCGGACCGAGAGGCGGGCGCTCCCGAGCCCTCCTGGGCGTTGCCGCTTTCCGCGCTTCAGGGCGCGCCGAACGAACTTGTTGCCGCCCTCACAGGAGATTACGACGAGGTCGAGCACGGGCTGCGAGACCGGCTGAACGCCAAGGCCCATCGCGGGGGTATCGAGCTTTCGCCTGCCGTATCGCTGCGGGCGATCCAGGACAGCGTGCGGGCAATCATGCTGATCCGCGCCTATCGCGTCATGGGGCATCTGGCAGCGGATCTCGACCCCCTAGCGCTCAGCGAGCGCGCGATGCACCGCGAGCTTCGGCCCGAAACCTATGGCTTCACGGACGCGGATTTCGACCGGCCCATCTTTCTCGACCGCTACCTCGGGCTCGACACGGCGACGATCCGGCAGGTGCTGCGGATCCTGCGACGGACGTACTGCCGCAAGATCGGCTACCAGTTCATGCACATCACGTCGCCTGAGCAGAAGTCCTGGATCCAGCATCGCATCGAAGGCGAGGAGAAGGACATCCGCTTCACCGAGATGGGCAAGAAGGCCATTCTCAAGAAGCTCATCGAGGCGGAGGCGTTCGAGCGTTTCGCCGATCTCAAATATACGGGCACCAAGCGCTTCGGGCTCGATGGCGGCGAGGCCATGATCCCGGCGCTCGAGCAGATCATCAAGCGGGGCGGGCAGCTCGGCGTCAAAGAGATCGTCATTGGCATGGCGCACCGCGGGCGCCTCAACGTGCTCTCGAACGTTATGGGGAAGCCGTTCCGGGCGATCTTCAACGAGTTCAAGGGCGGATCGTGGAAGCCCGATGACGTCGAGGGCTCCGGAGACGTCAAGTATCACCTCGGCGCCTCGTCCGACCGGCAGTTCGACGACAACAACGTGCACCTGTCGCTCACGGCCAATCCCTCGCATCTCGAGATCGTCGATCCCGTGGTGCTCGGAAAGGCGCGCGCCAAGCAGGACCAGCATGGATGCGAGGTGGATGACCGCACGGTGGTGATGCCGCTGCTCCTGCACGGCGACGCGGCGTTCGCGGGGCAGGGTGTCGTTGCTGAGTGCTTCGGGCTATCGGGGCTCAAAGGGCATCGCACGGGCGGTGCCGTCCACTTCATCATCAACAACCAGATCGGCTTCACCACCGATCCGCGCCATTCGCGCTCGTCGCCCTATTGCTCGGATGTGGCGCGGGTGATCGAGGCGCCGATCTTTCACGTCAACGGGGACGATCCCGAAGCTGTCGTGCACGTGGCCAAGATCGCGACCGAGTTCCGGCAGAAGTTCCAGAAGCCGGTGGTCATCGACATGTTCTGCTATCGCCGTTTCGGCCACAACGAGGCGGACGAGCCGGCATTCACGCAGCCGATCATGTACAACCGGATCCGCAAGCATCCGACGGTGGTGCAGATCTACTCGGACCAGCTTGTGGAGGAAGGCGTCGTCACGCCCGACGACGTCGAAGCCATGAAGGGCGAGTTCCGCTCGTTCCTCGACGCGGAGTTGATCGCCGCCGAATCCTATAAGCCCAACAAGGCCGATTGGCTCGACGGGCGTTGGAGCAAGCTCGGTCTCGCAGGTGATGACGAGTGGCGCGCCAATACGGGCGCCCCGATCGCGATGTTGCGTGAGGTAGGGCGGCGCCTGACGGTGATCCCTTCCGACTTCAAGGCGCACAAGACGATCCTGCGCCTGCTCGAGCGCCGCCGCGAGATGATCGCCAAGGGCGAGGGTATCGACTGGGCGATGGCCGAGCACCTCGCCTTCGGCACGCTCGTCAGCGAGGGCTTTCCGGTGCGCCTCTCCGGCCAGGATTGTGAGCGCGGCACCTTCTCGCAGCGCCATGCGGTGCTGATCGACCAGGAAACGGAGCGCCGCTACACGCCGCTGAGATATATCTCGCCCGATCAGGCCCGCTTTGAGGTCATCAACTCGATGCTTTCGGAGGAGGCGGTGCTCGGGTTCGAGTATGGCTATTCGCTGGCCGAGCCGAACGCTCTCGTCGCTTGGGAAGCGCAGTTCGGCGACTTTGCCAACGGCGCGCAGGTCGTGTTCGACCAGTTCATCTCGTCGGGCGAGCGCAAGTGGCTGCGTATGTCGGGCCTCGTCTGCCTCCTGCCGCACGGCTACGAGGGGCAAGGTCCCGAGCATTCCTCGGCGCGGCTCGAGCGCTTCCTCCAGCTTTCGGCGGAGGACAACTGGCAGGTCGCCAACTGCACGACGCCGGCGAACTATTTTCATATCCTGCGGCGCCAGCTTCATCGCCAGTTCCGCAAGCCGCTGATCCTGATGACGCCGAAATCGCTTCTCAGGCACAAGCGCGTTGTCTCGCGCCTCGATGAGATGGGACCGGGGACGGGATTCCATCGCATCCTCTGGGACGATCAGCGCAAAACAGACGCCGAGATCAAACGCGTCGTGCTGTGCTCGGGCAAGGTCTACTACGACCTCGCCGAGGCGCGTGATGCGGAAGAGCGGCATGACACCTATATCCTGCGGCTCGAACAGCTCTATCCGTTTCCGGCGCGGGCTCTCCTTCATGAACTCGGGCGCTTTCCGAACGCCGACGTTGTCTGGTGTCAGGAAGAGCCGAGGAACATGGGCGCCTGGACGTACATCGAGCCGAACATCAACTGGGTGCTGGATCGCGCCGAGCCGGCCGGCCGGCGGGTGCGCTATGCGGGCCGCTCGGCCTCCGCTTCCACGGCGACGGGGCTCATGAGCAAGCACATCCACGAGCAGAAGGCCCTCGTGGCCGACGCGCTGAGCGGATGAGGGAGCGTGTCATGGCGACGGGATCGATGTGACGGCTGCAGGCGAGCAAAAGGCAGGACGAAGATGACGATTGAGATCCGCGTGCCGACACTTGGGGAATCGGTGACTGAGGCCACCGTCGGCAAATGGCTGAAGCGGCCCGGCGATGCGGTGAAGGCCGACGAGCCTCTGGTGGAGCTCGAAACGGACAAGGTTACTGTCGAGGTGCCGGCACCCTCGGCCGGGCGGCTTTCCGAAATCCTGGCCGATCAGGGTGCCACGGTTGCGATCGGCGCCGTGCTTGGCGCGCTGGCGGAGGGCGATGCGCGCGCGAAGCCTGCCGCAAAAAAAGCAGAGAGCCCGGCGCGAACATCCGCAAGTGGAGGCAAGCGCGCTCCGGCGCGAGCACCAGAGCCTCCCGCCCCTGAGCCTCGTTCCACCGAGCCGGCCGCGGCTGAGCAAGGCGTGCCTCCTAGTCCCGCGGCGCGAAAACGCCTCGCAGATGCGGGGTTCGGTGCCGACGAGGTGACGGGAACCGGCCGGCATGGGCAAGTGCTCAAGGAGGACGTCGTGGCCGCCATTACGAAGGCGGCGTCATCGCCGCAAACGATCGAGCCCGAGCCGGGGCGCGAGAGGCCGACACCTGAACCGTCTGCTGCGCCGGCCCAGATTGCTGTCGCGCAGCGCACACGGGAAGTTCCATCCGAACCGCGCACGCCGGTCGGACTGGGCGAAGCCGGCGGCGAGGAACGCGTGCGCATGACGCGCCTGCGGCAGACCATCGCGCTGCGTCTCAAGGAGGCGCAGAATACGGCGGCGATGCTGACGACGTTCAACGATGTCGATATGTCGGCGGTGATCGCGCTTCGGGCGCAGTACAAGGAGCTGTTCGAGCGCCGGCACGGCGTGAAGCTCGGCTTCATGGGATTCTTCGTCAAGGCTTGCATCCAGGCCCTGCGCGAGATCCCGGCCGTCAACGCCGAGATCGACGGCGACGAGATCATATTCAAAAACTATTACCATATCGGCGTTGCGGTCGGGACGGACCGCGGGCTCGTGGTGCCGGTGATCCGCGAGGCGGACCGTATGTCGATCGCCGAAATCGAGGCCCAGATCGCCGACTTCGGCAAGCGCGCGCGTGACGGGAAGCTTTCCATTGCCGAGCTGCAGGGCGGCACTTTTACGATCTCGAATGGGGGTGTCTATGGTTCGATGCTCTCTACGCCAATCATCAACGCGCCGCAGTCCGGCATCCTCGGCATGCACCGGATCGAGGAGCGGCCCGTGGTTAAAAATGGCGAGATCGTCGCACGGCCCATGATGTATCTGGCTCTCTCTTACGATCACCGCTTAGTTGACGGGAAGGAAGCGGTGACGTTCCTCGTGCGCGTGAAGGAGTGCCTCGAGGATCCGCAGCGATTCATCCTAGAGCTATAAGGGTGCGATTTCCCCCTTCAATGTCTTGAAGGGCTGGGTTACTCCACTCCGGCAGAATTTGCGTCCCCCCACGGGCCGTGGGAGGACATGGGCTTTTTTGTGGAAGGAAGCAGATGGCGGATTCGTACGATCTCATCGTGATAGGAAGCGGCCCGGGTGGCTATGTGTGCGCGATCCGCGCTTCCCAGCTCGGTCTCAAGACCGCACTCGTCGAGAAGCGGGCAACGTTCGGTGGCACCTGCCTCAACGTCGGATGCATTCCGTCCAAGGCGCTGCTGCATGCCTCCCAGCTTTATGAAGAGGCCGGACGCGATTTCGAGAAGCTCGGGATCAAGGTGGCGCCGGAGCTCGATCTCGGACGCATGCTGCAGTTCAAGGACGACGGCGTGAAAGGGAACGTCGACGGCGTCGCGTTCCTCATGAAGAAGAACAAGATTGCTACGTTCCACGGCACCGGCCGCATCCTCAAGGCCGGACAGGTCGAGGTGACGGGAGAGGATGGCGCGCGGCAGGTCGTGGAGGCGCGTGCGATCGTCATCGCTACCGGCTCGGACGTCGCCAATCTTCCGGGCGTCGAGATCAACGAGCGTGACGTCGTATCCTCGACGGGGGCGCTGTCGTTCGAAAAGGCGCCGGAGCGGCTGCTCGTCGTCGGTGCGGGCGTGATCGGGCTCGAGCTCGGGTCCGTCTGGCGCCGGCTCGGCTCCTCCGTGACGGTGGTGGAGTATCTCGACCGCATCCTGCCCGGCATGGATGGCGACGTGGCGAAGTCGCTGCAGCGCATCTACACCAAGCAGGGCTTCTCCTTCCGTCTCGCAACGAAGGTGGTTGGCGTCGAGCGCAAGGACGGCGCTCTCGAGGTGACCCTCGAGCCGGCGGAGGGCGGTGAGCAGGAGCGCGTCACGACCGATGCGGTTCTGGTGTCCATCGGGCGCGTGCCGTATACGGACGGGCTCGGCCTCGACGAGGTGGGTGTCGTACGCGACGGCAAGGGCCGGATCCTCGTCAACGGGCAGTTTGAGACCAACGTCACCGGCATCTATGCCATCGGTGATGTCATTCCTGGGCCGATGCTCGCGCACAAGGCCGAGGATGAGGGCGTCGCGGTGGCGGAGATCCTGGCCGGGCAGACCGGGCACGTGAATCCGGACCTGATCCCGAGCGTGATCTACACGGCGCCCGAGGTTGCTTCCGTTGGCAAGACGGAAGAGGAGCTGAAGGCCGCCGAAATTCCCTACAACATCGGCAAATTCCCGTTCCTGGCCAACGGCCGCGCCAAGGTCAACAAGACCACCGACGGCTTCGTCAAGGTGCTGGCGCACAAGGAGACGGACCGTATCCTTGGCGTGCACATCATCGGCGCGAACGCGAGCGAGCTGATTGCCGAAGCCGTGGTGATCATGGAGTTCGGCGGCTCGGCCGAGGACTTGGCACGCACGTGTCACGCTCATCCGACACTGTCTGAGACGGTGAAGGAGGCGGCGCTCTCCGTCGCCAAGCGCGCGCTCCACATGTAAGCGGGCTGGCCGGCGTGAGCCTATAACATCGCCTGAGGCGCTTCCGCTTTATCTTAATTGCGGGAGAGCCTCAGGCGTTTTGCGTTGTCAGCGCCGTCAATCGCATGCGCGATGCGCGAAGGATCCGATCAGGCGCGAGGATGCGCTTTGTCGTAGACGGCGAGGATGCGCTCGCGGTCGACCTCGGTATAGACCTGCGTCGTCGAGAGGGACGCATGCCCGAGAAGCTCCTGAATCTGGCGAAGATCTGCGCCCGCGGCCAGGAGATGTGTCGCAAACGAGTGGCGTAGCGCGTGCGGCGTCGCGGTTTCCGGCAGCGACAGCTCATCGCGCATGCGCGCGATCCTGAGCTGAATGATGCGAGGGGAAAGCGGACCGCCCTTGGCGCCTACGAACAACGGTGTCTCGGGTGTAAGCGGATAAGGGCAGTGGGCGAGATAGCGTTCCACGGCGCGCTGGGTTACCGGCAGCACTGGAACCAGACGCTCCTTGCCGCCTTTGCCCACGATGCGAAGAACGTCGCGGCCCGGGATCGGTGCGTCGCGACGCAGGAGGCTCAGCGCTTCCGAGATGCGCAGGCCGGCACCATAAAGCAGCAGCATCACGGCGACGTCGCGGGCGTCGATCCAGTCATCCGCCTGAGCCTCGTCGCTGACGAGGGCGGCCGCCTTGTCCACTGTCAGCGGCTTCGGCACTGTGTGCGGCAGGCGTGGCATCGCGACTTGCGTCAGTGCGCGGTTTGAAACCTTTCCCGTCGCTTCGAGCCAGCGGTAGAACGTGCGGAGCGCGGAGACGGTGCGCGCGAGCGAGCGGCTTGCGATTCTCTTTCGGCGCCGCGCCGCCAGAAAGCGGCGGACAACCTTCACATCGATGCGGGCGAGATCGGCCAGGCATGGCGGATGGCCGAGATCGCGCGCGAGAAATTCCAGGAACTGACGGAGATCGCGCTCGTAGGACGCGACACTAGCGGGCGAAGCTGCGCGCTCGTGTGTGAGGTAATCGAACCAAGCCGCGGCGGCGCGAACGAGATCATCCGCAAGCGGCAGCTCACCCTCGGCGTTGAGCAAACGTGCGATCGCGTCCTTAGTCATGGGAACAATCCGTGCTGCGTCGAAGGCCCGTTTTACGTTGCAAACGAACGCCCGCCCTTTGTTTGTCCGGATGAAGCGTAATGCGAGGGAACGGCCACATTCCTCTATCGTAGATGATTTGCGCGCCCATGGTTGGCGTGCTGCGACACTTTACGTTCTATCGAAGCGGCTCGATGTGAGGCTCAAAAAGCGCGTAAAGACGGTGCTTTTCGTTGTTCCGGAGCTCGGCCGCAGCGCTTTAAGCCCGGATTCATGCGTACAAACCAGCATTCTCAGCGTTCGACTGATTGCGAGGGCAAGCAGGCGGCGCTATGCAACCTGATGGCCGTTGCCAGGCGCGTGCGGCGCACTCACCGCAGGCGCTATCGCAGGAATGACGCTCCGTTGCGGGTGCAAGCGTGACTTAAACTCCTATGCGAGTCGAAAAAACATAGCCTTTCTGGTTCCGTAGCCGCGAAACTTCACTCGCTATTGTATGTTTTCGCGGTCATTGATTCTGATTCTTTCTCTGGGGAAATACACATGGCTAAGACCGTAACCAAAGCTGCTCCGAAGGCAGCCAAAGCCACGAAAGCTGCGAAGGCCACGAAAGCTACGAAAGCAGCGAAGCCCGCCGCAGCGGCAAAGACCGCCACTGCAACAAAAGCCGCCGCGACAAAAACCGCTGCGGCAGCAAAGTCGGCAGCAGCCGTGAATACCGTCACGCTGCGCCATCTCGGTACGGCTCTTTCGGAAGCGCATGATCTTTCGAAGAAGCAGGCCAACGCCGTGCTCGAGGACATGGTGTCGATGATCGCGAAGCACCTCAAGAAGGGTGATCGCATTCGCATTGGCGGTCTCGGCATCCTGCAGGTTCGCAAGCGTCCGGCGCGCATGGGCCGCAACCCGGCGACGGGCGAGGCGATCAAGATCAAGGCGAGCAAGAAGGTGGCCTTCCGCGCAGCCAAGGATCTCAAAGAGCAGATCTAAAGTTTCAGTGCGCCGAGGATCCGGCTTCGGGCGAGTGTCCGAAGCGATCTTGGCCGCGCATTCGTCCGGTGCGGATGAAAAGGCGAGAGGGCCAGCCCGGGCCGCTCGCCTTCTTTTGTCGTATGCGTGCGCCGCAGCAGCAGCTTACGTTTTTCTAAACAGGACTGGCTTCGTCAGCCCCTGTGCGGGGCTTAGGGCCGTTTCGGTTTATGTGGAAACGGGAAACGGCTCTAAGTTTTTATTTCTTCGTGCTTCTTGTCGGACACCTTGCTTGCACGGCTTCGCCATGACCGGTTCCACTTTTTCGGAAGCACTCTAAGAGGTCCGCCCAGCTCGATGCCCTCAGATCGTCTGGCCGGTTTTCTTCCAGTCGGCGACGAATTGGGCGAGGCCGGTGTCCGTCAGCGGGTGCTTGACCAGCGCTTTCAGGATCGCGGGCGGGATCGTGGCGACGTCGGCACCGATCAGCGCCGCATCCTTGACGTGGTTCACGGTGCGGATCGAGGCGGCAAGGATGTCGGTTTCGAGGTCCTGGTAGTTATCGTAGATGGTGCGGATCTCTCGGATGAGGTCCATCCCGTTCAAGCCGATGTCGTCGAGGCGGCCGATGAATGGCGAGACGAACGTGGCACCGGCCTTCGCCGCCAGCAGAGCTTGGTTGGCCGAGAAGCAGAGTGTGACGTTGACCATGGCGCCGTCTGAGGAGAGCGCCTTGCACGCCTTGAGGCCATCGAGGGTCAGGGGCACCTTAATCGCCACGTTGCGGGCGATCTTCCGCAGCACGCCGGCTTCCCGCATCATGCCGTCGTAGTCGGTTGCGGCCACCTCGGCCGACACGGGGCCGGACACGACGGCGCAGATCTCGGCGATCGTCTCCTTGAACTCCCGGCCGGATTTTGCAATCAGCGAGGGGTTGGTGGTGACGCCATCGAGGAGCCCGGTTGCCGCCAGCTCCTTGATTTCGTTGATATCGGCAGTATCGACAAAAAACTTCATTCTCGGTCCTTCGCGCTCCCCGCAGATGGGAGCCTCATGCATAGGGGATCACACGGCGGCCGTCAGCTCGCCCTATCCTCATGTCTATGCTGACACTCGCGTGTGATTGGTAGCTTCTAATCCGGTAACGGCCCACTTGGATAGCCTTCTTGGCCTTAATGAAAAGGGTGAAAGCGCCACGCGAGCGGTCGCGCCGGTGCTGATGCCGGGTGCCCCGCTCAGCCAGACCTACGACTATCTGGTGCCGCCCACGGTTGCCATCGAGCCGGGGGCGTTCGTCCTGGTGCCATTCGGTGCGCAGACACGCATCGGCGTCGTCTGGGACGAGCCAATCGGGGCCGGGGCGCGGCCCGTCGATCCAAAGAAGATGAAGGCGCTGGCGGAGCGCCTCGATGTGCCCGCGCTGCCGCTCGAAGGGCTGAGGTTTGCCGAATGGATCGCCGGCTACACGCTGGCGCCGCTCGGCATGGTGGTGCGCATGATGATGAGCGCCCAGGCGGCATTCGAGCCGGCAAAGCCGCGCTTCGGGGTCCGTGCCGTTGCGGGCGCGCCGGAGCCTGCGCGCATGACCCCGGCGCGACGGCGGGCGCTCGATATCGCGCAGGATGGGCGGATCCGAGCCAAATCGGCGCTTGCGGCCGAGGCGGCGTGCAGCACGGGCGTGGTGGACGGGCTCGTCGCAGCGGGCTGTCTCGTGGATGTGGTCATTCCCGAGCGGCGGTTTCCGGAGCCCGATCCAGCACATCGCGATACGGATTTCACCCCGGCCCAGGCGGAGGCGGTGCATGCCCTCATTTCCGCGGTGCATGGCGGAGGTTTCTCGGTATCGCTTCTCGACGGTGTGACGGGCTCGGGCAAGACGGAAGTCTATTTCGAGGCCGTCGCGGAGACGCTGAAGCGCGGACGGCAGGCGATGATCATGCTGCCCGAGATCGCGCTCACAGGGCAGTTCATGAGCCGGTTCGTGGCCCGCTTCGGTTGCCAGCCGGCCGAATGGCATTCGGCGCTATCGCCGGCCGAGCGCGGTCGGGTCTGGCGTGCCGTGGCAACGGGGGAGGCGCGCGTCGTTGTGGGGGCGCGCTCGGCGCTGTTCCTCCCCTATCGCGATCTCGGAATGATCGTCGTGGACGAAGAGCACGACGCAGGCTTCAAGCAGGACGACCGTGTGCATTACCAGGCGCGCGATCTCAGCGTCGTGCGCGGCAGCCTCGGCAAGTTTCCGGTCGTGCTCGCGTCGGCGACGCCCTCCATCGAAAGCCATGTCAACGCGCGCAACGGACGCTACAGGCACGTCGTGCTGCCGGGGCGGTTCACCGGAGCGGAGCTGCCCGACGTCAAGCCGATCGATCTCAGGGTGTATCCGCCGGAGAAGGGGCAATGGCTGTCTCCGGTCTTGGTGGAGGCGGTAACGGCAACGCTTGCCGAGCAGCAGCAGTCGCTCCTGTTCCTCAATCGGCGAGGCTATGCGCCGCTGACGCTATGCCGAAGCTGCGGGCATCGTTTCGAATGTCCGCAATGCACCGCCTGGCTCGTCGAACACCGGTTTCGCCGGCGCCTCAACTGCCATCACTGCGGCTTCTCGCTGCCGATCCCGGAGACCTGCCCCAAGTGCAGTGAGGAAGGGACGCTGGTGGCGTGCGGCCCGGGCGTCGAGCGTGTCGCGGAGGAGGTTCGCGAGCGCTTTCCCGAGGCGCGCGTGGCGCTTCTCTCGTCGGATCTCATTCCGGGGCTCGAGGAAATGCGCCGGATCATCGGATCGATCGAGACCGGTGAGGTCGACATCATCATTGGCACGCAGATCGTCGCGAAGGGACACAACTTTCCGCTGCTTGCGACCGTCGGGATCGTGGATGGCGATCTCGGGCTGTCGATGGGTGCTGATCCGCGTGCCGGCGAGCGGACCTTTCAGCTTCTCCATCAGGTGACGGGGCGCGCGGGGCGCGCGCTCACTAAGGGACGCGGCTTCATTCAGACGCACATGCCCGAGCATCCGGTGATGGAAGCCATCGTTACGGGGGATCGGGAGAGCTTTCTCGACCGGGAGATCGAGATGCGCCGCAGGGGCCTCCTGCCTCCTTTCGGGAGGCTCGCTGCCCTGGTCGTGTCGGCGCGTGACAGGGATCTCGCTGAGGCCTATGCGCGGGAAGTGGCCAGGCGCGCGCCGCGGGACGAGCACATCGAAGTACTGGGTCCGGCAGAGGCGCCCATCGCCGTCGTGCGCGGCCGGCACCGCTGGCGGCTGCTCGTCAAGGCGCCCCGTGACAGGAACATCCAGAGCTATCTCAAGGCGTGGGGTGAGGCGCTGCCGAAGATCGTGGGGGACCTGCGGCTCACCATAGATGTGGATCCTTACAACTTCCTATAGGTAGTCGATAACCCGAAAGCACTCTAGAGCACGTTCGCTGATGAACCCGTCTTTGCGGCGCGAACGTGCTCTAGATCGTTGTTTGAGAGACTGTTTCATGTTCTCAGCGGGTGCGTGCCCGCACCCGCCACAAACGATTAGGCTCTAAAGATACGGGCAGCGGCGGCGCTCGCCGCTCACGTGCAGGAAGGTCCCGCTTGCGGGGTCGAAGGATTTGTAGCGAGCCGCGCAGCGTGCAACGGCATCGTCGTCGTATCCAGCGTAACCCGCATCGTCATAGTAGACGTCGTCGTAGTAATAATCGGGCCCGTAATCATAGAAGTACGGCACACCGTACCAGGCCGGATAGAACCCGCGATGGCCGCGCCAGTGATGCCCATGGCCGCCGCGCCAATGGCGTCCACGGTAGGCCGGGCCCGGTCCGCGGCCGCGGAATCCGGCGACGCGGGGACCGCCGCGCCTCATGCCGACGCGAGGACCGCCGCCGCGATAGGCTCTGAAGCTGCCTCCACGCATGGCGCTGCCGCGGAAGCCACCGCCGCCGCGCATCGCGCCACCGCGAAATCCGCCTCCGCCGCGCATAGCCCCGCCGCCTCCGCCGCCGCCCCTGCTGCGAACGTCGATCACGGGAGCGCGGGTGTCGATCTGCGACAAGGCATTACCCGTGTTAGGGCTTGCCGGCGCGGCGCTTGCTGCCGTTGCCGTAAATGGCAGGGCGGCCAATGCAGCGAGGGCAAGCAATCTGGTGCTTCTCATCCTCAATACTCCTGTTTGCTCATGTTCCTCGGCTTCCCGCGTGACCACCCAGCCTTGGCTACCATGTGGGGGCTCCACATCTCGAATCCCACCGATGCCGCTTCAGGTTCCATGGTTTTTGTCCGCATCGTGCGGGGCGGGGTGATGAATGGCCGCGGAATGCGGCGTTCCGGCCCTTTCGAGGCCGGTTGATGCGCAGTGACGCACATGATACAGAACCGCGGGTTCCGGCCGGGGGAGCGCACGTGCCAGCCATGTGCTGGCGGTGCGTCCGCCTTCGTCCGCGTCTCCCTGACAATTCAAGCTGTGGCTTCGGCCGCGGGCTCCATTCAACCCCTTGAGCGCGCGAGAGTTCCTGACGTGGCGACAGAAGAACCAATCGTAGCCGGTGTGGCGGGGCGCTATGCGGCAGCCCTGTTCGATCTTGCTATCGAGCAGAACAAGGTCGCGGAGATCGAGCAGGATCTTGCCAAATTCCAGCAACTTTACGACATGAGCGCGGATTTTCAGCGCCTCGTTAAAAGCCCCGTGATCGCCGCGGAGGAGCAGGCGCGTGCGCTCGCAAGCGTGCTCGACAAGGCGGCGATGGGGGAGCTCGCGAAGAATTTCTTTTCGCTTGTGGCACGCAACCGGCGGCTTTTTGCAGCGCCCGGCATGATTCGGGCCTTTCTTGCTCTCGCGGCCAAGGCGCGCGGCGAGGTGACGGCCGAGGTGGCGAGCGCGCACGCGCTGACAGATGCCCAAGCCGAGGCCCTCAAGGCAGCGCTCCGCGAGACGGTCGGCAAGGAGGTAAAGCTTGCCACCAAGGTCGACCCCTCGCTGATCGGCGGGCTGATCGTGAAGCTCGGAAGCCGCATGGTCGATTCGTCGCTCCGGACGAAGCTCGCCAATCTCAGCATGGCGCTCAAGGGAGGCGCCTGACGGGCGCTTCGGGCTGACGCGCCCTGACACAACGACAGTGGGCGCACCAGGGTGTGCTCCAGAGATCAGAATATAGAGACAAACGCCCCTAGAGACGAGGTCAAGTGATGGACATCCGGGCTGCAGAGATCACCTCGATCCTGAAAGATCAGATCAAGAATTTCGGTAAGGAAGCCGAAGTCTCCGAGATCGGGCAGGTGCTGTCGGTGGGTGACGGCATCGCGCGCGTCTACGGTCTGGACAATGTGCAGGCCGGCGAGATGGTGGAGTTCCCGGGCGGCATCCGCGGCATGGCGCTGAACCTCGAAGCCGATAACGTCGGCGTCGTGGTGTTCGGCGACGACCGGACCATCAAGGAAGGCGATACGGTGAAGCGCACCGGCGCCATCGTTGAGGTTCCGGTTGGCAAAGGCCTTCTCGGCCGCGTTGTGGACGGCCTCGGCAATCCGATCGACGGCAAGGGCCCGATCCAGTCCGACACGCGCATGCGCGTCGACGTGAAGGCGCCGGGCATCCTGCCGCGCAAGTCGGTGCACGAGCCGATGGCCACGGGCCTCAAGGCTGTGGACGCCCTGATTCCGATCGGGCGCGGTCAGCGCGAGCTCATCATCGGCGACCGCCAGACCGGCAAGACCGCCATCATTCTCGATACCTTCCTCAACCAGAAGCCGATCAACGCCGGCAACGACGAGAGCGCCAAGCTCTATTGCGTCTATGTGGCTGTCGGCCAGAAGCGCTCCACCGTCGCCCAGTTCGTGAAGGTGCTGGAAGAGCGCGGCGCGCTCGAGTACTCGATCGTCGTCGCCGCCACGGCCTCCGACCCGGCGCCCATGCAGTACCTCGCGCCGTTCACCGGCTGCACCATGGGCGAATACTTCCGCGACAATGGCATGCACGCCGTGATCGCGTACGACGATCTCTCGAAGCAGGCCGTCGCCTATCGCCAGATGTCGCTGCTGCTGCGCCGTCCGCCGGGCCGCGAAGCCTATCCGGGTGACGTGTTCTATCTCCACTCCCGTCTGCTTGAGCGGGCTGCGAAGCTCGGTGACGCGTCGGGCAATGGCTCGCTCACGGCCCTGCCCGTGATTGAGACGCAGGCCAACGACGTGTCGGCCTACATTCCGACGAACGTGATCTCCATCACCGACGGCCAGATCTTCCTTGAGACGGACCTCTTCTACCAAGGCATCCGTCCGGCTGTGAACGTCGGCCTCTCGGTGTCGCGCGTGGGCTCCTCGGCGCAGACCAAGGCGATGAAGCAGGTTGCCGGCAAGATTAAGGGTGAGCTC
This sequence comes from Hyphomicrobium sp., assembly GCF_036780825.1. GTDB lineage: Bacteria > Pseudomonadota > Alphaproteobacteria > Rhizobiales > Hyphomicrobiaceae > Hyphomicrobium_C. Next base: position 82,399 of record NZ_DAIQCD010000007.1, on the reverse strand, counting down.
GCCCAGTATCGCGAGATGGCCGCCTTCGCTCAGTTCGGTTCGGACCTCGATGCGGCGACGCAGAGGCTGCTCGCCCGCGGCGCACGTCTGACGGAGCTTCTGAAGCAGCCGCAGTTCTCGCCGCTCAAGATGGAAGAGCAGGTTTCGGTGATCTTCGCCGGAACGCGCGGCTATCTCGATCCTCTGCCGGTCTCGGCGGTCGGGAAGTTCGAAGCCAGCCTGCTTACGGCGTTGCGGGACGAGAAGTCGATTCTATCCGCCATCGCCACGGACAAGGCCGTTTCGGATGAAACGGAAAAGAAGCTCGTCGCGTTCCTCGATACGTTTGCGAAAAGCTTCGTCGCTTAATGCGCTTTCCTCCTCGCCGTGGGCGAAGCCTGGCTTCGGCAGGGTGTGGGGAAGAGTCAGGGGTAGAGGGAATGCGGCGCCTGCCGTAGCCTCTCTTCCTCAGCCGGTATCGCCCTTCCGGGGCGCGGGCTGGGGCCGAATTCTGAGGATGCTCGAATGCCGAGCTTGAAGGATCTCAAGAACCGCATCTCGTCGGTGACGGCGACGCGCAAGATCACCAAGGCCATGCAAATGGTGGCCGCGGCGAAGCTCAGGCGCGCGCAGGAGGCAGCCACGGCTGCTCGTCCCTATGCCGTGCGCATGGACGCTGTGCTGTCGGCACTCGGCGGGCGGGCGATCCGCGAGAACGCCTCGCCGCTGCTGGTGGGTACGGGACGCGATCAGGTGCATCTCCTGATCGTGATGACAGCGGAGCGCGGCCTTTGCGGCGGCTTCAACTCGAACATCGCCAAGCTCGCGCGCGCTGACGCACTGCGCCTTCTCGGCCAGGGTAAGACGGTCAAGATCCTGACCGTCGGGCGCAAGGGTGCGGACAACCTGCGGCGCGATCTCGGGCAGCATATCATCGAGCGCCTGGATCTGCGCGGCGCGCGCCGGATCGGCTTCTCGAACGCGGAAGAGGTCGCCGACAAGGTGCTCGCAATGTTCGAGGCGGGCGAGTTCGACGTGGCGACGCTCTACTTCTCCGAATTCAAGAGCGTGATCGCGCAGACGCCGACGGCCCTGCAGCTCATTCCGGCGAAGCTGCCGGAAGGTGACGACGCAGCGGCCGAGAACGGCGGCGCGCGGGCGGTGGTCGAGTACGAGCCGGATGAGGAGACGATCCTCGGCTATCTGCTCACCCGCAATATCGCGACTCAGATCTTCCGCGGTCTGCTCGAGAACGCCGCTTCCGAGCAGGGCGCACGCATGAGCGCCATGGACAACGCAACGCGGAACGCGGGTGAGATGATCAACAAGCTCACCGTGCAGTACAACCGTCAGCGGCAGGCGAACATCACCAAGGAGCTGATCGAGATCATCTCCGGTGCCGAGGCCCTCTAATCGTTTCAGCGTTGAGGAGAGACCCATGGCCTACAAAGCGACAGCAACGACGACGGGCGGCCGGGATGGCCGCGCAATCCTCGATGGCGGCAGCCTGGCACTCGCCATGGCGCTGCCCAAGGAGCTCGGAGGCTCGGGCCAGGGTCATAATCCGGAGCAGCTCTTCGCGCTCGGTTACTCGGCTTGCTTCGGACAGGCGATTCTCGTGCTCGCCAAAAAGCACGGGCTCGACGGCCAGGCCGCGCGCGTGACCGCGGACGTCACGCTCAACACCGACGACGGCTTCTCGCTGGCCGTCGATCTCAAGGTTTCGCTTCCCGGCGCGGATAAGGCCGCTCTCGAGGCCCTCGTCGCTGAAGCCCATCAGATGTGCCCGTATTCAAAGGCGACGCGCGGGAATATTCCCGTGTCCCTGTCAGTCGCCTGAGCATTTTGGCTGGAGAGAAAAATGGCAAGCAAGGTTGGTAAGGTTCGCCAGGTGATGGGCGCCGTCGTCGACGTCCAATTCGACGGGCATCTGCCGGAGATTCTCAATGCTCTCGAAACCACGAACCAGGGCAACCGCCTTGTGCTCGAGGTGGCGCAGCACCTCGGCGAGAACACGGTGCGGACCATCGCGATGGACTCGACCGAGGGTCTTGTGCGCGGACAGGACGTCAGCGACACGGGTGGGCCGATCTCGGTTCCGGTCGGCGAGGAGACGCTGGGCCGCATCATGAACGTGATCGGTGAGCCGGTGGACGAGGCGGGTCCGATCGGCACCCAGGCGGCACGCGGGATCCACCAGCCGGCGCCCACGTTTGCCGAGCAGTCCACGGAAGCGGAGATCCTGGTCACGGGCATCAAGGTGGTGGACTTGCTGGCGCCGTACGCCAAGGGCGGCAAGATCGGCCTCTTCGGCGGCGCCGGCGTCGGCAAGACCGTGCTCATCATGGAGCTGATCAACAACATCGCGAAGGCCCACGGCGGCTATTCGGTGTTCGCCGGCGTTGGCGAGCGCACGCGCGAGGGCAACGATCTCTATCACGAGATGATCGAGTCCAAGGTCAACGTGAACCCGAAGGAGAACAACGGCTCGGCCGCTGGCTCCAAGTGCGCGCTGGTCTATGGCCAGATGAACGAGCCGCCGGGCGCGCGCGCCCGCGTGGCGCTGACCGGCCTCACGGTTGCCGAGCATTTCCGCGACCAGGGCCAGGACGTGCTGTTCTTCGTCGACAACATCTTCCGCTTCACGCAGGCGGGCTCTGAGGTCTCGGCGCTTCTGGGCCGCATCCCGTCGGCAGTGGGCTACCAGCCGACGCTCGCGACCGACATGGGCGCGCTGCAGGAGCGGATCACCACAACGCAGAAGGGCTCGATCACGTCGGTGCAGGCGATTTACGTGCCGGCCGACGACCTCACCGACCCGGCGCCGGCCACGTCGTTCGCCCACTTGGACGCGACGACGGTGCTCTCACGCGCCATCGCCGAGAAGGGCATCTATCCGGCTGTGGATCCGCTCGACTCGACCTCGCGTATGCTCGATCCGCGCATTGTCGGCGAGGAGCACTACCAGGTGGCGCGCCAGGTGCAGTCCATCCTTCAGCGCTACAAGGCACTGCAGGACATCATCGCCATTCTCGGCATGGACGAGCTTTCGGAAGAGGATAAGCTCACGGTGGCCCGCGCGCGGAAGATCGAGCGCTTCATGTCGCAGCCGTTCACGGTTGCCGAGGTGTTCACCGGCTCGCCGGGCAAGCTCGTGTCGCTTGCCGATACGATCAAGGGCTTCAAAGGGCTTTGCAACGGCGATTACGACCATCTGCCCGAGCCGGCCTTCTACATGGTGGGCTCGATCGACGAGGCGATCGCCAAGGCGGAGAAGCTCGCCGAAGCGGCATAAGGCGGCAGCGCTCCGTGGGTGCGTCTTCCGTCTCAATGAACTGCCTCGAATCACACTATGAGATTGTGAATCTGGCTAAGAAGCGGGAGATCGCATGACGATGGAAACGACGGACGAGGCGAACGGCTTCGGATCGTGCTGCACGGAGCTTGCAGACGCGATGAGCGGCGAGGAATTCGAGCCGCTTATCACGGTCGGCGACGATGGGATCCTCTATATGTCCGTCGGGCTCGTCGAGCTCGAGGACGATGAGCCCGGGATGGTCGATCACCCGGTCTTCTTCTGCCCATTCTGCGGGAAGGGCCTGCAAACACCTGAAGAGGTGAAGGCAAAGGTCGGAGACGACGAGGAAGAAGACGAAGACGAGGCGTAAAGCTTCGGCAGCCGGGGGGCGCTGAGCCCGTTGGCCGGCCTGCCGGAAGCAGAGCGAGGACAGGAAGCCGATGGCTCAGACGTTCACATTCGAGCTGGTCAGCCCCGAGAAGGTGCTGCTTTCGGGCGAGGCGGAGCAAGTGCAGCTGCCGGGCTCGGAAGGCGACATGACGGTTCTGCCTGGACATTCGCCGTTGATCTCGACGCTGCGCCCCGGCGTGGTCGAGGTGCTGCTCGACGGCGCCAAGTCGAGCGTGTTCGTGCGCCAGGCGTTCGCACAGGTCGAGCCTGAGCGGGTGACGATCCTGGCCGAGAAGGCCTACGACGTGAGGGAGCTGACCGGCGGCCTTCTATCCGAGGAACTGGCGCAAGCCGAGGCGGACCTCGCGGCTGCCAAGGATGATGCCGAGCGGCTGCTCGCAAACCACGCCGTGGAGACGCTCTCGCGCTTCAAGGCGTAGGCGGAAAGCTCATCAAGACAGAGACGGAAAGCGCCCCTCTACCGGGCGCTTTTTTCGTTTTGGGCGCCTCGAGCCGTTCCGCTTTAAGTGGCATCCGGGACGGCTCTCAGTGTTTGTTTTTTGTGCTTCTTTCCGCAAGCACTCTCGTCATGGGGCGATTGGCGACAAAAATGGCCGCGAGGGTTGCCCGTCGCGGCCTTCCATCGGCACGAGAACGACTCGCTCAAAGGGCGATGTAGTGCCCGCCGTTCACATCCAGGCAGGCGCCGGTGATGAAGCCGGCGTCGTCGGCCGCCACAAAGACGACGGCGCGGGCGATCTCCTCGGCGGTGCCGAGACGGCCGACTGGGATCTGCGGGATGATCTTCGTCTCGAGGACCTCTTTCGGCACGGCGGCAACCATCTCGGTGTTGATGTAGCCGGGTGCGATCGTGTTGACGGTGATGCCCTTCGAGGCCGTCTCGAAGGCTAGCGCCTTGGTGAAGCCGTGCATGCCAGCCTTGGCGGCCGAGTAGTTGGTCTGGCCCATCTGGCCCTTGCGGCCATTGATCGAGGAGATGTTGATGATGCGGCCGAAGTTGCGGCCGCGCATCGAATCGATCACGAGGCGGCTCATGTTGAAGACGGCATCGAGGTCGACGTTGATCACCTCGCGCCACTGCTCGGGCGTCATCTTATGCAACATCGCATCGCGGGTGATGCCGGCGTTGTTGACCAGGACGTCGATCGGTCCCAATGCCTTGACGACATCGGCGACGCCCTTGGCGCAGGCGTCGTAGTCGCCGACATTCCACTTGTAGACCGGAATGCCAGTCTCGGCCTGGAACTGCTGGGCGGCGGCGTCGTTGCCGGCATAGTTGGCGGCGACGCGATAGCCTTTGTTTTTGAGCGCGATGGATATGGCGTGGCCAATGCCACGCGTGCCTCCGGTGACCAAAGCAACGCGCGTCATGATTGTACTCCCTAGAGCCGGGTTCTGAATTGTGTTCGGTAGGGTGAGTAGCTGTGCCGCGGGTGCCGTTCGAGCCGCCAAAACGATGCTGTGTCGATACGCCACCCGCTTCGCAGCGAGGCGCAAAGCCCTTTCCAGCCGGGTGCCGGAAAGGGCCCGGGGTCAGTCGCGAGCCACGCACATGGCAACGCCCATGCCGCCGCCGATGCAGAGTGTGGCGAGCCCCTTCTTGGCGTCACGGCGCTGCATCTCGTAGAGCAGCGTCACGAGGATGCGCGCGCCCGAAGCCCCGATGGGATGGCCGATGGCAATCGCCCCGCCGTTGACGTTCACCTTGCCGGTATCCCAGCCGAGCCCTTTGTTGACGCTGATAGCCTGGGCCGCGAACGCCTCGTTGGCTTCGATGAGATCCAGGTCGTCGATGGACCAGCCCGCCTTCTCCAGAGCTTTCTTCGAGGCCGGAATGGGGCCGGTGCCCATGATGGACGGATCGACGCCGGCGTGCGCCCACGAGACGATGCGCGCAAGCGGGGTGACGCCGCGCTTCTTTGCTTCGTCGCCCGTCATGAGGACGACTGCTGCGGCGCCATCGTTGATGCCGCTGGCGTTGGCGGCGGTGACGCTGCCTTCCTTCGGATCGAATGCAGGCCGCAGCTTGGCGACGCTTTCGAGCGTCACGCCCTCCTTGATGTACTCATCGGCATCGACGACCGTGTCCCCCTTGCGCCCCTTCACGGTGACGGGGGCGATCTCGTCCTTGAACTTGCCGGCCTTGCGCGCGGCCTCCGCTTTGTTCTGCGAGGCTACGGCGAAGGCGTCCTGCTCCTCGCGGCTGATCTGCCACTGACGGGCTACGTTCTCTGCCGTCGTGCCCATGTGGTAGTTGTTGAAGGCATCCCACAAGCCGTCCTTGACCATCGTGTCGACGAACTTGACGTCGCCCATCTTCGTGCCGTCGCGCAGATGCGCGGCATGCTTGGCTTGGCTCATGCTCTCCTGGCCGCCGGCGACAACGATGGCAGCGGAGCCGGTCTGGATCTGCTGCATGCCAAGCGCCACCGCCCGCAGGCCCGATCCGCAAATCTGGTTCATGCCCCATGCCGGCGTATCGACGGGAATGCCGGCGGCGATGGCGGCTTGCCGGGCCGGGTTCTGGCCGTGCCCCGCAGTCAGGATCTGACCGAGGATGACTTCGGACACATCGCCCGGCTCGATCCTCGCGCGCTCGAGAGCGGCTGAGATGGCGACCTTGCCGAGCTCGTGCGCGGGCAGGCTCGCAAGCGATCCGTTGAACGAGCCAACAGGTGTTCTGGCTGCGCCAGCGATGACGATTGTGGTGTTCTCAGCACTCATGCGTGCTTCCTCCTCGGGGGCGATCAGGGACGAGTTCTGGCGTCGAGGTGCGCCACCCATTTTTGATATGCATCAAGCGCGGGTGACCCCCGAATTACGATAGCAGCAGGTAATCAGCACCCGCAATTGGCTCATAGTACGCGGGCATTGCCGAGTGGCGGTGCAGTTAGGTGTGGCAGCCGCTCTCCCCCCTGTGCTACGATGCCGCAGCGCAACGAGGTGTTAGTTTGATGGCTCAGCCGATGCTCAACAAATCAGACGCCAAGCCCGATAAAAAAGAGGCGGTCGTCGTCAAGAAGTACGCCAACCGGCGTCTCTACAATACCGAGACCAGCACGTATGTGACGCTGGACGACCTGGCCCAGATGGTTCGCAACGACAAAGATTTCGTCGTCTACGATGCCAAGTCGGGCGATGATCTCACGCACGCCGTGCTCACGCAGATCATCGTCGAGCAGGAGAGCCGCGAGGGCGGCCAGACGCTGCTTCCCATCCCGTTCCTACGCCAGCTCATACGCTTCTATGATGACAACATCGGCACCATGGTGCCGAGCTATTTGCAATTCAGCCTCGAAAACCTCGTCAAGGAGCAGGAGAAATTCCGCTCCATGTTCGCCACGGCGTTCTCCAATCCTGCGGCCGCTTTCGAGGCCTATCAGGACCAGGCGCGCAAGAACATGGCGATGTTCGAGCAGGCGATCTCGATGTGGACTTCCTTTGGCGGAGCCGCTGCCAATCAAGCCAAGAAAGGCGAACAGCCTGCGGGAGAGGCGACACCTCGCGATGCGGCACAGGAGGGCGCGAGTGGCAAGGGCGAAATCGACGAGCTCAAGGCGCAGCTGTCCGTCATGCAGCAACGCATCGAGAAGCTTGCGAAAGATCGCGAGCCGTAGGCAGCCCGGCGCGAC
>NZ_DAIQCD010000007.1:0-74979 GCF_036780825.1 Hyphomicrobium sp. | reverse complement strand
AACGATCAGGCTCTAGAGCCGTTCCGCTTTGAGCGGAATCGGGGAACGGCTCTACGCTTTTGTTTCTCCGTGCTTCTTATCGGGCACTTTAACTTGCATGGCTCCGCCATGACCGGCCCCCACTTTTCCGGAAGCACTCTGGCCTTTAAAGCAAGCCTTGCTTCCGCAGGTCATCGGCCGGTGTCGGCTCACCGAAGAGGAAGCCTTGCAGATAGTTCGCGCCCGACGCCTCGAGGAAGGCAGCGGCCGATTCCTCGCCGATCCATTCTGCAACGGTCTCGAGGCCGAGAGCATTGGCCATGTCGATGACCGCCTTTACGAGCGCACAGCTGCGTGCATCGCCCGGAATGCGTGCGACCAGTGCGCCGTCGATCTTGAGTATGTCGGCGTTGAGGGTCAGCAGGTGGCGAAGTGACGTATGACCGGCGCCGAAGTCGTCGATGGCGATGCGGCAGCCGAGGGCGCGTAGGCGGTCCAGGAATTCGCGGGCAGCATTGAAATCGCCGATCCTTGCGGTTTCGGTCATCTCGATGATGAGTCGCGGGGGGATATCGTCTCGCCGCGCCGCACATGCGTACAACGCCGAGGCCCATTCCTCATCCCCCACCGTCAGGCTCGAAATGTTGATGGAGAGCCTAAGACGGGGATGACGTTCAAGTAGATCGAGACCGAGCTGCAACGCATGTCGATCGATATGGCGCACGAGGCCGAGCTCTTCCGCGTCCGCTATGAAATCCACGGCGGGAACGAGGACGCCGTCAGGCCGGTAAAGTCGCAGGAGACCTTCGTAAAACATCACCTTGCGGGTCGACGTGGCGACGACCGGCTGCAGAGCCAGCATCATCCGCTTCTCGTCGAGCGCACGCATGACAAGGCCGGGCATCGCCTCGGCCCGGCGGGCCATGCGCTCGGAGGCGAGCCGGGCGTCATGCGCGACGAAGGCTCCGGTGGGCCGCTGCTTTGCGACCTCCAGCGCATCCAGGGCGCAGGCTACGGCATCGGTCACGGACCGCGCCTGCTCCGGCAGGGCCACGCCGCCAATCGAGACCGTTGCGGCGAGCGGGCCGGCCGATGTGGGAAACCTCGCGGTGTCGACGGCGGCGATCATCGTCTTGCCGGCCGAGGCGAGGCCGGCCGTACCGCAGCCATCCAGGATGATCGCCAACGTGTTCGAGCCGAAGCGCGCGATCTTGTCGGAGCGCGTGAGAAGGGTTTTCAGAAGGCGTTCGGTCTCGGAGATCAGCTCATCGCCCACGGCGGTGCCGAGCCGCGCGTTCACCGCGCCGATCCCGTTCACCGAAATCATCAGGAGGGCTGCTGAGGTCGCTTGTTGGCTCTCGGCGTTGCGAAGCAAGACTCCCAACGTTTCGAGCATCCGTGTTCGGCTGGGCGGGGCGGTTTCAGGATCCGGCACGCGATTCGTCCGTGGGTTGCTCGAGGTCGGCGAAACGAAACACTGACAGCCTCGATAACTCGAGCCGGCCAAGGCCTTGCAAGCCGGGATATGCATTTCGACCCGGCAAGGGGTTTGGCGGCAAAGTCATGGAAGGCGCGCAGGCTTCGGAGGATGGGACTCAGCAGTTCAAAAAACCAATCGCACCGTATCAGACAATCATGAAACGCGCATCCGGCCGGCCGCGCAATCCTTAGAATGCGCGCCGTTATAAACATCGGACCGGAGCAAAAGGGTTCGCGCCGTCAGTTGCCGCTGCCGAACCCGATATCGCGGCGCGCCACACGGATGCTGATGATTGCGCCTGCTACGACATCGATCAGCAGAGTGATGAGGAGGAGAAAGAAGATGGAGGTCGCCGCTTGGGGAACAATGATGAACTCGATCAGCGCAGCAACGAAGACGAGCATGGAGAGGCCATGATCGATGAGGCCGGAGGCCGATGTATAGGTGGCCTTTACGATCTCGACGAACAGGATCACGAGGGTTGTCAGCAAGATCAGGTCACCCCAGGTGAAATGCCAGACGCCGCTGCTGATCATCGGGATACTGAAAATTGCAGTGTCGAGAAGGGCGCGGGCTGCTGCGCCGCCGTCGGTCCCCGCTTCGGTGCCAGAGGATCCGGTGAAGACAACGACGACGTTGTAGAGGACGAGGGCAATGATCGTGAGCGGAATGGCTCTCAGCGACATGGTGATCTCCTGCAAGGCAAGACTTGAGCCTCGTAACCCAATCTCCGTAAGATTGCGAGTATCGAAGCAAAAAACGACGGCAGCCGGGTGGGCTACCGCCGTCATTCAGACTTGCTTGGAGACCAGTCGCGCGAGGAGGCGTCGCTTAGAGCCGCTCCGATTTAAGTGGAAACGGGGAACGGCTCTAAACTTCTGTTCGATCGTGCTTCTCTTCGGAAAACCGGTTTCCACTTTTCCGGAAGCACTCTAGACGTCAGCCTTCGGCTCGAGGATCTGACGTCCGCGGTACTTGCCCGTCTTGAGGTCGATGTGGTGCGGACGGCGGCGCTCGCCACTGTCCTTATCCTCGACATAGGCCGGGGCGGTCAGCGCGTCATGCGACCGGCGGTGCCCCTTCTTCATGGGCGACGTTTTCTTCCTGGGAACGGCCATAGGTTAAGCTCCGGTAATCGAGGCGCCGAAGGCGCCGGCAGGGATGCCGATGAGGTCCTGATCGGTGGAGGCCCGGTTAAATTGCCCGGTCCGGCGTCCCGTTGTCGGTTGCAAGCCGGCGGCCAAAGCAAACAGCGCCGTCCAATCCTGTGATCGGGCGCCGCACAAGGCTCCAAAACCAAAGATCGCGGCCTTATAGCCGCAATCCACCGCCCGCGCCAGAAGTTTCAAGTGGCCGAGGACACGGAAAATTGCCGCGATTCGGGGAGCGGGGCCGAGCTCAGGTCAGCGCGGCCCGAAATAGAGGGTCGGCGCCCATGGCTCCTCGCTGGCCGGCGGTGGCTGCTTCTTGCGGGCGGGCGCGGGCTTGGCCGGGGGTTTGGCGGCTCCGTTTCGGCGCGGGGAGGAAGACCGGACGGCTGGAACGGCGGCGGCCGGAGGGGCCGCAGCTGCCGAGACGACGCAGGAGGCGACCGTGCCGTACGCCTTGACGCGAGCCTGCACCACGCGCGCCTTGGCCGAGGTGCCAGGACCTGGCTTGCCGGCGTTGCGCATGACCGGATTGGGCAGCACGGCGGCGAGCAAGGCCGATTCACGCTCCGTGAGGCGGGAGGCCGGCTTGTTGAAATGGTGCTGCGCGGCCGCTTCGGCGCCGAAAACGCCCGGCCCCCACTCGGCGACGTTGAGATACACCTCCAGCACGCGCCATTTGGGCCAGACCAGCTCCAAGGCCAGCGTCAGCGGGATCTCGATGACCTTGCGCACGTAGCTCTTCGCATTCCACAGGAAGAGGTTTTTCGTCACCTGCATGGAGATGGTGGAAGCGCCGCGGGGCGTTCCTTTGGCCGCGCGTTCGATGGCTTCCCTGATGGCCGCGGTGTCGACGCCGCTGTGCTCGCAAAAGCGGCCGTCCTCCGAGACGATCACCGCGCGCACGAGGTGCGGAGAAATGGCGCTGAGCGGCGCCCACCGGCGGTCGATCTCGGTACCGGAAAGGACCTGCGTCAGCATCAGCATCGAGCCGGGCGGGTTGGCGAAGCGGAAGAGCGCGATCAGAATGAGCACCAGCGCGAAATAGCCGAGCACCGCGTATAGAAGGACGCGCGCTGCTGTTGCGAGATGCGCTTTCCAGCCGGCTCTTCTCCACCAGCGCCATGACGCAGTGGCGGCCGGCTCAAGGGGCGGCGCCTGCGCTGCGTCCAGTTGCTCCAGCCTAAGCGTGCGCGCCGGGTCAAGCCTTCGGCCGAGCGTGATGAGATGAGGATCGTCCTCGATCTCGGCCGGACGGAAAAGATCCTCGGTAGCGGTGAGCAACTCTGCATTCGTGCCCGCATCCGATGGGACGGGCAATTCCGCAGACGGCGTGTTGGGGATCTCGTCGTTCGGCGCAAGAGCGTGCGTGGACGGACTTGCGGGTGCGTTTGAGGCGGTCTGATCGTCCTCGAGCGCCGGAACCGGTGCCTCGGCAATTGCGTCCGCAATTGCGCTTCGCCAAGATTCCGCATTGGCCCCTTCAGGCATAGATCCCTGGGACGCAGGGTTCCCATCCGGATGCGCAGTATCGCGGGCAGTCTCAGGCGTGCCGGTACAAGCCGGAGACGATGCCGGAGTGGGGCCGCCGGGATGGGTATCTGCCGTGGGAGGCTCAGGCTCGGAGCCTGCAAGGTCAGCCCGAGCATCGGGGGCGGAGCTATCGTCGCTCGCCCGTTCCGGTGGCAAAGTGCCGTCGAACTGCTCGCGCGACGCGACGTCGGCTGGGCTCTCCCGTGCGTCGGGGCATTCTTCTGGCTCTCGAGTCGCCGGTCCCCCCTCCGAGCGTGGCAGCTCAGAAAATGGCAGTCCCTCGCTGCCCGGCCCGTATGCCTCACGGGTGTCCTTATCCGCCACGGATGCTATATCCCGCGCCACTCACGCACTCGAATTAGTCTAGGTACTTCGTCAATGACCTTCGCGCAAAGGCTGGATCGGATCAGACGGCTAACGGACGCCCGTCTGGAAACGCTCGTGCGCGCCGGATCGGAGCCAACAATAGGCGATGGTCATCCGTCGCCGTCCCGTCTTCTCGAAGCCGTTCGCCATGCGACGCTCGGGGGAGGAAAAAGGTTCCGGCCCTGTCTTGTCGTGGAAAGTGCGGCTCTTTTCGGGCTTTCAGAGGCCGAAGCGCTCGATACCGCGGCAGCGCTCGAGTGCGTGCACAGCTATTCGCTCGTGCATGACGATCTGCCGGCTATGGACAACGATGCCATGCGCCGTGGCTTGCCGACGGTTTGGAAGGCCTACGACGAGTGGACGGCGATCCTGGTGGGAGATGCGCTGCTCACGCTCGCTTTCGAGATCCTGAGCCGCCCGGAGACGCATCCGCGGCCCGAGGCGCGCGTTGCGCTCATCGCGGGCCTCGCAAAGGCGGCGGGAATGGCCGGCATGGTGGGAGGCCAGGCGCTCGACCTCGAGGCCGAGCGCCTATCGGCTGCTACGCCGCTTTCGCTTGCGGCGATCCTGCATCTTCAAAGCCTCAAGACAGGTGCGCTCATCCGCTTCGCTTGTGAAGCGGGGGCGATTCTCGGCGAGGCGGGGCAGGACGCGCGTGCCGCACTCGCCTCTTACGGCCAGAACATCGGTCTCGCATTTCAGATCGCCGACGATTTGCTGGACGCCGAGGGTGATGCCGACGTCGTTGGCAAGGCGGTGAGCAAGGACGCAGCCGCGGGTAAGGCGACACTGGTTTCGCTCATGGGGATCGATGCGGCGCGGGCCGAGCTGAGGCGGGCCGAGGAGGCGGCGATCGCCGCGCTTGATCCATTCGGCGCGCGAGCCCGTCCTCTGATCGACGCCGCGCGCTTTGTGGCGAGCCGCGAGAGCTGACGTTCCGGTGTGCCCCAGTCCGCTCCGACGACCATGTTGGAGCCCCGGTTCGGAGTACCTTCTAGCGTTTACTTAACGTCCTCTGAGGCCGAGAGCGCTTTTGCTTTTTGGTCGATTTCGGGCGATAAGCCGGCCCTTGGGGCGTCCTCGTCTCGCGGCGTTCGGATCGCGCAGAGTGAAGACAGGCTATCCCTACTTGCCTCCGGCAAGGCTTCCCAACTCGCCTCCGGCAAGGCTTTGCCTCGCTCGCCTCCGGCAAGACACCAGACTCTAGCGCGAAGAGATCGCATGGTCCCGAAAATCGCCATCGTCGGCCGGCCCAACGTCGGCAAGTCCACCCTCTTCAACCGTCTGACGGGCACGCGGGCCGCGCTTGTGTCGGACCTGCCCGGGCTGACGCGCGACCGTAAGGAAGGTGAGGCAGAGCTTGGCGGCCGTCCCATCACCCTCATCGATACAGCCGGGCTCGAGGTGGCGGCGAAGGGCTCGATCGCAGATCGCATGCGCCAGCAGACGGAGGCCGCGGTGGCGCTCGCCGATCTTGTGCTGTTCGTCATCGATGCGCGCGACGGCGTGACCGGGGCGGATGAGACGTTCGCGCGCGCCGTGCGCGCCTCCGGCCGGCCCGTGGTGCTCGTTGCCAACAAATGCGAGGGCCGCGCCTCGGACGAGGGATTTTACGAAGCGTTCAAGCTCGGCTTCGGTGATCCCGTGGCGATCTCGGCCGAGCATGGACTGGGCCTCGCAGACCTCGAACGCGATGCGCTCGCAGCCCTCGGCATGAAGCCGAAGGTCTTGCGCAAAGGCGAGGGTACGGCCGAGGGCGAGGCTGCGGCCGCATACGAGCGGCCTTTACGGGTTGCCATCGTCGGGCGGCCGAACGCCGGAAAGTCGACGCTCGTCAACGCGATCCTTGGCGAGGACCGCATGATTACGGGGCCGGAGCCGGGCCTCACACGCGATTCGGTGGCGAGCGATGTGTCATGGAAGGGCCGGACGATCCGGCTGTTCGACACTGCGGGCCTGCGCCGCAAAGCAAAGGTGACAGAGCTTGCGGAGAAGCTCTCGACCAGCGATGCCGTGCGCGCCATCCGCTTCGCCGAGGTCGTGGTTCTTCTGCTCGACGCCGAACGCGGGATCGAGCATCAGGATCTCACCATCGGGGATCTCGTCACGGAGGAGGGGCGCGCGCTCGTGATTGCGCTCAACAAATGGGATCTCATCGAGGAAAAGCAGAAGGTGCTGCGGGAACTCCACCAAAAGATTTCGGAAGGGCTGGCCCAGGTGCCGGGTGTTGCCGTGGTGACGATCTCGGCGGCCAGCGAGCGAGGGATCGACAAGCTCCTCGGCGCGATCGTGGGCGCGGCCGAAGTCTGGAACCGCCGCGTGCCGACGAACGAGCTCAACCGCTGGCTGGAAGAGGCACTCTCCCGGCACGCGCCGCCCGCGCCCTCCGGACGCCGCCTCAAGATCCGCTACGTCACACAGCCTTCGACGCGTCCGCCGACCTTCGTCGCGTTCTGCTCGCGGCCGGATGCGCTGCCCAAATCCTACCAGAAGTACCTAACCAACAGCCTGCGCGAGACTTTCAACCTGCCGGGCGTGCCCATACGTCTCAACCTCCGCGGAGGAGACAATCCGTTTGCACCCAAACGGCGCCGCCGTTAAGGTGCGGCCCGCATTTTGGGAAGACCATAGGTCCGTCCGACACTTCGTTTGTTTCAGATCCCGCGCAGTCTGCCCCTCACTCTCTCACGTACTGCTCCGAAGACAGAAAATCCGGCTGGCGCCAGAGTGGGCCTCGGGCTAGGTTCCCCGCCGGGATCATGCTGGCCGGATGCAATCACAGAACCAACAGGAATGCCGATGTCCAAGTTGCTTCGCATCGTCGTGCCCATGATGGCCGTCGCGATTCTCCTTCCGGCGGAGGCCGGCGCCTACAGCAAGAAGGTCGAGGACGCGTGCAAGAGCGATTACCAGACGCACTGCCCAGCCTATAAGGAGGGCTCGTCTGCGTTGCGCAACTGCATGTCGCTGGCCGGACGGCGCGGGAACCTGAGCCGGCGCTGCGTGAATGCCCTGACAGATGCCGGCTTGGTGCCGAAGAAATATCGCAAGCGCTGATCGGCAGACTGCCGATCCGGGCTTTGTTCGGATCGGATATTTGCGCGCACGCTTTTGGTACGTCAGTCCGTCGCCGAGGTCGCCGCTCTTGTCGGCGAAGCATCGTGCAAGGCGAGGGGCGGGGGCATGGCCCCGAATCGGGCCTGGAATCGCAGCGGGCGGGAACCCGGCAGCGAACCCGAAGATGCTGCCTAGCTCACCGCCCGCACGGGCGTCACCCAAGATGGCGCCGCACCGGACCTCGACAGATAGGCTACAGTGTCGCCAACATCAAGTCCCTTCGCTAAATTTGTCGCTTGTGGCGCGACCTGCCGGAGCGTTCGTCGGGGCCGGGTGCATGTCTCGAACGCTGTGAGCGAGAGCCAATGATGAGCGAGCCTGCCGAAGTTCTTTTCTACCACTTGGAGCGAACGTCGCTCGAGCGCGTGCTGCCGCCGCTGCTCGAGCGGACGCTCGAGCGAGGATGGCGGGCCGTCGTACAGTCCGGCAGCGCGGAGCGTCTCGAAGCGCTCGATCTTTCGCTCTGGACCTATAGTGACGCGAGCTTTCTGCCGCACGGCATGGCACGAGACGGAAATCCCGCGCGACAGCCCATCTATCTGACGACCGGTGATGAGACGCCAAACGAGGCGGGCATCCGTTTTCTGGTCGATGGCGCGGAGATGGCCGAGTTCACGGGCTTCATGCGCATCGTCTGCATCTTCGACGGCAACGATCCTGAGGCGACGGGGAAGGCGCGCAGCCAGTGGCAGGCCGCAAAGGCGGCCGGATGTGCCGTCACCTATTGGCGCCAGTCTGAAAGTGGGCGCTGGGAGAAGCAGGCTTAGAGCGCTTCCGGTTTGACCGAGATCAAAATACGGCTCCGGTTTTTATCGGGAGGTGTCGTGCTTCGGGCCACCCTTCGCGGGAGGACTGACCTCCGCAATGTGGACTTCGTTCTTGCCGGCGGTTCCGGTGAGGAAGTCTGCGAGGTTTAGCGTCATGTGGTGGATGTGTTCCGGCAATTCGTGCCAGCTCTTCATCTGCTCCTGGATCGGGTGGTCGACGTAGCTCGAATATACGAGCACGGTCGTCATGCCGAGATCGTGGGGCACGGCGAGATTCATCGGCATGTCTTCGAACATCGCAGCCGTTTCAGCGGCCACGCCGTGGCGACGGATCATGCGCGCAAACGCATCCGCCTCGGGCTTGGGGACGTAATCGCAGGCCGCGATGTCGCAGATGTCCTCGAAGAGATCGAGCACGCCCAGCCGGGAGGCCACGCGCTCCGCGTGGTGGTGCGAGCCGTTGGTATAGATCAGCCGCCGCCCGGGAAGCGCCGCGATCGCCGCGCGCAAGGCCGGCGCCTCGCTCACGACGGAGAGATCGATGTCGTGCACATAGGCCAGAAACTCGGCCGGATCGAGCTTGTGCACCGCCATGAGCCCGGCGAGCGTCGTGCCATACTGGCGATAGTAGGCCTTCTGCAACTGGCGGGCCTGCGGATAGGGCAGGCCGAGATAGCGGGCGATGAACTCACCCATCCGGTGATCGACCTGGGCGAAGAGATTGCACTCGGCCGGATAGAGCGTGTTGTCCAGATCGAAGATCCACGCGCTTGTCGTGTCGAAGCCGCGCAGCAGCGCGCCGTCCCGCTGAGCCAGGAGCCTTGGCGGGCTGGCCGTGCCGCCGTCTGCTGCGTTCTGCTGGATTTTCCGCTCCTCTCTCATGCGCCTGAAGTCGCCTTGGGCATGCGCCGGCCGACGAGGGTGCCCGCACCGTGATCGGTGAGCAACTCGAGCAGCACGCTATGGGCGACCTTGCCGTTGATGATCACGACGGCCTCGACGCCGGCTTCCACGACCTCGATGCAGCCCTCGATCTTCGGGATCATGCCGCCCGTGATTGTGCCGTTGCGTATCAGCTCACGCGCTTGTGCGACGGTGAGCTCGGAGATCAGGCGTCCGTTGCGGTCGAGAACACCCTCGACATCGGTAAGAAGCAGCAGACGCTTAGCTCTCAGCCGCGCCGCGAGCGCGGACGCGAATGTGTCGGCATTGATGTTGAGCGTCTCGCCTGATGGCGAGATGCCGATCGGAGCGATGACGGGAATGAGGTCCGATCTCGAAATCACGTCGACGATGTGCGGGTTCACGTTCAACGGCTCGCCCACAAAGCCGATGTCGACATCCTTGAGCTGGCTGCTCGTGGGATCGGCCATCTGCGTGATCTTGCGCGCGACCATGAGATTGGCGTCTTTGCCGCAGATGCCGACCGCCTTGCCGCCCTGCCTGTTGATCGCCGATACGATGTCCTTGTTGATGCGCCCCGCGAGCACCATCTCGACGACCTCGACGGTCGGCTTGTCGGTAACGCGGAGGCCGTTGACGAACTCGGACTGGATCTCGAGCTTGCTCAGCATGTTCGCGATCTGAGGTCCGCCGCCATGCACGACGATCGGGTTCACGCCGGACTGCTTCAGGTACACGATGTCCTGCGCGAACGCGTCGGAAAGGGCCTGATCGCCCATCGCATGGCCGCCGAATTTCACGACCACCGTCTGCTCGTCATAGCGCAGCATGTTGGGCAGCGCCTCGGCGAGGATGCGCGCCTGGATGTGGGCTGAAATCTCCTTCCGGTCGAATGCGCCGGCCGTTCCCGAGGTTTTCTTCACCTTCGACATCGTTTGCTTGCGATCCCTTGCCACAGGCCGACGGATTTGCGCCCCGCGGGGGCGTGCCTCATTTTTCCGCCCGCCGGTCACGGCGAGCACATATACCCGTGGAGAGCCGGTCTCAACGGAATTCCCTCACATTCCCGTGCCAAGACTAGGCGGTGAGTCGCGGAGGACAAAGGCCAAACCTTGTTCGAACCCTCATCATAGCGTCATATCCGGATGGATTAGATTCGAGGGCGCGAGCCCGCTCGCTCCCGATCGAGCGCAGGGCTCCAGTCGCCCCGGCTCATTCCATTATACTAGAACGACGAGTCACGCTCCTGATGCGAGCGCAATGCTGGCATCTCCAACGATCAGGATCTAGAGCTTGCTACGGGCGGGGGGCCCCGACGGTGTGGCGAGGTGGCATGGGGAGAAATGCTGAATGACGACCATGATCGTCGAGGACCTCGGCCGGATCCCCATGTCGCCGTATCTTACGGCCACGCTGACGCGCGCCGCCGACTATGCCACCGCCCAGTCGCACCGCGAGGTCACGCTCGAGCATCTGCTGCTCGCGCTCGCCGAGGACCCGGAAGCCAGCGTTGTCCTGCGGACGAGCAGCATCGACCTCGCTCGGCTCACGGCGGAGGTTTCAGATCATCTGGGCCGCTCGGACGATCGTGTCTCCCCTGAGAACGGGCAGTCGATCGCCATTTCTGCCGATCTGCGGCGTATCCTCGAGGCGGCGGCAGCGGCTGCGCGCCAGGGGCGGCGGCGCGAGATCAACGGCGCGATCGTACTCGCGGCCATCGTTGGCGACGGCAAGAGCACCGCTGCTCATCTGCTGCGCATGCAAGGCTTGACGTTCGAAGCGGCGATTCGTGCGCTTCAGCGCTCTGCGGCGCCCACGCCCGAGCCGCCGCCCGCGGCCTCCGAGCCATCGCCGCGGCCGCACCCTCCGGAGCCTCGGCTGCAGCCGCAATCGGAAGCTCCGCTCGAGGCCCCGCCGCCACGGCCTGCGCAACCTCCTGCCGCCTTTGAGGCCAAGCCCCCCATGCCGGCGCCGGATCTCTCGCGTCCTGCCACGACCGAGGAGATTCTGGCCTCGGCCCGGGAGCGTCTGCAAAGCCGGGAGGAGCACGATGGAGATGGAGGGGCGTCCTCCGCGGGATCTCCTCTGCCGCGGGCGAACTATCCCGATCGCGGCGGACCTCCGCGTCCGCCGATGCCGACCCGCGATGAGCGGGTTCCCGGGCACGACGAGCCGGCTTTGCCCGACGACGAGCCTGTGTCTTCCCCAGAGGCCTCGTCCGCCGATGGGGATCGACCCCCGACACCCGAGCCTGCCGACACGCATCCAGCGTCGGACGGCGACGGCCGGCCGGCGCTGCCGCCGAAACTCGCAGAGCCGGCGCGCTATCCGCCGCCGCCTAGCCCGCAGCGGGGGCCATCCTTTCAGCCGGGCCCGCCGGCGGTGGCGGATACTGCCGGCGGTGCGCGGCGCGGGCCAGGCGCACAGAGCGCGGGACGGCCTGCGCCCCAGGCCGATGCGAGACGGGCCGGGGCCGGAGCCGGAGCGGGCTCCTTCGTCGGCTCCTGGCCACTGATCGAGGCCGGTCATCTGATCGAGAACATTCCGCGCCGGATGCGTGCCAGCGTCCCTGTCGTCGTCGAAGCGCGTATTGCGCGGGCTGATGTCAAGGCGCTGGCCGAAGGCCTAGCCGGGGGCGGTGCCGCGTTTCGCCACGAGATCGTGGTGACCAAGGCGATGTCGGTGCGCTTGCGCGCTCCGGACGGCGGCTTCGTGATCGAAAACCGCTCGCCCGAGACGCAATGGATCGAAAACGTCCTGGGCTTCGGCAGTGACGATTATGCGAGCTGGCGGTGGACCGTGACGCCGCGTGCGCGAGGCCGCCGGCAGCTCCAGCTCATCGTTTCCGCTCGCACCGTCGGCGCAGACGGCATGACGGCCGAGACGGCGCTTCCCGATCAGGTCGTCGACGTCAAGATATCGATCAACTACGCGCGGACAGCCGCCCGCTGGGCGGGCTGGGGCGCGGCGGCGCTGATCGGCGCTCTCCTCGCGAAGTTCGGCGACATGGCCTGGTTGATCGTGCAGGTTCTGTTTGCGAAGTACTTCGGCGGCTAATCACGCCGCAAAAGGTCTACGAGGATAAGGCTGCGCCATCCGTATAAGTACGACAGTAAGAGTGCCGATCATTCATCCATGATTATCATCAAGTTAGGCCTGTAATCGCAACCGCTGTGCGCATTGCGCAATTTATAACACCTATTTGTTGACATCATTCGTCAAGTTGACCCTTTGTCAACGCTCGGTCGGGGCAGCCGGCTGCGCGATGCGCTGCCGATGGTCCGATCGCTACCGGGGGTGTTCGATTAGGGGCGACGTGATGAAATTGGATGATGGGACATCGAACGGTCGTGCTGCCGTTGGATGTGCAGGCGACACGGCTTTGCTCAGCGCGATGTCGCTGGGGCTGGCCTCGATGATCGTGACGACAGGGGCAGCCGCACAAGAGGCCGGAGAGGCGACGTCGCTTCCGCCGCTCGAGGTCACAGCGAAAAAGAAGCCTGTTGCGAAGAAAGCGGCTGCATCGACCTCGGCGACTCAGCCATTGCCGGCCGCCGCGCCGGAGGCGCAGGAACCGTATGACAGCGCCGGTGATGGCGAGGGCGCCAATACTTATTCGCAAAGCTATCAAGCCAAGTACGGCTCGACCTCCAAGTACACGGCGCCGCTGTTGGATACGCCGAAGAGCGTCACCGTCGTCACGCGAAAAGAAATGGACGATCGCGCCGCAAGCTCATTGACGGAGGTGTTGCGCACGGTGCCAGGCGTTACGCTCGGCTCCGGCGAGGGCGGCACCCCGATGGGCGACCGCCCGTTCATTCGCGGCTTCGAAGCCAGCGGAGACATGTCCGTCGATGGCGTTCGCAATCTCGGACGCATCGGATATGAGGCGTTCAACCTTGAAGCCGTTGAACTCAACAAAGGACCCGGCGGGACCTACAATGGCCGCGGCTCTACGGGCGGCAACTTGAACATGGTCAGCAAGGAAGCGCGTGACGAGACGTTCTTCCACAGCTCGACCACGATCGGGACGGACGCCTATAAGCGCCAGACGATTGACGGCAGCTATGCTTCCGATGCGGGTGTCGCCTTCCGCATGAATGCGATGTGGCACGATGCCGATATCGCCGGGCGGGATGAAGTGTTCCAGGAGCGCTGGGGTGTCGCACCGTCGATCGCCTTCGGATTGAAAGGTCCGACGCGGGCAACGTTCAGCTTCTATCACCTCGAAACGGACGAAATGCCCGATCTCGGCATTCCTGTGATGGCTGGGACAAGGGCAAGCCCGGGCCAGCCGATCAACGTGAAGCGCGATACGTTCTATGGCGCCGTGAACCGCGACTTCCGCGAGACGGTGACGAACATGGCGACCGTGAAATTCGAGCACGAGTTCAGCAGGTGGTTCCGGGTCGAGAACGTCACGAGGTATACGGACTCGCTCAACGAGTACGTGATGACGCGTCCGAGCATCAATGCCTCCGGCGATACGGTCACCCGCGATGTCCGCAACTCGAGACGGTATTTCGAAGGCATCATCAATCAGACGAACTTTTCGGGCGAGTTCAATACTGGAGCCCTGGGGCACTCGGTGGCGTTCGGCACGGAGTTCAGCCGTGAACGCATCCAGACCGGTGGATATTCTGGCGTGCCTGCAATTCTCCCCCCGGACTACCAGATCCCCGTCGGATCCTCTCCGAACCACCGTCCAGATCTTGGCAGCGGCGTTTTGACGAAGACGCCGTTTGGTGTGCCGACGACGACAGAGGTCGCCGCTGCATACTTGTTCGATACCATCGAGTTGACGCCCCAGTGGCTGTTCAACGCGGGCGTGCGATTCGACCATTACGACGTCGACACCACTACGGTGCGTAACGTATCGGACATGTGGAACTACAATGTCGGCCTTGTCTACAAACCTGTTCCGTTCGGGAGCATCTATGTTTCCTATGGAACGTCGTCGAACCCGGCTGGCGAAATGCAAGCGCAGAGTGGTGGCTCCGATCCCAGCGGAACCCTTGGCGGCGGCCGCGAGGACCTGGATCCTGAGCGGAGCCGGAGCTATGAGATCGGCACCAAGTGGGATCTGCTCAATCGCAACCTGTCAGTGACTGCAGCGATCTTCCGGACCGAGAAGACGAATGAGCGCGCTGTGGACCCGATCACCGGCTTTTATGAATTGATTGGCGAGACAGAGGTCAACGGTGTCGAGTTCGGCATTACGGGCAAGATTACAGATCGCTGGGAAGTCGCGGGTGGCTACACTTATCTGGACGCCGAGCTCGTGGATGACGGAGCGGGAGGCAACGACGGCAATCAGGTCAAGTACATCGCGCCTCACAGTTTCAGCCTCTGGACGACATACGCGCTGACGGACCACTTCAAGATTGGCGGCGGCGCATATTATATGTCGGAGCGCTTCATCGACGATGCCAATACCCGGGAGCTGCCATCTCATTGGCGCTTTGATGCAATGGCGGCATACCAGGTGACCGAGAACATCGGCCTGCAGCTCAACATCAACAATATTACCAATGAGACCTATTACGACGCATCTCACGTGGGGATTTTCGCACCGGTTGCGCCCGGCCGCACCGGATTGCTGCGGGCCGACGTGAAGTTCTAAACCGAACTGTTTTGGCGTGATGGGCAGGGTTTTCTCTGTCCATCACTTTTGCAGTATCTAGAATAGTCGCCGGCGATTGCCATCGCAGCGTGGACGAGTGAGCTACGATCACCGTGGAACCAACGACGCGGGACGAGGCTACATTTACGTACAGCCGTCTCATCACCCTGAGCCACGACGAACTCCAGGAGATTGTCGCAAGCGAGCCTGGGAAGGCGGCCGGCCTCGTCGAGGCTGCGGCCAAGCTCGGATTTGTGACCGCTCAGATGGTTTGGGCGCAGATGCTCTTGGATGGGATCGGAACGCGCCAGGATCAGGCAGCCGCGTTCCGCTGGTTCGAGATCGCGGCCGTGTCGAGGCAGCCCGAGGCGCTCAATATGCTTGGGCGCTGCCACGAGGTGGGGTGGGGCTGCGCGGTCGACTACGCTGAGGCCGCGCGGCTTTACGAGGAGGCCGCCGCAACAGGCTATGACTGGGCCCAATTCAACCTCGCAACACTTCTGTTCTCTGGAGCAGGTGTGACGCAAGACTACCGCGAGGCACTGGCGCTCTATGTGCGCGCCGCGCGCCAGGGACATGCCAAAGCCATGACTGTGATCGGCCGCTACCGGGAGGAAGGCTGGACAATCCGGAGATGCCCCTCGTCCGCAAGGCAGTGGTATGAACGGGCAGCCAAACGGGGCGATTTCCGCGCACATTACGCCCTGGCGTGCATGATGCGCGTTGCAGGGAACAGAGCGCAAAGTCTTATTCATTTCGAACAGGCGATCGAGGGCGGATTCCCATCGTTCTGTCGTGACATCGCGGCCGATATGCTGGTTGATCCCGATGACGAAATGAGACGTCTCGGCCGGCGCGCCCTGGAGCGGGCCTGCGCCAGTGGCGCTCGGGACGACTTCCTGCGCTATGCGGCAGCACTCGATGAGGGCATCGGAGGCGATCCCGATAATGAGGTCGCCGCGGCGTGGCGTTGCAAGGCGGACGCCCAGATGCTCAAGGCGGGATTAAAGCCTCATCCCCGGAGGCGCGGACGCAAAGGCTTGGTCCAGGTGCTCCTGAGGCGCTTCACGAGCCCGCCCTGCGTCCGCCTCTTGTGAAGGATTTGTGTGTTGTGACGGAACGGTGGCATCGCTTGCCGAGGCAGCAGAGGATGGCCGTTCGGTCGGTCGGTGAAAGAGATGTCCGATGGGAAAAGCAGGGTCGGAAGCGCCTCAGCGGTTGATGATCGAGTCTACGGATCATGATGAACTGTCGGAATACTTTTCGCGCCGCGTCTCAACGGTGACGTTTTCCGCAGTCGCGGGAACCGACAAGCTGGCCGCTTCGGCTACGGTGGCTTCCGTCGATCAGATTGTTGCGATCCAGGCTGAGATTCCGACCGGTGCACGCCTTAACCAGGGCGAGGATCTGGATGGCTATTTCCTGCAGCTCCCGACGGCAGGGGAGGCGCGCTGGCTACGGGGCGGACAAGAGGTCAACTTCGGCCCGGCCGTGGGCTTTATCGGGAGGCTGCGCCGGGGCGAGATTCTGGAATGTTCGGCCGGATGGTCTCAATCGGCCTTAAGGCTGTCGTCCGCTCAAATGACGAGATGCCTATCGCAGTTGCTCGATCGGCCGATCGTCAATCCATTGGAGTTCGCGCCCACCTTCGACATGGCGGCGAAATCGGCAAAAGCCTTGTCATTGCAGGTTCAGCTCGCGGCGACGCCTCTCGACGGAGAGGCTTTTTTCTCATCTTCGCCCCTGGCGGCCGCCCAGTTTTCGGAGTGCGTGGCGACGTTCGTCTTGGAGAACTTCAGCCACAATTATTCCGAGGCGCTTTTGCGCCGCGGCACCGATTTGACGCCGAAACGCGTGAAGCGAGCAATGGACTTCATGCGTGCGAACATAGAACGCCCCATGACGTTGGAGGAGATCTCTGCGGCCGCATCAACGAGCGTGCGGGCCCTGCACTACAGCTTCAAGCAGTTCCTCGGCCTCTCGCCATTCGAGTATCTGCGGCAGATCCGGCTGGAAGCGGCCTACAAGGAGCTGGCGACTGCTCCTGAAAGCGTCACCATTGCCGATATCGCGAGAAAGTGGGGGTTTCCTAACGCCGGCAGGTTCGCCTTTCACTGCAAGCAAAGTTACGGACACGCACCGTCCAAAATCCGCCGGTCCCGGTCGAGCGAACCGGTTTGAAAATACGCCCGTCTTGTTGGGCTTCGTTCCCAGGCATGTCCTTGGAGCGCATGAAGACTTTTAGAGGCGAGCAGGCGTGGAAAATCTCGCCAAGGGACGTTGCGAGGCCGATGGTTTCCGAGTCAGGTCGAGGGTCCGAATATGACTTCCGATTTCGATATCCAGCGCGGACCGTCTATGGTCATGATTTCTACGCGTGCTTGCTTGGCGCTCGCTCGAGGCCGTAGCGGCGTGGCAACCGTATCCGCGGGCACGCGCTCGCCGTTGTTACTGGTGGGAGATGCGTAGAGCACAATCGTTCGATTTTTGAAGCCGATTATAAGGTCGTTACGCGGCGCGACCGGAGGGGAGGAGGGTGCGGGGTCACCCGTTGCGTCCAGCTCCAGCGCAGCGGCGATCTGCGCTAGGGAATCTGCCTGTGGGGGCTGTTGATCCGCCAAATCCGACAGCAGCGGCGTGGATGTTGCCGAACATGCCGCGAATAGAAAGCTGACAGCTAGGATCATGATCAGCGAGGGGTATGCTTCGATCCTGCTCACTGGGAGCTCCCAAAACATGGAACAACGCAGCTAAGTTGACCAAGCTGCAAATATGCAAGTATTCAATAGAATGATGAAATCGGCTGCTCTCCATAAAAATGTTCGGTGAGCGCAATGGCCAAAAACTCTTTTCCGTTGTCAGTCTTACTATCGTAAATGTTGAAGGAGAGCTACTCTGACGGTGACGCGACGGCCCGGAGAAATCGATATCCTGGAACTCGTATCCATATCGGAAGCGCCAGGCTCGCCTGAAGAGACCTCGAATAAGCCTGGCACGCTGCAAACGTGGCTCCGGAAAAACTTTGGATTTCTCGCCTGTGTCGCCGGGCCGACCCTCGTCTTCGCTATTTATTTTTTCCTCATCGCTGCGGATCGCTACGAAAGCGAGAGCCGCTTCGTCGTCCGCAACCCGAGTGCCGCTACGGCTAATCCCCTGTCGGCCCTGGGGCACGGGGCTGGTGCTACGCGATCGACCGACGACGCTTATGTGACGCATGCTTACATTGCTTCGCGGGACGCCCTCCGAAAGCTGATCACCGAAGCCGATCTTCTCGAGCGCCTGGGGCGGGCCCAAGCGGATGTCATCTGGCGGTACCCGGGACCGGTCTTTGCCCACACCGAGGAGCGCCTCTGGAAGCATTTTCAGAGCTTCTTCGAAATCGACTACGATCACACGACGGGCATCAGCACGTTGCGGGTTCAGGCCTTCCGCCCCCAGGACGCTCAAGCTCTCGCTGAGGCTCTCATCCAATCGGCGGAAACGCTCATCAACCGACTGAGCGAGCGCTCGCAGGGGGATGCCGTGCGGATGGCCGAGCGCCACGTCGCGGAAAACGAGGCCAAAGCGCGGGAAGCGCTCGATCGCATGACCGCGTTTCGGCGCAGAACCGCGATCGTCGATCCGGGGCGTCTCTCGGCCGCCGGGCTCGATACCATCACGCGTCTCGCACTCGAGATCGCGAACACGCAGGCGTCTCTTGCCGAGCTCTTGCAATCCTCGCCTGATAGCCCTCAGGCCAGTGGGCTGCGGCACCGTATTGCTGCGTATGACGCCCAAATCCAGAAGGAGCGCGAGGTGCTGGCCGGCTCCGACACATCGCTCGCTCCTCTGATTGCGGAATACGAGACCTTGGTCCTCAACCGCGAATTTGCGGAACGTGCATTCGGATCCGCGCAGGCAGCGCTCGACATGGCGCGGGTAGACTCCGAGCGGCAGCGTTTGTTCCTGGACAGGATCAGCACGCCGTCGTTGCCCGATTACCCAAAGTATCCCAAAAGGGCTCTTTCCACGATCTACGCCTTTTTGATCCTGTTGCTCGTCTATTCGATCGGGCGCCGGTTCGCCGCCAACATTAAGGCGCACGCGGGGAGGTGAGCTCCATGACAAGGCTTTTGGCGCCGGACGCCATCGACGCGAAGCCGACGCAGCTCCTGCCGAATTCCCTCGTTCAAGATGACGATGGCCGCGCGATCGAAGCGCGAGATATCGTGAAGGAATTTCACACTGAGATCGGCACGCGGCGCGTTCTCGACGGGGTATCCTTTCGCGTAGGGCCTGGCGAGCGCATGGCCGTTCTCGGCCGCAACGGAGCGGGGAAGTCGACGCTCATACAGATTCTCGCTGGCGTCCAGATGCCTACCAGCGGCACCGTTACACGCGGTCTCAGGATGTCATGGCCGCTAGCGCTCGGTGGCGGCTTCGAAGGCGAGCTGACCGGCTTCGACAACGTGCGGTTCATATCGCGCATCTACGCAGTCCCCTTTGCTGACGTCTTTGATTTCGTTGAGGAGTTCACAGAGCTTGGGCAACAGCTCCACATTCCCGTGCGCTACTATTCAAGCGGCATGCGGATGCGGCTGGCGTTTGCCCTGTCCCTCGCGATCGACTTCGAATGCTTTCTGATCGATGAGGTAATCCTCGTCGGCGATCAGCGCTTTCAGAAAAAATGCCACCATGAAGTTTTCGAGAAGCGTGCGGACAGAGCCATGATCCTGGCGATCCATGCCATGGACGTCGTGCTGGAGCGGTGCACGTCGGCGCTGGTGCTCAAAAACGGACGTGGCCGCGTATTTGACGACGTCAAGCTCGCAACCGATATCTACGGAACGCTCTAACGATCAGGCGCTCAGCTGCGAATCGAACCGCGCGTTTCATCCGAGCGAGGCGAGAAACGCGTCCACGTCTTCGAAGTAGCGTGTCCAGCGCGGCGCTTTGAACCGGGCGACCTCGGCTCGCGCCTCGATGGATATCGTGCTGTTCCGGTCGGCAAGTGCCTCGATGGCAGACCGCCACCCAGGGCCGTCGAGCGGATGGCGAAAGAGCGCGCGCCCCTGCGAGACCTCTCTGAAAACCGCAATGTCAGATGCGACGACCGGCGTTCCGACAGCCAGGGCCTCGACCACCGGCAGGCCGTAACCTTCGGCGAAGGATGGACAGAGAAGCGCCCTCGCATTGGCCATGAGGGTGGCGAGGGCGTCATCCCCGATACCCTGTGCCTCGATCAAGAAGGGGCGGAGCTGTGCGCTGTGGTCGAGCACGTCGAGCACCTGCTCGTTCTCCCAGCCGCGCGCTCCCACGATGACGAGTTTAGGAGGCGTCCCGCCGCGCTCGATCACCTGACGCCAGGTGTTGAGCAGCAGAAGATGGTTCTTGCGGGGCTCGATCGTGCCCACGATCAGGAAGTAGCCGGCCTGCGCCAGCAGTGGATCGCTTAGCGAGGTGGGATCAGAGGCAGGCAACGTGGCCGGCAGCGCGACTGTCCGCATCGGCGGGAGCGGAAGGCCACGATCGCGATACTCCCGGGCGACACGGTCCGCCACGACCTGCGTGGTGGTGATCAGGCCGCGAGCATGGCGGACGATGGTGTCGAAACGGCGCCGGAACAGGCGATCGTAGCCGGGCTTGAAATACTCGGGGTAATCCACGGGCAGCAGATCGTGGACAAGAAACACCGACTTGACGTCGGGGCGGGTGTCAAGCCAGCGGAAGAACCCAGGGTACTCAAAGGCGTGTTGCGCAACGTTGAGGTACACTGCGCCTTGGGGCAGCACCTCCGACGTCCCCCAGGCCAGCCGCCACCGTACCTGGGCCAAGCGGCGTGCAAAGCCGTCGTCACGGTGGCGTGCGGATGCCATCGGGTCGGCCCATGGCAGCCCCGTGAGGCCTTGGTAGATCCTTTGAAAGTCCGTGTCGTGATGCCGCCGGCTGCCCACCCATCGCGACCCGCAAGCGAAAGCCGCGAGTCGGCGGATCGCCTGCGGATCGTGACAGCGTGGTTTGAAGAGGCCGTAATGCACACCGGCGCGGGCCCGTTTGGCGAAGTGCCCAAGATAGGCCGTGTCGACCTTGTCGATGCCCGATGGCTGCGTCACCGGAAGGCGGGACACGATATGCGTGAGATCGAAGGCGACGTGACTTGCCATGATCTATGCGCTCAGGCGGCGTGGACCGGGAGAACGGAGGCAACAAATTTTCGCGGATGTTGCGCGAATCGCATTTTCAAATCCCGTCATTTCGCATTCAGAATTGCCGACATTGGTGACGCTCAGTTCTCACTCGAGAGCTCGGCGAGCCGGTGGCGCATCATCTTACTGCGCCGCACGAATAGTGAAATGATTGGTCTTATGGATGAGTATGGTATACTGATTAACAGATGTAAGAGAGTTTATTGAAGCGTGGCGAGCGCTGTTCGGCGCGTAAATGTTTTGCGTATAATGAGTTTAGTTCGCTTTGCTCAACTTATGTTTGGCGTCGGGCTCGTGTCGAGTGTAGCTGCTTGCAGCGGGTCGGGCCCGACAGGACACGACTTGGTCAGCGCCGGGGGGAGCCAGGACGCGCCTTTCGCGCTCGTTGACATCACCGACGAAAACCTGGCCGTTGTCGCCAACTGGCATCGCCCGTCATTCAGTGCCGTCTATGGCGACTATCGCAGTCCGAAGGTGCAGCGGGTCGACGTTGGGGACACGGTCCAGATCAACATCTGGGAAACGGGGTCGGGCGGCCTGTATACGGTCCCTGGGATCGACCGAACAACGCCAGGGTCGCGAATTTCCTCAATCCCCGATCAGGTCGTGGCCCGTGATGGATCGATCAACGTGCCCTACGCGGGACGAATCCGGGTCGCAGGCAAGACGCCCCCGGAGATCGAAGAGCTGATCGTGCAGGGTCTTGAGGGCAAGACCGCCGACCCGCAAGCGATGGTGACGCTGACCCGGAACGTCAGCCATTCGGTGACGGTGACCGGCGATGTGACGAATGGGGCCCTCGTGCCTCTCAACCCGAAGGGCGACCGCCTGCTCGACGTAATCGCCCAGACCGGCGGCATCCGCGCTCCGGTCCATGAAGCCTTCATCACCGTGTCGCGCGAGGGTACGTCGCTGACCGTGCCGATGCAGGCCATCCTCGCCAATACGCAAGAAAACATCTACGTCCGGCCTGCCGACGTCATCACGGTGTTCAGAGCACCGCAGTCGTTCACAGCAGTTGGCGCAACCGGACAAAATGCTGTCATCCCCTTCGATGCCAGCGGGCTGACCCTAGAGGAGGCGATGGGCAAGGCGGGCGGCCTCATCGACCACAGGGCAGATCCACGTGGCGTCTTCGTGCTCCGCTATGAGCCGACGACGCTCGTTCGCGGCTACGCCGATGTACCGCCGCATCTTCTGCACTACGGAAATGTCGTGCCTGTAGCCTATCGGCTCGACATCGGAGATCCCGTATCGCTGTTTCGAGCCCGCCGTTTTGCTATGCGGGATAAGGACATCCTTTACGTGAGCACTGCGCCGATCAGTGAGCTTGAAAAGGTGTTCCGTCTCGTCGGGCAATTGTCCGCACCGGGTATCGCGGCGTACAACGTCTCGCGTTAGGTGCGGGGTGCCCGCCGAGGCGGTCAGTGTGCGGTTCTGGCTGAGGATCGCTCGATGATGCGTGCGCGCAAAGATCAAATCCCGATCCTCTATGATGTGACGAGGCTCGCCCTGCGTGTCGCCCGCGGCACGCCGAACGGCATCGACCGAGTCGATTATCGGTTCGCGCGGCATTTTCTCGCTCCCGAGCATCAGGGCCAAGGCGTGCTGCTCGGACCGTTCGGCCCGCGAAAGATCGCGAACAGTGCGGCCAATCGAGTGATTGGTGTGATTGCAGACCGCTGGAGAGAGGTCGCCGATCCTGGTGTCGATGCGTCATACCAGCGGCTTCTCCGATGGCTTAAGGAGGGTGCTGATGAGTGTTCCAAAACAGCCGCTGCGCTCTCCGCTTGGAAGACGACCGCTTGGTCGCTCTGTCGTATCGTGCGGCATGTCGATCCCTTTGGAAGGGAAGGACCGCTTTTCTCACGTGGCTTGAGGACTGCGGCGCAAGCGCGTTCGGTCTATCTCAACGTCAGCCAGTTCCCGACTTTTTCGAAACGCTATTTTCGCTGGCTCGATCGTCGCCCCGATGTCCGCGCGGCCTTCTTTGTCCACGACCTGCTGCCACTCCAGTATCCGGAATTCTTTCCGTCGATAGAGCATCGCGTTCACACGGCGCGGTTGGATGTCATTGCCCGCTATGCGTCGGGAGCGATTGTGTCGAGCGCAGAGACCAAAGCGGCGCTGCAGGGCGAGCTCGGTGCGAGGGGCAGGCCTGAGCTGCCAATTCAAGTGTTTCCGCTTGCTGCCGAGGAGAGTTTCCATACGGCCACGGCGGCGGCCGCCGAGCTGGATGGAGCGGATTACTTCCTAACGGTCGGCACCATCGAGCCACGTAAGAACCATTTGATGCTGCTGAATGTCTGGCGTGACATGGCCGAGAAATTGGGCAGCGGTACGCCCAAGCTCGTCATCGTGGGGGCTGTCGGCTGGGACTGCGAAAACGTATTCGATATGCTGGAAAGGTGCAGAGTGATCCAGCCTCACGTTATCCTGGTGCGGGGTTTGTCGACCCCTGCGCTTCGTCGGGTTCTGGCCCGAGCACGAGCTCTGCTCATGCCGTCGTTCGCCGAAGGGTTTGGCCTTCCCGTCACCGAGGCCTTAGCGGCCAAGACCCCGGTTATTGCATCCGATATCGCCCCTTTTCGCCGACTTGGCGCGGCGTCGCTAATCTTGATCGATCCGACCGACGGCCCAGGCTGGCGGGCAGCCATTCTGCAGCAGCATCACACGCAAACATCAGTCGAGATGCAGCCATATAAAGATGTGGTGACCTTGGAGGGAATCTCTTCGTGGGGAGACATGGTCGAATTTCTTTGCAGTCTTCCAGAAGCAAAAGGGTAGACACGCCGAAGGCAACCGAGGCAAAGTATATCATATAATATGTATTGTGATTTTCCGGGGACGTAGATGGGGATCGGCTCGGGTTGGCGGATTGCGAACCAGGCGCATCTGCGCATTGTGAACGGCATACTCAGTCGGCATGAGCATATCGCGCTGCAGTGGTTTGCACCTCGAATTCCACGCTCTCTCACGCCAGATCATTTGACGGGGTTCGCTTTATTCGGCGCCGTGTTGGCCAGCATCGGCTTGGCAGCGAGCAATGTCTCCAACGTCTTTCTCGCATTGGTGATTCTGGGGCTCGTCATCAATTGGCTTGGAGACTCGCTCGACGGCACGCTGGCCCGGTATCGTAAGATCGAGCGTCCTCGCTATGGGTTCTTTGTCGATCACATCTGCGACGCCGGGGCACAGATCCTGATCGGCGTCGGTCTTGGGCTTTCGCCTTACATGCGCCTGGATGTCGCCTGCCTGGCGCTCGTCGCCTATCTCGTGCTCAGCGTCTACACGCTCGTCAAGCTTCACGTCACCCGCACCATGCAGCTGACGTATCTCGGCATCGGTCCGACCGAAGTGCGAGCCCTGATTGCGGCGGGGGCGGTGGCTTCCCTCTGCGTCGACCTTCCCGCGATCGAGATCGCTGGCCAGACGATGACGATCTTCGATGCCGTTGCGCTTGTTTTCATTGCGCTGGCGTTGGCTGGCGCGATGAGAGCGTTCTTCCGTGATGCGCGGCACTTGGCGCGTCTCGATCCTCCACCCGCCCTCTCGCTGACGGAGACGATCATGGGCGATCCGCAGACTCCAAACGGCGAGCTTGTTCGGAAGGTGCTTCGCTGTCCGACGCGGTGAGCGCAACCGGGTGCAGATCCGCGCGATGGCAGACAGGTGTTCAAGTAGCTGTTGTGGATGACCCGCTCAAATCCTTTTCGCGCCATGCGAACCGGCGCTTCGCTTTGTCGGGGACCTCAGCGGTAAGCGAACGCTTCCCGTACAATAAGCCGCCCCCGCTGAATGATGGCACGCTATCCGGGTGCGTGTCGCGCGAGCTTATAAGCTTTGCGCACTATGACTATCTGGGGCTCGCCCGAGATCCGCGGGTGCTGGATGCCGCCAAGTGCGCCATCGACGATTTCGGAATCGGTGCGGGAGCGTCACGCCTCGTTGGCGGCGAACTCGCACTCCATGGGCAGTTGGAGCATGGTCTCGCCGACTTTCTCGGCGTGGACGGGGCCCTCGCTCTCGTGAGCGGCTACGGAACCAATGTCAGCCTTGTGGCGCACCTGCTCGCGAAAGGCGATCTCATTCTCGTCGACGAGGCATCCCACAACAGCATCATGACCGGAGCCGGTCTCTCCCGCGCGGCGGTGGAGAGCTTCCGGCACAATGATCTCGGCCATCTGCAAGCGATCCTGGCCCAGAGGCGCGGGCTGCACATCCGCGTGCTCGTCATCGTCGAAGGGCTCTACAGCATGGACGGTGATATCCCGGACCTGCCAGAGCTGCTTGAGATCTGCCGGCGCCATGATGCTTGGCTCATGATCGACGAGGCGCATTCGATCGGGGTGCTTGGACGCACGGGGCGGGGAATCACCGAGCATTTCGCCATTCCTCCCTCCGAGGTCGACCTCATCGTCGGCACGCTGTCCAAGGCGTTTGGATCGTGCGGCGGGTTCATAGCCGCCCGCTCGGAAGTCATTCGATGGCTCCGCGCAACCCTGCCGGGTTTTGTCTATAGCGTGGGTCTTGCTCCTCCGAACGCGGCGGTAACCCTTGCCATGCTGAATATTCTGGAAACCGAACCGCAGCATTTGGAGCGGTTGCGCGCCAACTCGCGCTATTTTCTCGACAGGGTCAAAGATGCTGGACTCGATACCGGCAATGCGGTTGGCATGGCCGTGGTGCCCATCTTTTTCGAAACCATCGAACAGACGCTATCCACTGCTAACGCCCTTCTTGCGGAAGGTTTCTATGCGCCGCCCATCGTTCAGATCGCGGTTCCGAGAGACGCGCCACGCATCCGCTGCTTCATCACGGCGTCGCATACCAGGGACGATATGGGCCGGTTCGTTGATGCACTGCGGCGTCTTTGTGCCACGCCGCAGCGGGAGCCGGACGCGTCACTGACGCGGCTGACTTGGCAGCGTTGATTTCTAGAGCGCGTTCACCCTTTATCGGAATTGGATTGCGCGACGTGAACGCGCTCTAAGTTTTTATTTGAGAGACTGATTCACGTTCTCGGTGAATGCGTCTCCGCATCCACCTCAAACGATTAGGCTCTATCAGATTAGGCTCTTGTAGAGAGCATCGATCCGCTCGGCATAGCGCTCCACGGAGAAGGCCTTGGCGCGCTCGCGGCCGCGGCGGATGAGTTCCGCGCGAAGGTCGGCATCGCTGTCGAGCTGACGGAGTCCTCGCGTTATCGCCTCGAGATCGTAGGGATCGACAAGCACGGCCGCATCCTTGGCGATTTCCTGTAGCGACGACGCGTTCGACGTCAGGACGGGCGTGCCGAGCAGCATGGCCTCGAGCACGGGAAGCCCGAACCCTTCATAGAGCGACGGAAACATCAAAGCTCGCGCGCCGCGGATCAGGGAAATCAGATGATCGGGCGGCAGATACGGCAATTGCCGCACGCTCCGGCGCCGTGTGATCCGCGATCCGTTCATCTCGTATGTCAGGAAGCGCTCGTCGTTGATCTTCTTGATGATGTCCTCGTTCATCCAGCCGGCGCTGCCGGTAAGAATGAGCGGGTATTTGCTCCCGGACGCTGCGT
Organism: Hyphomicrobium sp.; assembly: GCF_036780825.1. Taxonomy (GTDB): domain Bacteria; phylum Pseudomonadota; class Alphaproteobacteria; order Rhizobiales; family Hyphomicrobiaceae; genus Hyphomicrobium_C. Next base: position 48,318 of record NZ_DAIQCD010000007.1, on the reverse strand, counting down.
GCGCGTCGATAAGGCGAGATACGTTCTTCTTCGGCTCGAGTGCGCCGACGAACAGGAAGTAGCCGCGCATCTCAAGGCCGAACAGCGCTGCGATATCCCTTGCAACCACGCTTTCGTCGCGCTCGGCCAGGTCGCGGGGAATCTCGACCGATTGATACGTATTGGTGATTCTCCCCTCGTCGATCCCGGTGAAGCGGATGATGTCTTGGCGCGAAAACTCCGATACCGTGACGATATGATCTGCCCTGGCGCAAAGATCGCGGATCATGTGCAGGACATATTTCTTGTCATCGGCCGTCGTCGCGGGAAGCCGCAGCGGAACGATATCATGGATGGTGTAGATGTTGGGGCATCCGCGCACGGCCAGGGGCGCCGGTCGCGTCGCGTGAAAAAGCCGTGGCGGCCGATCGAACTTGAGCATGAGGCGGTGGCCGTAGCGCCTGAAGTGGGCTTGCTCGCGCTCCACGAGATGCGGCACGATGCTGAGCCCCGAAAACGACGACAGGGCCTTCGATATGGGCGAGGCGACGACCGAAGGTTTGGAAACGTTGATCGGGACAACGGAGATCGGCAAGGCTGTTATGCGGCGCCACTCCGTCTTGATGGAACGGGCGAGAGACGGCGGCGGCTCGGCATCGAACAGGCCGATCTCGCTGAGCTCTGGGTCCGTGCGGCTCGCCGCCCGGTGCGATTCGAGCAGCGCCCGGAGTTCGAATCCGAGGCTGCTCAACACCTGCGCGAGAGTCCGCGTATAGGTCGCGATACCCGTTCCTGACGGAAGCATCAGGTTGATGGCTTCAATAAGAATGTCGGCTTCGGATGAATGGTCGCTCACGGATTGCGACTCCATACGTCGCGCCTGCGACCGGAAGGCATTTTATGGTCTGCATATTGCCTGACGGAGCGGCGTGCTTCAACGTTGGGACAATCGTTTGATCTCGTCTCAATGATGCCGGGACGAACACGGATGGAATATCACGGCCGAGCACTGATCGGACCGCCGAGCGCGTTTACCGCCCTCGTGTTCAAGTTTGTCGCGTTGCTCGGCAAGGCGCATGAGGCCTTGCTGACGACATCGAAGGATCGAACCGATCCTGTGGCGCCCGACATGCCGGAGCATGTCGTTTTGATGCAGTTCCCGAGCCCATCCGCGATCGAAGGCATACGCGAGGGATGGCTCCACCCTGTGCTGCTCGTTCCTCACCCCTATTCCGCGGTTGCGGAGGCCATGCAGGCGAAGCCCACGCATCTTCGGGATGTGCTGAGAACCCTGTCGGCCTCGGCAGTTGCAAATCTGGCGATCGGCAGCTGTCCGACGGCGCGCCTTGTCGTGGAAGATCCGGCGAAGCGGACCGATGATGCGCTGCGCGAGGTGGTTGCCGCCCTTAATCTCGATATTCCCGAAGCCGCAATCGCCGCAGCGTTGCAGGCTTGTTGTGCGAAGGAGGGTCTCGCCGCATCCTTGGCGGCGGCATCGGGCACCTCAGGACAAGCCGGGGAGCTCTCTGCCGACGACCAGAAAATCGTAGCGGAGGCTTTATTTCCTATTGTGTATTTTGCCTTCGGACATGTCGGGATGCCCGTGAATTGGCCAACCCTCCTGTTGCTGGACGCGGACAATCCCGGCAACACCGCCCCGGCTGTCATCGACGTCACAGGGCCCGCCAGAAACATTCTCTATGGCCCCTACCTGCATCTCCCGCCGGCGGACTACGATGCGGAGATCATGATACGCTTTTCCGACTGGCTCGACGACGTTCCGTTCGTGCTCGGGGTTTACGCCAAGGATTGCCTCGCTGAGGTTCGGCTCCAGCCGCAGCGGGCGGGAACCTATGGGGGATCGTTCCCCATCTCCGTCGGCGATCCGTGTGAAGCGATCGAAATCCGTCTCCGAAGTGAAAAAGGGGCCATCGAAGGCGATCTCTCGATGCTCGGATTGAGTTTTCGCCTAAAGGATGCGGCGGCGCCTCTCGTGGTCGATCAAAGAGGCGCGGCGTACACCCGGTAGGTCTTGCACGCGGGCCCCGCTGCAAGCTCTCCGAGCTTGACCATGGGCCGGTTGCTTTCAAGCACCCACGAGAGCTCGACCCAGTCCAGATCGTAGCTCCGAGCAAGCGATAGAAATTCGGAGACGAGAAGCGAGAGGACCGCGGGCGCGAGATGCGTGTGCCGGATCTCCGCCCTCATACCCAGGAGCGGTACGCGCGCGGACTGCCATTGGTCGGCCCAGATGGCGTAGGCAAGCTTCGCCCAATTGAATGGAAACAGCCGGCCTCTCCAGGGCGCAAAAATGCGGTTGATATCGGGAAGGACCAGCATCATCGCGCCGGGCCGCCCATCGATTTCCACGATCCGCCCGAACTTGCCCCTGATCAGCGGACGCAACTGGCGCGAGATCGCGATCATCTCGACATCACTGAACGGCACAAAGCCCCAGTTTCCGCTCCAGGCATCATTGAAGATATCGAGGATAGTGGCGATCTCGCGGGCATAATGCGCCATGTCGAGCTCTCGCACGTGGATGCGGCCGGATCTCCGCGCGAGCGTCGCAAGCCTCGAGATCTCCGCCGGCATCCGGTTGGGCTTGACCCGATAAGCCAACAGATCGACCTCCTTGGCGAAACCGTTCGCTTCAAGCAGGCGCCCCATCCACGGCCGGCTATGTCCGCTCATGATGGCTGGCAACGTGTCGAAGCCATCCACCAGCAGGCCGCTCTCCTCGTTGATGGTGAACGCGAAGGGGCCCACCATGCGCCTCATGCCTCGGGCCTGCAGCCACGCTCGGGCTTTTTCGATCAGTCTTGAGGCGACCTCATCGTCATCGACGGTCTCAAAGAAGCCGAAGTGCCCGGTTGCATCGCCGCGAAATGCCAAATGGCGGTGGTTGACCTGAGCCGAGATCCGGCCTGCCGGCAGTCCATTCCGATAGGCAACGAAAAACGTGGCCTCTCCGAAACTGAAGAACGCATTGTGTTTGCGAGAGAGGCGTTGTCGCTCGATAATATTCGGCCTCGCAACCCAGGACGCGTCGTTCTCGAAAACGACGTACGGCACGCGCAGCCAGTCGCGGATGCGCTTGCCGCTATCGACCTCCATGATCTCGACTCGATGTCTCGTCATCTTGCGGGACGCTCCGCAAGCTTTCCGCCGAGTTCCAGGATTCTGTCCGACTGCGCATGCCCCGTCTTTGCCATGCCCTGGGTGTTGATACGGCGGGCCAATGGAGCGAGGCGTAGCAGATCTTTAGCCTGATTGATCGATGTCGGATCGTCAACTAGGCTCGATCACATTTTTCCCCTCCAGGCGCTTCCCGGACTTGTGAGGACGAAGAAGGATCTCTGCTTTCGGATAAGCGCATGACGATCGAACCACGAACGATCAGGGACCGCTCCGCAAGCGTACAGGGTGACGCCAAGCAGTCCGGCGCAGGGCGGACAAAACGGGTGCTCAAGAGCATGGGCGTTTTTGCCCTGTTATTCCTGCCATCAATTCTCGCGGTGACCTATTACACGCTCATTGCAGCCGATCGTTACGTGTCTGAATCCCTGTTCGTTGTCCGCACTGCGGCGAAGCCGCTTGCGCCAGCCAGCGTGGGGACCTTGCTCCAGATGAGCGGTCTCGGTCGTGCCGAAGACGACGTCTTCTCGGTGCAGGCGTTTCTGACATCTCGCAACGCGTCCGATCATCTGATGGAGAATCTTCCTGTGCGTGAGATCTACGGTCCTCCGGAGGCTGATTTCGTCGCCCGCTATCCGTCGTTTATTTACGGCGAGAGCGGTGAGGAGTTTTACGCGTATCTAAGCTGGATGGTCACGACGAACTACAGCGGTACGACGGGAATCACGACGCTCCGTGTGCAAGCGTTCGACGCCGAACACGCTAGGAAAATCAGTGTCGCACTGCTCGATCTAGCCGAGACGATCGTAAACCAGATGAACGTGCGCATGCATGCCGATGCCGTGCGTATTGCGGAGGACGAAGTCAAACGCACGGAAAACCGCCTCGTCGAAGCCCAGACTGCATTGACCCGCTTCCGCAATGCGGAACTGATGATCGACGCTGCCGGCTCGTCCATTGTCATCGCCGAGGTAATCTCCCGGCTGGGTGCGGAGCTGACGCAGCTCGAGGCGCAGATCCGTGAAATTACGGCCGCCGCGGCAACAAACCCCCGGCTTCCAAGCTTGCACAGGCGGGCAAAAGCCCTGGAGGACCAGATTGCATCCGAGCGCAAACGGATTTCCAGCGAATCCGATGGGCTCGCGGACAAGCTGGCCCTTTACGAGCGGCTCGTGCTCGATCGCGAATTCGCAAAGCAGGTACTTGACGTTGCGGTGCGCGCGAGAGAAGCGGCGCAGCAAGAAGCGCGCCGGCAACAGCTATACCTCGAGCGCGTGGTTGAGCCGTCGGCGAGCGACAAGGCCACGGCGCCTCAGCGCGTCAGGATGATCGCGACTGCGATCGGCCTCAATGTCATTTTTGTCCTGGTCGGCTGGCTCATCTTCGCGGGTTTGCGCGAGCACGCGACTCAGCGGTCGCGTCAGGGATAGAGTTCTAAGCTTTTTGTTTCTTCGTGCTGCTTCTCAAACACTTTAACCGGCATGGCTTCGCCCGGTTTCTCGCTGCATGCCTTCGCCCGGTCTCTATCTTGCATGGCCTCGCCGGGTCGCTGTCTTGCATGGCTTCGCCATGACCGGTTCCCACTTTCCCGGAAGCACTCTAGGCCGCGTGCAATTTGCTCCGCACGGAATCGAGAGTGGCCATCGCTATGGCGAGCAGCACGAGCCCGCACAGCCACGGGTACCAGACAGTGTAATGCGTTGGGACGGCCTCTCCCAGATAGCCGGCACGGAACATCTCGTAGCAATGGACCGTGGGATTGTAGAGCGCGATGGTCTGCATGCTCTTGGGCAGCCACTCGGCCATGAAGAGAAAACCGGATATCGGCAGGATTACGTACTGCAGCGGCTGGACCAACCGTTCCGTTACCTCCGAGTATTCGGTCAAAATCGCGATGTTGGCCGCAAAGCCGAGAGACAGAAACCCCATCGAGCACCAGCCGAGCAGGGCCAAGCCGGGGTCCGCCGGTGGATCGAGTACGCCAGCCGCCATCAACACCAGGGATACGAGCAACAGCGCGCTGGTGGTTCCCACGAACTCGAGTGCGAAGCGCGCCATGAGAACGTCGAGCAGCGTGAGATGGCGATGATAAAGCACGCCCGCATTCTGGCGGAATACATGCACGCCGGCATTCGAGATATGCCGCCAGAGGGTCAGTGGAAGATACCCGGTAAGGACAAACGCCAAGATCGGAACGCCGTGCTCATAGGGAGACTTGAGAAGCGACCAGATGAGCATCACGCCGGCTGTTAGCAGCAATGGCTCGAGAACAATCCAGAGGAAGCCAATGTTGGCGCGGCCGTAGCGCTTCATCATGTCCCGCACCATCAACGCGCCGACGCAGCGCATTTGCGTGGCCAGCCCCGGATAAAAGTCCTTGCCCATGTTGCCTGCGCGTAGACTGCTCGCACGATCGGTCGCCAATATTCGCACATACCCCGCGGCTTGGCCGACCGCAAAGGGTTTTGAGGATTTGAAGAGACTTGCGTGTCGCCTGGAAGATGGAGTGCCTTTTCGCTCGATACTGCCGAGGCTCCAGTTTCTCGCCATCGAGCCTTGTCGCAACGATCCCGAGCCCAGCAGTGAGATGTTCCCGGTGGCGAGGTGCTGCCTCAGGATGCGGCCGGCCAGCGGGCGGCATCCAAATAATCGTCTGGAGGGCTCGCCTCCATCGCATTCGAAGCTGCACGAATCACCTTGATGGCATCGGCCAGCGCCTGCAGAGCCGCAGCCTCCTCTTCCTCGTCATCGGTGAGCGCCAGCCCTGCCACTCTTTTGTTCGTAAGCTCGGTCGCGCGCATCAGCGCATTGAGCTGCCGGATCATGCATGTGTCGAGATCGCTCGCGCCGGTCAGAGCGATGATGCGCCGCTGAGCTTCGGCCCGAATGTCGTCAGCCGTGACGAGCGGGCTCCTGAGCCCATGCGACGAGAGGAGACGATGCAGGCTCTCGATCCCGTCAATCTCGTATGTGCGAGCGGGGTCGGATATGTCGATGAAGGCACCGGCGGCCGATGACCAGATCCGGCCATCGGTTTTGAGCCGCCAATACCATGCCGCGGGATCATGTCTGTCATCAGCAAAACCGTCGATCTGCATCAGTAGCTCCCAAAATCTCGGAAAAGAAATGCGTAGATGTTGCGGCCGGCGCCGGTTCTGTTCTCGAAATAATATTTGCCGAGTGCGTCGCAGCTTACATTGAGGCGCCCATCCGCGCCGGTCATCCCCGCCAGCGGACCGGTATATACGCCGAGGTCGGCGTGGGTCGCGATCGTCACGAACGAGGGGCCCGTGGCTGCACGCATCCAAACGAGCCCCTTGCCGAAAGCGATATTGTTGGTGAAGATCAGCAGCATCGATCCGAACTGGTTGGCCTCGAGGTCGATCATTCCCGCGGTATTGTTGTTCAGGACCAATCGAAAATAGAGGCCGAGACGGTTCATGATGCTTTGAGGCGCGGAAAATCCTGCTGGCAGTGCAATTTGCCCGGTCGAGCGGTCGACGACGATCGAGTCGTGCCATGTGGCGCCATCCGGAGAGACCTTTACGTGCCAGTCGTCATCGCCCGTGAGGCCGAACTCGGTGCGGCCGGAAAACCCGCTCTGAAACAGAACGGACGCGGTATCCGCAGCTTCCGCCTTGTTGATCTTGAGCTGATGTCCCGCCCCTTCGTGATTGAGGAGTGTGGCGGGAGAATTGACGGAAAGCCGGTTACTTGCGTCCGCCGTGGCATTCACGCCGATGAACGGTGCCGGGTTCACGGAAGCGAGCCCATTGATGATCCAATCACCGCTCGCGTACACGTAAAGCCGCGCCTCCGCAGCAATCCATGCCAGCCAGCCCTCGCGCGGCGCATAAAAGGCCCAGGCGCCATCCTGCCAAGCCGCGATCTTTCCCGCCTGTTCGGCCCACGCACCTGACGGAAACGCGGCGACGATATAGCGGTCCCCCTCGGTGGGATGATCTGGCGGTGCGGCCAGATCTCCTGAAATCACGCCGATCTGCACCACTGCATCGAGCGCCCTCAACGCCTCGTTGTGGGTGACGTGCTTTTGCGATTGTGCTGCGATAATGTAGGGCAGCGAAAGGTTGGAGGAGTGATCGGACATAGCCCACCGAGTCCTGTCATCAACAGACAGCTGCAAAGTAAGATGGGTGGCGACGGGGAGGATAAATAAGGGTCGCGTTCACAGCGGAGCCTCTGAAATTGGCAGAACGCTGACGCAGCATTCGGCAAGGGCGGTTGCTGAGCGGTCGGCCTCCGCCTTTGTGCGATCACTGGATCTTGTGGCACGCAAATACGCTTGAAGACTGTGTCGACGCAGCTTCTAATTCCGGAGCAAGTCACAAATTTGTTTAACTGCAATTGCTATCCAGCTAACGTTTCTAAGTCTTTTATTTGATTGCCATGCGCCCCTTTTGTTATGTCAGCGTGTTTTGTTTGGAGCGTACCAGTGATATCGACTTACCTCCTCGTTAATCCATTTGATCCCAGTACGTGTAATGGCGTGAACTCCTATTGCTACAGCGTAGAGAAGGCGCTAGGTGGAAAAATAAAGGTCGCCACCCTCGAAAACAAAGATAATCTGCCGCCGTATCTTTTTAGAGAAGCCGTTTTGAATTATGTGAATAGGAACTTCCCCAGAAATGAAGTGTTGATCGAAGCTCCGGAGACGAGAGCGGCAACTTTATTGCTCGATCGCAGCTATCAGACGCATGTCAGACTTCATACGCCGTTGTCGATTTGCCATAAGTTTGAAGGCTCCAGGATCGACCAGGATGTTTTATCACAGGAGCTGCGTGCGATATGCCAGGCTCGAGTCGTTTCCGCCCCCTCTTGGGGAATCGTTGATGAGCTTTCATCGTATGTCGATACGTCAAGTTTTGTAATAAATAAGAATCCAACTCGAAAGGAGGTGGCTTATATTCCTAAGTCGCTTCGAAAATACGACGTCGTATTCATGGGGCGGTTTCAACGGCTGAAGGGGATGCATTATTTAAATGCGATATTGCATAGGTTGCCTTCGGCCTACAAGGTGGCCCTGATAGGCCGTGGCGCCAGCTCCTTCCGTGGGATGGGCGACATGACGCTCGACGTGACAAAGATCGAGCATATTGAGGGCCCAGCTCGCTTCGAGTACCTCGCTAACGCACGCTGCGTCATCGTGCCGAGCCTTTTTGAAAACTGCTCTATGGTCATGCTTGAGGCGCTCGCGGCTGGAAGCGAAGTCGTGGCCTGGAAGGTGGGAGGGAACGATGAGTTCCCGCCGGATCTCGTAAAAACGGTGCCATTCGATTCGATCGGGCAATTTGCGGCTTGCGTTCGGGATGTTGTGGAAGGGGCGGGTCCGGGAGCGGCAGCCTTTGACTCCTTTGTTGAGGCGGTGAATAGAGACTTTGAAACCGGCCTTTCCTCGGCGATGAGGCTGGCCCAGTGTCTGCCTGACGCGCCGCATAGATCCAGCTTTGTCAAGCAGAAGACGACTGAGCGTATAAGCGCTCCCATTAATCTAAGTGATGCGGAGGAGTTCTTCTTCAATAAAAGGGCGTTCGGTTTCACGATCAGCAATGAGCATATTGAAGAGATGTGGGCGCCGGTGCTGCATCACCTCGGGATATCGGCTCGTTTTGTTTGTCGGCGGCCGCTTGGTTTTCATTCGAAGTTTGGCGAAGCGTTTCCCGTCGATCCTCGGATGTTCAGCAAATATGATTGGATCAAGTATTCCGATCGTCTTATTGCGGATATTGAGGAGTATAAACCACACTTTCTCCTAACGCATAACGGAAGTCATCCCATGTACAAGGATGTCATGGAGAAAATTAGAACCCTTGAAATTCCTATTGTATACACGGAGCTGGGATGGTTCCCGCAGCAGGGAAACGTGTACTTCGATAGGCACGGCGTGAGCGGAGCTAGCTCTTTAGCAAAGGAAAGCTATTTTTCTCTTACGGGAGAGGAGTTTGATCCGTCATCCGCAGCTAGCCAGAGTCTCGGCAGGGATATTTTTCTGCCGGCACAGCTTAGCAATGATACGAATTTGCTGGTATTTTCACCTCGGTTCAGGTCGATGGACGAGTTCGTGACCTACGTTCTCGATGAGGTTGGTCCGGACAGGAAGATTTATTTGAAACCGCATCCCCTTGATGGACACGGAGATCGTTTTAATCACCTGGCTTCAGCAAACGTCATCATTGTTCCAGCAAGCGTTCCATCTTCGAGCATTCTAGAGAAAGTTGGCCATGTGGTTGGAATTAATAGTACGGTTCTGCTCGAAGCGTTGAATTATCCGGTGAATATTTATTCCGGAGGCGCCGGGATTTTAGACAACAAGGGTGTCGTTCGAAGCTTTGTCGAGGGAGAGCTCGGGGAGTTCCTATCGGATACGCTCTTCGGCACTTTGGACGCGCGACAGCGGCTCGTTCGATGTTTGAAAAAGCGACAAGTGGATGTTGCTGCTATTATGGATAGGTCGCTGATTGAGGATGGCGCCATGCATCCCGGTTTGGCGCCAATCGCCGAGGCGATTTTCTTGTCGAGTACAAAACGGTGGCCTGCGGTCGCGGCTAAGATGGACAAGAAGCCAGCGGCTCCGACATCAAGCGCGGCAAGGCCGGCTTTATCGGGTGCGGCGAACAAGATGAGACTGCCGCAGTGTTTGGTAGGGGGACTCAGGTTAGCGCGCCACGTCACGCGCCGTGGCAACGGCGTGATCGAGATTGGAACCGGCGTCGCGGGACATGCGATCTTCGGCCCGTACCTCCCCGTCGAGCCTGGCCGCTACCTCGTTTCGCTCGAACTTGGATGCGATGAGAAGTTCATGTCCGGTCTGCTTGGTCGCTCCGGGGAGGTCGCCATCGACGTCGTCGTCGACGGTGGCAGCACGGTGCTGGCCGAACGGCGGGTGACGACCACGCAGCTCCGCAACGGAGCCGCGCGCCAGGAGATCGATTTTACTGTGCCGCCGGGCAGCGTGGCGGTTCCGCTCGAACTCCGCGTCTGGAGTGATGGTAGGTCTCGCGTCCTTCTCAAGGAGGCGGTGCTCGGCAAGCGGTCGTAAGTCATGGCTCGCCATCGCCGGTGTCTGCTATACCGCTTCACGGGCGAGGAGGCCGCTGGGAACGCCTACCATCTCGCCGCAACGCTGCGGGCCAGCGGCCGCGTTCCGGTCGTCGTGCCGCTGTGGGATGACGGTTTGCACTGGTCGGATGTCGAACAGTCTCCCCTCATCGAGGGATGTGACCTGGAGAGCGTGCCGCGGCTCTCGGCCTTCGCTTTTCGGCGGCGCCACGGCTACGATCTCGATCTGATCGATCTTTCCGCGCACAATTTCGCGATTGGCGATATCCATGCCGATACTCTGCTCACGGAGTCGGTCTGGAGCCAGAAGCTGCGCGGCGTGGCGGCAACGATCCATCGCTTGATCGGACGTTTGAATCCGGAAGCCGTTTTCGTCTCGCATGGCGCGGAGGTGATCTCGCGCATTGTCGCCGCGGTCGCAAGCCGCATGGACTGCAAGCTGCTCTATTGGGAAAGCCCGTTCTTCCCTGGGTATCACTTCGTTGATCCGGTGGGACCGCATTTTTTTCGTGGCGCTTGCCGCATCGACACCTGTCTCGCGCCATCGCGCGCTCGGTCGGATGCTGCGCGCGATGAAGGGCGCAGCTTCGTCGAGAGATGGCGCGCGATGCGCCAGTCGAAATACCCGCAATATACGGCTCCCGCCGAACGCGATCGGCTCAATCGCTGGCTGGCAATGGACACGCGCCCCGTTGTCTTGATTGCGGGGCAACTGGCGAAGGACGCGAATGTTGTCGTCAGCCTCGGGGCTTTCGCCCGCTACGAAGATAGCGTGCAAGCGGCCGCGCGCGCGGTGCCGGACGGATGGCGCACTCTTTTCAAGCCGCACCCGCTCGATCCGGCACCGGAGCGGTGGGTGGATATTTTGAGTGACCAAGCCTGGATCGCGTCGGACGTCAGCCTGCACGACATATTTCCCGTTTCCGAAGCCGTCGCCACACATTCCTCGAACGCAGGCCTCGAGGCGCTGATGGCGGGGTGCCCGGTTATCGTCTGGGGCCGGCCGGTCTATCGCGCAAAGGGCGTCACGCACGATCTCGAAGTCCCGGAAGATATCGCGCGCGTACTAGGTTCCGGAATGCCGACGCCCCCGGACCCAGAGCGTGTCGCCACTCTCGTGGGGCAGATCGTCGGCGATGGCCTCGTTGCGCATGGCGACGGCGCGGCGCTCGCGCGCCTGATCGAGGAGGCGAGCGTGAAGGCAGCGCCCGCGCGCCTGTCGTGGTACGGCGCTCCCGTGCAGCAGGCGGCCGCGGCGGCGCACGCAATGGAGCGCGCTCTCTCCGAAACGGGTCGCGTCGCGTCGGCCCTCGATACGCTCCCTGCGCAGCAACGCGCACTATTTGAGAGCTGTGCCGGATCTGATCTTCATCGTCGTGTGCACGGCGGACCGATCATGCCGGAACGGGAACGGATCGTCCCGGACCTCGCGACCGCATTCAACACGGCGGGCTGGCCGGAGCGCGTCCTCTTCGATCCGACGGACCTGCAGCAGGAGCGCGATCCTGCTGCAGCGCTCGCGCGCATTGAGGAGGCCGTGCAAAAGAGAACGAGCGTCGCGATATCGCTCAGCGATGCCACCGAACGATCGTGGACACTCCAAAGGCTGACGCACCAAGATGTCAGCGATCTTCTGCAGGAGCAGGGTCTGAGCGCAGCGGCATTCGGCATCAACGCGGGCAGGCTCACGCGCTTCGTCGAGGGGCATGGGGTCTACGTTCTGAGAAGAGGCGCAAGACCGATTTCGGCGGCGCTCATCCAGCGCCTGACCACTACACCGCTCCCCTATACGCTGAGTGCAGACCTCTTCTCCTATCCGGAACCGACAACCTCTGTCGGGGAGGCGCGCGAAATCCGCCTTGCCGAAGGTCGGCACGTTGTCTTCGGTGCTCCCGTTATTCTGCCGCGCGGCCGCTGGATGGCGACGTTCCGCCTGAATGCGAAGCGCACTTTGCAGGAGCGTGCGTTCGCTCGCGCGCGCGCCCGGGTGACGCTCGACGTCTATAAGGTTGGCGACCGCATCGTCGGGATGGCGGATGTCGCTCTGCCCGCTTGGCGCCAGCCGTCGCTCACGTTCGAGGCAGACGGCGTGTCAGACTACGAGTGCCGCGTGTATGCCCATGGCCCGGCCGCGGCACCGATCCTTCGGTTTTCCGGCGTGAGCCTTGTGAGCGTCGGTGAAGCCGAGCCGTTGCCGCGCGATGCGGTTGCAAGCCGTCTCTGGGCCGGGGGCTGATTTCCCAGGGTACGCACGTCGGTTCCGGAGGACCGAACGCATGTCGGGCCTCCAACGACCATTCTGGAAAACTCACCGGATTTCGTCGGGGCCGCGATTGTAGATGTCGTCACGCCGGGTGATGTCGTCCTCGCCGAGATAGGTGCCCATCTGTACCTCGACCACCTCAAGCGGCACCTTTCCTGGGTTTTCGAGGCGATGCCATTGAGTGGCGAGGATGTAGACGCTCTCGTTCTCACGCAGGAGCATTTCGCTGCCATCCACCGTGACACGTGCGGTGCCTGTGACCACCACCCAGTGCTCGGATCGATGATGGTGCATCTGGAGGGAGAGACGTCCCCCCGGCACCACGTGCAGCAGCTTGACCTGGAAGCGCAGGCCAGAGCTCAGCGTCTCGAAGAACCCCCAAGGCCGATAATTGCGCACATGGTGCTCATGCTCTTTGCGGCCGGATGCCTTGAGCTTCGCCACGGTGATGGCGACGTCCTGCGAGCGGGATTTGTCGGCGACGAGCAGGGCGTCCTGGGTCTCTACGATGACGAGATCCTTAACCCCGATGGTGACCACGAGCGCCTTCTCGCTGCGGATGTAACAGCCGGCCGTATCTTCGATGAGCGTGTCGCCATGCACGAAATTGTCGCTGGCGTCGCGGGGTGCCATGTCCCAGAGGGAGGCCCAGGATCCGAGATCGCTCCAGGATGTCGCGAGTGGGAGGACGATGGCCTTATCCGTTTTTTCCATCACGGCGTAGTCGACGGAGATGCTCGGCGCCGTTGCAAACGCCTCGCTATCGAGACGGAGGAAGCCGAGATCCTTCGAAGCCTTGCCCAACGCTTCGCGCGCGGCGTGAAGCACGTCCGGCTCAAGCTCGGCGAGCTCGGCCAGAAAGCTGTTGGCTTGAAGGACGAATATTCCGCTGTTCCAGAGATAGCTGCCGTCCTCCAGATAGCTCTCGGCCGTTTCGAGGTCGGGCTTTTCCAGGAAGCCTTCGACTTCGAAAACGTCGCCGGCATTCGCGCCGATCCTTCTGCCCTTCTTGATATAGCCGTAGCCGGTGTGGGGCGTGCTTGGTGGAATGCCAAACAGCGCGATGTACCCTTCAGCTGCGATATTCGCGGCCCGCCGCACGGCGTCACGAAATGTATCGGTGTCGCCGATCACGTGGTCGGAAGGCAGCACGGCGAGAACCGTTTTCGGATCTCGTTCTGCAGCGATCAGAGCGGAAACCGCGATCGCCGGCGCGGTGTTGCGTGTCGAGGGCTCCAGCACCACCTCGTCGATCGCGATGCCGGCCCGCGTGGCCTGGTCGCGCACCAGAAAGCGATGGACGGTGTTGCAGACAACGATCGGAGCGGCAAAGTCCAGGGCAGCGACACGGGTCAAGGTCGATGTCAGAAGCGCGGACGAGTCCCCGCCGAGACCCGGGACGAACTGCTTGGGGTAAAGGGCTCGTGACAGAGGCCAGAGTCTCGTCCCCGAGCCGCCGGAAAGAATGACTGGAAGAATTTTTACGGGAAGCGAAGCATCACCGCTCATGATCAACCAGAATAAATAAATGACTAGGTCAAAATTACATTCAGATAATCGCTTCAATAAAAAATTGCTGGCGGCTTTCAGTGGCGCCCAATTGCGCCCATGGCTGCTTGTCTTCGCAGAATGCTGAAGCGGGCTTGGTAAGCGTTGTTGCGCCTGAAAACTTCCCCAGGATAATCATGTCCGGGATCGCACAATTTTGCAAACAGGATGAGCACAAGGGCACCTGTGCAGCTTCAATCAGGTGCCCGCGCCGGTCGACAACGTAACGATGGCCTCACCGCTGCTCAGCCAACAGGCCGGGTCGATCAGCTTCCCATCCAGGTACCGAGAGGCATGAAAAATATTGCTCGGCTGGATGCGGACCGCGTTGCGTCGCATCGGCCAAATGAGGTCATGCAAGCGGAGGCGCTATTGGACTTACGCCGAACGTGGAGATCTCACCACCACGCGCCCCAACCGCGCCAGCCATAAACGCGTGGGCCGTAACCCCGCCACCCGTACACCCGGGGACCGTAGCCGCGCCAGCCATAGACGCGGGGCTCGTCATAGCTACGCCAGCCGTAGACGCGAGGTGTGTAGCTGCTCCAGCCGTAGACGCGCGAGCCGCGATAGCAGGCTGGCTCGGCAGGTGAGGAAACGGCGGGTTTCGCCACACCAACTGGGCCGACCGCCGCAGCACTCGCAGGAAATGAAAGCCCGATGAATGCGGAGCCAGCCGAAAATGCGGCGATGCTCAAAAGTTTGCTTAAACTTTTCATCTTCACCTCTCCAATCATCTGTTTGCGACGTCTGCTAGGTGTGATGTCGCCCAACACGAGGAGCGCGCTGATGGTTCCAAGCAATGTGCATTAACCAAGCACCGACGGTGACCGCCGCGAGGCAGGCATGGAAATCGGGGTCCGGCGGCGTGCGAGGAAAGAGGACAATTGCGGCGCAAGCCAATCGGATGTTGCTGAGCTCCGCAGATGGAGCCCGTAGCAAGCTCCCTCAAAAAAGCCGGGGCCTCCTCCTGCGCTTGCCCAAGGGCCACGCTTGCCTCGGGTGCCCGGAGCGGTTAAATCCGCAGCCTATTTCAACGCGTTGTGTCCGATGCCGAAGCCGGCACCCTATACGAGGCCATCTATGACGAAGCCAACGATCACGCTCCACAAGGGCGACCTGCCAGCGGGGCTCGAGCTCGGGGCGAGTGTTGCCGTCGATACTGAGACGCTCGGACTCAATCCGCACCGCGACCGCCTGTGCCTCGTCCAGCTTTCAAGTGGGAACGGAACGGCGCATCTCGTGCAGCTCGACCGGAATGGCTATGAGGCGCCGCGCCTCAAGGCGCTGTTCGCGGACCCTGGCGTGCTCAAGATTTTTCATTTCGCGCGCTTTGATGTCGCCGTGATCGAGAAATATCTCGGCGTATCCTTGGCGCCGCTCTACTGCACGAAGATCGCATCCAAGCTGGCGCGGACATACACCGATCGCCACGGCCTGAAGGATCTCGTGGGGGAATTGCTTGGCATCGAGCTCTCGAAGCAGCAGCAGAGCTCGGACTGGGGCGCGGAGACGCTCAGCCAGCAGCAGTTGGCCTATGCGGCCTCCGACGTTCTGCACCTGCATGCACTCAAGACCAAGCTTGACGCCATGCTGGCGCGGGAAGGGCGGACCGCCTTCGCCGAGGCTGCGTTCGCCTTCCTTCCGACACGCGCCAAGCTGGACCTCGCAGGGTTTGGCGAGGACGATATTTTCGCACACTGAGCGGCGCTGCGCGGGCGCGGGGTGGCCCGGCGCCCCGGCCTGGCAAGTCCCATTGTCACCCCAATTCCGGGCGACTGTCCGGCGGCCTTCGTGGGGCGCACGGGGCAGGCACGGCTGCAACCAGGGCGTGCGCTAGGACGAGGGGCGGAGGATCCCGATGGCCATGGCCGCTGACCGGCCGCCGAGCATGGATGCGAGCCGGCAGCCGGGTGAGACCATCATGGTGAGCACCGATCGGGCGCAGGAGTTCCGCAGGGCGGGCCGACGCACGGTCGTCGTGCGGGCGCTGCGCGTCATCTTCCCGGCCGGAGCCGTGCTGCTGCTCGGCCTCTACGGGCTGTCCGTCGTGCGCACAGCGGGACTGGTTGGGAGCGAGACGCTGACCGGCGTCGCGATCCGCAAGATCCTGCCCGAAGATCTCGCGATGAAAAACCCGCGCTACGAGGGCTTCACCAAGGACGGCGGCAGCTACGTGTTCTCGGCGGCGACGGCGCAGCAGGATCCGACGCTGCCGAACGTGGTCAAGCTCAACGGCATCGTCGGAGAAGTCTTCCAGGCGGATAAGACACGAACCGACATCACGGCTACGCGCGGCGTCTTCAACAACGAGAGAAGCATCCTCGACCTCTACGAGGAGATCAATGTCGACTCGCAAAGCGGCCTCAAGGCCCGGCTGACGCGCGCCACGATCCTGACCGAGGAGGATCTGCTGACCTCGGATGAGCCGGTGCTGGTCGAGTTTCCGAGCGGGTCGGTGCGCTCGAACAAAATGACCCTGCGCCAGAAAGCCCGCGAAGCGACCTTCGCCGAGAACGTGGAGGTGGTGCTGACGCCGCAGCAGGATGACAAAGCGTCCGAAGCCACAGAGAACGAGGTCGCCCCGGCGCGGCAGGACGACGGCGCGCTGTTCACACCCGCGAACGGGCCGATCCACATCGGTGCGCACCGGCTCGACATCGATGACGCCGGAAAGGCGGCGCTTTTCACCGGGAACGTGCGCGCAGAGCAGGCCGGCTCGTTCCTGACGACGCCGGAGCTGAAAGTCCTCTATGAAGGTGGGGGCATGATGGGCGGAGCGGCGCCGGACGGCGTGAGTGTCGTGCCAGGGCAGGCCGGAAAGGTGCGGCGCATCGTGGCCCATAAGCCCGTGGTCATGCAGCGGGCCAACGGAGATCTCGTCACCAGCGACGCGGCGGATTTCGATGCGCAGGCTGAAACGGCCCTGCTCGCGGGAGACGTCGTCATGACATCCGGGACGGACCGGCGCGCGTCGAGCGAGCGCGTCGAGATCGATCAGGCGAGCGGCACCATTCTGCTCCTCGGCAGCGTGGTCGTGGCCCAGGGGGACAACGTGCTGCGCGGCGGGCGCCTTGCGATCAACCGCGCGGCCGGTACGGCGAAATTGACCACCCCCCCGGGGGCGGCTGCAGGGCCGGGACGGGTCAGCGCCCGGCTTCGCCGGGACGGTGGCCAAGCCGGTGCGGGCAAGGCGCGGCGGCAGGTCCCAGGGAAGGACGATGCCGGGGCGCTGGGCTCCTTCCATACAAATCCCGAGGCGCCAGTCGACCTCGAGGCGGATTCGCTCGACGTAAACGATATGCAGAAGGTGGCGGTATTCCGCGGCGATGTGGATGCGAAGCAGGATGGCTTCGCAATCACCTGCGCGGAGCTCTCGGCGTATTATAAAGGCGAAGCTGGGCTGCTCGATGCCGCGGCGCCGGGGGCGGCGCCAAAGGAGGGCGGGAGCCAGAGCGCGGAGCTCACGCGCATTGAGGCCAGGAAGAACGTTCGCGTGACGTCGAAGGACGGACAGACGGCAACTGGTGATTGGGCCGATTTCGACGCCAAGGCGAATAAGATCGTCATGGGCGGCAATGTGGTACTATCGAAGGGCAAGAGCATGGTGCGCGGCACCCGGCTCCTGATCGATCTCACCACCGGAGAGAGCAAGATCGACACCGCTCTGGAAAGGGCCACCGCGGGTGCAGGCGGCGCGGGAGCCACGAGCAAGGCGCCGGCTGGCCAAGCGGCGAGCAAAGGGCGGGCGAGCGCTGTGTTCTTTCCCGAGGAGATGAAGAACGGCGGGGAAGCCGCAGGCAGCGCTCCTGCCACGGGTGGTGTCGACGGCTGGTCGGCCACCGCTTCGCCGGACGGCAGCGCAGGCGAGCCGGCGAATTGACAGGACCGGCGGAAACCGGCTCGAATGTGCGAGCCTTCCCGATAAACACCGAGAACGGCAGAGCGCCAGCATGAAATTGTGGCCCCTCAGACCCAAACCGGCCGCAGACGAGCCTGACTCCTACGATGATTTCAACGGGGCCGCCGCCTACGGCCATGCCGCAACCGGCGTGGCAGACTACGATGATGGCCAGCAGGGCTGGCTCGTCGTCGACAACGTGCAGAAGAGCTACAAGAAGCGCACCGTCGTGCGCGGCGTGAGCCTGGCCGTGGCGCGGGGCGAATCCGTCGGGCTGCTAGGCCCCAACGGCGCTGGAAAGACGACGGTCTTCTATATGATCACCGGCCTCGTGCCGGCGGATGCGGGCCGCATCACCATCGACGGCCAGGACGTGACACCGCTCCCCATGTATCGAAGAGCCCGCCTCGGCATCGGCTACCTGCCGCAGGAAGCGTCCATCTTTCGCGGACTGACCGTCGAGCAGAACATCATGGCCGTGCTCGAGCTGGTGGAGCCGAACCGCAAGCGGCGCAAGGAGCAGCTCGACAGCCTCCTCGAGGAATTCCATATCACGCGGCTCAGGAAATCGCCGTCGATGGCGCTCTCGGGCGGCGAGCGGCGGCGTTGCGAGATTGCGCGGGCGCTGGCGTCGCGGCCCTCCTTCATTCTCCTCGACGAGCCGTTCGCCGGCATCGACCCGATCGCGGTGGGAGATATCCAGGAACTCGTCCGGCACCTGACGGACAGGGGCATCGGCGTGCTGATCACGGACCATAACGTGCGCGAAACGCTGAGCCTCATCGACCGGGCGTACATCATCTATGATGGTCATGTTCTGACACAAGGTAAGCCCGCGGAAATCATAGCCAACGAAGATGTCCGCCGCGTCTATCTCGGAGATATGTTCGTTAACACCCATTCAGTATAGCTTTTCGCTCAGATCCGACCCCGAACAGTCAGATAAAATCTGCGGCAGGGAGCCATGAGCGAGGAGCGGCATGGGCCGTTGCACGCGCCTCGACAGCGGTGCATCGACATCATAAACCGGTGGCGCAGACCGAAGCCTCGGGTGCGGTGTGGCGCCACGGTGGCCGTGCGCGGGGGCGGCACGGAGCGCGGGGCCTAGGCCATGGCACTGACCGTAAAGCTCGAGCTGAGACAGGGCCAGCAACTGGTGATGACACCCCAGTTGCAGCAGGCCATACGTCTGCTCCAGCTCTCCAATATCGAGCTTGGACAATTCGTCGAAGGCGAGCTCGAGCGCAATCCGCTTCTCGAGCTCGAGGACGGTCATGAGGCCCTTTCCGGCAGCGAGCGTGATGGTGCCACCGAGAGCCGCGAGCAGGAGAGCGACGAAGAATGGCTGGATCTCGACCGGCCCGCTCCCGAGGGTGAACGAGAGCTCGATGGAGACGACACCAACGCCGAGGCCGTTGTACCGAACGGCATGGATTCGGGCTGGGCGGGCGTTGGCGAGCGCGACGGCGCGCGGAGCGGCCAGGAGTTCAATCCGGAAGAGTTCGTTTCGGGTGTGCCGTCGCTGCGCGATCATCTCTCGCAGCAGATGCCGCTCGTTCTCCATGAGCAAGTGGAGCGGCTGATTGGCCAGTACCTCATCGACATGCTCGACGAGGCCGGCTACCTGCATGCCGACCTTACGCATCTTGCCGGCACGCTCGGCGCTCCGCCGGAGCTGATAGAGGCTGTGCTAGCCAAGCTGCAGGCCTGTGACCCCGCCGGGGTCTTCGCACGCTCGCTCGCCGAGTGCCTGGCGCTGCAGCTCAAGGAGCAGAACCGCTACGATCCGCAGATCGCGGCCCTGCTCGATCACCTCGACCTGCTTGCCGCACACAACATGCCGGCCTTGCGCAAGGCGATCGGCGTCGATCTCGACGAGATCGGCGACATGGTGGAGGAAATTAAGCGGCTGGACCCCAAGCCCGGCTTGAGGTTCGGTGCCGTGCAGGTGCAGGCCGTGGTGCCGGATGTGCTCGTGCGCGAGGCCGCCGACGGGCGGTGGCTGGTTGAGCTCAACAGCGATACGCTGCCGCGCGTGCTCGTTAACCGGCATTACTTCGCGGAGGTCGACAGGTCGGCACGCACCGAGGCGGATAAGACGTATCTTCTGGAATGTCTGCAGACGGCGAACTGGCTGGTGAAGAGCCTTGACCAGCGCGCTCGCACGATCCTCAAGGTTGCGGAGGAGATCGTGCGCCAGCAGGATGCTTTCCTGACCTATGGCGTGCAGCACCTGCGGCCGCTCAATCTCAAGACCGTAGCCGATGCCATATCGATGCATGAATCGACTGTGTCGCGCGTCACGTCGAACAAGTACATGGCGACGCCGCGCGGCCTATTCGAGCTCAAGTATTTCTTTACGTCGGCGATCCAGGCGGCGGGCGATGGCGAAGCCTACTCATCGGAGGCCGTCCGCCACCGCATCCGCCAGATGATCGACACCGAAAGCGCGCGAGCCATCCTCTCCGACGACAAGCTCGTCGAGCGGCTCAAGCAGGAGGGCATCGATATCGCACGCCGCACGGTGGCAAAATACCGCGAGGCGATGCGTATTCCTTCGTCCGTTCAGCGCCGCCGGGAGAAGCGGCTGACGGAGCGTGTAGGGCGCTGAACGCGCCCCCCCCGCGCTGCGGATGCTAACGGTGCTCTGATGCACCGCAGGATTGACTCTCCGAGCGGTCCGATCTAGCGTCCCCCGATACGGTCCGGGGCGCGGGGGAACCGGGCAATGGTTTGGAATTGTTAAAAAAACTCGCGGATGTCCGCGTTGTGCGATCCGGTGTCCGAGGTGCTCGGGCCTGGTAACGGAAGCTAGCGGAGCGTGGCGTGGAACCCCCCAATCTGGGATCTAAAAAGCCGACCGTCCGACACGATCACCCTTCGAATGCCGTAGGTTGCGGCGGAGCGGGAGCGGTGCATCGCAGGATCGGAGCGCTTGTATCGGCAGCCGCCATATAAACGCGGCAATCCCCCTGGATGCAGGCCGGTGCTTTCCGGCTTCAAGTGGAACAAGCGTGTAGAATGTCGGATTTAACCCGCCGAACGGCGTCCGGCATGATTTGTGCGTTACCTATTTGTACGAACAGATTGAAACGGTTTGGACTGACGCGTGAGCAGGAACGTAGCAAGCGTTGGTGACACGGCGCATGACCGAGGCGCGCGGAGCCAAGGTTCTGTAACGCGCCGCGCGTAGATGACCATCGGCCGCGAAAGCAGCCGATCACAGACCCGATGGGACCGGACACATGGATTTAAGCGATCTACTGGCACCTGGCGGAATCTTCCCCGCATTCGAGGCGACGAGCAAGAAGCAGGCGCTTCTCGATCTGTCGGCCCGTGCTTCCGAGATCACCCAGATCGATCAGCGCGTAATCTATGAAACGCTGCTCCAGCGCGAGCGACTGGGATCCACTGGGCTGGGGCGCGGCATCGCCGTTCCCCACGTCAAGCTGCAAGGGCTCGGCGGCATCATCTGCCTGTTCGCGCGTCTCGTGAAACCGATCGACTTCGAGAGCCTCGATGACGAGCCGGTGGACCTGATTTTCCTTCTGCTGGCACCGGATCATGCTGGCGGTGACCACCTCAAGGCCTTGGCCAAGATCTCGCGCCTCGTGCGTGAGCCGGCGGCGCTCGAGCGGTTGCGTACGGCACCCGATCTTCCGAGCCTGAAGCGCGCGTTGACGCTGCCGGCGGCCTCACACGCTGCCTGACCGGCCTTTTGGTGGGAGTGCTGGGCCGAGAAGAGCGTGGGCGGCAGCCGTAAGTCCGGCGCTATTGCCGCCCAGCTGCTGGCGTAGTCCGTCCGGCTATCCGTGAACGGTCAACGCCAGAAGCCCCAGGATGCCGACTGCGATCCGCCACCAGGCAAACGGGGTGAACCCGTGGCGCCCGATGAAATCGAGCGCCAGCTTCACGACGGCGACGGCCGTTACGAACGCCACGAAGAACCCGAGGCAGATCGGCAATGCATCGGAAACGTGCAGCCGCTCCCAATTCCTGTAGAAATCATAGGCAAACGCGCCGGCCATCGTCGGCAGCGCAAGGAAGAACGAGAACTCCGCTGCCGTCCGCTTGTCGGCGCCGAGCAGAAGGCCGCCGACAATGGTCGCACCCGAGCGCGACACGCCCGGGATCAGCGCCAGGCATTGGAAAAGACCGATGCCGAGGGCGCGCACCGGCGGAATGGCCGAGGCTTTGCGGTAGCGCACGGAAAGATCCAGCTTATCGATGCCCAGCAGAACGATGCCGCCGAGGATCAGCATGACGCAGATGAGCATCGGCGTTTCGAAGAGCACCTCCTTGATGAAGGCGTGGAGCGTTGCACCGAAGACCGCGGCGGGAAGGAAGGCGAGAGCAAGCGCCCATACGAAGCGGCGGGCTACGGCGTCGCTCGGTAGGGCGCGGGCGATATGCAGGAGCTGGCGGAAGTAGACCACGACGATGGCGAGGATGGCGCCAAGCTGAATCAGCACCTCGAATGTCCGGCCGGGAGATTCGAAACCTAGGAAATGTCCCGCCAGCAGAATATGGCCGGTTGAGGAGACAGGAAGGAATTCCGTCAGGCCCTCGATGAAGCCGAGCAGAACGGCTTGCCAGATCGCCATGAGGAGATGCTCTCCGGATAGTGAGGAACCGAGTGCGATGGAAACAACGCGGGGGCGGGGATGAAACCTGGAACGCTCGGTGGCACGTTCGCGGAAACAAGGATACGTTTCCGGCACGGCGCTCTCATGACACGAAAGCGGCCGGGCCAAAAGCTCAAACTTAGGATGCCATGCATACGCTGACGCAGTTCAGGCTCTGCCCGAAATCGCGCTCTATCCGGCTCGCGCTGGCAGAGGTGGCGTTTGAGGCCGCGCTCGCGGAGGAGCGGCCATGGGAATGGCGGGATGAATTCCTGGCGCTCAATCCGGCCGGCGAGCTGCCGGTGCTCGAGATCGACAGCGGCCCTGTGCTGTGCGGGGCCTACGCTATTTCGGAATATTTTTCAGAGCTGCTGAAAGATCGTGAGAAGGACGGCCCGCCGCCGCCCCTTTTTCACGGCCCGCTCGACGAGCAGGCCGAGCAGCGCCGCCTGGTTGACTGGTTTCACGGCAAGCTCGATCGGGAAGTCACGCGCGAACTGCTGGTCGAGCGGGTCTATGGCCATCTCATGCCGGGTGAGGCGCACGCGCCGGATCCAGCCGCGCTGCGGGCCATCCGCGCCAACATCCGGTATCATCTGGGCTATGTGAACCATCTCGCGCATGAGCGCCGGTGGCTCGCGGGCGACGAGATGAGTTTTGCGGATCTCGCGGCGGCCGGGCATCTTTCATCGATCGACTATCTGGGCGAAATCCCCTGGGAGGCGTATCCGGCGGCCAAGGCATGGTATGCGCGGCTGAAGTCGCGGCCGTCGTTCCGGTCGCTGCTCGCCGACCGCACGCCTGGAATCGCGCCGGCGCCGGTCTACGCCGATCTCGACTTCTAAGGCGGGTTATCGATGGAGCATTCCTGCGAGACGATCGCCGGGCACCAGCCCCGGAATGGCATCAAGGCGTTCCTTGCGGTGCGTGCGCGCGAACTCGGCTTCGAGACGATGCGCGTGACGCGTCCCGATGCGATCTCGCATGCCGGCGACCGGTTGCGCTTCTTCCTTGACGACGGCCGGCACGGCACCATGGCCTGGATGGAAGCTAACGCCGACCGGCGCGCCGATCCGCGCGTGCTGTGGCCCGAAGCGCGCTCCGTCATCATGCTCGCCATGAGCTATACGCCGGAGACGAATCCGCTCGACGCGCTCGGCGAGCCGCTCAAGGGGATCGTTTCGGCCTACGCCAAGCGCAGCGACTATCACGATGTGATGAAAGGCAAGCTCAAGGAGCTGGCGGGCCTGGTCGAGCGCCGAACGGGTGCAGCGGTCAAGGTGTTCGTCGATACGGCGCCGCTGATGGAGAAGCCTCTCGCGCAGGCCGCCGGTATCGGCTGGCAGGGGAAGCACACCAATCTCGTCTCGCGCGACAGCGGATCGTGGCTCTTCCTCGGGGCCATCCTTTCGGCGGCGAATCTCGAGGCCGACGAGGCGGAGCCCGACCGCTGCGGAAGCTGCAGCCGCTGCCTCGACGTCTGCCCCACGAAAGCGTTTCCGGCGCCCTATCAGCTCGATGCGCGCCGCTGCATCGCCTACCTCACCATCGAGTACAAGGGCCATATTCCGGAGGAGTTCCGAGAGCCTATCGGCAACCGCATCTTCGGCTGCGACGACTGCCTTGCCGTTTGCCCGTGGAACAAGTTTGCCGGCGTGGCGCGCGAGGCGCGTCTCAGCGTGCGGGCCGAACTCGACGATCCGCCGCTGGCCGAGCTCCTGACGCTCGACGATGCGGCGTTTCGGGCGCGTTTCCGCAATACGCCGATGAAGCGAACCGGGCGTGATCGCGTGGTCCGCAACTGCCTCATCGCCGCCGGTAATGCGCGCGATGCCTCGCTCCTGCCGATGGTCGAGCCGCTGCTTGCGGATACTTCACCGCTGGTTCGGGCAATGGCGGTTTGGGCGTACCGGCGTCTCGCGTCGCCAGGCGCCGTCGCCGATGCCCGGGCGCGCCGTGAAGCGTCGGAGCCCGACCCCGATGTGGCGAAGGAGTGGACGCAATGAGCCGGCTGTTTGCGTTCGGCCTCGGCTATACGGCGGAGGCGTTTGCGCGGCGCGTGCGCGCGCTCGGCTGGCACGTCTCAGGCACCGCTCGTACGCCAGAGGGTGTCGCGCGGCTCAAGGCACTGGGCTACGAGGGCTATCTGTTCGACGGTGCGTCGCCGACAGAGGGCGCGGAAGCCGCTATCGCTGCGGCGACGCACGTGCTCGTATCGGCGGGGCCCGATGACGCGGGGGATCCGACGCTGCGCCATCATGGGCCGCTGCTTGCCGATAGCGCTGGGCTTGGCTGGATCGGATACCTATCGACCATCGGCGTCTATGGAGATGCGGGCGGCGCGTGGCGCGACGAGACGTCGGCGCCGAAACCCGGCTCGGAGCGAACGCGGCGGCGGGTTGCAGCGGAGGAGGACTGGCTTGCGTTCGGGCGCGCCCATAACAAAACGGTGCAGGTCTTCCGGCTCGGGGGCATCTATGGGCCGGGGCGCAGCGCCGTGGACGATCTGCGCGAGGGGAGCGCGCGCCGGATCATCAAGCCGGGCCAGGTTTTCAACCGCATCCATGTGGAGGACATCGCGGCCGTCCTCGAGGCGGCTGCGGAGGGGCGAGGCCGGCACGATCTCTACAACGTCACCGATGGAGAGCCCTCTCCGCCGCAGGATGTCATCACATATGCCGCGAAGCTGATGGGACTCGCGCCGCCGCCGGAAATCCCCTTCGAGAGCGCGCCGCTCTCGCCGATGGGCCGCAGCTTCTACGGCGAGAACCGGCGGGTGCGGAGCTTGCGCATTCGGGAGGATCTCGGAGTGAAGCTCCAGTATCCGAGCTATCGGGAGGGTCTCGCCGCCATCTTGGCCGGACAGTCGGACTGAGCGCCGGCCCGTCCCGCCGATGTTTCTCCATGGACCACGCGGTAAGACGCCGCTAACCATCCGGACGGAGTTGTGCTCGAGGCAGCCTCAAAAGGCGCGGGGATGCCGCGAACTTTACGGCTTCTCGACGAACCGCGCTCATGGTCCTGGCCCAAGTCGTGCACGGGGCATTCAGTGCGGCCATGGCCATACTTTCTCACGAACAATCCGGAAATGTCTCTTGCAACCACGACGGTCGAGCGCGGGGGCGCATCGACCCGGCGTTTGCGCGAAGTCTCGATAGAGTCTTCAGCGACAGGCGACGCGCCGTCTCGCGGCCGAAACTGCTGTTCGCCACCTCGACCTGCGATGCCGCGCTGCTGATCGGCACGGGGGTTCTGGCGTTTTTGCTCTTCGGTGACGGCTCAGCCGCGCCGGCTGCAATCGCCGCGTGGGCGAGTATCGTTGCCTTTCTGACAACGATGGCGCTGCGGCAAAACTGGTCCTACTCGATCCACGCGCTGCGCCGCCCGACGGAGCAAGTGGGCAAGATCGTAAAGAGTACAGTACCGGTATTCTGCGTCGTCGCCGGGGCAGCCCATCTTCTCGGTCTGCCGGTGTTCACGCCTCAGACCGGAGCCGTATGGCTCGGCTCTGCGGTGTCGCTCATCATTGCGGCGCGTTTTGCGCTCGCGCGGGTTCTGGCGCATCTCACGGAAACGGGCCGGCTCGTGCGGCGTGCCGTGATCGTCGGCGGTGGGCCGGATGCGGAGCACCTGATCGCGACGCTGGAAGCAGGCAATCACAACGAACTCGCCATTCTCGGCGTCTTTGACGATCGCTCGGATGAGCGGTCGGCCGCCAGCATCGCCGGATATCCAAAGCTCGGGACGTTCGCGCAGCTGCCGACCTTCAGCCGCAACGCGGGCGTCGATCTCGTCATCGTGACGGTGCCGATGGCGGCCGAGCAGCGGCTGATGCAGATCCTCAAAGAGTTGTTTGCGCTGCCGGTCGATATCCGCATCTCCGCCCTCAATTCCAAGCTTCGCTTCAGCTCGAGCGCCTATTCCTATGTCGGGCGTGTGCCGATGCTGGCGCTTATGGATCGCCCGCTTACGGACTGGGATCGCGTCGTCAAGAACATCGAGGATCGTGTGATCGGAGGGCTTCTGCTTCTTCTGGCAGCGCCGGTCATGGCATTGGTCGCGCTTGCCGTCCGGCTCGACAGCAACGGGCCGATCTTCTTCAAGCAACGGCGGTACGGCTTTAACAACGAGATCATCGAGGTGCTGAAGTTCCGCTCGATGTACGCCGATAAGGCGGATGCCAACGCGGCGAAGCTCGTGACGCGGGACGATCCGCGCGTGACGCGCGTCGGCCGGTTCATCCGCAAGACCAGTCTCGATGAGCTGCCGCAGCTCATCAACGTTATCAAAGGGGAGATGTCGCTCGTTGGTCCGCGCCCGCATGCCACCGAGGCCAAGGCGAGCGCAGACCTCTATCAGGCGGTCGTGGACGAGTATTTCGCGCGCCACCGCGTCAAGCCAGGCGTTACCGGCTGGGCGCAGATCAAGGGCTGGCGCGGCGAGACCGATACGCACGAGAAGATCCAGCGCCGTGTGGAGGCGGATCTCTATTACATCGACAACTGGTCGCTGACGCTCGACCTCTACATCATCGCCGCCACGCCGTTCGCTCTGCTCGGCGGCAAGAACGCGTATTAGCCGTGACCATGGCTCCGCTCCCATCGCTGCGCCGGACGGCCGGATCCGCGGCCCGGGGCCATACGATCTCTGCCGGCACGGTTGGGGCGTTCGCTGTCGCGAGCGCAATCGGCACGAGCACCATTGTGTTCTCCGAGCCGGCGCCGACGGATGCGCTCATGCTCGCCCTCATCGCCGGTTTGCCGATGCTCGGCGTCACCCGCTTCGGGCAGGCTGCCGTTCTCAATCTCGGGCTGTGGCTCGTGCTCGCGTCGCTGGGACTTGCAGGATGCGCGTTCTCGGCGAACCTCGGGGCGGCGGTCACGCATCAGGCGGTGACGCTGTTTCTGGCGATCGGGGCTTTCGTGCTTGCCGGATATGTCGCCGCCGATCCCGAGCCGCGCTTCCGTCTCATCATGATGTGTTATGTGGGCGCCTCGCTCGTTGCGGCGCTGGCAGCGCTGGCGGGCTATTTTCACATCATGCCGTCGGCCTACGATCTCTTCACGAGCTACGGACGGGCGCGCGGCACCTTCAAGGATCCCAACGTGCTTGGCGCGGCGCTCGCCCCGGCGATCGCCTTTCTGGTCTGGATCATGCTGCGCAATCCGTTGCGGCATGCGTTCGTCGCCGCCGCTTTGAGCGTGCCTCTCATT
The DNA here is from genome assembly GCF_036780825.1 of Hyphomicrobium sp. Classification (GTDB taxonomy): domain Bacteria; phylum Pseudomonadota; class Alphaproteobacteria; order Rhizobiales; family Hyphomicrobiaceae; genus Hyphomicrobium_C. The sequence goes on along the minus strand of NZ_DAIQCD010000007.1, from coordinate 20,574 downwards.
CTGGCGCTGCTGGTGTCGTTTTCGCGCGGGGCATGGGTGTCGGCGGCACTGTCGCTCGTGCTTGTCGTCTGGCTGGCGCTGGTCACGACGCGGCGCGCGGGTGACATTTGCCGTCTCGCCGTCGTGGCGGTGCTGGGCGGCGCGGGACTCATCGTCACCATCGCGGGCGCGCTCGAGCTCGATGCCGTGGGGGCGCTCTTCGAGGAGCGGGCCAGCTTGGATCAGTCTTACGACGAAGGACCGGAGGGGCGCTTCGGCGGACAGGCAAAAGCCATCGGGCTCATACTCGGGCATCCCCTCGGCATCGGCACGCATATGTTTCGCGAAACGCAGCACGTGGAGGAGCCGCATAACGTCTATCTCAGCCAGTTCTTGAATGCCGGCTGGATCGGCGGGTTGGCTTACATCGCGTCCGTCTTCGGCACCCTTGCGGCGGGCTTTTATGCCCTAAGGCAGCGCACGGCCCTGCAGGGCCCGCTGATCGTGGCTACGGCCGCCTTCGCCGGGCTAGCCTTCGAGGGGTTCGTTATCGATAGCGACCATTGGCGCCACTTCTTCATCGTGATGGCGCTTGTGTGGGGACTGGTGGACGGCGATCCGCCCGTTTGCAACCCGGAGCGGCGCCGCCATGATTGAAGCCCGCAGCGCCGAGCCTGGACTTCTGCGCAGCGTGCGCAACCGTTTCGCGAACAGCCGAGCGGCGCATGCTGCGAGCTGGGGCGCGCTCGGTGTGTTCGCCGTGCGCGCAGGCGGAGCGGGGCTTCTGTTCCTCACTCAGATCGCATTCGCGCGCTGGCTCGGCGCGTCCGAGTATGGCGTGTTCGTAACCGCGTGGACGTGCGTCCTGGTGCTTGGAGGCGTTACTCACCTCGGCTTCAACGTCGCCATGATGCGGCTTGCGCCGCAGTATCATGCGAGCGGCGATTACGCGTTATTCCGTGGCTTACTCAACGGTGGGCGACTGGTGGCGCTGATCTCGGCGAGCGCGATCGCGGCCCTCGGCATGGGCGTGATCTGGCTTTGGGATATCCAGGACAAGGCGGTGCTTGCACTGCCGCTGGTGCTCGGGTTTCTGTGTCTGCCGGCCTATACGTTGACGGATGTGCAGGACGGCTTCGGGCGCGGTCAGGGATGGACGATGGAAGCCATCGTGCCGCCCTATATCGTCCGCCCGTTTGCAATGCTGCTGCTCGCGGGGGCGGCGCTCACCATCGGCCTCTCAGCCAACGCCACGGCGGGTATGACCGTCGCGCTCGGCGCGGTGCTGGCGGCCGCGGTAGCGCAAACGATCGTGATGCAGCGGCGCCTTTCCCAAACCGTGCCGCGCGCCGCGCCTCGCTATGCCTACGCCAAATGGTTCGGGATCTCGCTCCCGCTTCTCGTGGGCGGCGTGTGCGAGATCGTGATCCAGAATGCCGACGTCCTACTGCTCAACCTGTTTCGGCCTTCCGAAGAGATCGGACACTACTTTGCGGCGGCGAAGACGACGGGGCTAGCGCTCTTCATCCTCTATGCCGTGGGCACCGCCTATGCTGGCCCGATCGCCGCGGCGCATGCGCTCGGCAACAGAGCGGAGGTGGAACGCCTCGTTGGCACCGCCGTGCGATGGACGTTCATTCCGGCGGCCATCGTCATTCTCGGCATTCTCGCGGTCGGCTATCCGGTGCTCGCGCAGTTCGGAGAGACGTTCACCGACGCCTATCCGCTCATGTTCATCCTGGCGGCGGGCATGCTGACGAAGGCCGCCATGGGGCCGTCGGAAATCATTCTCAACATGATGGGCTATCAGCGCATCACCGCGCTTTCGCTCGGGACCGCGGCGGCGGTTGCGGTGAGCCTCAACCTGATCCTCATTCCGCTTTGGGGCGTGGCCGGCGCGGCCGTCGCGACGGCCACCGCGTTCGCAACGATGGCCGCCATCAACGGGTTCGCCGTGCGGGCGCTCGAAGGCTTGAACCTGTTCGTCGGCGCTCACCTCCGGCGGCGCTGAGCCCCGGAGCGACGAGACCCCCTTACAGCAGCTCGTTGATGAGTGCGTAGAGCCGAGCCAGGTCCTGGGGACGGGAGAGGCGGTGCTCGCCATCCGGCACCTCGGTCATGCGCACCCAATCGCCAGACAGGGATCGCGCCAGTGCGCGGGCGTGCTCGATCGGTACGTCGCGATCCTCGGCGCCTTGCAGAACCAGCACGGGGCGGGCCGGATCGAACCCCGAATCTTTGAAGAGATGGCGCCGGCCATCCTCGATGAAGCGGCGCGTGATGACGTAGCCGGCGGGATCATAGGCGGACGGGCGCACCCATCGGCCTTTTTCCAGGATCTCGCGCTGTCCGTCTTCGGGAAGCTGGCTCCACATGAGCTCCGTGAGATCCCAGGCCGGGGCGATGAGCACGAGGCCGCGTATGCGCTCGGCCTCGTCGGGTGCGGTTTCAATAAGCCGCCGCAGGAGGAGGAGCGCGACGTGCGCGCCGGTGCTCGAGCCGACCAGGATCTGAGGGCCTTTCGTCATTTGCCGGAATACGGCTTCGCTTTCCTCGAGCCAGTCGGAAAGCACGGCGTCCTCGAAGCGTCCTTCCGAGCGGCCATGCCCCGAGTAATCGAAGCGCGTGAAGCCGACGCCGCGTTCCGCCGTCCAGGACGCCAGCGCCTCCGCCTTGGTCGAGACCATGTCGGACTTGAGCCCCGTCAGCCACAGGAGGCTGGACGCATGATCGCCGGCGGCCGGTGCGGCGAGGCAGGCGATGCGGCGCGTTGTGGCGCCTGTGCCGACAGTGATGAATTGCGGATCGTTCGCGCCCATCCTATGAAACCCCTTCCTTTCCCTTGGAGGCCAGCTTGGCCGTAAAGCGCCCGACCATACTTCAGATCATTCCCGAGCTCGATACCGGCGGGGCGGAGCTGTCTGCCGTCGAGATCGCCGATGCGATCGTCGGTGCCGGTGGGCGGGCGCTGGTGCTCTCCGAGGGCGGGCGGCTGGTGCCGCGCCTGACGGCATCGGGAGCGGAACACCTTCCGTTCGACGCTGCGACGAAGAACCCGATCCGCTTGCTTCAGAACGCGCAGGCGATCCGGCGCATGATCGAGAGCGAGGGCGTGGATCTCGTGCATGCCAGGAGCCGCGCGCCTGCGTGGAGCGCGTTCATCGCGGCGCGCAAAGCGGGCGTGCCGTTCGTAACGACCTACCACGGGGCCTATCGGGAGAAGACACGGCTGAAGCGTGCCTACAACGCGGTGATGGCCAAGGGCGATATCGTGATCGCGAACTCCCGCTACACGAGGGAGCTGATCGAGGCGCGCTATGGCACGCCGGGCGATCGCATCCGCGTCATCCACCGCGGCGTCGATGGCGCGGCGTTCGATCCGGATGCCGTGTCGGAGGAGCGCAAGGCGGCGCTGATGGCCCGTTTCGGCGCGCAGGCGGAAACGCGGATCATCCTGCAGCCGGCGCGGCTCACGTCCTGGAAAGGCCAGAGCGTTGTCATCGCCGCGGCGCGGCTCTTGGAGCAGGAGGGGCGGCTCGGAAACAGCATCGTCGTGCTGGCGGGCGATGCCCAGGGGCGCGAGGCCTATCGCCAGCGGCTCGAAAGCGAGATCGCGGAGGCCGGCCTCGAGGGTAAAGTCATCCTGGCGGGCCACGTAGACGACGTGCCGGCCGCACTCGCTATCGCGCACCTTGCTATCGTCGCCTCCGTCGAGCCGGAAGCGTTCGGGCGCGTCGCCACCGAAGCTCAGGCCATGGGGTGTCCGGTCATCGCGACAGATATCGGCGCGCCTCCGGAAACCGTGGCCGCCATCCCCCACGTTGCGGCAGACGAAATTACGGGCTGGCTCGTGCCTCCGCGCGACGCAGGGAAGCTGGCCTCGGCTATGGCGGAGGCGCTGAGCCTGTCGCCCGAGGCGAAGCGTGGCCTCGGATCCCGCGCACGGGCCCGGGTCAGCGGTCATTTCAGCCTCGATGCCATGCGCCGGCGCACGCTCGAGGTTTACGATGAGCTGCTCGGAACACGCCTTGCCGCCGCAGTCTGACGCCCGCTCGTCCCCTCCTGCTTGATGGCGGCCGTTCAGTCCTGCTTGACTTGGACAAGGTTCTTCACAATGCTCCGGCCAACAGTCGACAGCCTACTGTTGAACGCGAGCGCCCCTCGAGACGTTGAGAGAAGGGCGTTGTGTTAGACGCCAAGCTGCCGTACCTATTTTGCCGCCTACTGAAACCATTGAAGGAGATCGAACATCCGCAAACCTATGCGTGGCGCCCCCGAGCGCGAGCCGGCCGGCCCGAAGATCAATGAGGCGATCCGGGCTCGTGAGGTGCGGCTTATTGATGAGAATGGGCAGAATGTCGGAGTCGTGAGCAAAGTCGATGCTCTCGCCCGCGCCGAGCAGGCAGGATTCGATCTTGTCGAGGTCTCTCCCGATGCTGACCCTCCCGTCTGCAAGATCCTCGACTACGGCAAATTCAAATATCAAGAGCAGAAGAAGGCCGCCGAGGCCCGCAAGCATCAGAAAACCGTCGAAATCAAAGAGATCAAGATGCGTCCCGGCATCGACGATCACGATTACGAGGTGAAGATGCGCGCCATCAAGCGGTTCTTCGAGGAGGGCGACAAGGTCAAGGTCACCTTGCGCTTCCGTGGCCGTGAAATGGCGCATCAGCAACTCGGCATGAACGTGCTGATCCGCGTCAAGAACGAGGTCGAGCCGATCGCCAAGGTCGAATCCGAGCCTCGTTTCGAGGGCCGGCAGATGGTGATGGTGCTGGCGCCGAGGTAACCGGCGGCCTGCGTGGCTTGAGTTAGGGCAGAGGCGCCGCGCAAGCGCGCCTCTGCAGAACGCCGCCGCCGATGCGGGCGGGCATCGCTTCGATGCCGATATTTTCTTGAATCCAGAAATTGGGGTTGCGATGCGAGCCGCGGGGCCCGCATCGCATTGCGCTGCGTGAGCGTTACGCCGCGGCCTTGACCTCAGTGCCGTTGAGGGTCAGCGCGCCGTCCTTGACGGAGACGTGAACCGTGTCTCCGTCCTTCACCGTGCCGCGCAGGATCTCCTCGGCGAGAGGGTCCTGCACCTGCTTCTGGATCACCCGCTTCAGCGGCCGTGCGCCGTAGATCGGATCGTAGCCCTTGTTGGCGAGCCAGGTGCGCGCCTCATCGTCGAGGTCGAGCGTGATCTTGCGATCGACGAGCAGCGAGCGCAGCCGTTCCATCTGGATATCGACGATTGCCGTCATTGCCTCCCGCTTCAGGCGGTGGAACACGACGATTTCATCGATGCGGTTGATGAACTCGGGCCGGAAGTGCTTGCGCACGGCGTCCATGACGAGGCCGTAGGCTTCCTCCTCGCTCATCACCCGGTCCGTGTCGCCCGGCGCGCCGAAGCCCATGGGCTGGCGCGGATCCGCCAGATACTCGGCCCCGAGGTTCGACGTCATGATGATCAGAGTGTTCTTGAAATCGACCGTGCGGCCCTGGCCGTCCGTCAGGCGCCCATCGTCGAGCACCTGCAGCAGCACGTTGAACACGTCGGGGTGAGCCTTCTCGATCTCGTCAAACAGGATCACCTGATAGGGCCGCCGCCGCACCGCTTCGGTGAGCGCGCCGCCCTCCTCATAGCCGACATAGCCCGGAGGCGCGCCGATGAGCCGCGATACGGAGTGCTTCTCCATGTATTCGCTCATGTCGACGCGCACCATGGCCGTCTCGTCGTCGAAGAGGAACGCCGCCAGCGCCTTCGTCAGCTCCGTCTTGCCGACGCCGGTCGGGCCAAGGAACATGAACGAACCCATCGGCCGGTTCGGATCCTGCAGGCCGGCACGCGCGCGCCGGACCGCGGTCGAAACCGCCTTCACCGCGTCATCCTGGCCGACGACGCGCTTTTCGAGCGCTTGCTCCATCTTGAGAAGCTTGTCGCGCTCGCCTTCCAGCATCCGGTCGACAGGAACGCCCGTCCAGCGCGAGACGACGGCCGCGATCTGGTCCGGCGTTACGGCTTCTTCGACCATGACACCCGTTGCGCCCTCGCTTTCCTCCGTGGCTTTGAGCTTGCGCTCGAGCTCCGGAATGATGGCGTGCGCCAGCTCGCCCGCGCGGGCGTAATCGCCCTTGCGCTGCGACTGGGTGAGCTCCGTGCGTGCTTTGTCGAGCTCCTCCTTCATCTTCTGGGCCGAGCCGAGCTTGTCCTTTTCGGACTGCCACCGCTCGGTGAGGAGGCGCGATTTCTCCTCGAGTTCGGCGATTGTCTTCTCGAGCTTGAGCAGCCGGTCCTTGGAGGCCTCGTCCGTCTCCTTCTTGAGGGCCTCGCGCTCGATCTTCGCCTGCATCAGGTCGCGATCAATGGCGTCCAGCTCCTCCGGCTTGGAGTCGACTTGCATCCTGAGCCGCGATGCCGCCTCGTCGACGAGGTCGATCGCCTTGTCGGGCAGGAAGCGGTCAGTGATGTAGCGGTTGGAAAGCGTTGCCGCCGAGACGAGCGCCGAGTCCGTGATGCGCACGCCGTGGTGCAGTTCGTACTTCTCCTTCAAGCCGCGCAAGATCGAGATCGTATCCTCGACTGAGGGCTGGTCGACGAACACGGGCTGGAAGCGCCGCGCGAGCGCCGCGTCCTTTTCGATGTGCTTCTTGTACTCGTCGAGCGTGGTCGCGCCGACGCAGTGCAGCTCGCCGCGCGCGAGCGCCGGCTTCAGGAGGTTGCCGGCATCCATCGCGCCCTCAGCCTTGCCGGCGCCGACGATGGTGTGCAACTCGTCGATGAAGAGGACGATGCGGCCTTCCTCGGCCGTGACCTCGTTGAGCACGCTCTTCAGGCGCTCCTCGAACTCGCCGCGGAACTTGGCGCCCGCGATGAGCGAGCCCATGTCGAGCGCGAGCAGCTTCTTGTCCTTGAGGCTCTCGGGAACGTCGCCCTGGACGATGCGCTGCGCCAGGCCCTCGGCGATCGCCGTCTTGCCGACGCCGGGTTCGCCGATCAGCACGGGGTTGTTCTTCGTGCGCCGGGAGAGCACCTGGATGGTGCGGCGGATCTCCTCGTCGCGTCCGATCACAGGATCGAGTTTGCCATTGGCGGCGGCTTCGGTGAAGTCGCGCGTGTAGCGCTTCAGCGCTTCGAACGACTGCTCGGCGCTTGCGGTGTCAGCGGTGCGGCCTTTGCGGATTTCGTTGATGGCGGCGTTGAGCCGCTCGGGCGTGACGCCGGCCTGGGCCAGGATACGGCCCGCCTCCGAGCTCTTCTCAAGCGCGAGCGCCAGCAGAAGCCGCTCGACGGTGACATAGCGGTCGCCCGCCTTCTCGGCGATTTTCTCGGCACTGTCGAAAACGCGCGCGAGTTCGGGCGCCAGATAGAGCTGCCCTGCGCCTCCGCCGGAGACCTTGGGACGGCGCGCAAGTGCTTGCTCGACGGCGTCGAGCGCCTCCTTGGGCTGCCCGCCGGCACGGGTGATGAGCCCAGACGCTGCGCCTTCGTTATCCTCCAGGAGGACCTTGAGCAGGTGCTCGGGAGCGAACTGCTGGTGACCCTCACGGAGCGCGAGACCCTGGGCCGACTGGACGAAACCTTTTGCGCGGTCCGTGTATCTTTCGAAATCCATATAATTAACCTCCTCGCGCGCTCCTCCGCCCTCATTCGGCACGGTTCGGAACGCCGTCGTTGACGGATCGTTTCGCAGCCACGGTCCGGCCCTGGAAAAGGCACCAGACCGTAACTGGCTGAACGAGATATAGGGCTCGCTACCACCGTATAAAGGGGAGCGCGTTGCGGCGTATCAAAATGCCCGGCCAGAGAGATCACCCGGCTCCCGCTAGAGCCGTTCCGATTTAAGCGGAATCGGGGAACGGCTCTAAGTTTTTGTTCCTTCGTGCTTCTTGTCGGAAAACCGGTTCCCACGTTTCCGGAAGCGCTCTAGGCTCCGAACCCAATCAGGCCTTTGCTTTTCCAACGAACAGTGGTTCAAGCTCTGAAACATCGGAGCTTGGATCATGGCGAACGGATTTTGGCTGAGCGACGCGCAGTGGAAAGCGATCGAACCGCATCTTCCCAAGAACCAGCCGGGCGCGCGCCGCGTTGACGACCGGCGCGTGCTGAGCGGCATTATCCATGTGCTGCAATCGGGCTGCCGCTGGCGTGACTGTCCGCCGGAATACGGGCCTCACGCGACGCTCTACAATCGCTGGAACCGATGGTCGCGCCGTGCCGTCTGGCGCCGCTTGTTCGAGGCTTTACGCGAGGTCTCGGCGGACGCGTTTCACAGCATCGACTCGACAACCGCCAAGGCGCACCGCTCGGCAGCCGGCGGAAAAGGGGGGCGGAAGCGCAAGCTATCGGCCGCTCCCACGGCGGGCGCACGACCAAGATCCACGCCGTCTGCGACGCGCTCGGGCGCCCCATCGCCATCGAGGTGACGCCGGGACAACGCGGGGATGTTCGAGCAGCCGCTGAGCTGCTCGCTCAGCTTCCGCCAAGCCGCAGGTGTGCCGCCGACACGGCCTACGACAGCAATGCCCTCCGCCAGTTCCTGCATGAGCGCGGGACGCTGCCCGTCATTCCCAACAATCCGACGCGTAAGCGTTTCCACGCCTTCGATCGGACTGCCTACAAACGACGAAATCTGATCGAGCGAGCCTTCTACCGCCTCAAGGACTGGCACCGCGTCGCGACCCGCTACGACAAGCTCGCAAGAAATTTCCACGCCACGGTCGTCCTCGCAGCGATGGCCGTGATTGAGTCTGGAACCTAGAGCATTTTCCGCTCGCTTACGCTCACGGCAAATTCTCTTGTTTGTCTGGGCGAGCATCTTCACCCATTCGGGCGATTCCGTTCGAATGGGATCTCTAGCTGGTTCAAGCGCAATCGAAGACCTTGCTTGATCGCGTTTCTTTTCGGACATTCGAGGCCGCAGGTGCCGTCGTGACCGGTTTCGACTTTCCTAAAGACGACGCGGCGCGGGGGTGAGGGCATCGGAGTACGGACGTGAGTGAGGTGAACGGTGGTTTGCGGTGGCCGGACCTCGTGTTGCGAGGATCCCTGCTCGTCGTGCTCGCGGTTGTTCTGATCCAATTCTTTTCGAGTGAGTCCGACGAGGAGGAGGTGCGACCTCAGCCGGACTTGGCGGACGACGCCGAGATCGCGCTCCTGGCGAAGATGGAAGATCCTGAAGCCGTCTGGACGCGTGTCGCGTTCACCCTGCGTCAGTTCGGCCATATCCGTACGGACGCGACGCCCACCCTGTCGGACATCCGGCGGGGCATTAAGAGCTACCAGCATGCGATTGGGGGGACAGAGAGCGGCCGGCTCGATCCGGTGCTCCTCACCCGCATCCTCGACGAGGAGGTCGAGTTTCCGCCGTATCTCGTGCGCGAGGCAGTCCAGCACGGGCGCTGGTTCCTGGCCGAGACGCAAGAGCAATGCGAGCTCTCGGCTGCGGCAAGCCGTATCAAGGGCCGGCTGCTCACGGTGGAGCGCCCCGTCATCAGGCTTCGGCGTATGCGCCATGCGGAGGACGCGGACGAGATCCATGTCTCCGTTGCCGAGCCTCGGCTTTTCAATGTCTCGACGGCCATCAGCTTCATGGCCGGCGGTGAGCGCCGTTTTCTGCACGCCGAAGGGGATGCGATCGTGCCGGTCCGTGATGAGGGGGAAGCGTTGACGCGCTGGGTCGTTCAGGGGCTACGCGTCTCCAGGGGCGAGGTGCAGACCGTCGGCATGTCGGTCTTCGGTGGGCCGCTGCTCCTTTCTTTCCCGACCGTAGGCTTTGAGGACGCGTACCGGGCCATGGCCGCCGCATGCGGCGATGGCATCCTGCACTGGATCGAGGATTGAGAACTTCAGCTTTCTGCGTCGGCCGCTGCGCGCTTCGCTCCGACGCCGAAGCGGCGCTCAATGTAATTCTCGACCAGGGCCTTGAAGTCGGCGGCGATGTTCGGGCCGCGGAGCGTCATCGCCTTCTTGCCATCGATGAACACGGGCGCGGCGGGGCTCTCGCCGGTGCCGGGCAGCGAGATGCCGATATCGGCGTGCTTGCTCTCGCCCGGTCCGTTCACGATGCAGCCCATGACGGCGAACGTCAGCGTCTCGACGCCGGGATAGCGTGTTTTCCAGTCCGGCATGCGGTCGCGGATCATGTCCTCGACGTCGCGCGCGAGTTCCTGGAAGACGGTTGAAGTGGTTCGGCCGCAGCCGGGGCAGGCCGCGACCACGGGCACGAACGCGCGCAGCCCCATAGTCTGTAGAATTTCTTGCCCGACCTTCACCTCGAGCGTGCGGTCGCCGCCGGGCTCAGGCGTGAGCGAAATGCGGATGGTGTCGCCGATGCCCTCCTGCAAGAGAACGCCGAGCGCCGCCGTCGAGGCGACGATGCCCTTGGAGCCCATGCCGGCTTCGGTGAGCCCGAGGTGGAGGGCGTAGCGGCAGCGCTGGGCCAGGCTGCGGTAGACCGCGATCAAATCCTGAACCGATGAGACTTTGGCCGAGAGGATGATCCTGTCGGCCTCCATGCCGAGCGCCTCGGCCTGCTCCGCCGAGAGCAGCGCCGATTGCACGATGGCTTCATGCATCACGAGGCGGGCGTCGCGCGGGCGGGGCTGAGCCGCGTTCTCATCCATCAGCCGCGTCAGGAGATCCTGGTCGAGCGAGCCCCAGTTGACGCCGATGCGCACCGGCTTGCCGTGCCGCAAGGCGATTTCGATGATCTCGGCGAACTGCCGATCCTTCTTGTCCTTGAAGCCGACGTTGCCGGGATTGATGCGGTACTTGTCCAGCGCTTCGGCGCAGGCTGGGTTCTCGGCCAGGAGCTTGTGGCCGATGTAGTGGAAATCGCCGACGAGGGGCACGCGCACGCCGCGCTTCAAGAGCTGCTCGCGGATGTGGGGCACGGCCTTGGCGGCCTCGTCGCGGTCGACGGTGATGCGCACCAGCTCGCTGCCGGCCCGCGCCAGCGCTGCGACCTGGGTGACGGTGGCGGCGATGTCGGCCGTGTCGGTGTTGGTCATCGATTGCACGACGACTGGCGCGTCTCCGCCGACGAGCACGCCGCCGACGTCCACCGGAACGGACTGGCGCCGTGGTCGGATCGTCGAATCCGGTTCGTCGTGAGCGGTCATCGGGTCATCGTCCAGGTGCATGCTCTTCATGTAGCCGAGCTTCGCGGCATCTGCCAGCGGGGTGCGCTACCGTTCCCGCGGCGCCTGGGTAGCTGCCATGTGCGTCAGCGCCTTTATGTTCGCTGGGAAAAGGCCGCAAATCCGACCGAAAGTCCCGCGATCACGGCCATGAACAGCACGATCGAGGGACCGCCGGGGACGTCGAAATGGAGCGAAAGGCCAATGCCGAGGACGACGCTTCCGATCCCGATCACGGCGGCGAGGAGCGCCATGCGCTCCGGGGTTGCCGAGAACGGGCGCGCCGCAACCGCCGGCACGATCAAGAAGGCGATCACCAGCAGGGCGCCAACGACCTTGATGGCGACGGCCACGGTGAGAGACAGGAGAACGATGAAGACGGCTTTCACGAGGTCGCGATTGACGCCTTCGGCGGAGGCCAGTTCCTCATGTACGGCAAGCCGCAGCATTGGCTGCCAAAGCCAACCTAATGTCGCCAGCACGAGAGCTCCGCCGCCGTAGACCCAATAGAGATCGGTCGTCGTGACGGCGAATAGGTCGCCGAAGAGATAGCCCATGAGATCGACGGCCGGTCCGCGCAGGCTGAGGGTCAAAATCACGCCCAGGGCGAGGCCGCCGTGATGCATGAGGCCAAGGATGGCATCCAGCGGCACGATTTTCTGGCGCGACAGCAGGATCAGGATGCCGGCCACGGTGATCGTAACGAGGATCACCGGCGCGGTGATGTCGATGCCGAGAAAAAGACCGAGCGCGATGCCGATCAGGCTGGCCTGGGATACGGTCTCGCCGAAATAGGCCATGCGGTTCCAGATCACGAGCGAGCCGAGCGGCGCCGCGACGACGGCGAGCGCCAGCGCTGCCGCGAATGCGCGCAGGAGAAACGGTTCGAGCTCGATCACGTATTGCCTCCAGCCGGTCCGCTGGCGGAGGGATCGGCCTCGGTCTCTCCGGCAAGATCGTGACGGTGGTCGTGGCGGTGCTGATAGACGGCGAACGCGCGTGCCTGCTCGGCGCCGAACAGGCGCACATAGGCCGGATGCTGCGCCACGGCCTCCGGCACGCCCGAGCAGCAGACGTGCCGGTTGAGGCAGATCACGCGGTCGCTCTGCGCCATTACCACATGCAAGTCGTGCGAGATCAGCAGCACGCCGAGGCCGCGGGCATCACGCAGGTGGCCGATGAGGCGGTAGAGCTCGGCCTCGCCCACGTAGTCGACGCCGCGCGCCGGCTCGTCGAGCACCAGAAGCTCCGGATCGTTGAGGAGGGCGCGCGCCAGGGCGACCCGCTGCAGCTCACCGCCCGAAAGGCTTCCAAGCTGCTGCGAGGCGACGCGGCCGGCTCCCACCTCCTCAAGCACATCCGATATGTGTTTCCGCCGGGCGCCGTCTCCGAGCGACAGGAAGCGGGCGACCGTCATCGGGAGCGCCCGGTCAACGTCGAAGCGCTGCGGCACATAGCCGATCCTGAGGCCGTGCTTCCGCTGAACCGATCCGCCGTCCGGCCGCTCGAGGCCGAGCAGCGTGCGCACGAGCGTCGTCTTGCCGGCGCCGTTGGGGCCGATGAGGGTCAGGATCTCGCCGGCAGCGATGTCGAGATCGACATCGGAGAGGATGACCCGACCTGCGCGGACGACCTTCAGGCCGCGTGCGCTGATCAGAGCCTCGGTGTCGAAGGGAACTCCGGTCGCATGCTCTCCGCTGCAGCAGGCCCCGCTTGGTGTAGACGCGTGGCCACCGGCGTGGGCGCCTGCACAAACGTGCGCGGCGAAGATACCCGTGGGATCCTCGCTCTCTGCGTGACGTGTCGTCATGTGAAGCTTGGACCTATCCCTTGCCTTCCGCCTTGCAGCGCGGGCAGATGCCCTGCACCTCGACGAACTTTACACGCGGCGTGAAATCGGCGCCAAGGGCTGCTTCGCTGATGAGGTCGAAAATATGCTGGCCGTCTACCTCGCCGACCGCCCCGCACTTCTCGCAAGACAAGAACAGAGGGCGGCGCCCGGTGCGGTGATCGAGGCGGCGGCAGGCGAAGAATGCGTTTTTACTCTCCAGGCGATGGATCACGCCCGCTTCGAGCAGAGCGTCGATCGCCCTGTAAATCGAGATCGGTGCGACACGGGTGCCTTTTTCGGCCAGGCGGGCAAGGATTTCGTAGGCGCCGATCGACGCATATGTGGCGGCGATCTCCTCGTAGACCATTTGGCGGAGCTTGGTGAACCGTAGGTTCTTGGCGGCGAATTCCTCGCCAGCGCGCGCGACGGCTTTCGCCAGGCGGCGCCCGCTCGGCTTTTCAACCGTGGGAAAGATGGTTGGTATCGTCGTATCGGACATGGCTGTGCTGCTTGCCGTTCCTGTACCCTTGCGTAACAGGATATCATGACGCCCCCTCTTGCCTAGAGAAATCCTCCCGGGAGGCTGCGCACGCAGTGAATTGGCTTTGAGCAAGCTGTGTAGAACCGGGTCGCGTCCATTGTGAGGCCGTGTAGAGCTGCAGTATTGGCCAAGGCGTTTCGACGCCGTATTGCCGTTGTTGCTGGCATTGGCAAAGAAACGGCGCGCCCTGAGGCGATGGCTGTGGGACGGCGGCAGATCGCTGGCTTTTCAGAGGCTAGCGACATCATGGTTTTTTTGCGGGCTATGGTGTTTCGGCAGGCCCGCGACGGACTGCGCGGTAGGTTGCGTTTCATGACGTGCACGCGTCGTGGGGCGCGTGCCCGCCGCAATCCCGCCGCGATGAAGGCTGGAAATAGGGCGAGCGTGCTTCCTGAACAATTTCAGGGCGCGTCAAGGCGTGCGAAGGCGCGCCGTTGGGAAGCGACGTATGGGCGGGGACATCAAGGTGATGGCCGACGAGAGCGTTCCGGCAATTTCCGCGCTGGTCGACGGCGTGCAGGGTTTTTCCATATCGCAGGCCACGGATTGGGTGCTGGCCGCGCTTCTCGCTTTGGCGGTCGCGGCAGCATTGGTCAGGATGCTGCCCAAGGTGTGGGCGGGTCTCGAGAAGGCGGTGCTCACAAACTGGCGCCTGGCCTTGATCGGCAGTGCCGCGCTCCTGCTCTCGCTTGCCGGCGGGTGGACCACGTGGGACGGAATGCGGAACTTCACCGGAGAGTCTGTGCTCTCGGCGATGTTCACGTTCGGCATCCACGGCATCATGCTGATCGTTGCCTGGCTGATCGGCGAAAGCTTCGCAACCGGCATGAAGCAGGTGCCGGGCCGCTATGGACGGACGGTCAGCGCGCCGATGGTTGCGCTCTCGCTCCTCGGCGGGGGCCTTGTTGTCGCGGGGCTGGTCGTGGCCATCGTCCGGATCGGCGTATCCAACGATCAGCTTCTCTATGGTCTGCTCGGCGCCGGGGCGTTGCTACTCGCCGTCGCGGCGCTCATGCTGTTCTCGAAAAGCGACGTCATCCAGCCCTACGCGCAGGGGCTGCGCATCATCGCCCGCAACGCCATGCTGTGGGTGATGTTCCTGGCGTGCATGGCGACGAGTGTCTTCTTCTCGTTCGATAGCCGCTTCAACGTCATCTTCCCGAAGGACCAGCGTGAGCGCGCGGCCGAGATCCGCACCAAAAACCAGGTTGCTGGCGTTGTCGCCGATATCGGCGAGACCATCGCGAGCCGCCGTCTCGCCGAGGCGGAGCGCCTGTTCCATAGCGAGGGTTGGCACGCCTATGAGGAGCAGCTCACCAAACTCTCGCGTGCGTCCGAAGGCGCGGAGGGGGCGATCGAGGCACATTTTACGCGTCAGATGGAGACGCACCGCGCCGCGATCGCCGAGCAGCAGGAGCGCATCGCGACCGCCACCAGCGGACAGGCAGGGCTTGCGAGCAAGAAGATCACGCTGACGGATGAGCTTTCGCGCCTCAAGGCGGAGCGCCCGGGACTGGCGGCGGATTTGTCGGCGCGGAAATCGGAGCTGGATGCGCGCGCGAAGGAGATCGATGCCAAGCGCGTCGAAGCCATGGCCGAGGACAGGGGCGTTGAAGGCACACTCAAGGCCGGGAAGGGTCCCGTCTATCGCGAGCGGGTGGCGGAGCTGGCCAGGCTTCGCGATTACTACAAGATCGGCGAAGAGCGTGTGAAGGATGCGCAAAAGCGCCTCGACGTGGTCGATGCGCGGATCGCACAGATCGAGCGGGAGCTTGCCGGCGTCGACGGGGAGCTGGCGAAGCTCAAAGGCGAGGCGGTTACGGCGGAGCAGCGGATCGCCGTTGCACAGACTTCGCATCTTGGCGAGGAAGGGCGCGCCGTCGATCCAGCCCGTATGCGCACCGCGTTCGAGAGGGCGCGTGCCGAATTCCGCCAGGATCCCTCGTCCGAGAGGCTCGGCTCCCTGCACCAGCATTGCGTGCAGCTCTATGACGCGATGGCGAGCACGGAGGCGACGCGTGAGCGCATCCGCGACGTCGACTGCGATCCCAAGCAGGCGGTGGAGGCGGCGGCGATCGTGTTCGCCCTCGATGGCGGCCTCAAGGCCTTCGCGGCCAACTGCGCCGGGAGCGAGAAGGTGCCGACAGCGGGCGGGGTCGATCCGCTGCTGTCGTTCGGGCGCAACTGCCTGCGCGACTCCGGCTTGCCGAGCACTGATGCCAATGCTCTGGGTGAGCAGCTCTCCTTCATCGATCTCAATCGAGACGACAAGGCGCACAACTTCGTGGTGACGCTCAATGCATTTCAGGACGGCAACCGCCTAGCCTATCTGGCGCTGGCAATCGCGATCGGCATCGACAGCCTGATTTTCATGACGGGTCTGTTCGGGGCCAATGCCGTGCGCTCGCCGCTCTCGGATGTGCCGAACCGAAAGGCGCGCAACTCGCAAGAGCTGAACGCCATGATCGAGGCGGCGCTTCTTCCCGATGTGTTTCGCAGGGCGCGGCTCGTGGTGCAGGCCATGCACCCGATTGAAAACGCCGACGGCTATTCGAGCGAGGTTCGCCTTGGTGAGCTCGCCCCCGAGACGGCTGTGCAGGTGCGCAGCGTTCTGAACGCCGGGGCGATGATCGGCGCGGTGCGAGGCGGGACGTATGACGGACACTATCTCGTGCGTGCGGAGCTCATCGAGTTCCTCAACTCGGTGATCAGGCGCGAGTTGGAGATGAACCGGGATATGGCGGAGCGCGGGCTGGCCATGGATCGGCTCGAGGAGCAGATTGTGACGGCGCTGCTGCCGGACGTTCCGGAGGCTTGCGAGACGGTTCTAGGGCAGCTCGTGCCCATCGACGAGGCTGAGGGTTTTTCATCCGAACTGTGCCTCGCCGACGTGCCGCACGAGACCCGCCCCGTGATCCTCAACGTGCTGAACAGCGCTGCCGCCTTCAGCGCTGTGCAGCGCGACAGGGCGCGGCCCGATACATATTTCGTGCACAAAGATCTCTATCAGACGCTTGCACGCATCCGGGCGCGCGAGGTGGCCCGCGTGGGCGTGCGCCCGAAGCTCCGGCTGGTGCAGTCCGGCGATGACGCGCCGGAGTTCGGGGGCTCGCTGACCCCAGTGCAGGCGGCGATCGCCGATCACACGCGGCGTCCGTCGCTCGAAGAACGGGGCGCGTCTGAGACGGACGGCTACCTGACGGCTCTCGTGCAATCGCTTGGCGTCGAAGGTGACGCGTTCATTTCCCTTTCGGGCTCGGCCCGCGACGCGGCCCGGCTTGCCGGAGAGGCGATGTTCGCCCTGCGCCAGAGCAACCAGTCCCTGGATCAGGAGCTGGCAAGGCGAGACCAGGAAGCGCATGGGCGCCTCGAGCGGGCGATCGTGCAGCTTCAGGGCGCGCTCCAAATGGATGACGGAACGGACCGCCAGAAGCTCGCCGATGCAAGCGATGAAATTGAGCGGTATTGGGATACGCTGATGCTGCTTCCGCACGGTCCCTACGAATTGGCGCTTGCGGACCTCGTTGAGCAGCTCGAACCGGATAGCGGCGCCGGGACGCTGCGTGGAGACGAGCAGGTGCTGCTCGCCACGGCGCGCAACGCCCATCAGGGGCTCGTCTCGAATCCACGCCGCACGGATCGCGATTGGCTGCAGCTCGAGCAGCAGTTGCAGCTCGTGCTGCGCACGCCGATGCGGCAGGCCGTGGCGGGCCATACGAAGCGCACGCTGAACTAGAGCCGTTCCGCTTTAGGCGAATCGGGGAACGGCTCTAAGTTCTTATTTGATCGTGCTTCTTCTCGGACACTCTAACTTGCATGGCTTTGCCATGATCGGTTCCCACTTTTCCGGAAGCACTCTAAAAGCGCTCCCTTTTTTGTTGATGAGGCGGGTTTTCGCCTCACTTGCTTGCGGTCAGAACCGGTGAGCGGCGCATCAACTCGTCGATCCGGCTGCGTTCCTTCTGAAATTCCAGAAGATCGTTGCCGCTGAGCTGGCGCTCGCGGGGGACCTCGATGGACAGCGGATTCACGAACTGGTTGTTGACGAGAATTTCGAAGTGGAGGTGCGGGCCAGACGATAGGCCCGTGGTTCCGATGTAACCGATCACCTGGCCCTGGCGCACCTTGACGCCAGGCGCAGCGCCGGAAGCGATCCGCGACATATGGCTGTAGGCGGTTTGATAGCCGTTGGCGTGGCGGATGCGAACGTAATTGCCGTTATAACCCTTACGGCCGGCTTCCTCGATCGTGCCGTTGGCAGCGGCCAGGATCGGTGTGCCGACCGGACCCGCCCAGTCGATGCCTGTGTGCATCTTGTACTCGCCGAGCAGAGGATGGCGGCGCACGCCGAAGCCGGACGTGAGGCGGATGTCGTCGCCCCGCACCGGACGGCGGTTGAGGAATTTCTTCGCGTTGTTGCCGCGCGGATCATAGTAGTCGACGTGCCCATCGGGCGTGCGGAAACGATAATAGCGGCGCACCTCACTGCCGATGGCGATCGACGTATAGAGAAGTTCGCCGGGAGGACCGTCCGCTCCGCCCTCGTCTTTCAGATCGAAAAACATCTCGCAGGTGTCGCCGGAACGGAGGCGTTTGCGGAAGTCCGTCTCATAGGCGTGAATGCGCAGAAGCTGCTGAATGGTCTCCGAGGGAACGCTTTCGATCAGAGACGCATAGTAGAGCGCCGCGTAGAGGCTGGATGTCTGGGGTGCGCCGCTGTCGGTCATCGCCAAGCGAACGAGCGCGTCCTCGTCGATCGGCTTCGCGCTTGCGGTGAACTCGCCCGAGGCGCTGCGCGTGACGGTGACCTTATGGGCGTGGCCCTCGTCGAAAACGGAAAAGCGCACCGGCTGCATGCGGTTCTGGGTGAGCGACGGCTGCAGCGCAATATGCACCTCCTGCCCGGGCAGCACCTTCTTCTCGGGCAGCACGCTCTTCATGGTCTCGATCATCTCGCGGACCTGCCATGGCGCGGCGCCGGCCTCGGCGAGAAGCTGCGACAGGGTCTGGCCCTCGCGAACGGTCTTTACCACGGGCTTCAGCGCATCGATGTCGCTCGATCCGGCCTCGTCGCCTGCTTTGGCGAGGATGGTGGTGTTCGGGGTGGCAGGCTCGTCGGACGCCTCTTGGCCAAGCTCGGCGGATAGAGCCGGATCGGGAGCGGTGATCTCCCCTTCGGCACCGGCTACAGCCGTCTCGGAGCTCAGCAGGCGCTCGACGAGCTCGGCGGCCTCTTCGTCGTGAAGGCTCTGGCCGTCCTCCAGCGGCAGCACGCCGCCAAGGAGATCGACAACCCGGATCGAAACGTCGGCCGTGCTCGCGCCCGGCGAGGTCGCGTCGTCCTCGGCATCGCCGATCGGCTTGTTGTCTGCGTAGAGCTTGAACGGATTGAAGGGAGGAATGCGCTCCGCCATGCTCGCCGGCACGGGGGCAAGGCGCGCGACCAGGCGCACATAGGGCTTGGCGTAGATGTATTCGCGTCCGCCGCGGCGCTGGCGCAGCGTTTCGTGGATGACGTAGCGCGTCGACTTGGCGCCGGTGGTGACCTGGAGCCGGTCCACCTTCGGAATCGCCCACTTCAGGCCGTCGTCATGGCGGAGCATGGCTTCGAGGGGCGGCGCGGCCGTGCTGGCGCGCAGCCGCTCAAGTGCCGGCATCAGGCCATCCTCGGTGCCCTGCTTCTCCGCGGAGCCGAAGACGACGACGAGAATGGAGACGCCGCCGACTGCGGCGGCGAGGCAGGTGCTCATCAGCCAGCGGAAGCGGCCCTCCACCTGCGGCTCGGCATGATCCGTGGCGTACATATCGCGAGCGCCGCGCGATCTCGCGCCGCGGTAGAGAAGCGGTGCCCTATTCGGCGCCCGGCCGACCGTCAGAGGGCGGCAGCGCGCGATCGGAGCGTGACGGCGATGGTCGATCACGATTCGAGTAAGTCCCCTTCCCCCGGCCCCAAGAGGGACCATGTCCCGGATACGCGCCGCTCAGGCAGAGTTCGGCAGAGCCCAACTCTCGGCCTGGATGCGTCGGCGCGTAGGATACAGTCATATTCCTGCATAAAACTGGCGTTGTGATGACGGCTGTTCGGGTACCGGGCAGCCTGCGGCAAGGCAGGACGGGGCTCGTATCTCCCCTCCGAACGGACGGGGAATTGGACTGAAACGAGCTGTCGGACGCCGAAAGTGCTCCTAGGTAGGCGTGTCCGGCTGCGGACGGCCTAAGATTGTTTTCTTTCGAATCAACAGCTTAGGGCAAAAAATCGTTTTTTTGAAGAATTGCGATTGACAAGAGGGGCGGGTTTCTGGTTATTTCCTCCTTGTCAGCGGGGCACACACGGTCCCGCCGCCCGACACGGGCATCGCTCTCTCGATAACATGTGGTTCCCGGCCGGGTCACACCGGTAAGAGCCTAGTTGTCCTGGAAACCGGTCTTAGCCGACCGGTCGATGTTTCGTCGTCGGATTGCTCTTTGACAAGTCAAATTTTGAAGGAAGAGAAGCGCAGGCGGCGGAGTCCTGGCGAGATCTCCTAGCCCTCGGGCAAGCGAGATCGACGAGACTCTGGCTAAGCTGCGTTTCACTAACCATCACCAGATGCGCCGCGTGTGGAGCAATTCACGCCGTGAGCGCATCAGTGTGAAGGTGCCCGTTACGCAGTATCCTTGGATGAAACTCCAAGGCCGACCAGAATCGAAACTTTCAATCTGAGAGTTTGATCCTGGCTCAGAACGAACGCTGGCGGCAGGCCTAACACATGCAAGTCGAACGCTGTAGCAATACAGAGTGGCAGACGGGTGAGTAACACGTGGGAATCTTCCTATCGGTGCGGAATAGCTCAGGGAAACTTGGGGTAATACCGCATACGCCCTCCGGGGGAAAGATTTATCGCCGATAGATGAGCCCGCGTCTGATTAGCTAGTTGGTGAGGTAATGGCTCACCAAGGCGACGATCAGTAGCTGGTCTGAGAGGATGACCAGCCACACTGGGACTGAGACACGGCCCAGACTCCTACGGGAGGCAGCAGTGGGGAATATTGGACAATGGGCGAAAGCCTGATCCAGCCATGCCGCGTGAGTGACGAAGGTCTTCGGATTGTAAAGCTC
>NZ_DAIQCD010000006.1:0-120119 GCF_036780825.1 Hyphomicrobium sp. | reverse complement strand
CAGCTTGGGAAGCTGTCGTTCTACCACTGAACTACGCCCGCGGCCCCTCCGGCGAGGGTCTTGTCTGATACCTGCACGCACTTGGATGCGCAAGGGCGCGCCGCTGCCGAGCCCTTTCTTTTGCTGCCCTGCACGCGTCTTCATCTCCTGCGCGGCGCGTCACCGCTGCCAAGGAACCCTCTCGCAGCAGGGGAATTATTTTCTCAAGCCGCAGGTTCTGCGCGGCGCCAACAGGGAGAAAGGTCATGCTACTCTCCAAGAGCATTCTAATCAGCGGAGTTGCTGCGGCCGCGCTGGCTTTGCCCGCTTTCGCGGAAGAGCCGACAGCCGGACAGACGAGTAACCAGCAGCTCAGTCAGCAAAATCAGGACCAGAGCCTGGATAAGGCAGGGGACAAGGGCGCCATCGGCCCGACCAAGCCAACCTCCGGGCCAGGTGTCCAGGGCGCGCCGGATACGCGTACCGGTCCGGCCACGCACGGGCCTGGCGGCACGCCGGTGAAACCGGACACGGGAAGCGATACCTCGACCACGCACCCGACGCAGGACTCGAGCGGCGTGCAGGGCTTCCCGGATACACGCACGGGGCCTTCGACGCGGAGCCCCGACTAACGGCTTGCCCCCCACCGGTCGCGAGGACGAAAGCTCTTCTCAGAGGGGCGTCGGCGATGCCGGCGCCCTTTCTCTTTCCGATCCCTTCCGCCCTGGCGAGCGTATTGCTTTCCGACGCCGCACAGGGCATCACCGCCTCCTGAAACGGCATCGGAAAGGACACTCATTCATGACCAGCTCGGCCATCGTGGTGCCCGCGGAATGGGCCCCGCAAAGAGCGATCTGGACGGCTTGGCCGGCTGATGCAGACGAATGGAACGGCGATCTCGAGGCGCCGCGCCACGATGTGGCGGCGCTCGTGGCGGCGCTCGCCGACACCGGCAACCGCGTGCGCGTACTTGCTAACGGCCCGGAGGCGGAGGAGACGGCGCGGGCCGCTCTTGGCGGCGCCGCCGAGATCGTGCCCGCGCGCTACGGCGACATCTGGCTGCGCGATACCGGCCCGATCTTCGCCTTCAGAAATGGAGCGCCCGTGGCGCTGCGCTTCCGGACGAATAGCTGGGGCGGCAAGTACGATCTACCGGACGATGCGACGGTCGGCGACCGGATGGCAGAGCTTGCGGGCACCGATATCGTGCGCTTCGATTTCGTACTCGAGGGCGGCGGCGTGGATCACGACGGTGAAGGCACCATCCTCGCCACCCGGCAAACGCTGCTCAACTCGAACCGCAACGGATGGACGCAGGCTGAGGCCGAGGCGGCGCTCCGCCAGGCATTCGGGACGAAGAAGGTGATCTGGATCGACGAGGGTCTTCTCGGCGACCATACGGATGGCCATATCGACAACATCGCGCGCTTCGTTGCACCCGGGCGCGTGGTGTGCCAAGCGCCGGCCGGCGAAGACGACCCGAACGCGGCCATCCTCAATGCCATCGCGGAACAGCTTCGCGGCGCAACCGACGCGGCGGGGCGCGAACTCGAGGTCATCCGCATTCCCGGCGCGGGGCTCTATCACAATGCGCTCGGCGAGGTCTCGCCGGCGTCACACATGAACTTCATCATCGCCAACGGCGTGGTGGTGGTGCCGACATATGGAACCTCAACAGAGGCCGCGGCATTGGCCGCCCTCGGCGAAGTGTTTCCAGACCGTAAGGTCGTTGGTGTTTCCTCGCGCGGCCTGCTCGGCTGCGGCGAAGCGGGCGGCGGTTCGTTCCATTGCATCACCCAGCAGGAGCCCGCCGCACTTGGAAACGAAACGTGAGAGACAATGAGGAGCGTGGATTGAAGCAACGCAGCATCACCGTCGCCGCCGTTCAGGCCTCCTACGGCCCGGACATGGGCGAGAATATCGAGAAGACCGAGACGCTCGTGCGCGAGGCCGCTCAGCGTGGCGCGGACGTGGTGCTGCCGCCCGAGCTTTTCCAGGGCCTCTATTTCTGCTCGCGGCAGGACCCGAAGTGGTTCGAGACGGCCTTCCCTACCGACGAGCATCCGTGCGTGCGCGCGCTCAGCGCGCTTGCCAAAGAGCTCGAGGTGGTCATCCCAATCTCGTTCTTCGAGAAGGATGGGCCGCGCTATTACAACAGCGTGGCGATCGCGGATGCCGATGGCCTTATTCTCGGCGTCTACCGCAAGGCCCACATCCCCGATGGGCCGGGGTACCAGGAAAAATACTATTTCCGGCCCGGCGACACGGGCTTCAAGACATGGAAGACGAAGCGCGGACACATCGGCGTCGGCATCTGCTGGGACCAGTGGTATCCCGAGACTGCGCGTGCCATGGCGCTCGAAGGGGCGGAGGTTCTCTTCTACCCGACGGCGATCGGCTCCGAGCCCTATGACGCCACGCTCGATACGCATCTCCAGTGGCAGCGCGCGATGCAGGGGCACGCGGTCGCGAACGCGGTGCCGATCGTGGCGGCGAACCGCTTCGGGCTCGAGAACAACGACGGCTTCGAGCAGCGCTACTACGGGCATTCGTTCATCTCAGATCATCGCGGTGAGCTGGTCGAAAGCTTCGGGCGCGAAGAGGAAGGCGTGCTGGTGCATACGTTCGATCTCTCGCTGATCGAGAGCTATCGCGCCGACTGGGGCTTCTTCCGCGACAGGCGGACAGACCTCTACGCGGAGAGCATTATCTAGGGATCAGTGTTGAGAGCATGCGGGCGAAGCTGCTACGCGCGGCTTCGCCATGAGGCGAACTGGCTGAGGATTATGCAGCCAGCCCGCCCTCCTTCTCGACGGTCTCGCGTCACCCGCTCGCTGGGGTGGCGCAACCCCGTACGCTTCCTCTCAGATTTGAGCCGCAGCGGGATCCGGCCCAGGTGCGCCGCTCGCAGCCGCAATCGCCGCGGCAGCGGTCTCGTCGGCGTCTTCTTCTATTACGCCGGACGATTCGTCGGCTTCAGTCGTAGCTTCGGCTGAAGCTTCCGATTGGGCCGTGTCGTCAGCCGGCTCCGCAGCTTCATCGGAAGCCGCTTCCGCAGGCGCTGCGTCTGATGCACCAGCGTCCGGCTCCGCTAGCGCTTCGGAGTCGTTCGGGCTCGCCACCGCGCCTGCCTCGGTCTCATCCTTAACCTCATCGGATGGTGCTGCTTCAGCGGTATCCAAGGCCGCTTCCGCAACGGCAGGAGCCGCAGCGTCCGCTTCGTCGGCTGGAGCTTCGGCCTCCGCCGAGGCTTCAACGGATGGCTCCGCCTCTGCCTCGGCTTCGATCGCAACCTCGGCAATCTCATCCGAAGACACAGCGTCGCCGACATCGACCGCTACCCCGGACTCGGCTTCCTCCACGGATGCTTCTGTACGCTCGGCCTCTTCCTCGATGGCCACTGCCTCGATAGACGCTTCGGGCAGGGCCTCCTCCGCTGCCGCCACAGGCTCCGAGAGCACCGTGCCGCAATCGGCAATCACATCGTCGACATCCTGCGCGCTGACCGCGGCCGGCGCGAAGGGTGGTCCTTCTATGAACTCACTCATCTGTCTTGCGAGATGCACGATCGAGTCGGCCTTGCAGCCGAGCTCCATCGCCATCCGCAAGCAGGCAAATCTCTGCTCTTGGAGGTTCATGAGAACTCCATTTTTCAGGGTTTGCGATGTCAGTGACGTTGCTTAGCGCTGCAAGCAACGCGTGCATCATACTGCTTCGTTTAACTTGATGCTAGCCATGCAAGACTGAAATCGACCAATATTTCCAAGTAATTTCATTATCATAACGGACATTGCATTTGGAATGCATGCGGCATGGCTTAGGCCGTTTGCTTGAAGGCGTTTATGAGCTCCGCTGTCCAATCAGGCTCTTCGCGTGCTCTCGCGGCAATGCGCAATGCGCGGCCACATGCCATGATTTCCCGATTTTTTCAGGATGTTGGTCGGCGCGTTACGGACATGATCCCGGCATCGATGCTTCGTCATCCCGGGCCTCACGCGATCTCACATAAGTGTCAGCCAAAGCGGGCCCTCGCGACCTTTCCTCAGCGCGCACACCTGTGGGACAAGGGACGCTCGTCATCAGCGCCCCGTTTGGAGATGCATGAGAATGGTTCGCCGATTTTGCGC
This sequence comes from Hyphomicrobium sp., assembly GCF_036780825.1. Classification (GTDB taxonomy): domain Bacteria; phylum Pseudomonadota; class Alphaproteobacteria; order Rhizobiales; family Hyphomicrobiaceae; genus Hyphomicrobium_C. The sequence continues at coordinate 116,013 of NZ_DAIQCD010000006.1, read as the reverse complement.
TTTCCTAGCCGCCGCCCTGCCGGTCGCCGCCGTCGTCGTTTCGGCTTCGCCGCTTGCGGCCAAATCCCTCGCCTACGAAGATAACAAGCTCAACTTCAAGAGCTGCAAAGGCGAGCAGGTCGTGGCTCGCTGGGTGAGCGACCAAATTACGCTCAGCCAAGCCGGCACGTCTCCGGGAGATCCAGGACCGACCGCGGAGTTCCAGACCTGGGACGGAGGCTGCGCCACGTTCGGATGGGATAGCGCTTCAGGTCAGTTCGTCATCACGGAGGGCGATGAGACCCGGCGCGGGGTCGCGATCCGCTTCGTCGCGTGGGACGGCTCCCTGTGGGCGGCAGCGCGCACCGGCAGCGGCTTTTACCTGGCGCGCGTCGCCGATGAGGGTGATCCCGATCCCAAGCAGCACCTCAAGACCACAGCCGAAAGAGTGGTGAAAACCAATATCCTCGGCGTGCCGGCGGCCGAAGCCCTGGCTGAAGCGCTCGAGGCGAACGGCGGCTGACGGCACGCGGCGAAGTCGCCTCGCCCACCCTTCTCGGCAAGCGGGGCATGCGCCTTGCGGCTTTCCCCGCTCACCGGGCGGGGAACGGCTCGTAAACCGCGTCAAAGGTCATCTCGCCTCGCGAGGCAGCCGTGTGCTAGGGAAGCGGCACCAAGTCTTCCGCCGCTTCATGCTCCCGACGCACCGATGTCCCAGATCGCCACCACCAGTGCCAGCCTCGCTCGCCCCGAATGGACGCGGGCGCGCCGCATCGTGGTCAAGATCGGCTCGGCGCTGCTTGCCGAGCGGGAGACTGGCCGGCTCAAGCGGACCTGGCTCGCCTCTCTCCTGGCGGACGTGGCCGAGTTGGCCAAACAGGGCAAGGACGTCGTCCTGGTCTCTTCCGGCTCGATCGCGCTCGGGCGGCATAAGCTCGGCCTGCCCAAGGGGCCGCTCGCGCTCGAGCAATCGCAGGCGGCGGCGGCCGTTGGACAGATCAGCCTCGCGCACGCGTACCAGGAGCTGGCGGCCCAGTCAGGGCTTACGGTCGCGCAGATCCTGCTCACGCTCGGCGATACGGAGCAGCGGCGGCGCTACCTCAACGCCCGCCACACCATCGAGACGCTGCTGGCGCTTAAAGCTATTCCGGTCGTCAACGAGAATGACACCGTGGCCACGGCGGAAATCCGCTATGGCGACAACGACCGTCTTTCGGCCCGCGTCGCCGGCATGGTGTCCGCGGACTGCCTGGTGCTGCTCTCGGATGTGGACGGCCTCTATTCCGCGCCGCCCGGCGATGATCCCGACGCCCGGCACATTCCGCTCGTCAACGAAATCACGGCCGAGATCGAGGCCATGGCGGGCGATGCCGGCACGGAGCTTTCCAAGGGCGGCATGAAGACCAAAGTCGAGGCCGGGCGCATCGCGCTCGACGCCGGAACGAACATGGTCATCACCTCAGGCAAGGTGCTGCATCCGCTCCGGGCCATCGCCGAGGGATGCAAGGTCACCTGGTTCCTGGCCAAGCAGGATCCGGTGACGGCCAGGAAGCGCTGGATCTCGGGGCAGCTCGAGCCGCGCGGGACGCTCTTCGTCGATGCCGGCGCGGAGCGGGCGCTGGCGCAGGGTCGCAGCCTGCTCGCCGCCGGCGTGACGCGCGTCGAAGGGCGTTTCGAGCGCGGCGATGCCGTCATCATCCGCGCCGCCGATGGGCGCGAACTCGGACGGGGCCTCGCCGCCTATCCTGAAGGCGACGCCGCGCGTATCCTCGGGCACAAATCGGCGGAGATCGCCGAAATCCTGGGATTCGACAGGGGGCCGGAGCTCATCCACCGCAACGACATGGCACTTCATCGGAAATCGATGTAGGTCATAGGCGACGCATTCGCCGCAACACGCGGCCTCCCTCATCACGCAAGAGCCATGCAGAAATCGACCGAGTCTACAGACGCCACCTCCAGCCTCATGCGCAGCATCGGCGCCGCAGCGCGCGAAGCCTCGCACGCGCTTGCGCTCGCGCCCCGCACCGTCAAGGACAAGGCCCTTCACGCGGCTGCAGAGGCCATCCGTCGTGAAGCGCCGGCGATCCTGGCGGCCAACGCCCGCGACGTCGAGGCCGCGCGCGCGACGGGACGGATCGCTTCCTACATCGACAGGCTGGTGCTCGACGAAAAACGCGTCGGCGCCATTGCGCAAGGCCTCGAGGACATTGCTGCGCTTGCCGATCCGATCGGGACGGTGCTTGCCGACTGGACGCGCCCCAACGGGCTTCGCATCCAGCGTGTGCGCGTGCCAATTGGCGTGATCGGGATCATCTACGAGAGCCGCCCGAACGTGACGGCGGATGCAGGAGCGCTGAGCCTCAAGTCCGGCAATGCCGCAATTCTACGCGGCGGCTCCGACAGCCATCATTCGAGCCTCGCCATCCACGCCTGCCTCGCCGAGGGATTGACTGCCGCGGGGCTGCCGGCGGCGGCGATCCAGTACGTCGAGACGACGGATCGCGATGCGGTGGGCCACATGCTCGCCGGTCTCGATGGCGCCATCGACGTCATCGTGCCGCGCGGCGGCAAGGGCCTGGTCCAGCGCGTGCAGGAGGAGGCGCGCGTGCCGGTGTTCGCGCATCTCGAGGGCATCTGCCACACCTACGTGGACGCAGCGGCGGATCTCGACATGGCACGCGCCGTGCTGGTCAACGCCAAGATGCGGCGCACGGGTGTGTGCGGGGCCACCGAATGCCTGCTCGTCGACCGCAACGCGCCGGACGCTTACTTGCCGGCCCTCGTCGCCGCGTTGATCGAAGCCGGCGCGGAAGTCAGAGGCGATGCCGCGGCGCAAGCGGCCGATCCGCGCGTCAAGGCAGCGGGGCCGGACGATTACGGACACGAGTTCCTGGATGCGATCATCGCCGTCAAGACGGTGGATGGTGTCAGCGGAGCCATCGCGCATATCGCCCGCCATGGATCGCAGCACACCGACGCCATCATCACCGCGGACGAGGCGGTGGCGCAGCGGTTTCTCTCTGAGGTGGACAGCGCCATCGTGCTCTGGAACGCCTCGACGCAGTTCGCGGATGGCGGAGAGTTCGGCTTCGGCGCCGAGATCGGCATCGCGACCGGCAAGCTGCATGCCCGCGGGCCGGTGGGCGTGGAACAGCTTACGAGCTTCAAGTACGTGGTGCGCGGCAGCGGCCAGACTCGGCCCGTGTGACGGCGACCTCGCACCGGTAGCGAAGCCTCAATCAAGCGCTGGCGCGGCCCCTGTGATCGCCGGGCTGACGAAGCCCGCGTTGGCTGCGAGGACGCTTTCGATCGTGCGTTCGAGAACATCGAGCTTGAAGGGCTTGACGAGATAGCCTGAGGCGCCGGCGGCGCGCGCGGTGAGAATGTTCTCACGCTTCGCTTCGGCAGTGACCAGGACAAACGGCGTCGATTGTGTTTCCGGCTTGGCACGAACCGCCTTCAAGAGCTCGATGCCGCTCATGGCGTCCATATTCCAGTCGGAAAGAATGAGATCATAGCGCTTACCGGCGATCCGCTCCAGCGCCGCCAGGCCGTTGACCGCCTCGTCCACGCGGACATAGCCGAGCTGGAAGAGAAGACGACGGAGGATCTTGAGCATCACTTGCCGATCCTCAACGATCAGCAGCTCCAGATCTTTGCGTGCGTCCATACTTTTATCCTGCGCGGCGGGCGGGGGCGTCTTGCCGCCGTCTCGTTCGCGTTCATTCATTGCCAACAGCGATTACCAAATGGTGTGCAGCTCAAGCGCTCAGCGCTGGACGTAGGGCCGCAGCAGCCGTTCGCGGAGCGCAAGACGCGGGTTGACGCCCTCGGTCGCAGTGTCGGATTGCGGGCGTGGCGGAGGCGACGCAACGCTACGGGGAGCCGGCGCAGGCGGCTGTGGCGCCGCCGGCGCGTCTGCAACAGGCGGCGGGGCTGCGGCGGGCGTGCGCGTCTCACGGAGAGCGGGCGGTTCGTTCGGTGGCAGTGCCGGGGGGGGCGATGACCCCATGGAGGGCGGCAGATTCACCGCCTCGGCAAAGAGGTGCGCCTGGGTGGAGGCATCGATCTGCCCGCAAACACCGGCGGCGCGCCAGCGCTCCACCACGGCTTCGAGGAAGCCTTCGTCCACCGCCGATTCCTGCCAACGCTCAGAGAAGTTTGCCGTCGTCGACCGGGGCAGCGCGTCGGCCGGCAGTTCGTCGAAGCGGATGCGGACAGGGATCGGCACGCCATCGCCGAAAGCGATCGCCTCGCGGGCGCCCAAAGCGGGCAGGAACTCGACCAGGCCGGTGCCCGTATCGGAAACGGCCGAGGCCACGATGGCCTGATCCCGGTCGTTCGACATGCGAAGCGCGAACACGGTGTTGCACTGAGAGAGGATCGTGGGGTCGATCTCGGCCGGGCGCTGCGTGACGATGCAGAGCGAGGCGCCGTATTTGCGCCCTTCCTTGGCGATCCTCGCGATGGCGCGCTTGCAGGGCTCAAAGCCGTGCTGCGTATTCAGCGGCACATAGCGATGCGCCTCCTCGCAGACGACCGTGATCGGGACCTTGCCCTCGCCCCACAGCGCAAAGTCGAACGCCATGCGGCAGAGCACGGACACGACGACGTTGACCACCTCGGGCGGCAGTCCGGTGAGTTCGAGGATAGTGATCGGCTTGCCGTTCACGGGCACACGGAAAATGCGTGACAGCACCTGGGTCATGCCGTCGTAGACGGTGACGGAGCCGAACATGAAGGCGTAGCGGCTATCCTGGGTGAAGGTCTCGATGCGCGTCTTGAGCTGGCGATAGGGCGCCAGATCCTTGCGGTTCTCGAGCCTGCCCATACGCTCGTCGATGAGGCTTATGAGATCGGAGATGCGGTAGGGAACCGGCGTGTCGACCGTGAACCTATTGGCGTCGCTGCTGGACCTGCGCAGCTTCTGTGGCTCCTGAGCCGTGCGGCCTAGGCCATAGCGCGCTTTGGCGAGGGGGATCAGATCCTGAAGGATCTCGATCTCTGCCTTGCGCTCGGAATCGCCGACGAGAACCTCGACCGCCTCCTCGAAGTTCAGAAGCCATAGAGGTAGCTGCAGCGTGCGAGGCGAGATCACCTCGGCACGTGCGCCAAAGGCGGTCGCATACTCGTTGTGCGGATCGAGCAGCACGATGTGGGCGTTCGGATTGCGCTCCAGGATGGCGCGAAAGATGAGCGCCGTCGTGCACGACTTGCCGGTGCCCGTGGTGCCGAGAATGGCGAAATGCTTGCCGAGCAGATCGTCGACCCGGACCATGGCAGGGATGGAGGGTTCCTGGCGGATGGAGCCGATGCGTACGGTGTCGCGCTCATTGCCCGTATAGGTGAGCTGAAGCTCGTACTTGGTGGCAAAGCGCACACGGTCGCCGAGCGCGGGATAGACCGATGTGCCGCGGTTGAAGCGCAGCGGCTTGCCGTCGCTCCCTTTGGTGAGCTCGCCCACGAGGCTCAGCTCCGCGATGCGGATCTCCTGCTCGTTGCCGTGCGCGGGCAACGGCACGCTCAGCGCTGAGACGGTCGCGAGAATGGTGGAATGGGCAGTATCGATCGCGAGCAGCGTGCCCATCTCCGGACGGTCGGCTTTGTTCTTCGGATCGTTCTCGTGCGTGATGTCGAGCAGAAGGATCGCCTTCGAGCCGGTGACGGACGCGATGCGTCCGATCGAGCGGGGGAGGACATGGTATTGCGGCTCTTTAGGAGTGGCGCCCAATTGCATCTTCTCGAATCCGGATTAAAGGGCGGCACCATTGCCAAACATGGCGTCTCGAGCTTCGATCGGCGAGACCTGATGGGCAGGCGGCAGCTTGACCGTGACGTCCGTTCCCCTGCCCTTGGCGCTGGTGATCAGAAGCTCTCCGCCGTGGAGCTCGACCAGGGACTTGGCGATGGTGAGACCCAAGCCGGCGCCTTCGCGCCAACGCGTGCGCGCCCGGTCTACCTGGCCGAACGGTTCAAGCGCCACGCTCACCTCATCGCCCGTCATGCCGATGCCGTTGTCGCGCACGGACACCATTACGCCGCCGCCCTGCTCCAGCACCTCGACCGTGACGGTGCCGCCCTCGGGCGTGAACTTGATGGCGTTTGTAATGAGGTTGGTGAAGATCTGGCTGAGCTTTGTGTCGTCGCCGCGGACCGGCGGAAGCGAAAACGCGATGCGTGGCGACAGCTCGATGCCGGCCTCGGCTGCGAGCGGCCGCGCGTCCTCGAGGCAATCACGCAGCACGAGCGCGATATCGACCTCGTAGGCATCGAGGGCATACGTGCCGCTTTGGATCTTCGAGATGTCGAGAATGTCGTTGACGACGGCTAGGAGATGCTCCGCGGAATCGTTGATCAGGCCCGCGTATTGGACGATCTCCTCGTCGGCGAGGCGCCGGCCGCCATGCTCGCGCAGCAGCTTCGAGAAGCCCAGGATGGTGTTGAGCGGCGTGCGCAGCTCATGGCTCATGTTCGAGATGAACTCGGACTTGACGCGGTTGGCGAGATCGGCCTCGACGCGCGCCTGATGCTCAGCCAAGCGGGTACGCTGCCGGAGTACGGCGTCGCCGACCAACGCCGCGTATTCCTGCATCAGAGTGTTCGACCTGCTCTTGCAGTTTGCCTTGAGCATGCGTAACCAACGCCAATTACGTACTTTCTGGTCCCGAAGTTAGGCACCATTGGATAAGACGCCGTTAATGAACACGCGGCCGGAGGTTGCTGCCGCCAGGGTGTTAACGCATTGACAACGAGTTAATTAACGGGTCACGCAGCATGCTGCGCGGCATGCGTGAAAACGGTCCGATCAGTCCATGCTGCGCTGAGCTCCAGCCTCCCGGAGGCGCTTCAGGATCGCGTCGGCGATCACCTGATAGTTGCCGTCGAAGTGATGACCGCCGGGGCGCTCGATCCGGGTCGCTCCGGCAAGGCCCGGCAGTATGCAGGCCGTGCTGCCGTCCTCCTTTTCGTCCACGCCGTAAAAACACATCACTTTCGACTTTGGCAGCGTGGGCAGATAGGGCTGCACGTCGATATTGCTCGAAGACGTCATACCGAGCCATCCGGAAACGGAAACCTCCAGATTGAATGTCGGCTCCAATCCGAGCAAGGCGATCAAGGTCGTCCGCGACCGGGTGTTCGGCTCCAACTCGGGCCACGTGATCGGGATGATACCGGCGCCGAACGAGTAGCCCGCGAGGGCGAGCGATTGAAGCTTCCATTTGTCCCGGTAGTGATCGGCGATGCGCTCCAGGTCCGCCGCGATCCGGCTGGGCTCCTTGCGGCTCCAGAAATAGCGGAGGGAATCGAGCCCGATGACGCCGACCCCGCGCTCCGCGAGATACTCACCGATCTGCTTGTCGATATCGCGCCATCCGCCGTCGCCAGAGAGCAGGATCAGCAGCGTCGTCGCCGCACCCTTCGCAGGCAGTTCCTCGATCGGCAGATCGGACAAGGCCTTACCCGCCGGCGGCTTCATGGCGAAGAGGGCAGATATCGCGGCATCGAAGCGCGCCGCATCATCGCCGGGGACGATCTGGATGGACGTCATGTCGGGATTGTTCGCAAATGCCTTCACCGTTCCGGATGGCGGTGCACCGACGATGAGCGTCCAAGGCGCCGGCAGGTCATCCATAGGCGCGTACGTGAAGCTGGCCTGCGCCTCGGAGGCCGTTGGCGCACCATTGCAGATGGGACGCGTAGTAGGGAAGGCAGGCGAGAAGTCCAGGCTGACGGCGCCGCCCGCGGTATTGGCCGGGGCCTGCGCGAGGGCGAGATAGGCCAGCGTTCCTCCCTCGCCAGCGCCGAGCAGAAGCGGCCATTGCCAGTCCGACATTCCGAGCTGCCGCTGCGCCAGCCGGGATAGATCCTCAAAGTCGCCGAACACATAGTGGCAGGTATCGTCATCGTGCTTTGCCAGCGCGGCTTCAAGGGAGACGAGGTCCATGAGGGCCACGGCCGCACCATGCTCGACGAGTCTGCCGGCCTCGAACTTGCGCTGCTCGCTCAAGCCATCTCTGCCGGAGATGAAGATCACGAAATGCCGGGGCTCGTATGCGGGCGCCAGGATCTCGATCGCACCCAGCGTTTCCTGGTTCACGGTGATGTGCCGCGTTTCCGCGTTTGCGGGGAACGCGATCCATAACCCAACCATCACCGGAAGCGTGATCCGCAGCCGCCGCCGTGCGGTCTTCAAGAGGAGCATCATAAGGCGCTGTTCTCCGTCCGGGCCCGGGCTGGCGCACTTGCAATCAGCGTCGTGACGTCGATCAGAATTTGCGGCAACAGAACGCCGTTGGGATAGGCGAGGTATTTCGGCCTCCACTCGGGCCGGAACTTGCCTTTGAACGCGCGCAGCCCTTCGAAGTTGTAGAACCGGTCGCCATGGCGGGAGAGCCATGTGCCAACCCGGCTCCAGAGAGGGGCGAGCCTGTGGCGCGACAAGCCGGCCAAGGGCGCCATGCCAAGATTGAACCATCGGTATCCATCGGCTTTGGCGTAGTCCATGAGCGCGGTAAAAAGAAAATCCATGGTCCCGTTTGGAGCGCCTCGGCGCAGGCGCATGATGTCGATGGACATTTCGTTGCGATTGGCGCTCCGCCAGATGTTGGCGAAAGCGGAGATGCTCCCGTCGATGCGAACGATCGCTACATCGTTTCGCGTTATGTAAGCACTGCTCCAGAAGCCTAACGAAAAGCCCTTCTCCTTCTTTTTGCTATCGGCGAGCCAAGAGTCCGAAACCTGCCGGAGCTCGGGCAGCAGCCGCTCGACGTCGCGAGCCGGCACGACCTCGAACGTGGCGCCTGCACGTTGGGCTTTCGACATGGCGTGCCTGAGCTTTCGGCCTTCGTGGCCTTGCAGCGTGAAGGCATGGAGATCGACCCACGCTTCCTCGCCCAACTTTATCATCGAAAAACCGGCATCCACATACAGCGGCAGGTTGGCGTTCGACACCTGATAGAACGCCGGAACGCCGGAATGGCGATCGACAAGCTCCTTGAATTGCCACACGAGGGCTGCGGGATCCGCGTCCCTGGTCACGATGGGATCGCCCATCGCAATCCAGCTCGAGCCCTGGGTGGCATACATCACGAAGCCTGTCCTTCCCGTGTTGAACAGGAACCGCTTGTCGCCGGTCAGTGCCAAGTTCGCACTCGCGAGCGGAGACGATCCGACGATCTCGGAGGCAGCCTGCATGTCGTCGTGAGAAGCGGCCGCAGCGCCCGGCGCCGACCGGTTCATCAGACGATACGCCATGGCAAGAAGCACGGTTACGGCGATGCCGACGGTGGCACGCAGAAAGCGGGACGCGTCACCGCGGTAGGCGAAGTCCCACCACATCGAATCCTGGTAGGCGACGCTCCGGAAGGCGAGAAGGCCAATCGAGATCGAAGTTATAGAGGCGAGGCCGATGGCGAGGATTTCGCTCGGCTGCAAGGCGCCGGTGAGTGCACTTCCCTGCCGGTAGAACCGGCGCCGCCCGGCAAAAAGCAGTCCGGCGACGGCGAGACAGACGATAGCTTCCTCGTAGTCGATGCCCTTGAGCAGCGAGAATGCAGCGCCGAGAATGAGAAGCACCGCCGCCATCCGCCACGCATTCTCGAGCCTGCGCGCAAGGCCGTAGGCGATGATCAGCAGGAGGGTGCCGATGACGCTGGCCACGAAATGCGACGCCTCGACGAAGGGAAGCGGCACCGCATAGCGAAGGATGGCCATGCGCGGCTGCACGGCCGGCAGGGCGCCAGACACAATGAGAATGAAGCCGCTCAGGAACACGAGAATTGAGGAGACGAATGGAATGGAATCACCGAGCACCGCGCCAAGCTTCGACGCGTGCGCGGTGAAGGTTTCGCGCCGCTCCCGGAGCTCCATGGCGGCCAGGGCAGCAGCGGCAAGCCCCATCGGGAAAACGTAATACACGAACCGGAACAGTAGGAGCGACGCCAAGAGGGCACTGTGAGACGCTGTCTGGATCGCCATCAGAATAATGCCCTCGAACACGCCAAGGCCGCCGGGGACGTGACTGATCACACCGAGTGCGATCGCGAAGACGAAGACGACGATGAAGGCGGGAAAGCTCAGAGACACGTCCGCGGGCAGCAGCGCCCAGAGGGCAAATCCGGACGCAAGGACGTCCGTCACGCCGACAAGCAAGACGAGGCCGGTGACCGCGCCGTCCGGCGCCGGGATGTCCAGCCCGGGAAGCTTCGGGCGTCTGGTAGCGGAATACCATAAGCCCCACAGGACGAGGCCCAGGAGTGCCATTCCCAAACCGCGCGCGGCGATTTCCGGGAGCGACAACACCATCTCGGCCACGTCGGGGGCGACGATAAGGAAGAGGCCGGCAACTGCCGCAATGCCGGTCCAGATCGCAAGCGAGGAAAATACGCTCGTTGCGAGGATCTGGTCTGTTTTGACGCCTGCGGCGCCGTAAAGGCGCATGCGCACAGCGCCGCCGGTGAGAAGTCCGAAGCCGAAATTGAATGTGAAGGCCTGACTCACGAACGATGTCAGCGCGACCGTGGTGAACGGGATGCGGGCGGCGCCGAGGTGCCGCAGCGCGAGGACATCGTAACCCGTGAGAGCGAAATAGGAGACCGCTGTGCCGAGAACCGCGAGCCCGATCTGCTCCGGGCGGGTTGCGGCGAGAGCTGCACGCACCTCATGCCATGCGGTGACTTCGAGCTCGTGATAGAGCGCATACAGAACGAGGCCGAACAGCATCAGAACGAGCGCGGCCCGGAGACGGGTATTGCCGATGATGCGGGCGGGAAACCAGCTTGCCTTGTGCGGCGGAGCTCCGCTGCCTGCTATACGCGGCTCGGTTCCGACGCCTGGGCGCCCTTCTTCTCGAGGCGTAGCTTTGGAAAGCTGCTTCGTCATCACAGCTCGCTGCGGCTGCTCCGCGACCCGGACGTCTGTCTCGCAAGGAGGGCCCCTAAGCGCGGTCACTCGCCTTCAATTCCCGGTGAGACCGCACTCCATAAACGGCCGGCCACAAAGGCCGGCCTTTTTGGAATCTCGGATCGCACAAATTTCAACCGATCCGATCTAGCGCTTCATAGAATGCGACCTATGTGTTGAACAATGCACCCGAGCAGGATGGTTTTTCAATTGAAATGCAATGGCGCCCTAGGCCGTTGATGGAACCGATCAATCACGCTTGAGCGCCGGCGCGTGCCAGGCAATTCCGGCCCGGGACGCAACCCCGTGACGAACTGGTTTGCAGGATTTTCGTTCGGACTTTCACGGCTGTCGCGGGCCTTTGATGGGCCTCGTGCTGTCTTCTCGCCGTATCGGAAAGGGAAACCGAACGTCCTCAGTCCGCCTTGAAAGGAGGCGCAGGCCGTCATGACGGAAACCAGGTTCCGCATTGCGCGCCGCTTCGTTGCGGTCGCCGTTCTGGCGGCCTTTATGAGCGCACCTTTAAGCGTCGACTCCGTCTCCGCCACCAAAGCACGAAAATCTGAGCTCGCCAGCGAGCTCGATCTTTTCGGGAAGGTTCTCGACCAGGTGCACGCCCGCTACGTCGATGTCCCGAACGACAAGAAGCTCATCCGGGGGGCGATCGATGGGATGCTTGCCGCGCTCGACCCGCATTCGTTCTACATGACCGCGGCAGATTACGAGAAGATGAGCCAGGATATTGCCGGCGAGTTCGGAGGTGTCGGACTGATCGTCGAGGCGGACCGGGATGGAATTCGCATCGTCACCGTTATCGACGGGACGCCGGCATCGAAGTCTCAGCTGAAATCCAACGACGTCATCGTGAAAATAAACGCGGAACCGTCCAAAGGCATGCCCCTTGGGAAAGCGGTCGATCTGCTGCAAGGGACACCGGGCTCGAAGGTGACGCTTACCGTGGTTCGTAAGGATGTGAACACGCCAATCTCCGTAACGCTGAAGCGCGACACCATCCATTTAAACCCCGTCGAGCAGCACGCCGAAGGAAAGGTCAGCTACATCAAGGTGACGACCTTCAACGAGCTGACCGCAAAGGAACTCGCCGATGCGATCGCGACGACAAAAAAGACCATCGGCGCGGACCTCAAAGGCTACATTCTGGATCTGAGAAACAACCCTGGAGGCTTGCTGGACCAGGCGATCGCCGTCTCCAGCGAGGTCCTGACCAAGGGCGACATCGTGAGCATCAAAGGCCGCAGCTTGTCGGACATGGAAGACTTCAGCTCCGACAGCAGCGACATGACAAATGCCAAGCCCATCGTGGTGCTGATCAACGGCGGAACGGCAAGTGCGGCAGAGATCGTTGCGGGCGCGCTGCAGGATGACAAGCGCGCCATCGTCGTCGGCACGCGATCGTTCGGCAAAGGCACCGTGCAGACGCTCCTGCCCCTCGGCGGCAAGAGAGGCGCGCTCAATCTCACGACGGCCCGTTACTTCACGCCTTCAGGCAGATCCATTCAGGCCAAGGGCATTAATCCCGACATTATCGTCCAGGAGCAGGTCCCTGACAGCGTGAAGGAAAGCACGGCGGGGACCTTCGCCAGCGGCGGGGAGCGCGCCCTCCCGAACCATTTGCACAACCCGGACCAGACGAGCGACGACACGGGCGGGGATCCGTCTATCCTTTACGTGCCGGATGACCCCCAAAAGGACGCGCAGCTCCAATACGCGCTGGACTTCCTCAACAAGCTTCCAGATGGAGCCGTTCAGGCCGACGTGCCCTCTCCCTCGACGGATGTCGCCGCGAAGGGCGCGCCTTCACCGCTGCCCTAATCGTGATGACCGACCGCCGTCATCCAGTGCTCGGGACCGACACCTGCAAGCGTCTCCTCTCGGGCAAGGCGGTCCAAAACCGGAGAGCCGTTGTTTTCACGCCGGCGATGGAGTTTGATGCGCCACCGATACCGTAATTACGGCGTGGAGGCTGGCGATGGATCGCCGCGAGTTCCTGTTCACCACCGGAGGCGCTGCGGTTGCAGCGGCATCGCCGGCAGCCGCGGAGCCGCCGGAGGCTAGTGCTGAACCAACCGCCACCCGCTCCGGCGCGATGGTTTTGCGGCTCTCCCTGCCTTGGGGCGATACCGTCCAAGGGCCCGGCGACAGCGCACTGCGGCTCGCCCGCCGGTTCGAGGCCATGACGAGCGGCCGCTACCGCGTCGAGATCACCGGCGAGGACGGTTCGGACGGGGACGCAGACCTGCTTCACGGCCCGATCCATGATTTTACGCCGCTTCATCCGGGATATGCCTATTTCGCGGGGTTGCCGGGCTCCGCCGGCCTCAGCGCACCGGATCTCGCGCGCTGGATCGCTGTCGGCGGCGGGCAATCGCTATGGGACGATCTTGCCGGCGAGCTTGGCTGGAAACCACTCCTTGCCGGCCATGGGGGCGAAGCTCCCCCGCTCTGGAGCCGCGAGCCCATCACAGGTCTCGGCTCCCTGTCTGGGCGAAAGGTGTCGGCACCAGGGTTCGGAGCCGAGGTGGCGCGGGCCCTCGGGGCGGAGACGCAGCCGAGTTCCTTTCTCCAGGACGGGATGGCATTCCGCGGCGCTGCGGCGGCGCTGGCCGACGGCACGGTGGATGCTGTCGAGGCTGGAGATCTTGCAACCAGTCTCGCCCTCGGTCTTCCGGCTGTGGCGCGCCACGCGACGGGGAACGGTTTCAACGCACACGGGACGGCGTTCGCCCTCCATGTGCGCCGCTCCGTCTGGGAGTCCCTGCCGGACGCCGACCAAGTGATCCTGGCGGCGGCTACCTCGGAGGAATTCCATCTTTCGCTCGCGGAAGCGCGCGCTCACGCCCGCGTCGCGCGGCAGGTGCTCGAGGAACGCTTCGGCATCCGCTTTGCTCCCTGGCCAGCCGATATGGCGGGAGCGATCGAGCGGGTTGCGGAAGCGACGATCGCGTATGCCGCCGGGCACGATGCCCGTGCCCGGCGTATCGACCAGAGCTACACAGCCTTCCGCAGCATGTTCACGGAACCCAAGGCAGGGCGGCAATGGCCACCCGTGGCCTGACGCAGGCTGCAACAGATTTCAGCACAACTTTGTTTTTCGACATGCGATGGGATCGCGCGTCGGAACGTTCGCGATCCCATCCCGTCATGTGGCAGCCATTCCCCACGTTTTCGGAAGCACTCTAGGCCTGCCTGTTGACGAGAGCGTCGCGGATCTCGCGCAGATAGATCTCGGAGGGCGGCGGCGGTGCCGGCGCTTCCGCCGGGGCCGGCTTCTGGAGCTTGTTGAGGACCCGAACCAGAAGGAAGATGGCGAGGGCCGTCACCAGAAACTTGAAGACCGCATTGAGGAAAAGCCCGTACTTGATCTCCACGCCGTCTCCAGTCGGTGTGGGAAGAACGATGGCGAGACTGCTGAAATCGATCCCAGCCAGCACATATCCGATCGGCGGCATGATGATGTTCTCGACCAGCGTCGAGACGATAGGCGCAAAAGCGGCACCGATGATCACGCCGACGGCGAGGTCAACCACGTTGCCCCGCATTGCAAATTCTTTGAATTCGGACACTATCGACATCGCAGGTCCCTTTCGGTCATGCTTTAAATTGCGACTCGCTTGGAGCCGTGGGTGGGATGCTAGAGCAGATCCCATTCGGGCGGAATCGCCCGAATGGGTGAAGATGCTGGCTCAAACAGATAACGAGAGAATTTGCAGTGAGCCCAAGCGAACGGAAAATGCTCTAGGGGAGGCTCGCCCGCTCGCAAACCCGCAATGCGGGCCGGCCCTTCGTCTCGCCTCAAAGGCACCACAACTCGGACGCACCTCAAGGCCGGCTCAACAGGGAGGCCGACACGCATGATCGAACGGCGCGAGCGCAAGCCCTATTGGCGGCACACAAAATGGCAGATGCTGGCAAGCTTGGTACCGTTCCTGGCCGTCATCCTTATCTTGCCGCTCTATGCAGACGACCTCAACCGAAGCCGCTTTATGGGCTTCCCGCTCGGCTATTTCCTCTGCCTGCACGGGCTGGTGCTCATTGCGGTCATTACGGTGGCCAGCTTCGTCAACCGGCAAGACGCCATCGACCATTGGCACGGTGCGCATGAGGACAGCTGAGGGTGCCCGGCCCCGGCTCGCCGCCCTAGCCCGCACGGAGCGCTGAGCATGTCGTTCTCCCGCCGGACAGGTTACGTGAACCCGCGCCTCGGCACCTACTTCGGCATCTTCATGAGCACGTTCGCCGCGATTGCGCTCATGACGCTGATCCTCGAAGGATTAGGGGTCAGCGACAGCGCGCTGCGCTTCATCATGCTCGCGGGGCCGATCGGGCTCTACATGGGCATCGGTATCGTGTCGCACACGAACGATCCGATCGACTATTTCGCGGCGGGGCGGCGGGTGCCCGCCTTCTACACCGGGCTCGTGCTGGCCCAGACTGCCCTCGGCGCAACAGGCCTCGTCGCGCTCACCGGGGCTTTCTTCCTGATCGGATTCGACGCGCTCTGCCTCGTCATCGGCGGTCTTGCGGGCTTCGTCGTCATGGCGGTTCTGCTGGCGCCGTTCTTCCGCAAGTTCGGCGCCTTCACCGTGCCGAGCTATCTCGGCCGGCGCTTCAACAGCCGGCCCCTCAGGCTGACGGCCGGCGCAGTCCTCGCAGTGCCGATGCTGCTCATGCTCGCAGCCGAGCTTAGGATCGGCGCGCACGCGCTCACCTGGTTCTATCCCATGGCGCAGCCGCTCGCCGTCGTCATGCTGGTGTCCGTTCTGGTGGCCACGCTCGCAGCCGGCGGCATGCGCTCCCTCGCCTGGTCGTCGGCGGCGCAGAGTATCGCCGCGCTCGCCGCATTGATCGTGCCGGTGGCCATCATCGCGGTGATCGTAACCAACCTGCCGCTGCCTCAGCTCTCGGCGGGGCCGGTGCTGCGTACCGTAGGGCGCGCGGAAGCGGCGCAGGGACTGCCTATCATCCTGCCGCCGGCGCTGGCATTCGACATGCCGGGCGAAGGGCTGTCTCAGCTTGCCAAGCGCTACTCCGACGCCTTCGGCAGCGTGGGGCCGCTGGCCTTCGTCATCGTCACGCTGTCTCTGCTTGCCGGAATCGCCAGCGCGCCCTGGCTTCTGCCGCGCGTCGCCGGAACCCCCGGGGTCTACGAGGCGCGGAAGTCGCTCGGATGGGCAACGCTCCTGTTCGGCATCGCCATGCTCACCATCGGCTCCATTGCCATCTTCATGCGCGACTACCTCACCGACATCGTAACGGCGGCCGGAGCGGTGCGCTTCCCCGAATGGTTCGAAGCGCTGCAGGCGCGAGGCATCCTCGCCGTAGCCTCCGACGGCGGCCGGCCGACGCTCGCAAGCTTCAGCATGAGCCGCGACGATGTTCTGCTGAGCTTGCCTGTGGTGGGCGAGCTGCCCGCGGCCATCGGCTACCTGGCGGCCGGCGGCGTGATCGCCGCGGCGCTGGCGACAGCTGGCGCGGTGGTGCTCGCGCTCGGGAATGTCCTCGCGGAGGATGTCGTCTATGGCCTTACGCTGCAGCCGGCAAAGATCAGCTTGCGCCTTATCATTGCCCGGCTGGCGCTCGGCGTGGCGGCGGCGCTTGCGGCCCTCATCGCCATCATCGCGCCAACGGACCCTCTCCACCTCATGCTCTGGGCCATCGCGCTCACGGGGGCATCGACGTTCCCGGTGCTCGTCCTCTCCATTTGGTGGAAACGTCTTAACGAGTTCGGCGCGACGGCCGGCTTGGCCACCGGGTTCGGCGTCACCGTTCTCGCCATCATCGCAGGAGAAGCGGGGCTCACGGGAACGGATGGGGCGCTCGCGGCGGCCATCGGGCTTCCGGCCGGGTTCGTCGCCGCCATTGCCGTCGCGCTCGCCACGCCAGCGCCGTCACGCAGCCTGCTCGAGCTCGTGCGGGACATCCGCGTGCCCGGCGGGGAAATCCTCTACGATCGCGAGATGCGCCATCAGCGGCGGCAAAAGATCTAGAGCCGTTCCGGTTTAAGTGGAAACGGGGAACGGTCCTAAGTTTTTGTTTCTTCGTGCTTCTTTCCGGAAAACCGGTTTCCACTTTCCGGAAGCACTTTAAGGCTACGGCCGAGGGCCGTGCCGTTCCGGACCAGAGAGCTTCATGTCGTCACGAGACCGCCTTACAGCCTATCCCGCGTGCGAGCCCTATCACGAGGATTTCCTCGACACCGGCGAGGATCATTCGCTCCATTTCGCGGAATGCGGCAATCCGGCGGGAGCACCCGCATTGATCGTGCACGGCGGCCCAGGCGGCGGCTGCAATCCCGCCATGCGGCGCTTCCACGATCCGAGGCACTATCGCATCATCCTGCTCGATCAGCGCGGATGTGGCCGCTCGATGCCCAATGCCTCGATCGAGAACAACACCACCTGGCACCTGGTGGCCGACATGGAGCGCCTGAGGCAGCACCTCGGCATCGAGCGCTGGCAGCTGTTCGGCGGATCGTGGGGCTCCACGCTATCACTCGCCTACGCCATCACGCATCCCGAGCGCGTCACTGCCATGATCCTGCGCGGCATCTTCCTCCTGCGGCGCAGCGAGCTCCAGTGGTTCTACCAGCAGGGCGCAAGCGCGCTGTTCCCTGAAGCCTGGGAAGCGTTCGAGCGCCCCATTCCGGTCGAAGAGCGGGGCGATATGATCGCCGCCTACTACAAGCGCCTCACGGATCCGAACCCAAAGGTTCATACGCCAGCCGCGGAGGCGTGGAGCATGTGGGAGGGGACGACGCTATCGCTGATGGAAGATCCGGTGCGGGCGCGCTCGTTCGCCAATCCGGCCTATGCCGTGGCCTTCGCCAGGATCGAATGCCACTATTTTGCCAACCACGGCTTTTTCGATGCCGACGGATGGCTGCTCCGCAATGCCGGCAAGCTCAGCGGCATTCCGGGCATCCTCGTGCACGGGCGCTATGATGTCGTGACACCGCTGCGCAGCGCCTGGGATCTCAAGCGAGCATGGCCATCCGCCGAGTTGCGCATCGTCCCAGACGCCGGCCATGCCATGACGGAGCCCGGTATCGTTCACGAACTCGTCCGCGCGACGGCGCATTTCCAGCACGCAGACGGCGCGCCGGCGAGCTAGAGCCTGATTGCTTGAGGGGCGCGCGGGCACGCACCCAGCCGAGAACATGACTCAGTCTCTCAAACAATGACCTAGATCACGTTCGCGCCGCAAAGACGCGAGCCATCATGCGTGAACGTGCTCTAGACGAGGCCGCATTCGCGTATGCTGAATTGGACTGCATTGCGTAGGCGCAGCTCTAAGCCCTTCTTTAGAAGGCTGTTTCATACCCTCGATCACGTGGTGATGCACTGCCTTGCCGCCTATGGACTAGCTTGATCGGGCCTGGGATGCCTAAACTCCATATTCCGGCGGACAACCGTCCGCACGCATCACCTTCCCAGGTAGCTTGATCTCCCCATGTCAACCGAGAAGATCCGTCGCAAGATCGCCATTGCAGACAAGAACCCCATGGTCCGCACGGGGCTCACCGACATTGTGGCGCGGGACGGACGCTTTCAGGTGGCGGCTGCCGTGGCGACAGGCACCGCATTTCTCGCACTCACCGAAGACAACGACATCGACATCGCTGTGATCGGCTGGTCGTTTCCGGACCTGACAGGAGGCGATATTCTCGCCGAGCTTAAAAAGCGGCGCAGCAGAACCCGCACCGTCATCTACACGGGCGAGCCAGGGCTCGACGTCGTGCGACGCGCGATCAAGGGCGGCGCATGGGGCTTCATATCGAAGAGCGACGAGCCCGAGGTGCTGATGGAAACGATTTCGACGGTCTCACACGGCCGCGTCTCGTTTCCCTATGTGGATATGGACACAGCGAATACGGATCCGCTCTCCGTGCTCACCGTCCGCGAGAGGGAGCTGCTCTCCGCCCTTGCCGACGGCTGGTCGAACCTTCAAATCGCAGCCCGCATCGGCATTTCGCGCAACACGGTTAAGTATCACCTTAAAAATCTTTACGATAAGCTCAATGTCAATAACCGGGCGATGGCCGTGGCTTTGTTCATCAGCCAGCAATCGAACCGTGGCGACCGGTAAAGCGGCAAACGCAGAGTTGCATTTCTCTGCAGACCCGAATATGCCGCAGGTGGGTAGGCCATAAACTACCCACTTGGGCAATTCCCAGCACTGCCAGCAACGCCCATAAGCCTACTCAAGAGATTTTCTGCCGTTGCCCCATCGGGTGTTGCGCACGCATACGGACGTGTTAGGAGTTGACCGTCGAGGACGTTCAATCCGCATCCTCCACTCGTGCCCCCAGGGGAACAGCCAAGACGACAGGGAGCTCTGAGCCACGCAGGGAGGTATGCCTTCCTGCGCCCGCTTTTGGCTGACGCCGCGCAGTGCGCACTTATGTAAGTTCGGGGCAAGAAAGCTCGAAGTTCCACTCTCTGGAGGACACGCACATGACCGCTATGGTGACGCCGCATCTGTTCATACCGGGCCCAACGAACGTGCCGGACGCCGTCCGCATTGCCATGAACCTGCCCATGGAGGACATGCGCAGCCCCGAGTTCCCGAAGTTTACCCTGCCGCTCTTCGAAGACCTCAAGAAGGCCTTCAAGATGAAGGACGGCCGGGTCTTTATCTATCCGTCGTCGGGCACCGGCGCCTGGGAGTCGGCCATCCAGAACACGCTCGCCGTCGGCGACAAGGTGCTGATGAGCCGCTTCGGCCAGTTCTCGTTGCTGTGGGTGGATATGGCCGAGCGCCTCGGGCTTGCAGTCGAGGTGTGCGACGAGGAGTGGGGCACCGGCGTTCCGCTCGAGAAGTACGCGGAAATTCTTGCCGCCGACAAGAACCATGAGATCAAGGCCGTGTTCGTCACGCACAACGAGACGGCGACGGGCGTCGCCTCGGACGTTGCTGGCGTGCGTCGTGCTCTCGACGACGCGAAGCATCCGGCGATGCTCTTCGTGGACGGCGTCTCCTCTGTCGGCTCCCTCGACATGCGCATGGCCGAGTGGGGCGTCGACGCCTGCGTCTCGGGCTCTCAGAAGGGCTTCATGCTGCCGACGGGCCTCGGCATCCTCGCGGTTTCGCAGAAGGCGCTCGACGCCAACAAGAGCCTCAACGGGCGCATGAACCGCTGCTTCTTTTCCTGGGAAGACATGATCAAGAACAACGATCAGGGCTTCTTCCCCTACACGCCGGCGACGACGCTGCTGCGCGGCCTGCGCACCTCTCTCGACCTGATCTTCGAGGAAGGCCTCGACAACGTCATTGCGCGGCACACGCGGCTAGCCAACGGCGTGCGCGCAGCGGTCGACGCGTGGGGCCTCAAGCTCTGCGCCAAGGAGCCCAAGTGGTATTCCGACACGGTCTCGGCGGTCCTCGTCCCAGAGGGCATCGATAGCAACACGATCGTCAAGACGGCCTACTATCGCTACAACACCTCGCTCGGCGTGGGCCTCAACAAGGTTGCCGGCCGCGTGTTCCGCATCGGCCACCTCGGTGCGCTCGACGAGTACATGATCGGCGGCGCTCTGTTCGCCATCGAGATGACGCTTAAGGATTGCGGCGTCGATATCAAGCTCGGCTCGGGCACGGGCGCTGCCGCCGAATACTTCAGCAAGACGGCTACCAAGCCGGCGCTCTCGAAGGCTGCATGATTTTCCGGGCGGCGCAGGGAGCGCCGCCCCTTTTTATTTCTCAAAACGCCCACAGGCTCGCGACGGCCGCGCCGCGAACCTGCAGAAGCGTCGCGAAAGGCCTTTCAGCACAAGGAAACCGTCGGATGAGCTTCACTCTGTACCCGTCGCGGACGCAGCGCCTGCAGCGCTCCTATCTCGCCGTTCCCGGCTCCAACACCTCGATGATCGATCGCGCCTTCAAGAGCGCCGCAGACTACGTATTCCTGGACTGCGAGGACGCCGTGGCGCCGCCCGAGAAAGAGCAGGCGAGAAAGAATATCATTCAAGCGCTGAAAGATCTCGACTGGAGGGGCGTCGGCAAAAGCGTTTCGGTGCGCATCAACGGCCTCGACACGCACTACATGTATCGCGACGTCGTCGACATCATGGAGCAGGCCGGCGCGAAGCTCGACACGATCCTCATCCCGAAGGTGGGCGTCCCGGCTGACGTCTACACGGTCGAATGCATCGTGAGCCAGATCGAAGTCGCGATGGGTTATACGAACCGCGTCGGCACGGAGGCGCTGATCGAGACGCCCCTCGGCATGGCCAATGTGGAAGCTATCGCATCGGCCAACAGCCGCCTCGAATCCATGCACTTCGGCGTCGCCGACTACTCCGCCTTCAATAAGGCCCGCACCGTCGTCATCGGCGGCCTCAACCCCGACTATCCGGGCGACCAGTGGCACTTCCCGCTGTCGCGCATGACGGTTGCATGCCGCGCGTTCGGCCTGCGCCCGATTGACGGCCCGTTCGGCGGCATCGACGATCCCGAAGGCTACAAGGCGGCTGCCCGCCGCGGGGCCGCACTCGGCATGGAAGGCAAGTGGGCAATCCATCCGTCCCAGATCGAGCTCGCCAACGAGATCTTCTCGCCGACCGGCCAGGAAGTGGAGCGCGCCGAGCGCATCCTGGCGGCCCTCAAGGAGGCCGAGGCGCAGGGCAAGGGCGCCGCTTCGCTCGACGGCAAGATGATTGACGCGGCCTCCGAAAAGATGGCCAAGAATCTCATCGCCACCGCCGCCGCGATCAAGGCCGCCGAGGCTGCGCGCGCCAAGGCATAAGATTTAGAGCCGTTCCGGTCCAAGTGGGATTGAGGAGCGGCTCCAGGCTTTTGCCCCGACGTGCTTCTCGTCGAAAACAGGGGCCCACTTTTACGGAAGCACGCGAGCGCCGGCGAGCAGACCCAAGGAGAGCGACATGGACATTCACGAGTATCAGGCGAAGGAGCTTCTCGCGAAGTTCGGCGTGCCCGTTCCCCGCGGCGGTCTGGCCTACAGCCCCGAGCAAGCCGTCTATCGGGCTCACGAGCTCGGCGGACAAAAGTGGGTGGTGAAGGCCCAGATTCATTCGGGCGCGCGCGGCAAGGCCGGCGGCATCAAGGTGTGCAGCTCCGAGAGCGATGTCCAGACAGCAGCCGAGGGGCTGCTCGGCAAGAAGCTGGTGACGGTGCAGACCGGTCCCTCGGGCAAGCTCGTTTCGCGGCTCTATATCGAGGAAGCAACCGATATCGACCGGGAGATCTATCTCTCCTTCGTGATGGACCGCGCGGCGGAGCGCATCGTCGTCGTCTCGTCCGCCGCGGGCGGCATGGACATCGAGGAGATCTCGCATAGCCAGCCGGACACCCTCATCAAGGTGGAGGTCGATCCGGCGGTCGGCATGCAGGCGTTCCAGGCGCGGGAAGTCGCGTTCGGACTCGGTGTCGATCCGGATCTCGTCAGCAAGCTCGAGCGCGCCATTCTCGGCTGCTATCGCGCCTTCCGGGATCTCGACGCCTCCATGCTCGAGATCAATCCGCTCGTTATCACGGCGCAGAAATCCGTGCTGGCGCTCGACGCCAAGATGAGCTTCGACGAGAACGCGCTGTTCCGCCGCCCGCAGATCGCGGAGCTGCGCGACAAGAGCCAGGAAGATCCGCGCGAAACCTATGCCAGCGACCGCGGCCTCTCCTACGTCGGCCTCGACGGGGACATCGGCTGCATCGTGAACGGCGCCGGCCTCGCCATGGCGACGCTCGACATGATCAAACTGGCGGGTGGGGAGCCGGCAAACTTCCTCGACATCGGCGGCGGCGCGAGCCCTGAGAGGGTCACCAAGTCATTCAAGGCGGTGCTCCGCGATAAGAACGTGAAGGCGATCCTCGTCAACGTGTTCGCAGGGATCAACCGCTGCGACTGGGTGGCGAAGGGCGTCGTCGACGCCATCAAGGAGCTCGACATTAAGATCCCAATCGTGGTGCGCCTCGCCGGCACGAACGTCGAGGAAGGACGCAGGATCATCGACCAGAGCGGGCTCACCATGATAAGCGCCGAGACGCTGGCAGACGCGGCGAACAAGGCCGTGGCAGCGGCCAAGACTGCGGCGTAAGGAGGAAACCCATGGCCATTTTCATCAACGAGAACACGCCAATCCTCGTCCAGGGCTTCACTGGCCGCATCGGCACCTTCCATGCTCAGGAGATGATCGATTACGGCACGAACGTCATCGGCGGCGTGACCCCGGGCAAGGGCGGCACAAAGCATCTCGGCCGGCCTGTGTTCAACACGGTGAAAGGGGCCGTCGACGAGACCAAAGCCGAGGCGTCCATCGTGTTCGTACCTCCCCCGTTCGCGGCCGACGCGATCATGGAGGCGGCGGATGCGGGCATCAAATACTGCGTCTGCATCACCGATGGAATTCCCACGCAGGATATGATCCGGGTGAAGCGCTACATGCGCCGTTACAAGCGGCAGAACCGCATGATCCTCACGGGGCCGAACTGCGCCGGCACGATTTCGCCCGGCAAGGCCATGCTCGGCATCATGCCAGGCCATATCTACGCGCCGGGCCGCGTCGGCATCGTCGGCCGCTCGGGAACGCTCGGCTACGAGGCCGCCTCGCAGCTCAAGGAGCTCGGCATCGGCGTCTCGACCTCGGTCGGCATCGGCGGCGATCCCATCAACGGCTCTTCGTTCAAAGACGTGCTCGAGCATTTCGCGGAGGATCCGGAGACGGACGCCGTGATGATGATCGGCGAAATCGGCGGCCCGCAAGAAGCGGAAGCGGGCTATTACATCCGCGACCATTTCAAGAAGCCGGTCATTGCCTACGTCGCCGGCCTCTCGGCGCCCAAGGGACGGCGCATGGGCCATGCCGGCGCCATCGTGTCGGCCTTCGGCGAGTCGGCGTCGGAGAAGGTGGATATTCTACAGGATTGTGGAGTGACCATCGCGCCCACCCCATCGGAGATGGGCGCCACGGTGCAGAAGGTGCTGGCCGCGCGCAAGGCCGCATAGCAAATCCGTCATTCGCTTCCGGCCGGTCTTCGGCTATGGAGGCGTCATCAGTTCGGACGGGCCCCGTGCCCGATGACGGGGCCAGTCCGATGTCCCGGCGGTCTCGCGGCCGCCGGGCCCCTCCCTCGCCCTCAGGCGCGCCGATGGCTCGCCCCTGTGACGGGGGACGATCGAGGAGACGAAGATGTCAAAAATGCGGCCCCCCGACAGCGTCAAGCTGGACGAAACGGCGCTGCGCGCCGAGCTCAAGGCGCTGCGCGCGCAAATACCGGATCGGCCGGGCCTCAACCCGATCGTCAACGTCGCGTTCAATCTGTCGCGCCGCCTTGAATCCGGCGAGGTCAGCTTCGAGGAGCTGCGTGCGCTGGCGACGCGGCTGATGGATAGCGCGTGCGTCCATCGCGCCCTGCGGCTCAAAGAGCAAATCGGCCTCGAGAGCGAGGCGCAGACGCGGGCCGAGTTTTCCGAGTTTCTCGCCGATCTCGCCAAGGGTAGCGACGAAGCCGCCTTCGAAGCCTTCGCGGCGCGGTTCCGGCGGGCGCGCAACGGCATCGTGTTTACGGCGCACCCCACGTTCGGCCTGTCGGAGGCCCTTTCGGGCCGCATCGCGGACATCGCCCTGGCGGGCAAGGCTCCTGCGGAGCGCATCGGCCTCCCGCATCGGCCGGACGCGAACATCACGCTGGAGTACGAGCACCGGCGCGTGCAGAACGCGATCAGGAACCTGCGCGACGCTTATACCGATCTTCTTTCGGTCTTCTTCGAAACGGCCCACAACGCTTTCGGCGAGCGGGCCTTCAAGGCCGATCCGCA
Organism: Hyphomicrobium sp.; assembly: GCF_036780825.1. Lineage (GTDB taxonomy): Bacteria > Pseudomonadota > Alphaproteobacteria > Rhizobiales > Hyphomicrobiaceae > Hyphomicrobium_C. Next base: position 91,337 of record NZ_DAIQCD010000006.1, on the reverse strand, counting down.
GCTCGCCACGTTTGCATCCTGGGTCGGCTACGATCTCGACGGCAGGACGGACATCAAGTGGACGTTCTCGTTCCTCGTCCGCCTCAAGGAGAAGCAGGCGGCGCTCTCGGACATCCGGGAAAGATTCCTGGCGCTCAAGGACGATCTCGGCGAAGACGCGGAGATGGTTCGCCTCGTACGGCAGCTCACGGGCAAGCTCGACCTTGCCATCGCGGCCGTGGATTCGCATATCGCAGCGCTCGAAAATGTCGGCAAGGACGGCTTCACGCTCGCACATGCCGCGAACGTCATCACGCAGGCGGACGGACACAACCTCACCAGCGCCGAGCCCATCCTGACGCTGCTCGACCAGGTTATCGAAGCCGCCGGCGATACGAAGGCGAAGATCGCCGTCGCCGCTCTCGCGGGGCTGCTGCGCGCCACCGGGCTCGGCATGAGCCACATCCACGTGCGCGTCAACGCGGTGCAGATCAACAACGCGTTTCGCGCCTTCGTGCACGAGAGCTGGACGCGGGACCTCACGGAACGCCAGGCTCTCGCCCGCATCGTCGACATGATCCACTCGGTGGAGCCCGAGACGGTCAACTTCGAGACGCTCGATCTCGAGAACGCGACGGCCATCCGGCAATTCGCGCTCGCCGCCCAGATCGCCAAGCACATCGACGGCGATACGCCGATCCGCTACCTCATCGCCGAATGCGAAAGCCCGGCGACGATCCTGATCGCGCTCTACTTCGCCAAGCTGTTCGGCGTCTCCGAGATCGTCGACATCTCGCCGCTGTTCGAGACGCCCGAGGCACTCGAGACCGGTCCGCGCCTCGTCGAGCGCCTGCTCGCGGAGAGGGACTATCGCGACTATGTCGAGAAGCGCGGGCGCATCGCGGTGCAGACCGGCTATTCGGACGCCGGCCGCTTCATCGGTCAGATCGCGGCAGGGCTTGCACACGAGCGCCTGCATCACGGGCTCGCCGAGGTGGTGCGGCGCGCCGGCCTCAAGAACGTGGAGACGCTTATCTTCTCCACGCACGGCGAGAGCATGGGCCGTGGCGCGCATCCGGGACCGCTGAAGCGGCGGCTTCGCTATGTGCTGCCTGGTGAATCGCGCTGGCGCTTTTTCCGCGCCGGGCTGCCGGTCAAGCACGAGACCAGCTTCCAGGGCGGCGACGGCTATCTGTTCTTTGCCAATCGCGCCTTCGCCCAGCGCTCCCTCGCCACCATCATCATGAGCGGCAAGGATCCCGGAAACGGCGAAGATCCGTTCTATTTGGACACGAACCTAGCGCTCGATTTCCAGATCCGGCTGCGCGACTATCAGCAGCAGCTTTTCGCCCACCCTGGCTATCGTGCGCTGCTCGGTGCGTTCGGCGCCAACCTGCTGTTCAAGACCGGCTCGCGTCCCGTGAAGCGCCAGGGCGACCACCATTCGGATCGCGGCGATCCAGCCCGCATGCGCGCCATCCCGAACAACGCCATCCTGCAGGAGTTCGGCTACATGGCGAACGTGGTGGCCGGGCTCGGCGCAGCGGTCGGCAGCGAGCGCGAGCGCTTCATCGAGATGGCGAAGCAGTCACAGCGTCTCAGGCCGCTGATCGAGATGATCGCACGGGCCAAGCGTCTTTCGAGCCTCAACGCGGTCGGCGCGAACGCCATCGTGTTCGATCCGGGCTTCTGGGCGCAGCGCGCGGCATGGGCCAGGGAGTCCCATCTCGACGGCGCATTCAAGTTCCTGGCCGAGCATCTGCTCGACGACGATCGGGCACAAAAGATCAACGGCCTCGCCCACTACCTCAGGCTCGACGCTATAGAGTTGCATGGCATTCTCGAGGAAATCGGCCTCGAGGGCGGCAAGATTCCGGATGACCGCCGTCTGGAGCTCGACCTCCTGCAGGCGATCCGGACCGCGCTCATCATGCGCCTGTTCATCCTCACCGCACAGTTGCCCCGCTTCACCCCCACCAACGAGGTGACGCATGCGGAAATTGTGCGGAAGGCGCTCGGCCTCGAAATTCCCGAGGTGCTGCAGGTGATCCGCCAAGCCTTCCCGCGCCGGGTCGACGCGCCGAGCGACGACGACGCGTTCCAGGAGACCGCCACCTATCTGCCCAAGGGCATCGACGACTACGGGCGCATCGAGACCGAGATCCTGGAGCCGATGGAGCAGGCCTACGAACTCGTACGCGAGATTGGTACCGGCATCTCGCACCATTGGGGCGCGTTCGGCTGAGGACGGGAAGATAGGACGGGAGCGCTGCCTCGGCTGGATCCATGCCCCGAGGCAGCCCGCTTCCGCCTTTCACAGCGCGTTCGCCTCATCGTCGCACGCCCTCCTCGCATCCATGAATGCACTCTCAGCACGCGCATGAGAGCCCGATTACCTGCGCTCAATGCGAATACTCCGTCCTCGCCCTATTTCGGCGTGGTGCGCGCCCCTTACGCTACCTCACGCTACGGGCCTGCCCTTAAGTCTGGCTCCGGGTTGCAGCGGCCTTGAGAGCTTCCCATTTTTTCCGTAAAGCCGTTCTGGATCGAGGCTGGGAACTTCACGCTGGAGTCCCGGTTGATCTCTTGAACGAGCTGAGGAGCCCCGCAACCATCGGAAGAATGGGAGACAATTCGATAACTCCTACCTGCTAGCCTGTTGAAGTCCATCTTGCCATGAGCCAGAATCGATCGTTGCTGAGGGCCTGCCGATGCTCCTGGCGTTAATTTTCCAAGGAAAAATTTAGGGGGTGCACGGTGCGTAATTCGTCGTCCAGTCGCGTAGAGGCGAAGGTGAAGTCATTGCGTCTCGGTTGCGTCGCGCTGGCACTCGGGCTTGCACAAGTGGCCTCCGTTCCCGCAGAAGCCCAGTCCGAGCAGCGCCGCGTCAAACCGGCTGCGCGCTCCACAGAGCAGGCACAGCTCGCGACAGCGCAAGGTCCTCTGATCTCGCTCGTCTCCCTCAATCAGCAGCGCATGTACGTGTATGACGCCAACGGCTTCGTCGTGCAGACGCGCATCTCATCCGGACGGCCGGGCTACGAGACGCCGAAGGGCATTTACAGCATCCTCGAGAAAAAGGTCGATCACACGTCGAACATCTACCTCGACGCCAAGATGCCCCATATGCAGCGCCTGACCATGACCGGGATCGCGCTGCACGGCGGCGTGGTACCCGGCTATGCGGCCTCTGGCGGTTGCGTGCGCATGCCCTTCGATTTCGCGCGCCGTTTCTTCAGCATGACCGACATCAACCAGCGCGTCGTCATCGCACCGGACGTTCAGGCGCCTGTGGCGTTCGAGCATCCCCTCCTCTTCTCCGCGCTGCCTTCTGCGGCCGCACTCACGCCCGCCCTTCGGCACGCCGAGACGGGAGATGGAAAGCCCACAAGCGAAAGCGGCGACGTCACCGACATGCTGCTGGGCGTCAGCACCGCGCATGCGGCAACTGAGCTTGAAGCGCAGGCGGACGGGGTGCGCACGCAGGAACGCGCTGAGAAGGAGCGGGCAGCGGAACGCCAGCGCCTCGCCGAGGCGATCTCGGCTGCAGAGGAACGCCGGACCACCGCTGGCGAACAGGAAAAGACCGCGCAGGGCGCGCTTGCGGAAGCCCGGACGGCCGCCAAGGCCGCCGCTACGGCTTCGACCCGCGCAGCACGGGCTTACAGCAAAGCCAAGGCAGCGCTGCAGCCGCATGAGCGGGCGCTGAAGCGGGCGCAATCCCGTATCCCCAAGGATTCGTCGAAGGTCCGCGCCGATCGGCTGGATGACCTGCGCAGCCAGGAAGCCGCAGCCCGCGAGCGCCTCGCGGCGGCAACACGCGACGCCGAGCAGGCGGAAGCAGACGCCAAGCGCGCCGCGGACGAGGCTAAGGCCGCAGAAAAGGCTGTGGCAGACGCTCAGGCGGCCCTCACCGCCGCCAAAGCCGAGAGCAAGGAAGCCGCCACAGCCGAGGCTGCCGCCAAGAAGGCCGTCGCAGCTTTCGATCGTCAGGAGCAGAACCGCGCGCTCCCGGTCTCCGTCTTCGTCAGCTCGCATACGGGAACGGTTTCGGTGCGCCAGGGCTTCGAGCTCGTCGTCGAAGCACAAGCGGTTATCGACTCCCCCGAAGTGCCACTCGACACCTTCCTGTTCACGGCTCTCGACTGGAAGGACGAAGGCAAGACCGAGCTTCTCTGGTCAGCGACCGAAGTGAACGAGAATTCGATCGGCCGCGATGACGAGGTGGGGTCCTCCTCAAAGAAGAAGTCCGCGAAATCGGTCCGGCTGCCGCCGCCGACGGACGCTGACAAGGCCGCACGCACGCTCGACCGCATCCGGATTCCGAAGCATGTCGCCAAACGCATTGCGGAGGTGGTCAAGCCGGGCTCCTCGCTCATCGTCTCGAGCTATGATGTATCGCGCAGTGAAATGAAGTATCCCGGCACCGACTTCATCGTGCAGATGCCAGAGGTGGTGGCCAAGATCACCAAGCCGACGCCGCGGCCGGCACCGGTGGACGTGGTCGAGGATCCGGGTGACGGCTTCTTCTTCTTCGGTCCGTCCAACTACTCGTCCTCCTATGGCCGCGACCGCGATCGGGACAGAAGAAAGCGGCGCATGGGCAGCAGCAAGTCCTTCTTCTGGTAGAGCCGGCCAGACAATTGACACGATAAAACCCGGCCGCTCCAAGAGCGGCCGGGTTTCTTTATGGATCATACGACAGGGGCAGACGGGCGGTCTCAGATATCCTGATCGTGCTTAGCGGACTGCAGCGAGCCGAATACCGTGCCGCTCCAGCGCTCCACCTTCTCCGGCAGGAACAGGAAGCTCTGCACCTTATAGACCAGACCATTCTCCATGACGGTCTGCTCTTTCCCTGGGATGGCAATCGCCGGCAGGTAGGGCGCGCAGGATGCTTTGGCGAGACGCTTGTTGACGGCGTTCGCCGCCATGATCTCCGTTTCGCCGCGAGCCTTGAAATTCAGGAATGCAATCTGGTCGGCCTTGGCGTCGCAGAAGTAGCCGCGAACTTCCTCCGCCGGCACCTCGCCTTCAGCGAGGGCAGCCTGGGCCACCAGGGCGGCGCCAAGAGCGGCAAGGAGACAGGCGGGCTTCCTCAAGATGGAAGCAGCGGAGACTGGGCCGTCGGGCATGGCGATCTCCAGAATTGGACAGGATCACGGCGCGGGTGGACCGTCTTTCCTCGCCGCTTCCATCTCTGCGCAGATCTTCCTTCCTACAATTCCCGATACGCTATGACGAGTTCCCGACCTCAACAAGGAAAATTTCTAACCCGGCGCCCTCACGTCGTCCGGCCGGGCCCGCGCAGACCTCCGAACAGGGCGCCGAGCACGAGTCCGGCGCCGAAGCCGCCGACATGGGCCATGTAGGCGATGCCGCCCGTCTCGGTCTGCGCGGTGTCCGCTATTGATCCCACTCCGCTGACGAGCTGAAGCACCAGCCAGAAACCCAGCACGATGAACGCTGGCATGGCGACGATGGCGCGCCCGAACAAGACGTCGACGCGGGCGCGCGGAAACATCAGGAGATAAGCGCCGAGCACGCCAGCGATGGCGCCCGATGCGCCCACGTTTGGAATTGCAGATGCTGGGTTCACCGCATATTGCGCCATCGTCGCGGCGAGGCCAGCGGCGAGATACAGCAGAAGATAGCGGACGAGACCAAAGCGATCTTCGACGTTGTCGCCGAAAATCCAAAGATAAAGCATGTTACCGCCCAGGTGCAGCCCGCCGCCATGCATGAACATGGCGGAGAGAATGGTGATGGCTTCGGCGGAGGGGCTGTCGGCAAAGCGGGCCGGAATGAAGGCCCATTCCGTTATGAACCGGTCGCCCTGCTGAAGCTCGATGAGGAAGACCGCAACGTTGATGGCAATCAGCGCGTAGGTGGCGACGGGGGTCGAGCGCCGGGCGCTGTTATCGTCTCCGATGGGGAACATGCGCGATCCTCGCTATGGGCAGCTCCGCCGCACGGTGGCATGCGTGACGCAATCACTGCATCACGTTTCGCCGCCGCATTGAAGAGCGGCTCGCGCATCGCCACGGTGCCGGCGTCGGCCGGATACATCGCACGCACCGTTTCGATCATGGTCCCAAAATGACCCTGCTCAACATATGTGATCTCGGCTTCCGGACGGTCGCGGCGCACGGCTGCAACTAGGCCATCGCGCCGGGCGCGTGGCACCAGCTCGTCCATGGCGCTGATCACGAAGCGGCTGCCGGGCGCGAGATTGCCGAGGTTTTCGACCGTGTGCAGTCCGTGCATCGCTTGCGTGAAATCGGCGAGCTTATAGCCCTTGGTCTCGGCCAGCTCCTTCACCCGGAGAGACGCCGGACTCTCCCATAGGGTGAGGTCGCCGCGATCGGCCGAGGCGATCGAGTAGAGCCGTACGCCCATACGGTTCGCCATCAGCGTCGCCACCGCATTGCCGATGCTGAGGCCGACGACGAGCAAGCGCGCTGGATCGAGACGCGCCCGGGCAACGAGGTCCAGCGCATCCTCCACCACCGCATGCACGGCGCGCACGCAAAGCTCCGGCTCGGAGCTGACGATAGCGCGGGGCATCTCGTAGCAGGCCAGGAAGTTCCGCGGCACGAGACGCGAGGCCTGGGCGAGCCGATACGGCATGCGCCAAGGCAAGAAGCAGACGATGTGCCCGTCGGGATCGCCGTCGACGCGCAAGAAATCGATCGACGTGTCGTCACCGACGGAAAGCGACCTGAGGATTTTCGGACCCGGAACAATGAGCATGGTCCCCAGAACGCTGTACATAAGCGAAGGTTCCGGGGACGCGCCTGAGGCCGGAAGCCTCAGGTTTCGTTCACCTCGAGCACGCCGGGCAGGGTTGTGATGCGACCCAGAACTCTCGCAGAAAGATCGTAGCGGCTCCGCGGTGCGATCGGAATCGCACGCTCATAATCACGGAGGCGCACTTCGATTACGGCCTCGCCCTTGCCGGGCTGAAGCAGCGCCTTCAATCTTTCAATGCCGTTGGGGTTGCTCTCGAGCGCGTGCCCATCGACGACGATCCGTACCGTGCGCGGGATCTGCTCGACCGCCTCGTCAAGCGACTTCACGTTCTGAACGCGCATCTTGAGGGCCTCTCCATCGCGCTCGGCCTCGATGTCGAGAAGAACGGCGGCGCCGGCTTCCAGAAGCTGGCGTGCATTGGCGAGCGTCTCGGAAAAAATGACCGCCTCGTACTGCCCGCTGGTATCGGAAAAGAGCGCGAAGGCGAACTTGTTGCCCCTCTGCGACCGCCGCTCGCGGGCGGAGATGACGATGCCCGCAAGGCGGCCAGCCGAAACGCCGCGGGCGCTCGCGGCCTCGAAATCGACGTAGCGATAGACATTCAGCTTCGCGAGGGCGCGCTCGTATTGATCGAGCGGGTGGCCGGAGAGGAAGAAGCCGACGGCGTCGAATTCCTCCTGCAGCTTTTCCATCGGCGTCCAGGCGTCTGCCGGCTTGAGCTTGAGCACCACGGCCGCCGTGCCGGTCTCCATGCCGCCGAGCAGACTGATCTGGCCGGTCTGCTCGTCGTCGGCCTTCCTGCCGGCCTCGGTCATCATGACTTCGACGTTCGCATGAACGAGCGCGCGGTTCGGCTCGAGCGTATCGAAGGCACCGGCAGCGGCCAGCGTCTCGAGGGCGCGCTTGTTCACGGCCTTGGTGTTGATGCGTGCGGCGAAGTCGGCGAGCGACGTGTACGGGCCCTGTGCGTTCCGGCTCTCGACGATCGTCTCGACAGCTGACGCGCCTATGTTTTTCAGCGCCGCCAGGGCGTAGCGGATGGCGCCGTGGGGTTCTTCTTTGGCGTCCGCTTTTTCTCCCTCACGAGGAACGCGGGGGAATTTAGCAGGCGGCACGGCCAGGAATTCTACGGCCGACTCGTTCACACACGGCGGCAGCACCTGGATGCCGCTCTTGCGGGCCTCCGCGGCGAACATGGCGAGCTTGTCGGTGTTGGCAGCATCGAGCGTCATCGACGCGGCCAGGAACTCCTCGCGGAAGTTCGCTTTCATATAAGCCGTGTGATAGCTCACCAGCGCATAGGCAGCGGCGTGAGACTTGTTGAACCCGTAGCCCGCGAACTTGTCGACGAGATGGAAAATCTCAACGGCTTGGTCCTTCTTGACGCCGTTCTTCAGGGCTCCCTCGACGAAGCGCGCCTGCTGCTTCGCCATCTCATCCTTGTCCTTCTTGCCCATGGCACGGCGCAGAAGGTCGGCTTCGCCGAGCGAGTAGCCGGCCATCACCTGGGCAATCTGCATCACCTGCTCCTGGTAGATGATGACGCCGTAGGTCTCCTTCAGAATGCCTTCGAGAAGCGGGTGCAGGCAGTCGACCGGCTCCTCGCCGTGCTTGCGGTTGATGTAGGTCGGGATGTTGTCCATGGGGCCTGGGCGGTAGAGTGCCACCATGGCGATGATATCCTCGAAGCGGTCGGGCTTGAGACGCTTCAGGCTCTCGCGCATGCCCGTGCTTTCGAGCTGGAACACGCCCGCCGTGTCGGCCTTCGCGAGCAACTCGTAGGACGGCTTGTCGTCGAGAGGCAGCGCGAGGAGATCGATGTCGACGCCGCGCCCGCGCTTCACGAACTCGACAGCCTTGGTCAGCACGGTCAGTGTCTTCAGGCCGAGAAAGTCGAACTTCACGAGACCCGCCGCCTCGACCATCTTCCAGTTGAACTGGGTGACGGGCATGTTCGACTTGGGATCGCGATAGAGCGGCACCAGCTCATCGAGCGAGCGGTCGCCGATCACCATGCCGGCGGCGTGCGTGGAGGCGTGGCGGTAAAGCCCCTCGAGCTTCTGGCCGATCTCGAGCAATCGCGCGACGAGCGGATCGGCGTCGCGCTCCTCCTGCAGCTTGGGCTCGCCGTCGATGGCTTCGGGAAGCGTGACGGGATTGGCCGGATTGTTGGGCACCAGCTTGCAGAGCCGATCGACCTGGCCATAGGGCATCTGCAGCACACGGCCCACGTCGCGCAGCACGGCGCGCGCCTGCAGCTTTCCGTGGGTGATGATCTGGGCCACGCGGTCATGGCCGTATTTTTCCTGGACGTAGCGGATCACCTCATCGCGCCGGTCCTGGCAGAAGTCGATGTCGAAGTCCGGCATCGAGACGCGCTCGGGGTTCAGGAAGCGCTCGAACAGGAGGCCGAAGCGGAGCGGATCGAGGTCTGTGATGGTGAGAACCCAGGCAACGAGCGAGCCTGCGCCCGAGCCGCGGCCAGGGCCAACCGGCACGCCGTTGGCTTTTGACCACTTGATGAAGTCGGCAACGATCAGGAAGTAGCCCGGGAACTTCATGCGCGCGATGATGTCCAGCTCGTAAGCCAGACGCTTGCGATAGTCCTCCTCTGTAAACCCCGGCGCCAGCTCATTCACAGCGAGGCGCGCGCGCAAGCCTTCCTCCGCCTGGCGGTTGAGCTCAGCGGCTTCCGCGGCAAGCTGCTCCTCCTCGGCGGCCCCCGTCGTTTGCACGAAGCGGGGCAGGATCGGTTTGCGTCGCAGCGGCCGGTAGGCGCAGCGCTGCGCGATCTCGATGGTGCTTTCGAGCGCTTCCGGCAGATCGGAAAAGAGCGCCGCCATGTCGTCTGCGGATTTGAAGTAGTGCTCGCGCGAGACACGGCGGCGGTTGTCCTCCGTCACCATGCGGCCCTCGGCGATGCAGAGCAGCGCATCGTGGGCTTCGTAATCGTCGGGGGTCGCGAAGTAGACTTCGTTGGTGGCGACGAGCGGGATACCGAGCTCATAGGCGAGGCCGATAAGCTGCGGCTCGATCTCTTCCTCCATCCTGAGGCCGTGACGCTGCAGCTCGACGTAGAGGCTGCCGGCGAAGATGCGGTTGAGGCGCTGGAGGCGCTCGCGGGCGAGGTCTGCCTGGCCGGCGGCGAGGGCGCGGGAGATGGGCCCGTCGGGACCACCGGTCAACACGATCAGGCCGTCACGATGCTCTTCGAGGGCGTCGAGGCGGATATGCGTCGGCTCGGTGGGATCGGGCAGCAGGAACGCTTGGCTCGCGAGCTTGATCAGATTGGCATAGCCCGCGGCATTCGAGGCAATCAGCGCCAGCGCGCCAGCGGGGCGGGCCTGAGACGTATTCTGGCCGGGACGTGGAACGCCAGGAAGATCTGACGCGACATTGTCCGCGAAATCAGTGTCGTAGGCCCCGCCGACGATGGGCTGGATGCCGGCGCCTGCGAGCTTTTCCGAGAACTCGAGCGCGCCAAACAGGTTGTTGGTGTCGGTGAGGCCGATAGCGGGCATGCCCGCCGCCTCGGCCAGCTTGGCGAGCTTGCCGATCGGCAGCGCCCCCTCGAGCAGCGAGTAGGCCGAGTGCACCTTGAGGTGGACATATCTGGGAAGTGTCGGCGTCGCTGTCATTCGTGTCCTTCGCTTCGTCTCTGAACTCTCACTCAAAGGGGAGAGAGAACCGGGGCTTTCTACCCTTGCGCGCACCTTCGCCTCGCCTTTGAGGAGAGGTCGGCGGCGCCTGGGGCCTGCGCATGCCGGCAAAGAAGTTTACGGTCCGCGCTATCGATTTAGCCCGATTCTGGAGGGTGCTTGGCCAGCAAGGCACGGATGCGATGCACAGAGTTGTATGATCCCCGCGATCCACAGTCGATAACTCGGCAACTCTAGCGATGGACGTGGCTTGCAACATCGGCCGAGGCCAAGTACCGCTTGCCCGGCATGGCAAACGCATTCACCAACATCTGGCGCCTGGCAAGGGCGGGGATCGTGCTCGCCCAGCATGGCGTGCACTTCGTGCCCAAGGGACAGCCCGTGCCGCCGGCGCTTCGCCTGGCGCGGCTGGCGACGCTGCCGATCGCCCTCGTCGCCGCGCCGTTCAATGCCGGCAAGCCGAAAGAGCGGCGCATCTCGTCGGCGCTGGCCGCGCTCGGCCCATCGTACATTAAGCTCGGACAGTTCCTGGCGACGCGCGCCGACGTGATTGGACCTGAGCTCGCGGGCGATCTCCGCCACCTGCAGGACAAGATGCCCCCCTTCAGCATGGCGGAAGCGCGCCGTGCCGTGGAAGAGGCGCTCGGCGGCAAGCTCGAGGATCACTTCGCCGAGTTCGGCCCGCCGGTCGCAGCAGCCTCCATCGCCCAGGTTCACAAGGCCGTCACACTCGCTAAAGACGGGCAGCGCCGCGAGGTGGCCGTCAAGATCCTGCGGCCCGACGTGGAGAAGCGCTTCAAACGCGATCTCGACAGCTACTTTTTTGCAGCACGCCTGATCGAGCGCGTGCATGCGCCGTCGCGGCGCTTAAAGCCCGTGGCCGTCGTCGAGAACCTAGCGCGCACGACCGAGCTCGAGATGGACCTCCGGCTCGAGGGTGCCGCCATCTCGGAGATGGCCGAGAATACCGCCGGCGATCCCAAATTCCGCGTTCCCGTGGTCGACTGGCGGCGCACCGCGAAGCGCGTGCTGACGACCGACTGGATCGACGGCATCCCGCTCTCCGACCACGCGCGCGTGAGAGAGCAGGGCTACGATCTCAACGCGCTCGGTCTCACGGTGCTTAGAAGCTTCCTCACGCATGCGATGCGCGACGGCTTCTTCCATGCCGACATGCATCAGGGAAACCTGTTCGTGGATCGGGAAGGCCGGGTGACGGCCGTGGACTTCGGCATCATGGGCCGGCTCGGCCACAAGGAGCGCCGCTTTCTCGCCGAGATCCTCCACGGGCTCATCACGCGTGACTATCAGCGTGCGGCGGAAGTGCACTTCTGGGCCGGCTACGTGCCGCCGCATCACCCGGTCGAGGTGTTCGCGCAGGCGCTGCGCGCCATCGGCGAGCCGATCCACGGGCGCACGGCCGATGAGATCTCGATGGCCGATCTCCTGGGCCAGCTCTTTGCCTATACCGAAGTGTTCGACATGCAGACGCGGCCGGAGCTGATCCTGCTGCAGAAGAGCATGGTCATCGTCGAGGGCGTGGCGCGTGGGCTCGATCCGTCGCTCAATATGTGGGCGGCGGCCGAGCCTGTTGCCAAGGAGTGGGTCGAAGCGAACTACGGTGCGCGCGGCGCCGTGCGCAAGGCCGGCGAGAGCGCGTCAACGCTGGCTCGCATCCTCGCCGAGGTGCCGACCATGCTCGCCGAGGCCGAGCGGGCATCGGTCGGGCTCGCGGACATGGCGCGCGACGGCTTGCGGCTCGATCCGGCGACCATCGAAGGCATCGGGCGGGCAACGGGACGACGCGACCGGCTTGCGCGCATCGCGACATGGGTCGGCGCCCTCAGCCTCGTCGCACTGGCGGCGAAGTACATCGGCTGGATCTGAGGCCATCCCGGAGCCTGGCTCCCACTTTCCCGGAAGCACTCTCTTATCTCGTGCTTCTTATCGGAAAACCGGTTCCCACTTTTCCGGAAGCACTCTCTATCTCGTGCTTCTTATCGGACTCTTTACCCGCATGGCTCCGCCATGACCGGTTCCCACTTTTCCGGAAGCACGCTACTCGCGCTCACTGCCCTTGCAGTCGAAGTCGAGCTTCACCCACGGCGTATCGACCTTGCACTTGCCGTCCTTCCGGGAGAACACGTCGCCGGGAATGCCTTCGATATCGACAGGCTTCCCGCCATTCTCTGCCACGTTCGTCTCGTGGCTATTCCTGCTCGGCGCCGAGGGAGCGGCCTGCTTTGCGCCGGGAGCAGCAGTGGCCGGAGACGCCTTGGCAGCGCTAGCGCCCGGCGCTGCGGGGGCTGCAGATGGGCCGGCTGCCTCCTGCGTCGAGCAGCGGACGAGATCGTCCGGCGCCTTGGTCCAGATCATGGTCTTCGACAGGAAGCTCAACCCGGCGTAACCCTTGACCTTCAGCGTGCCATCGGCGAGCGGCGTGACCTCGACGTTAAAGGTCTTCTTCTTCTCGGGACTGTAGATCCAGGCGGAGTCGCCGCCCCAGGCGTTGCCGCCGCCCTTCACTAGGTCGCCGATGATCTGGCGCCCGCAGCCTTCGGCGTCCGTCGCATCCTTTACCCAGACGACAACACCGCAGAGCTTGCCGCCACAATCCTTGATCTCGACGGCCCCTCGGCCGGTATCGCTCATCCACACGCCCGTCGGATCGTCGCCAGCGAGCGCGGGGCTGCATCCAAGCATCATAGCCGCTAGTGCGGCGATGCGAAGACTATGTCTCTCGAACGGCATGACTCTCTCCTCGATTGGCCAGATGTGAACGGCGAAACGCAATCCACGTTCCCATTCGACACAGGGCGCGGCCGGCCAGCCGGCGCCGGAGATAGACTTTATGTTTGCGCCCAAAAAGCGATGCTATCCGCGAAACATGGTTCAACGGGCTGCGACGCAATGTTCACACGGCCTGAGGCGATATTTCCACCAAAAGGCCGCTGTCGAGCACGACGACGCGGTCCATGCGCCGCGCCAGATCGAGGTTGTGCGTGGCGATCAGCGCGGCCACGCCCTCGCTGCGGAAGAGGGCAAGCAGCTCCTGGAAAACCATCTCCGAGGTTCGGGGATCGAGGTTGCCGGTCGGCTCGTCGGCGAGAATGAGGCGCGGCCGGTTGGCGAGCGCGCGGCAGATCGCCGTGCGCTGCTGCTCGCCGCCGGAAAGCTCCGCCGGGCGGTGATCGACACGCTCGGCAAGCCCGAGCGAGCCAAGCAGTTTTCGGGCCCGCTCTTCGCCCTCGCGCCGGGAGCGGCCGAGGATCATCTGCGGGATGGCAACGTTCTCGAGCGCCGAGAACTCGGGCAGAAGCTGGTGGAACTGGTAGATGAAGCCCATCTCGGCGCGGCGGATGCGCGTGCGCTCATGGTCGTCGAGCGCCGAACAGTCGCGCCCGGCAACGATGACGTGGCCGGAATCCGGCGTTTCGAGCAGGCCGGCGATGTGAAGGAGCGTCGACTTTCCGGCGCCCGAGGGGCCGACGAGCGCCACGCACTGGCCTGCCCACACGTCAACTGACGCGCCGGCGAGCACGTGGATCTCGCGCGTGCCCTGGCGAAATACGCGCTGCAGACCGACAAGGCTCAGGACCGGAATGTGCTGTGCGGTCATCTCGTGCACGGGCGCATCCCTCCTGCCAAGCAAACAACGCCCGTATTCTCCTCACCCTTGTGGGGAGTGGACAGGAGCGGGGCGGCTTCCAATGCTGGCGTTCGGGGTTCCCCCCCACCTAACCTCCCCCACAAGGGGGGTGGAGCGACGTTGCGGAAACCGCAATGCCCTGTGTTCGGACGCGCGTCGGCGCTGACTTCGAGCATTGTCATCACTCGTAACGCAGCGCTTCGACGGGATCGAGCCGCGAAGCGCGCCAGGACGGATAGAGCGTCGCCAGCACCGAGAGGACGAGCGCCATCAGCACGATCGAACCCGTCTCCACGGGATTGATGTCGGCGGGGAGCCGGGTGAGATAATAGACGTTCGGATCGAAGACCGTCGTGCCCGCCATCCACGCCACGAACTGGCGGATCTCCTCGATATAGGCGCAGAAGACGATGCCGATGGCGAGCCCCGCCAAGGTACCGACGACGCCGATCGAAGCGCCGGTGATCAGGAACACGCGCATGACGGAACCCTTCGTTGCCCCCATCGTGCGCAGGATGGCGATGTCGCGTCCCTTGTCCTTCACCAGCATCATGAGGCCCGAGATGATGTTCAGCGCGGCCACCAGCACGATCAGCGACAGGATGATGAACATCACATTGCGTTCCACTTCGAGCACGGTGAAGAACGTCTCGTTGCGCTGGCGCCAGTCCGTCACGTTGATGGTCGGGCCCGCCTCGCCGCGAATGCGCTGAGACGCAGCCTCCACCGCCTCCGGATCGGTGACGATGACCTCCAGAATGTCCACCTCGTCATTCTTCGAGAAGTACCGCTGCGCCTCCGCCAGCGGCATGAAGATCATTGTCTTGTCGTACTCGGCCATGCCGAGCTCGAAGATGGTCGTGACGGGATAGGTCTTGGAGCGGGGCGCGGTGCCGAACGGGGTCGCGGCGCCGCGTGGCGAGATGATGGTGAGCGTGTCGCCGACATTGATGCGCAGCATGTTGGCGAGGCGCATGCCGATGGCGAGCCCTCCCCCCTCGTCGAAGCCGTCGAGGGCGCCATAGCGGATGTTGTCGGCTACGAGCGGCAGCCCCTTGAGGTCGTTCTCGCGGATGCCGCGCACAGCGGCTCCGAGCGCCTGCACGGCCGAGGAGACCATCACCTGGCCCTCGATCAGCGGAATGGCGCGCACGACGCCGTCGGCGCGCATGACGGCCTTGGCGATGTTGTCATAGTCGTCGAACGGAGCGCCGACCTTGTAGACGACGACATGCCCGTTGAGCCCCAGGATCTTGGAGAAGAGATCCTTGCGGAAGCCGTTCATCACCGCCATGACGATGATCAGCGTCGCAACGCCTAGCATGATGCCGAGGAACGACACCGCCGCGATCACCGAGACGAAGCCTTCCTTGCGGCGGGCGCGCAGATACCGGGAGGCGAGCAGCCACTCGAAGGGCGAAAACGGCTTGGTGTCGATCGTCGTCGCCGCCATCGGCGCTTCCCCCTTTGTGTCCGGCTTCAGACCAGCACGCGCTGATCCATGACCCGGTGAATTATGCGTTTGAGCGCCGCCTCGGTCGGCAAGGTTTCGCGCTCGCCGGTCTTGCGATCCTTGATCTCGATTTCGTCTGCCGCCACGCCTTTCGGCCCGACGATGACCTGATAGGGAATGCCGATCAGATCCATGGTCGCGAACTTGGCGCCGGCGCGCTCTTCGGTATCGTCGAGGAGCACGTCGAGGCCGGCGCTCTCGAGCCGGGTCTTGACCTCGAGGGCCGCCTTGTCCGTCGCCGTATCACCGGCCTTCAGATTGACCACGGCAACCTCGAAAGGCGCCACGGGAACAGGCCAGACGATACCGGCCTTATCGTGGCTCGCTTCGATGATGGCGCCGACGAGACGGGAGACGCCGATGCCATAGGAGCCCATCTCGAGCGTCACCTGCTGTCCGTCCGGCCCCTGCACCCTGCATCCCATGGGTTCCGAATATTTGGTGCCGAAGTAGAAAATGTGGCCGACTTCGATGCCGCGGGCGGAGATGCGCTTCTCAGCGGGCACCTCGCGCTCGAAGCGAGCCGCATCGTGCTTCTCCTCGGTCGCGGCATAAAGCGAGGTCCAGGTGTCGAAGATCGGCGTGAGATCGCCCCAGAAATCGGTGTGCGCCGCCGGGATCTCGCCTTCGATCAGGTCCTTATGGCAGAAGACTTGGCTCTCGCCCGTCTCGGCAAGAATGATGAACTCGTGGCTGAGGTCGCCGCCGATGGGGCCTGTGTCCGCCTGCATCGGCACCGAGCGAAGGCCCATGCGGGCGAACGTGCGCAGGTAGGCGACGAACATGCGCCGATAGGCGGCACGGGCGGCCTCCTTGCTGAGATCGAAGGAATAGGCGTCCTTCATCAGGAACTCGCGTCCGCGCATGACGCCGAATCGGGGCCGGATTTCGTCGCGGAACTTCCACTGGATGTTGTAGAGGTTCGTCGGCAGGTCCTTGTAGCTCTTGATGCCGTCGCGGACGATGGTGGTGACCACCTCCTCGGCCGTCGGGCCGAACAGCATGTCGCGCTCATGCCGATCCTGGATACGCAGCATCTCCTTGCCGTAGGCCTCATAGCGCCCGCTCTCGCGCCAGAGATCGGCCGACTGGATGGTCGGCATGAGAAGCTCGACGGCGCCGGCGCGGTTCTGCTCCTCGCGCACGATCCCCTCGATCTTCTTCAGGACGCGCAGCCCGAGCGGCAACCAGGAGTAGATGCCGGCCGACGACTGTCGAATCATGCCCGCGCGAAGCATCAGCTGGTGGGAGACGATCTCGGCTTCCTTGGGTGTCTCGCGCAGGACAGGCAGGAAGAAGCGGGAAAGATGCATGGGGATCATATTCTTGTGTTGCGGCGAGGTTTCCGCGGGCTGGCAGGATGCCCGCACCGGTTGCGCCGGGGGCCTGAAAAAGCTCCGCAGGCGTCAATAGCCAGGATTGCTCTCCAGGGCAACGAAGCATCCGCAAGGACGCTGCAGCGGCCTGCAAAATCCGCCAGCCAAGGGTCGCGGATTGCCTGGAGTCGGGCGTTAAGCACGGGTGTTAGCCACCTGCGATTTTTTCTCTCAGGCCCCCGTGACATAGCGCCGCCGTTCGAGTATGGTCCGCTCGTTGAGGCGATAGGGACGAAGCCAATGAAATCCAGGTGGCTCGGGGCCCAAGTCTAGGGAGAAAATGGCCGTAGAACGGGGCTCTGCTCTGAAATCTTCGAGCCGATAATGACGGCGATAACGTCGTCCACACGAGCCAAGTGCAAAGAGCAAGGCCCCGGCCTTGCTCTTTGCGTTTTGAGGACTGACAAAATCCGTCATCAGGATGTCATTCTCGCATATCGGCCTCGAATGCCGCCCCGAGTTCAGCGCGCCAGAACGCTCGGGTGATGATGTGTTCCACGCCACACTCCCCCCACACGAGCTTTCGTGACAGGCGACGCGCAGTGTCCTTCAAGACCAAAAAGGACGCACACGTCCTTGTGTGGTTTCTCCTTTGTGCAGCGTCTCGCCCTTGCACGATATGACATTTTATAACATAGGAAGTGTTACCCTGTTACACTGAAACTTTCCGAGAAGATCACACGCGGGACGGGCAAATGTTCAGAGAAGTTTCGGGACGGAGCACCCCCCGCCGTTCATGCACGGTGCGCTCATTCCCCGTGCCCCGCCGTTATCATTCGGCACCCCCTTGGCTCGGCCGCGGGATCCCCGCGCGCCATAGTGTCGAGATGTGAGCCGATTGGATATGCCGCACCCCACACAAGCCAAAGGCCTCGCCAGCCCGTTCGGGCCCCGCAAATCGGAATCTCTCAGCGCCACGATCATTCGCGCCATCGCCATGGTGCTGCTGCTGAGCCTCGTCCTGAGCGCGCTGCTGATCTATTGGCATGCCGCCACGAAGGTCGAGACGGAGGTGGGATCCGCGCTGACGCTTGCCGAAAAAACCGTGCGCAAGGTGGCCCAGGAGGCGGCCAACGACGATGAGCCGCGCTTGCAGCTCGTGCGGCTCGTGCGCGTTTTCGATGGCAATCGGCATGTCAAAGCTACGCTCATCGAGCCGGAGCCGAGCGGGGCCCGTATATCGAGTGTGCCGGCACCGGCCGAGGAACTGCCCGAGTGGTTCTATAAGCTCATTGCGCGGCCGCCTGCTGTGATCCGTATTCCGCTTCCGGACTCGATTGCAGCCTACGGCCTCATTGAGCTTGAAGCCGAGCAACGCGGCGAGGTGGAGGAGGTATGGGACGACTTCGTCCGCAGCATGACGATGCTCTCCCTCTTCTTCGGCCTCGTGTCGACGCTCATCTACATCACCGTGCGGCGCGCGCTCGAGCCACTGCCTACGCTATCGACCGCATTCGAACGGCTCGGCGGGGGCGATTACACGGCCCGCGTCCCCGAGAGCGGACCCACAGAGCTCGCGAGCCTCTGCACCGGCTTCAACGAGATGGCGGCGCGGCTTGGCCAGATGGAGCGACGCAACCGCGAGCTCAACGAGCAGCTTGCAACGGCGCAGGAAGAAGAGCGTGCCGATCTCGCCCGCGATCTGCACGACGAGGTGAGCCCGTTTCTCTTCGCGGTGGACGTCGACGTCTCGAGCATCCGGCACATGACGGAAAAAGGCACCGTCGACATGGATGCGCTCTCCGTGCGGGCCGACGCCATACGCGAGGCGGTCGTGCATATGAAGAAGCACGTCAGATCGATCCTCGGGCGTCTGCGGCCGGCGGCGCATCTGGAGCTCGGACTGGCGAACGCGATCGAGGCGCTGGTGGCGTCATGGCAGCTGCGCAATCCGGACGTGACGTTCGATGTCGATGTGACCGACCGGAGCTGCGGCCAGAAGCTCGACACCGTCATCCACGGCATCGTCCGCGAAGCGCTCAGCAACGCCTTCAAGCACGGCTCTCCGACCGAAATCGACGTATCCGTGACGCGTGACAAGGACGACGACGTGCGTGTGCTCGTGCGCGACGACGGTGGCGGGCTCAAGCCGGCCAGCCTCGCGAGCGGGTTCGGGCTCATCGCCATGCGCGAGCGGGTTGCAGCGCTCGGCGGAACGGTCGAAATTAACGAACGGGACGATAAGGCAGGTGTTTCGGTGGACGTCTGGCTGCCAATACGGGAAAGCTATGCCGCATTCGATGGATCGTAGCGCGATGATCGGGACATTCGCTCCGGTGGGCGGCCCGGTCATGCCGCATGCGCGCGGCCGGCTCGCATCGAAGCGTGTCTCTCAATCGAACGATGCAGGGTGCGCGCTCAAACGCACACTGCCAAAGAGAGTGCGCGCACTCCAGAATGCAGGAGTGAGGCCATGAAGGTTCTCGTCGTCGACGATCATCCCGTCGTACGCCAGGGCGTGCAGCGGCTCCTGTCGTCGATACCGAATGCCACTGTGCTCGAGGCGGCGACGGGCCACGAGGCCCTGGCGCTTGCGCGCAAGGAAAATCCCGACGTCGTCATCCTCGACATCAATCTCGAAGGGGCAAGCGGGCTCGAGCTTCTCCGTCGCCTCCGCATCGAGACCCCATCGGCGCGCATCCTGATGTTCAGCATGCACTCGGAGACCATCTACGCCAGCCGCGCGCTCAAGGCGGGCGCTTACGGCTATGTGTGCAAAAGCGCACCGAGCGAGGAGCTGCTGACGGCCGTGCAGCGGATTGCGGAAGGCCAGCGATACCTGGATAGCAGCATGGCCGGCGAGCTCGTGATGAGCAGCGTGCGCGCGGAGGATCCGCTGCGCAAGCTCACCAACCGGGAGATCGAGATTCTGCGCATGCTGGGAGAAGGGAAAAGCCTGCAAGGAATCGCAGAGGCGATCGGCATCGCGTACAAGACCGTCGCCAACTCGTGCGGGCGCATCAAGGAGAAACTGGATCTTCCGCGAACATCGGATCTCATCCGCTTTTCTATCGAGAACCGCCGCAACTGAGATCTGACCTCCGCTTGGCCCGCCGGCTGCGGGGCGAGGCTATCGCCATCTTTTCCCGAGCTTCTTGCACACTGGGTGAGCAGATCATGGCGCATTGCGGCTCCTCTGGGGCAGAAGCATAAATTCCAACGTTCGCAACTGTATGAGGCCGAAATTGCGTGCTAGCCTCATGGCCCCGCGAGGAGGCTCGAGAGCATGAAAATCCTGGTCGTCGACGATCACGCCGTGGTGCGGGAGGGTATCCGCCGCCTTCTCTCGACGATTCCCGGTGCGGAGATTCATGAGGCGGCGACCGCGCAGGACGCCATGGAGCTTTCGCGCACGATCGCGCCTACCGTGATCGTTCTCGATATCAACCTCGACGGCTCGAGCGGCCTCGAGCTTCTGCGTCGCCTCAAGGCGGATAACGGCGCGCACCGCATCGTGATGTTCACGATGCACTCCGAGCCGAGCTACGCCATGCGCGCGCTCAAAGCCGGGGCGGCGGGCTATGTCAGCAAGAGCGCCGACGCCGCAGAGCTGGTGACGGCTGTTCAAAAGATCGCCTCGGGAGATCGCTATCTCGATCGCTCGACGGCGAGCGAGCTCGTGTTCAGCCAAACATTTGCCGAGGACCCGCTGCATAAGCTTTCGAACCGCGAGGTCGAGATTTTGCGCCTCCTTGGCGAGGGAAAGAGCCTTGCCGAGATCGCCGCTATATTCGGCATCGCCTACAAGACGGTGGCCAACTCGTGCAGCCGCCTCAAGGAGAAGCTCGGCGTGGAGCGCACCGCCGATCTGATCCGGCTCTCGGTCGAACGTCGCATCGGATAGAGCGCCTAGGGAGGTGACGAGACAGGAGCTGGTTGGCGTTGGAAGAGCGGCTCCCCACTTTCCGGAAGCGCTCTTTCTGTCGTGCTTCTTATCTAAAACCGGTTCCCACTTTTCCGGAAGCACTCTTTCTGCCGTGCTTCTTATCGAAAAACCGGTTCCCACTTTTCCGGAAGCACTTTAACGCGCCGCCAAGCGTTCGCGGGTCAGCGTCTTGGCAAGCTCGACGGCGGGCTGATCGAAGGGATCGAGGCCGAGCAGGCGACCGGCGAGAATGGTCTCGATCATGAAATGCATGAGGAGCGCACCCATGGAGCGCTCATCGAGGGCTGCGAGATCGAACGTGCGTACGGGACGGCCGGCCTGTGTCAAAGCCTCGGCAACGGCGTGCGCCTGCGCGGCAACGACATCTCCGATCGTCTTGCCGCCGAGGAAGCCCTGCCCGGCGATTTCTGCCAGTCCCGCATCGAGCACCGGGCCATCGCCCGCGCTCGCCACGCGCATGACCGTCACCGCGATCTCGCGCGGGCCATCCATGAAAAGTTGAAGCTGGCTGTGCTGGTCTACGGGACCGAGCGCGGGCACAGGCGTTGTGCCCTCACCGCCCTTGCCGAGGCTCTCCGCCCAGAGCTGCACGAACCAATCCGAGAAGCGGCCGAGGCGATCGTTGTAGGGCATCATCACCAGCGTGCGGATGCCACGCTCCTTGGAGAGGCCGACGGCCGTCGCGGCGCCGATGGCGGGCGCGTAAGCTGCGGGGAACGACGCATTGACGAGAGCATCCACCACCTCGCGGGCGCCGGCGCGGATCTTGCGCGCATCGAGCCCTCGAGCCATCGCCGGCAATAGGCCCACGTTGGTGAGGCAGGAAAATCGGCCTCCGATCCCCGTGTGATGATCGAGCATGGGGACGCCGAGGCTCGCGAGAAGCGCGCGCAAGCCGTTTGTCTTGCCGGGTTTTTCCGGCTCGGTGATACCGAGGAATAGTTCGGGGATACGATCCGCGAGACCTGCGTCACGGACTTTGGCCAAGGCGACCAGGAGTTGCGCCAAGGTCTCGGTCGTACCGCCCGACTTCGAGGTCACGACAAAGCGCGCCTTTGCGAGATCGAGCGCATCGAGCCCGGCCGAAAGCGTAACGGGATCCAGATTGTCGTAAAAACGCGTGCGCAGAACGGCGCGGCGCGGCGATGCCCCGCGGAGGGAGACGCCAGGAAGCCCCCAGCCGCCGACCTGCGCCAGCGTTTGGCCGCCGAGCCCCGAGCCGCCGGTTCCGAAGAAGACGATGGTCTCAGCGCCTTGGGCAAGCCGGCCGAGGGCCACTTCGGCTTGGTCGAGGTCAGCCGTCTCTTCGGCAATCCTGAGCAGAGGCAGCCGGCCGCTCGCGTAATCGGCCTTGAGATCGTGAAGCGCCGGCGCAAGTCTCTCGAGCCAGCGGCCAAGCTCCGCCTCCGACAAGCCATGTTCGCCGATGGCGCCGGAAAGACACCCCGCGATGGATTGTCTGTAAGCGGGAGAGGACGACGAGACGGCAGGTTCAGGCTTGTTCATGCTTCCCCATAACCGGCGCGAAGGACGTAGGTTCCGCGAGAGGGCCTGCCGGTTCGTACCCGCTCGCCGGCGGAGCCTCGGGGGTCCGGCGTCAGCCCTTGCTGTCGGCCGACGCCGTCGCAGGCTGGCCGACGACGGTGATGACTAGGCCGTCGGTTACAAGCAGGCGCTTGGCGACACGCCGAGCGTCTTCGAGCGTCAGCGCCTCGATCATCTTGTTGCGGTTCTCGATATAATCGGGGCCGAAGTCGTCCTCCATGAGGCCGAGGAGCTGGTTGGCGATTTTGGCGTTGGTATCGAAGCGCAGCGGGTAGGACCCGATCAGGTATTTCTTCGCGTTCTCCCATTCCGCCGGCGTGGGGCCGTCCTCCGCGATCTGCTTCAATTCCGTACGGATGACATCGAGCGACTGCTGGATGGCATCCGCCCGCGTCGCGACGCCACCGAACAGGATCGATGCGTGCCGGTAGGGCTGGAGATAGCTGTAAACAGAATAGGCAAGGCCACGCTTTTCGCGCACCTCCTCCATCAGGCGCGACGCAAATCCGCCGCCGCCGATGAGCTGGTTCAGGACGAATGCCGCCATGAAATCCGGATCCTTGCGCGGCATTGCAGGCAGCCCGAACACTGCTACGGACTGCGGCACATCCATCGCCGTCCACTTCTCCGTCCCCTTGGCAAACGTCGCCATCGGAACCGGCGTCAGATCCGCCGTCTCCGGAAGATCGCCAAACACCTCATCGAGGAGCGCGCCAAGCTCGGCGGCCCCGATGTCGCCCACCGCCACGACGCGCAAATTGCTGCGCGCGAAGTTCCGCTTGCGGTAGGCCTCGAGATCGTCGCGCGTGATGGACTTCACCGTCTCCGCCGTGCCTTGCGCCGGCCGAGCGTAGACATGGCCGGCGAAGGCCGCGGCGTACCATTCCTTGGCGGCCACGCGTTCCGGATTACGGTCGGAGTAGACGAGATTGGCGAGAAGCTGCCCGCGGATGCGCTCGACGGCGTCGGGATCAAAGCGTGGCTTCGTCAGAGCGAGCTTCAGGAGCTTCACGGAGGCAGCGCGGTTCTGAGTCAGAGTTTGAAAGTTGCCGTAGAACGCGTCCTTACCGTCCTCGTAGCGCATGCGCATGGCGAGCGTTTCCATCTGCTCCTGGAAATCGCCGGAGGTGATGTCGCCTGCGCCCTCGTCGAGCATGGCGGAGAGGAAGTTGGCCAGGCCAGCCTTCCCTTCCGGGTCCTGCGAGCTACCGCCCTCGAAGGAGAACCTCAGCGCCAGGAGCGGATTTTCGCGCGCTTCGACAAGCCAGGCCTTGATGCCGCCTGGGCTGGTGATTTCCTGGATTTTCATGGCGTGAGCGGGCCTGGCAAGGGTGAGACTGAGGGCGAGCACGAGGAGAGAGAGAAAGATCGCGCCATCGATACGGCCGAGGCGGCCGAGAGAACGGCTGAGCTTATCCATTGTGAGCGGTCCTTGGGCGCATCCGGCAAGATAAAACGCATGTCCAGGTTCGAGGCGACGGGCCACGCCGACGGGCGCGCTACGAGCGGCTCTTCGGCAATGGCCGCTGGGCGTGCGCGTCCTCCTGCGGAGATGGCGTGAGATAGCCCGTCACCGAGCGGCGCAGATCGAGGTAGGTTCCAGCGGCACGCTTGATGTCGTCGACCGACACCTTGGCGAGCGCATCCGGCCAGCCCTCGATCTGGCTTACGGTGCGGCCGAGGGCCAGGCCCCAGCCGTAACGCCGCGCAAGCGAGGACTGGTCGTCGTTCTCGTAGATGTAGTCGGCGATGTAGCTCGAGCGGGCGCGGTTGAGCTCCGCCTCGGTGACGCCGTTGTCGCGCACCTCGGCAAGGACGCTGTCGACCGCCGCTTCGATCTTCGGCAAGAGCTCCGCCCCGTCGGCTGCGACGGCGTAGATGGCGATCGAGCCGCTGTCGAGGCCGGAGCCTGAATAGGTGCCGCCAGCAGACGACGCGAGCTTCTCCTCGACCACGAGCCGCTTGTAGAGGCGGCTTGTCGCGCCCTCGCCGACGATCTTCATCATAAGGTCGAGCGCTTCGGCCTCGCCCGGCTGAGCGGTGCTGTAGCTCGGCACGACATAGTCGCGGTGGAACGAGGCATTGCCGGCTCGCGGATCGGAGTAGCTGACGCGGCGCGCCGCGCGCTGTGGCGGCTCCTCAGGCCGATCGCGCGCCGAGGCGACGGCGGGGTTGGCCGGGATCTTGCCGTAGGTTTCTTCCGCGAGCTTCTTCACTTCGTCTGCGGTGACATCTCCGGCGACGACGAGCACGGCATTGTTCGGCGCATAGAAGTGCTTGTAGAAGCTCAGCGCGTCCTCGCGCGAGAGCTTCTCCATCTCGTGCTCCCAGCCGATGACGGGGATGCCGTAAGGATGGGAGTAGTAAAGCGTCGCATTCATCTGCTCGTCCATGATGGCGGCAGGATTGTTCTCGATGCGGCTGCGTCGCTCCTCGAGGATGACGTCGCGCTCGGTCGCAACCTCGGTGTCGGTCAGGCGGAGGTTGACCATCCGGTCCGCCTCCATCCCCATCACGGTGGCGAGGCGCTCCTTGGCGATGCGCTGGAAGTAGCTCGTGACGTCATGCCCCGTGAAGGCGTTGTCGTTGCCGCCAAGGCGGGCGACGATCTTCGAGAACTCGCCGAGGGGGATCTTGTCCGTCGACTTGAACATCAGGTGCTCAAGGAAGTGGGCAATGCCGGAGACGCCCCGAGGCTCGTCCGCAGCGCCGACCTTGTACCAGATCATATGGGTGACGACCGGGGCGCGGTGATCGGGGATGACCACGACCTGAAGCCCGTTGGCGAGCATGAACTCGCTCGTGCGGGGTTGAGCCTTGGCTTCTAGCGGTGCGATTGCGAGCATGAGCGTGGCGGTCCAAACGAAGAGGCGGAAAACGCCCGGCAACTGTATCATCGTGATCCTCGGTGGCGAGAGATCGATCGGGAGCGGATAGCAAAACGCTGCACGAGATCTCGGCATTCGGGCAGCCGTTGTCAAATGACAAGGCGTTCATGTCATTTTGAGAGCGGCGAAGAGCGCAAAATACGTTTCCGTGCTGACAGCTTGTTGCCAGACACCATAGCGATGCCCCCTGCAGCGCGGGCGGACAAAGCCGCTATTCTTCAGTTTCTTCGCCGGCGGTCCACTTCTTGACCGCGGACAAAATCGAGCCGCGGCAGGGGCCGAGCGGGCCTGATGCGCTGTCGGCGTCGTTGTCGCCCAGGGCCTTGGCCTGCTCATAGTGGACCTTGCAATACTCAGCCTGCTGGCGCTCGAGTTCCGCGCGCGAGGTCTTGACCCTGACATCGGGATCGGCAAGAGCTGCGACATCGGCCGCCTGCCCTTCAGGCGGCAGGCCCGGTTCCGGCACGCGTTCCGGGTTAGGCGGCATGACGAGCGGCGCGCGAGCCGCCATCTTCGGCTCAGCGGCGCGTGTCGAGCCCGAGTTGAGCCCCACGACATCGAAGATCTTGCCGTTGAGCTCGACATCGTCAGCCGAGCACCCGGACAGCATGAGCGCGCCCACGACCATGGCGGCCGGCGCGAGCCGTACGCCCAGCCGACGGCTCCTGGATCTGATCGCTAAAGTCAAATCGCCCGCCCCCTTCTTGCCGATGAACGCTCTGCACCCCAGGGGCACGGGTTACATCGGTTTTGCGGCGCCATTGCGACTCCCCGCAAGCGAGTCATACAAGAGCGCCGCCACGCCAGCAACAATCGCCACATCGGCGATGTTGAAGACGTACCAGTAGAAGCCGAAGGCATGGAACGAGAAGAAATCCGCAACGCCGCCGATCAGCACCCGATCCACGCCGTTGCCGAGCGCGCCACCAATGATCAGCCCAAGCGCCCAGGCCATCAGCCGGCCCGTGCCGGCAGCGGATTGCCACGCCCACAGGGCCACAGAGACGACCACGGAGAACAAAGCGAGAATGAGCTGCCAGCTATAGCTCGACTGGTCTAGAAGCGAATAGCTGATCCCGGTGTTCTTGACGAACACGAGATCGAGGAAGGGCGTGACCGTCACGCGCCCTTTCTCCGCGATGCGGTAACCAAGCAGCATCCACCACTTGTGCGCCTGATCCAGCGTGAACGTGACGGCGGCGACGCCCAGGACAAGCTGCGAATGCGGGCCCCAGAGCCAGCGCGAGAGGCGACCCTCTGCCGGCATCATGCGCGCGCCCTGCCTTCGAGCTCGCGAACGGCGGCGGCATCGCGGGCCGAGAGGTCCGGATAAGCAGGATCACAGCCGACGTCCGCCGTGATGCGCCATGAACGGGCGCACTTGCGCCCCTCGGCGCGATGCACGACGACGCCGACGCCCGGAACGTCCGGCAACGTGAAGGCGGCGTCCGGCGGCACCTTGCAGGTGAGCGTCGCGGCGCTCGTAATCGTGATCTCGGCAAGGTCTATGGCCTGCACCGCTTCATGAAGCGCAGCGTCGGTGACGAACACCTCGGGGGCCGCTTCGAGGCTCGAGCCGAGACGCTTCGCAGCACGCTCGATTTCAATCGCGCCGGTTACGACGCGGCGAACGGAGCGCACCCGCTCCCACTTCTCGGCCAGCTCGTCATCGCGCCAGGCTTCCGGAACCGCGGGGAACATCTCGAGATGCACGCTGCGTTCGGCGCCGTAACGGTGAGTCCACGCTTCCTCGGCGGTGAAAGCGAGGATCGGCGCCAGCCACGTGGTGACGCAGCCGAAGATCTGGTCGATGACGGTCAGGCACGCCCGCCGCTTCAGACTGGAATAGGGCTCGCAGTAGAGCGCGTCCTTGCGGATGTCGAAATAGAACGCCGAAAGATCGGTGTTCATGAACGGCAACAGCGCCGCCACCACGCCCCGATAATCGTAGGCGGCATAGGCTTCGCGGATCTCGGCGTCGAGCTCGGCCAAGCGATGCAGCATCAGCCGCTCGAGCTCGGGCAGCTCGGCGCGCGGCACACGCAGATCCGGCGAGAAATAGTGGAGCGCGCCGAGCATCCAGCGCAGCGTGTTCCTGAGCTTGCGGTAAGCCTCAGCCGCCGATTGCACGATGGCAGGCCCGAAACGGATGTCGTTCGTGGTGTCGGCGGAAGCGACCCAGAGGCGAAGGATATCGGCGCCGGAGGTCTTCATCACGTCTTGCGGCGAGAGCACGTTGCCCTTCGACTTGGACATCTTCTCATCCCCCTTCTCGTCGAGGATGAAGCCGTGCGTCAGCACCACGTCATAAGGTGCGTGTCCGCGCGTGCCGCAGCTCTCGAGCAAGGAGGAATGAAACCAGCCGCGATGCTGGTCGGAACCCTCGAGATACATGACACGGTCGGGGCCGCCATCCCGCACGCTGCGAATGCCGGCGAGGCCGGGAAACTCAGCGGGGTCCTCGAGCGTGAAAGCGTGGGTGGAGCCCGAATCGAACCACACGTCGAGCACGTCGCGCACTTGCTCCCACATCTCAGGATCGTACTTCGGCGCGAGGAAGCGCTCGGCGGCGCCGGCCGCAAACCATGCGTCCGCCCCCTCCTTGGCGAACGCCTCGGCGATGGCGGCGTTCACCGCCTCATCGCGCAGGATCTCGCCTTCCTTAACGCCGTCGTGGTCGCGCTTCGCAACGAACACGGTAATCGGCACGCCCCACGCGCGCTGGCGAGAGACGACCCAATCCGGGCGATTGGCGATCATGCCCGTGATGCGGTTCTCGCCGGCTTCCGGCACCCATTCCGTCGCCTTGATCTCGGCGAGCGCCACCTCGCGGAGCGTGCGGCTGTCTGTGCCGAAGCCCTTATCCATGGCAATGAACCACTGCGGCGTGTTGCGGAAGATGACCGGCTTCTTCGAGCGCCACGAGTGGGGATACTGATGCTTGAGCCGGCCGCGCGCGATGATGTTGCCCGCTTCCGCCAGCGCCTTGATGACGGCGTCGTTGGCATCGCCCTTGTCGCCGTTCTCTTTCAGCACGCGCTTGCCGGTGAAGCCCGGCGCTTCCTTGGTCAGCACGCCATCGGCGTCGACGGTGAAGGGGATGGTGGTGTCAATGCCGCGGTCGCGGAGCGCCTTCTGGCTCGCGATCCAGATGTTGTAGTCGTCGGCGCCGTGGCCAGGCGCGGTATGCACGAAGCCGGTGCCGGCATCGTCGGTCACGTGATCGCCGTCGAGGAGCGGCACGTCGAAGCCGTAGCCGAGGGACGCGAGCGGATGCTCGGCCAGCGCACCCTTTAGCTCGTCGCCTGTAACGGCGGCGCGGCGCTCGAAAGCCTCTACCTTCGCGGCCTTCATGACGTCTGCCGCCAGCTTGTCGGCCAGAACGTATTTGTCGCCGACCTTCGCCCAGTTGCCTTCGGGCGCGGCCGTCACCTCGTAAAGACCGTAGTCGATCTTCGACGAGAAGCTGATGGCCCGGTTGCCGGGGAGCGTCCACGGCGTGGTCGTCCAGATGACGACGCTGGCATCGTGCGGCAGGCCGCCGGACTTCACCGGAAACTTCACCCACACCATGTCGGACTGATAGTCCTGATACTCGACCTCCGCTTCGGCCAGCGCCGTCTTCTCGACGACGCTCCACATGACGGGCTTCGAGCCGCGATAGAGCAATCCGTTGGCGGCGAACTTCATCAGCTCGCGCGCGATGGTGGCCTCCGCCGCGTAGCTCATGGTGAGATACGGGTGCTCCCAGTCACCGACGACGCCGAGCCGCTTGAATTCCTCGCGCTGCACGTCGACCCAGGTCTCGGCGAACTTGCGGCACTCGTCGCGGAACGCGTTGATGGCGTCGGGATCAGTAAAATCCGGCTTCTCGCGGCCCTTGGCGCGGTAT
Organism: Hyphomicrobium sp.; assembly: GCF_036780825.1. Classification (GTDB taxonomy): domain Bacteria; phylum Pseudomonadota; class Alphaproteobacteria; order Rhizobiales; family Hyphomicrobiaceae; genus Hyphomicrobium_C. The sequence goes on along the minus strand of NZ_DAIQCD010000006.1, from coordinate 62,197 downwards.
TGTTCCTCGATCTTCCACTCGATCGGCAGGCCGTGGCAATCCCAGCCGGGCACATAGTTGGAATCGAAGCCCAGCATCTGCTGGCTCTTCACAACAAGGTCCTTCAGGATCTTGTTCAGCGCGTGCCCGATGTGGATGTGGCCGTTGGCATAGGGCGGGCCGTCGTGCAGTACGAACTTCGGACGGCCGCGGGACGCTTCGCGCAGCTCGCGATAAAGCCCACGCTGCTGCCAGCGCTCGAGGATCTTCGGTTCGAGTTGCGGGAGGCCGGCCTTCATCGGAAAGTCGGTCTTGGGCAGGAACAGCGTCTCGCTCCAGTCGCGGGCGGGCGTGCCTGCGCCGCTCGCCATAGTTGCCTCCGCCCCGCCGCTGCCCTTCGTCATTTCCTTGCCTGTCTTTCCGTATCGGCCTGATTTGATGGCGGTTCTAGACGTTTTCCGCCCTCGATTGAAGCCTCCCGGCATTAATCATCGCGCGTCGTGATGCAGAACCGCACGCTTGGCAACCGAGAGCCACCTCAATCCGCCAAGCGCGCGGCATCCGCCGCCCGGGCCGCTTTATGCGCCGGCCGAGCCTCCAGCCGCTCCACATAAGCAAGGTATTCCGGGCGCTCGGGAAGGAGATTGAACGGAAGCATGTAGCCGAGCCCGGATCCGATTAGCACATCGGCCGCCGAGAAGCGCTCACCGAGCAGCCAGGGCCCGGGCGTGAGGCCCGCCGAGAGCGTGCCCAGCACATCGTCCAGCTTTCCCCAGCCCACTGTCGATGACGGCGACTCCCGCTTCAGATAGTGGTCCGTCGCCGCCGGCTCGATGCAGCTTCCATAGAAGAACATCCAGCGAAGATAAGCGCCGCGGTCGGGTGCATCGATGGCGGGGGCCAAACCGGCATTCGGATATTTATCGGCGACATACGTGAGGATGGCCGGAACCTCCGTCACGACGACGTTGCCATCGCGGAGCACGGGGATCTTGCCCATCGGGTTGAGCTCGAGAAACTCGGGCGATTTGTGCTCACCCTTCTGCAAATCGACCGGCACGATCTCGAACGGCTCGCCAAGTTCGTGCAGCATGTAGTGGACCACGGCGGAGCGCGAATGCGGATTGTGATAGAGCGTCAGCACGGGGAAGCCTCCGTTGCGTTACGTTTTTCTCGTGTCTAGCGCCAGTCGCCAAGGACGGCATTGACGAGCGCAAGCGCGGCGACGGCCGCCGTGTCGGCACGCATGATGCGTGGCCCCAGCGAGATCGCCGTCGCTTGCGGCAGGGCGCGGATCATCTCCCGCTCATCGGGCGAAAATCCGCCCTCGGGCCCGATCAGTACCGCAAGCGGCCCCGGACGCAGCGCACCGAGAGCGACGAGCGGGTTTGCCTGCTCGGCCCCCTCGTCGCAAAAGATTAACGCGCGGGACGCATCCCACGTCTCGAGCAATGCCGGGAGCGCCACTGGCTCCGCTACATCCGGCAGGCGCAGAATGCCGCACTGCTCGGCGGCCTCGATGGCGTTGGCCCGCATGCGGCCGAGATTGACGCGCTCGGCAACAGTATGGCGCGTCAGCACAGGCGCCAGGCGGGAGGCGCCCATTTCGGTCGCTTTCTGCACCATGTAGTCGAGCCGGGCCCGCTTCAATGGTGCGAAGAGATAATGAAGGTCCGGCCCGCCTACCTGGGGGCGCGCGAGAGCCATGGCCTCCAGCGCCGCGCCGCGCTTTCCCTGCTCGGCTAGGCGCGCCCGCCATTCGCCATCGCGGCCGTTGAAAACCAGGATCTCGTCGCCTTCCGAAAGGCGTAAAACGCCCCGCAGATAGCTCGCCTGCTCGGGCGTGCACGGCACACGCGTGCCCGCTGCGAGCGGATGATCGACGAAGAGACGCTGGGACGTGAAATCATGAACGGCCATGGCGTGTGCATACCCGAAGCCGGCGCGGCATAGAAGTGCGCGAGATGCATTCGGCCGAGTTGCCCGGCAAGGCGCCGGCGGATAACGTCGCCCCAAAAACGACAGCAGGATGCAAGCCACGATGATGCCACAGGCGGCCAACCCGGATCAGAACCGAACGACCGAAAGCGGATCAGAATCCGTCAGGGACGCGCCGGCCGGGAACTGGGTGGACCGCTTCGCCCCCAGGCCGTGGCGGCCCTATCTCAGGCTCGCACGCCTGGATCGGCCGATCGGGACTTGGCTTTTGCTCTTTCCGTGCTGGTGGGCGGTGACGCTGGCCGAGGTATCGAACGGGCGGCCGCATCCGGACTTCAAGCTCCTGGCCCTGTTCGCCATCGGGGCCGTGGTCATGCGCGGCGCGGGCTGCGCTTATAACGACTACGTGGACCGCGAGTACGACGCGCGCGTGGAGCGGACGGCCAGCCGGCCCATCCCCTCGGGTCAGGTCTCGCCCGAAGCCGCGCTGCTGTTCGTCGCCGTGCTCTCCGGCATCGGCTTCCTGGTGCTGATCTGGTTCAACCTGTTCACCATCCTGCTCGGCGTGGCGTCACTCGGGCTGGTGGCGATCTATCCCTTCATGAAGCGCTTCACCTATTGGCCCCAGGCCGTGCTCGGCCTCGCCTTCAATTGGGGGGCGCTGATGGGCTGGGCCGCCGTCAAGGGCTCGCTGGCGCTGCCGGCGTTCCTGCTTTACGTCGGCTCCGTGCTGTGGACGATCGGCTATGACACCATCTACGCCCACCAAGACACCGAGGACGACCTGATGCTGGGCCTCAAATCGACAGCCCTGAGCTTCGGCGAAAACACAGCGACCTGGATCGGAGGCTTCTATGCGGGCGCGCTCCTGCTCTGGATCGCCGCGGGGTTCCTGGCGGGCACCCATCTCGTGTTCTTCTTCGGCGTGGCGCTGGTCGGCCTCCAGATGGCCTGGCAGGTCTCGACGCTCGACACATCGGACGCACAGAACTGCTTGCGCCGCTTCCGCGCCAACCGCGACGTGGGCGCGGCGATTTTCATCGCCCTCGTCGCCGATACGCTCATCTCCTGGTGGGCAGGGCTGAGCTAGAATGTTTCCGGAAAAATGGAACCATTTTTCCGGAAAGAAGCACGAAGAAACAAAAACTTAGAGCCGTTTTCCGTTTCCGCTTAAACCGGAACGGCACTATAGGGCATTCGCAACGATCACAGCCTCTAAGTCGGGCCCGGAACTGCCACGAAGAAACGGTCAGCCGTCGCCCCGCGGCGTCTCCTCGTCCTTCTCGGCCGCTCTCTCGTCGTCCTCGTCCTCTGAGGGAGCATCCGACTTAAGCTCTTTGAGCTTGGCGAAGACGCGCGCTTCCTCCTCGGCCGGCGTTTCCTCGTGCGCCTCCTCGGCACCGCGAGGATGCACGATCTCGGCGGTCGGCCGGAAGCCTTCCTCGTCCGCTGTCGCGGCTTCGGGGGCCGTCGTCTCCTCGGTGGGCAGCAGCGTGCCGGCTTTGATGGCTTCGCGCTCAGCCTCGCGCTGCTCGCGCTCGACGCGCCGCGCCGCCTTCTTCACCTCGTTGTCGAGTTCGGTCTGAGAGCAGAGCCCGAGTGTGACCGGATCCTGCGGCACCAGATTCGCCGAATTCCAGTGCGTCCGCTCCTTGATCTGCGTGATCGTCGGCTTGGTCGTGCCGACGAGGCGCATGATCTGGCTCGTCTTGAGCTCGGGATGGTTGCGAAGAAGCCAGAGAACGGCGTTCGGGCGGTCATGGCGGCGGGAGACGGGCGTATACCGCGGGCCGCGCCGCGACGTGGTGGTCTCCGGAATGACCACCTTCGGCTCGGCCAGCCGGAGCTTGCGGCTCGCATCCTTCTCTGCCGTCTCGATCTCATCGCGCGTCAGCTGGCTCGACGTCACGGGGTCGAGCCCCTTGATGCCCTGGGCCACGTCGCCGTCGGCGATGCCCTTGACCTCGAGCACGTGCAAGCCGCAAAACTCGGCGATCTGCTCGAAGGACAGCGACGTGTTCTCGACCAGCCAGACGGCGGTGGCCTTCGGCATCAGAGGTTTGCGGTCGCTCATATGGTTTTCTCCGGGCTCCCGCGGGCGCTCCGCAAAAGCCATTGTGGGTCGTAGAAATTTTGGGATTACGCCTTATAACGCCATCCGATGCCCGGCTGCAACAGTTGCGTGCAGCCGACAGACGGGCGGCCAACGGCCACGAGTTGCATGTCAGCAACTAAGCAGCGCGGGTCACTCGGCTCGCCTCAGCTTAAGTGGAGTCGCGCGACGGCTTCAGGTTTTGTTTGACCGTATTTCTTATCGGGCACTTTAACTTGCATAGCTTCGCCCGATCTTTCGTTGCATGGCTCCGCCTGATCTTTCGTTGCATGGCTCCGCCATGGACCAGATCCAGAACACCGTCAGGATGACCCGCATGACCAACAGCAAAATCACCTACTTCGAAGATCTCGCGGTGGGCCAGGAGGCCTCGCTTTCCAAGGCGGTCAGCGAGGGTGACATCATGGCTTTTGCCGAGATCTCAGGAGACCGCAATCCGGTGCATGTCGATGCCGCCTATGCGGCCGGCACAATGTTCAAGGAGCGGATCGCCCATGGAATGCTGTCCGCCGCGTTCATCTCAGCCGTGTTCGGCATGAAGCTGCCCGGGCCCGGCGCCATCTACGTTTCCCAGACCCTCAATTTCAAGGCACCCGTCAAGATCGGCGATACCGTTGTCGCTACCGTCAAGCTCGTCGAGCTCAATCCCGAGAAGAAACGGGCGCGTTTCGAAACCGTATGCACGGTCGATGGAACGCCTGTTCTGACGGGCGAAGCGCAGCTCAAGGTTCCCGGCCGTCCGGCCGCATGACCCATCCACAGGATCGCCCCACCATGCGAGTCATAGAAGGCTCGGACGCAATTCCGCCCGAGGCCCGAGGCGCTGTTCTCGCGATCGGAAACTTCGATGGCGTGCACCGCGGCCATCAAATCTTGATCCAGCGGACCATCGAAGAGGCGCGGCGATTGGGGCGCCCTGCTGGCGTGCTGCTCTTCGAGCCGCATCCGCGCGAATTCTTCAGGCCCGACACGCCGCACTTCCGCCTGACGCCTCTTCCCGAAAAGCTCGACGTGCTCGGCGATCTGGGTCTCGATCTCGCCATCGTTTTGCCGTTCGACGCGAAGCTTGCAGCCCTCGAGGCCAACCGCTTTATCGACGAGATTTTGGTCGGTGCCCTCGGCATCGCCCACGTCGTGGTAGGCTATCATTTCTTCTTCGGGCACAATCGATCGGGCTCGGCGGAAACGCTGCGGGCCGCAGGAAAAACGCATGGCTTCGACGTGACCGTTATCGAACCTGTCGCCGCGGGCGGCGAGCCATTTTCCTCAACGGGAATCCGCCTCAAGCTGGCGGAAGGGGACGTCAAGAGCGCGGCCGAGTTGCTCGGACGGCCCTGGAGCGTGCGCGGATCCGTCATCGGCGGCGCGCAGCGCGGGACAGGCCTCGGGTTTCCGACCGCGAACGTGGCGATGGCGAAGGGTACGGCGCTCGGACATGGCATCTTCGCCGTTCGGGCGACGCTCGACGACGGGCGGGTTCTGGACGGCGCCGCCTATCTCGGCACGCGCCCGACGTTCGACGACGGCATGCCGGTGCTCGAGGTTTTTCTGCTCGATTTCGCCGAGCGGATCTACGGACGCACCATCGAGGTCATTTTCATCGACAAGGTTCGTAACGATCGCAAGTTCGCGAACGCGGACGAATTGGTGCGACAGATGGAGGAGGATTGCGCCAAGGCGCGGGCCATCCTCGCCGCCTCACCTCCGGCGGCAGGGCCGCCGGCGCAGCCTAAGCCAGAGGCGAAGCAAACCTGATCATTCGGGTCTCTCCCCGGCGTGCCGCACGCCCAGAGCACGTTCACTCATCCTGGAACGTTGGCACGCTCGGCGGCCCGCGCTCGCCCGGCTTGCGGCCGGCGGGGCCGAGCTTCATCGCCTGGCGGGTCCCATCCGGCAGCGCCAGGGTCACGTACTCGCATTTTCTCTCGAGAGCGAGGATCGTGTACAGAATGCGCCGTCCGGCATCCTTGCCCTCAGCGATCAGCTCAGCGTCCATAGGACCGGCATGATAGGTGCACGCCTCGGTGCCGCCGGCGATCTTCTTATTGGGTACTTTCTGGCCGTCCAGCGTTAGCGCGGCGACGACGATCGCGGCGACGATGATGCCACCGGCGAGGAGAGCCTCGTACTTCATGGCGACCTCCGTCCGCTGCCGGCCCGGGCCACTTCATGATTAAGGGCCGGGCGCACGATTCTTTTACGGCCGAGCCGTACCATCGCAGGCTGGAGCGAAGCGTACCTCGCTCCGCTGCGCATGGAGAGTTGCAGATGCGAATGACAGCAGGGGTCCTGACGGCGGCCGCGATCCTGCTCGTCGCCGACGCCGTGGCACCCCTGTCCGCAGGCGGTCGCCGCGAAGGCCAGCCAAACGCGCCGACGCGTCACGAGAGGCCGCAGATCAGCATCGAGCCCTATATCGATCTTTCGCGGCGCCCGCGCACCGACGTCGATGCCCCGGATTTCATCATGGGCGAGCTCGACCGATGCAGACAGGCCGGCATGCACCGGATCGTCGACTGCCTCCGCCCTAATCATCGGCCTGTGATGATCCGACGCCTCGAAGCTTGCGTAGCTTCGGAAACGATCCCTGACGATCCGCGCCGGGTGGAAGCGTGCCTCCCGCCTCAGCGCGTGCGTTAGGACTTTTCTCAACTTTCCCGTCCACGCGCCACCACACGGGCGGCCGGATGCAAAAGGCGCGACCGATAATCTGGCCGATCACCCACCCCTTGTTTCGTCCCGCCCCAATCGTCATAACTCCTGCCAAACTCCGCCCCGGATCCTTTCAGAGGCCCCACAGATGTCGACCCGCCAGGATGGGGCTCAGAGCCCGCTCGCGCGTTCCCGCGACGATCTCGTCGCCTGGATCGCGGCCGGCGAAAAACCGCGAGACGCTTGGCGCATCGGCACCGAGCACGAGAAGTTTGTCTTCTATACGGAAACGCTGAAGCCGGTGCCCTACGAGGGTGAGCGCGGCATCCGGGCGCTCATGGAGCACCTGATGACCCGCTACGATTGGGAAGCGATTTTCGAAGGCGAGACCATCATCGCGCTCAAGCGGCCGGATGGGCAGCCGGGCGGCACGATCAGCCTTGAGCCCGGCGGGCAGTTCGAGCTCTCCGGCGCGCCGCTCCAGACACTGCATGAGACCGCCGACGAGACGGATCAGCATCTCCAGGAGGTGCTCGATGTCGGCGAGGATCTCGGCATCGGCTTCCTCGGCGTCGGCTTCTCCCCGAAGTGGACGCTGGCCGAGACGCCTCACATGCCCAAGGAGCGCTACGCCGTGATGACCCGCTATATGCCGAAGGTCGGCAAGCGCGGGCTCGACATGATGTACCGTACGGCAACCATCCAGGTGAACCTCGACTTCGAAGACGAAGCCGACATGGTGAAGAAGCTGCGCGTCAGCCTAGCACTGCAACCGATCGCCACGGCCATGTTCGCCTCCTCGCCGTTCACGGAAGGCGGCATCAACGGGATGAAGTCGCTCCGGAGTGAAGTCTGGCGCGAGACCGATCCGCAACGCACCGGCATGCTGCCGTTCATGTTCGAGGGGGGCGCAGGCTATGAGCGTTATGTCGAATACGCGCTTGATGTGCCGATGTACTTCGTCTACCGCAACGGTCGCTACATCGATGTCGCCGGCGCGTCATTCCGGGATTTCATGGCCGGCAATCTTTCCGCCTTGCCCGGCGAGCTTCCGACCCTCGACGATTGGTCTGACCATCTGACGACGCTCTTTCCCGAGGTGCGGCTCAAGCGCTTCCTCGAGATGCGCGGCGCCGACGGCGGACGCTGGCCACGCATCTGCGCCCTCTCGGCCTTCTGGGTCGGACTTCTCTACGATGCCGAGGCGCTCGATGCGGCGTGGGATCTCGTCAAGTCATGGACGGCCGAGGAGCGCCAGGGCCTGCGCAACGCCGTTCCGCGCGAAGCGCTCGCTACGCGCTTCAGAGACGTGACCGTGCAGCATCTCGCGCAGGAGGCTCTCGCGATATCACGCGCTGGCCTTACCAATCGCCGCCAGTTCAACGCCAAAGGCCAGGACGAGAGCGTCTATCTCGACTCACTGGACAGCCTCGTCCGTTCCGGGCGGACAGCAGCGGATGAGCTGATCGCGCGCTTCGAGGGCCGGTGGCACGGCTCGATCGACCGCATCTTTGCGGAGTTTTCCTTTTAGCGCGGTCAGAGCAACGAATCGGGATCGCTGGCGGTTGCGGCCCTTGCGGTTATGCCAGCGGCGGATTCACGTTTTCATGGCAACCGGTTTGCCGGGTAGACGCGCGGTCGGATAGATAAAGGCCCCGGAGGCGCTTCGTGATGCCGCCCGGATCGGAACCGGCCGTGTGGCGCTCCAGAGCCGTTCCAGTTTAGGTGGAACCGGGGAGCGGCTCTAAGCTTTTATTCAGCCGTGCCTCTTATCGAAAACCGGTGCCCACTTTTCCGGAAGCACACTAGGTCCGGCTTGACGACCGGTTCAGCTGGCGTTCATCGTGCGCAGGCCACACTCCGCGGCGCGCAAGGCGTTCCATCGGACAACGGGAAAGACCCGAGGAGAGGAGGCCGCTCCGTGAGCCGAGCCATGCGATACGCAATCGCCACCCTGTGCTTCGGGGCGTTTTCTGCTGCCCTGCCTACACTCACGTCGGCCAACGACTGCGCTCAGCGCTGCTATGCCCAGGAAAATTCCTGCCGCCGGGCCACCAAAGACAGCCCACGCTGCGGAGCGGAGCTCACCCGCTGCCTGCAATCCTGCCGGGCGAAGCGGTAGCCCGTCCTCGCGCGATACTGCCTATCCCCGCCACCGGGTCCTATGGCGGTAGCGGGCTTCTTCCGTAGTCAGATCACCATGTCCACTGGATGCCTGCGCGGCCGCCGATGACGTTACCGGCGCTATACGTCTTATATTCGGACCAGCCGGCACCGACGGAACCGTCGATGGCAAGCCGATCGCCTGTCGAAAGACAGTTGCGGCATAGGACACCGATGGCGCTGATGGCCGCAGCGTTGCCATCGCCATCAAAGTTGCCCCAGCCCACTCTGACGCCGAAGGACTCGCTCGTCGTAAGCGAGGGTGCTTCGGCCGCAAGCGCGAGCGCTACGCCAGCCTGTAGCTTAGCGATAGCCTTGAACGTATCGCCGTTATCGGAGGCGAGATTTCCGTTGGCGTCGGTCGTCAGGAGCTCAAGCGGCCCTGATTGCCGACTCCGGCTGAGGTCGGACGTGATGCCGGGGGTCGTGTAGGTCTGGGTGCTCAAACCCAACATCACCTGATTGTCGTACGTCGTGCTCGCGCCCGTTCCGAGTGCGGTCGAGTTGACATGGCCCGCGTTGACGGTAGCTCCGCTACCGAACGCGCTGCTGTTGCTCGCAAGCACCCTCGCATCATGACCGACGGCGATATCGCTGGAACCGCCTGCAAATGCTCCGGCGCCGAGAGCGATCGAATTCGACCCTTGCGCGACAGAGCCCGTTCCGACGGCGACGGCGTTCGTCTCCGTGGCATCGGCATCGCCGATCGCGATGGAACCGACGCCGGAGGCCTCCGAACTCGCGCCCATGGCCGTTGCGCTCGCTCCCGATGCCGTGGAGGCCGTGCCGACGGCGGTCGAATCGACACCGCTCGCCGTCGAGGCTCCGCCGTATGCGGAGGCGCCGTCAGCGCTCGTGACCGAGAAGGCGCCGCTTGCCGTGCCGCCGATGGTGCCTGCGGTCACAGCGGCGCTGTATCCGTTGGCCGTACCGAGGGTCGTCCCAGCGACCGAGGAGAACGCGCCCGTGGCCGATGAGCCGACGCTGTAAGAGGCATCGGACTCGAATCCGCTCGCGAGCGAGTAGGCGCTGAAGTTCGTATTCGAGAGGGCGCCGGTCGACGTTGAGCCGAGAGAGAAGAAGGACGACGCTCCCGCGCCTGTCGCGGTTGAGTCGATGCCGACAACAGTAGCTCCTTGCCCGATCGCCGTCGCGTTAGAGCCCGCGGCGGCCGCTGCGTCGCCCATTGCAACGTTGCCGTCTCCGGCCGCCTCCGAGTTGCGTCCGATGGCTACGCTTCGATTTCCGTCGATCGACGCGTTATCGCCGATGGCGATGTTCTCGTCCCCATCCACGTCAATGCTGTTGCCAATGGCGACGTTCTCGTTGCCTTCGACATTGTTATCAGCACCAGACACCTGATTGCGGTCGCCATGGACGCTGTTGTCGACACCGGTCAGCTGATTCTGGTTTCCGGCTAGCTCGTTTCTGTTGCCAACGAGCTGGTTGTCATCGCCGTTCGTGTAATTGTCGTTGCCAACGACGCTGTTTTCGCTGCCGATGGTTTCATTCGGGTCGCCCGCAACGAAGTTGTTGCTGCCGTCGATTTCGTGTCCGATGCCGAGCGCGGTGTTGCCCGAGCCGTTGATGATCTTGATGCCGCTGCCGATGGCCGTGTTGTTGCCGCCGGCTCCCGTGTCGTTTCCGGTGCCGATGGCGATGTCATTCTCGCCGCCTGCATGGGAGCCGTCGCCGATGGCGACCGAACTCGCGCCCTCGGCGTGAGAATTGCCGATGGCGATCGAATTCTCGCCTTCGGCATTCGCACCGGCGCCGATCGCCGTCGCGCCACCACCCGTCGCGCTCGCACCGGTGCCCAGTGCGGTGTCGTTCGCGTTTTTTGCTTCCGCGTCGTTTCCGATGGCGATGGCATCGATATGCCCGGTTTCAGCGAGAGCACCGGAGCCCGCACCGGACAGCGCGCCGCCTCCCAACGTAATGCCAGGAGCGTAGCTCGTGCCGTCGGGGTTGCCGATGCTGATGGCACCGTCAAATGCGGAGATGCCCTGACCGGCAGCGATGTTCGCGTGGGCGAGAACCGTGCCGGTGAACTCAGCTTCGCAGCTGGGCAGCGTTGCGGCGTAATCGACGAGATTCTGTGCCTCGTGGCTGAAGACCTGTCCTGCAATCTGAGATGCAACGCCTGCTGCATCTAAGCCCAATCCCGCGATCTCCGCGCCAAGGGCAACAGTCTCTGCCGTTGATCCGCCGGCCAGAACACCGGCCGCAGCGGCAGCGGTTGCAAGTCCGGGAGCAGCCGCCCCTGCCACAACGACAATTGGCGCCGCTCCCGCTGCCGCAACTCCCAAGCCCGCCGCCATCGTGGCGTAAGCTCCGGTCTGAACACCTGCGGCAACTGACTGTGCGGTCACAGCAGCGATCGAGGCTGCCAAGCCGGCAGCGCTCGACGCGAGACCAACATCGCCGGCGATGATTGCGTTGCGATAGGCAGTGTTGGTGGCATTGGTGAATTGCTCGGCACACTGGCCTGTCCCGCCAATGTCATCTTTGCCAAGCTGTGGCGAACTGGTCACCAGATTCTGTAGTGGACTCGGCTGGCCTGGCGATACTGGGATGCTCTGCGCGCCGGCCTCAGTCGACCCGGTGGTCGACAATATCGCGCAAATTGCCAAAGCACTCACAACCGAGGACAGAGGCTTTCCGCAATAAAGTGTCCGCTCCTGCGAGTATCCCCTCGAGCACATGATACGCAACTCCACAAACCCCTACGCGGTCTGTGTTTTTCGCCCTTTTGCGCCTAAAGGCGTGAACCCCGAAAAGGACCGAAGATGCAACGTCACGACACACTTCGCACACAACTTCTCCACAAACCGTCCACATCTAGGGCACGCACCTTGACGCAAATCAACGCATCCGATGTGATCGGACGATTAATAGCTTGTTAACTGTTGCCGATGCGATACAGAGCCACCCGATCTCTCGGCACCCTCGCAGGCAAGCGCCGCTATTTCTTGGCGCCCTCAACAGCAGGCGAGCGTTGCGTCGCGATGTTGATACCGTAGAGCAGCCATTCGCCTTTGACGCTCTCGAACAGCATGTCGAACGAGACGCGCTGCGGAACCGTGTCGAAATAGCCGGTGAGCCGCAGCATGCCAGCAGGCGTCACCGCCGGCGGCGCAAGCATCTGGGGCGTGAAAAACAGAACCGGAGACAGGTCGAACTTCGATTTTCTAAGCTCCGCGAAAACGTCGGCGAGCTTCTTTGCGCTGTTGGCTTCCTTAAAGCGCGGCGAGCCCAGATCGCGCAAAACCGTGTAGTTGTTGGTCTTGTTGGCCTGATTGACCGCTATCACCGTCGAGCGGATCATCATGTTGGCCTTGAAATCGTCGGGGGGCTTGATGTCCTGCGCCAGGCTGCTGCCCGCCAAGGTCACCCCAGCGACGATCACCATTACCGCGTGACGCATCATGAACGCCGCCCGCCTTTCGCAAGACTGTCTTCTCGGCAGGGCTTCATAACACCGGCTGGGGGCCAGTGGAATTGCGGACGCTAGCCATGGCGAGCCGCGTTAACCCAGGCGGCGGCGGAACTCCTCATAGCCGAAGGTGCGCACCACCTCGTAGCGGCCGTCCTCGTGCAGCATCGCGAGGTCCGGCAGAGGCGTGCCGTTGAAGGTCGTGTTCTTCACGAACGTGTATTGCATCATGTCGCCGAACACGATGCGAGAGCCGGCGGTGAGAGGTTCGGCAAAGGAATACTCGCCGATCACGTCGCCGGTCATGCAGGTCTTGCCGCCGAGAATGTAGTCGTGCGCCAGCACACCCGGTAGTTCCGCGCCGAGCACGGGCGGCGTGTAGGGCACCTCCAACACGTCGGGCATGTGCGTCGAGGCGGAGGCATCGAGGATCGCGATCTCGCCGTCGTTGCGGTGCAGGCCGATGACGGTTGCGACGAGGTAGCCGGCGTCGACGATGAGCCCCGCTCCCGGCTCGAGGTAGACCTCGAGGCTGAACTCGGCACGGAATGCCTTAAGGGCAGCGATTAGCTTGCCGACGTCATAGCCCGGCTTGTTGATGAAGTGGCCGCCGCCGAAGTTCACGGCCTTCACGCGCTTGAGGTATGGCGCGAAGTCGCGCGCCACATGCTCGATCAAGCCGACCGATCCATCGGCCAGAGACTCGCACAGCGCGTGCACGTGGAAGATGTCGATATCGTCCCACGGGAGGCGATCGATCTCGGCCGCGGTCGTGCCGAAGCGCGAATTCGGCGCGCATGGATCGTAAAGCGCACCCCCGAGCGTGGCGTTAGAATAGCCCGGGTTGATGCGCGCACCGATCGCGATGTCCGAACGGCCTGAGCCGCGCACGACGTCCGCCACGTGCACGGCCTGCTCCGGCGAGTTGGCGTAGATGTGATTGGCGATGCCGGTGAGGCGCGCCACCTCGCCCTGCGCGTAAGCCGGCGCATAGACGTGCACTTCCCGGCCGAACTCCTCGCGGCCAAGACGCGCCTCGTACTCGCCCGAGGCGGTCGTGCCGTCGAGCACGTCCACCATCAGCGGAAAAGCGGCCGGCATCGCCCACGCCTTGGTGGCCAGCAGCATCTTCACGCCTGCTTCGCGCTTGATGCGGGCCGCAGTCGCGAGATTTCGCTTGAGCGCCGCTACGTCGAGCACGTAGGCCGGCGTACGGATGTCATGAGGAAGTTCCGGGATCATATGCGCGCTGCCTCGGAAGGGAGATCGTAAAGCGCGCTATATGGCATCCTCGGCCTTTTGTCGCCAGGGCGGATCATTCCTGGTCCGGATAGGCGCAGGAGAGCCGCTGCGAACCGCCGGCAACCGCCTGCCGACAAACGGTGCCGGGCCTCAGTGTGAGGCCGCGGGCGGGTCGGTGTAGAAATCGAGATCGTCCTGGATGTTCTGCGCGGCGATGCGCCAGTTGCCCGGAGCGTGCGTGCCGCCCGCCGCGTGCGCGGCCCCGTTCTGGTGCTGGTTGCCGTTTGTCTGCCCTTCGGCGTGCGCCGGACGCGCATCGGCTTCGATCGCCGTTAGCGGCTCGCCCGCCGAGACTGGGATCGTGCACAGACGGCCGGCGAGATGCTGCAGCTCAGTCAGGATCGCGGCGCGGCGCACCTCGTGATGCGCAGTCACCTGGCGGATCTCGGCGAGGAGCTTCTCGTCCACGTGATTGAGTGCGGCATCGAGCGCGCGGATGAGCGCCTGCTCCTCCTGAGTGCTCTCGGCGATCCGTCGGTGCATTTCGGCGAGCTTCTGAGAAAGATGAGCCATTCTATCCCCCGTAGTATCGAATCACAGCGTTAACGCTCGGTGAATTTTGTGATTCAATTGAGGACGGGCAACGCTGGAATTGACGCAATCTGCAGTATTGAGACTGCAAAATTATTCCATCGTCAGAGGCCTTTTCTTGGGCTCAGACCGAGAAGAAGTGCGATGCATTCATAGATCACGCTGCGCCGGTCATCATCACGGGCGCGGCCCGCGCTTACCCGGCGGCGTCGTTACGGCAGTGGCCGAATATCGCACACATATGGAAAAGCCCGGAGCGAGAGCGCTCCGGGCCGATTTTCGAGCCGTTCCATTTCAAGAGCGAGTTGGAGTTAGCCCTTGACGGAGAAAAGCTCGGCCTGATCGGCCGGCGTGATCTCCTTCACGTGCCAGGGGAGACCCTGCTTCGCGAGCTCATCGAGGAACGGCTTCGCCGGGAACTGCTCGACGTTGAACACGCCCTTGCCGGTCCAGGCGCCGTTGAACATCTGCATGGCTCCCACGACGGGAGGCACGCCAGTCGTGTAGGAAACGGCCTGCGCCCGCGTCTCCTTGAAGCTCTCGGCGTGGTCGCAGACGTTGTAGATCAGCACCGTCTTCCGCTTGCCGTCTTTGGTGCCATCGATGACGCAGCCGATCGACGTCTTGCCCGTGTAGTTCTCGCCGAGCGACGAGGGCGGCGGCAGAAGCTCCTTCAGGAACTCCATCGGGATCACGGGCGTGCCCTTGTACATGACGGGATCTATGCGCGTCATGCCGACGTTCTGCAGCACGTCGAGATGCTTGATGTAGTTGTCCGAGAAGGTCATCCAGAAGCGGATCTGCTTCAGGCCCTTGATATGGCGGACGAGGCTCTCCTCTTCCTCATGATAGATCAGGTAGCTCTTGCGCGGGCCAACCTCCGGATAGTCAATCATGGTCGAGATGGAGAGCGGGTCGATGTCGATCCACTCGCCGTCTTTCCAATACTTTCCGCGCTGCGTGACCTCGCGCAGGTTGATCTCGGGATTGAAGTTGGTGGCGAAGGCCTTGCCGTGGTCGCCGGCGTTGCAGTCGATGATGTCGATCGTGTCAATGGTGTCGAACAGGTGCTCCTGCGCGTAGGCACAGAAGACGTTCGTGACGCCCGGATCGAAGCCGCAGCCGAGCACCGCCATGATGCCCTTGTCCGCGTACTTGTCGTGGTAGGGCCACTGCCACTCGTACGTGAATTTCGCCTCGTCGCGCGGCTCGTAATTGGCGGTGTCCATGTAATGCACGCCCGTCTTCAGGCACGCATCCATGATCGGCAGGTCCTGGTACGGCAGCGCCATGTTGATCACGAGATCGGGCTTGACCTTCTCGATCAGCGCCACGGTCTCGTCGACGTTATCGGCATCGACCTGAGAGATGTCGATCGGCGTCTTGCAGAGCTTGGCGACCTTCTCGCAGCCCTCGAGGCGCCGCGATGCGAGATGCACCGTCCTGAAAACATCGCGGTTCATCGCGCACTTCTGCGCCGTGACCGAACCCGCAGCACCGGCCCCGATGATGAGAACGCTGTCCAAGATGAAGCTTCCTTCCTGCATGAAAGACCAAACGAAAGCGCGTCCGCGTGCGATCAAATCCTTCGCTCGCCGCGAATGCGCTCCATCTCGCTATATGGGAACCTGACTGCGATTGCTACGCAAGCTCATGCTCGCCTCGCAACGGCCCGCACCCAGGCAGCACGCGTGCGCAATAGGGCACAAGCCCTGGGATTTCAACAAGTCTCAGGCCCCTGGGCGCCGGATGAGCGAAGGTATTTTTTCGAGCCTAAGCACCGCTCCGTCAAAAAAGCTTCATGCCCGGAGGCAACGGCAAACCGCCGGTCACCTCGGACATCTTTTCCTGCAGGCCCGCCTCCACCTTGGACTTGGCATCGGCCGCCGCGGCGACGATCAGATCCTCGACGATCTCGGCCTCCTCGGGCTTGAGCAGCGACGGGTCGATATTGACGCGCCGCATGTCGCCCTTGCCCGTGAGCGTGACGGAGACGAGGCCACCGCCCGCGGTGCCGGTGACCTCCATGGCGGCCAATTCCTCCTGCAGGCGCTGCATGCGCTCCTGCATGTCCTTGACCTGCTTCATCATGCCCATCAGATCCTTCATCGATCCTCCTGCGGTTCGCGTCTCTGCGTAAAGCGTTTCTGGCTGAAGCTAGTGCATTTGGCGGCGGAGCGCATCGCGTTATCGACACACGGCCGCAGGCCGGCGCCTTGTCGGGGCGCCCTTTGATTGCGCTTCTTTTCCGGAAGCCCTCCAAACGAACAAAAAAAGGCCGGGCTAGGCCCGGCCAAATCGCGTCCTGAATATGGGAGAAGGCGCGCGTCTACGTCTTTATTCTTTTTATCCGTACGTTCGTCCGTCCTGGCGCCGAACCCGAGCTTGCGGGCAGCGCGATTCGGCGCGCTGACGACGAGCATAGCATTGCTCTTCACGCCCGGAAAAGGATGACAGGGCTCGCAGGCGCAAATCGGGAGCAATTCCCGGGCTATGTACCGCGCGCCAGCCGGGGATCATCCCGTGGCGCTATCGTCGTCGCGCGCGAGCGGCCTCCGAGGAACAGCGGACACCTCCGCATCGGGGAAAGCCGCGAGCACCGTTGCGATTGCAGGATGACGCTTCAAGGCCGCGATCTCCTGCTCCTCGCGCTCACGGCGCACCTCGCCGAGGCTCCGCTCGCCCGGCGTCTTCGAAAGCGCAACGATCCAGCGCCGGCCTGTCCATTTGTTGAGTTTTTCGCGCAGATCGTTGGCGAGATCGGGCGCGGCTCCCGGCAGCAGAAACAGATCGATGGCGCCAGCGGTCCCGTCGAAGCGAACGAGGCTCACCTGCTCCTCGAGCGCGATCCTGAGCTTGACGTCCCGGCGATCGCCAGCGAGCGCGGCCACGTCGGCGAAGGTTGCCAGCGGGCGCAACGAGATGCTTGGCGCCGGGGCGGACTCACCAGCCTCGTCGTCCAGCAATTCCTCGTCGGGCTCGGATGCGAAATCGAAACTGGCCGGATTCTCGGATTCATCCAACGATGGCGCACGGGCGGATGGCGCGTGCGCGGCTTGCGCCGTCGGTGCCGGCTCCGCGGGCTCGGCCGGTTTCCGATCCACTGGCTCGCGACGCGTCGCCGGAGCTCCGCCTAGCATGCGGATGACCTCGTCCGGAGGCGGCAGGTCGGCCGTGTGTGCGATGCGGATCAGAACCATCTCTGCGGCGGCCAGCGGATTGGGGGCCTTGCCGGCCTCCTCCAGCCCCTTGAGGAGCATCTGCCAGAGCCGCGCCAGCAGCGCCATGGAGAGGCGGTCGCCGAGCGCGGCGGCACGGCGCTTCTCATCCTGCGCCAGCCCCTCTCCTGCCGCATCGGGCCCCACGGCTTTGATCCGGGCCGTCACGTGGACGGCCTCGGCGAGGTCGGCCAGAACCTGCACCGCGTCGGCGCCGTCCTGGAAAAGATCATCGAAAGCGGCCAGCGCCTCCGCGATCCGCCCGCCGGCCAGCATCTCGAGAAGGTCGAAGATGCGCCCTCTGTCCGCGAGCCCGAGGAGCGCGCGAACGGACGCTGCGGTCACTGAGCCGCCAGC
Organism: Hyphomicrobium sp.; assembly: GCF_036780825.1. Lineage (GTDB taxonomy): Bacteria > Pseudomonadota > Alphaproteobacteria > Rhizobiales > Hyphomicrobiaceae > Hyphomicrobium_C. The sequence continues at coordinate 44,508 of NZ_DAIQCD010000006.1, read as the reverse complement.
CGCACCGAGCGAAGTCGCGATTGCCTGGTCGAGAATGGAGAGCGCATCGCGCACCGAGCCTTCCGCGGCGCGCGCGATCATCAACAGCGCATCGTCCTCCGCGGCGGCCGCCTCGTTGGCGGCGATCGATTTCAAGTGCGCGGCCAGGCGCGGAACGTCGACGCGGCGCAGGTCGAACCGCTGGCAGCGCGAGAGCACCGTCACCGGAACCTTGCGCACTTCCGTCGTCGCGAAGATGAACTTGACGTGGCCCGGCGGCTCCTCAAGCGTCTTCAGGAGCGCGTTGAACGCGCCCTTCGACAGCATGTGCACCTCGTCGATGATGAACACTTTGGTGCGTGCGGAAAGTGGACGATAGCGGGCGCTTTCGATGATCTCGCGAATGTTGTCGACGCCGGTGTTGGAGGCGGCGTCCATCTCGATGACGTCCGGGTGCCGGCTCTCCATGATCTCGATGCAATGGCGGCCAGGGGCCGGCATGTCGATCGTGGGCTGGTCGACGGTTTCCGTCTCGTAGTTGAGGGCACGGGCCAGGATGCGCGCGGTGGTCGTCTTGCCGACGCCCCGCACACCGGTCAGCATGAAGCCGTGCGCGATGCGGCCGGAGGCAAACGCGTTGCGCAGCGTCTGCACCATCGTTTCCTGGCCAATCAGATCGTCGAAGGTCTGCGGGCGATACTTGCGAGCAAGAACGACATAGGGCTTCGCCGGCACCGCCTCGGCGCCCGCAGCCGCGTCTCTGCTTTCTGATTTCCTGTCAGCCATCCCGCCCCGCCTTTGCGCTCAACGATAGGGGAACGGAGGCGCCACTGTCAGCCTGGATGGGCCGGGGAGCGTCTTGGGGAAACCAAGTGACGCTTGGATGCGACCCGGCAATCCTGGCGTGGCATGCTCCGCATGGACTGCGCCGCGCCCCGTCTCTTTGCCAAATGTCTTTGCCAAGCCAAGCTGCGCTTGGACGCGGAGCAAAGCTATGCTTGGGAAGCACCGAATCGCTTCCGGCGGTCCGATCAGCGAACGTGAGCGAATTAAGAGGCTGACGAACGACCCGCGCACCTGTCGTTAGGGCTGCTTCCTTCCGGACCTGACCCGGTTGGCGACGTACTCGTCCGCCGCCAGCCTCCGAGCCGAATATGACGTCTCGGCGAGGTTGTGGCAAGGCTTGGAGCACTCCGGTGTGGACGGCCCCAGCAGGTCGCGGCTCCCTGGCTCTGTGAACGGCTATCAGCGCGCGCATAACGCGCTCCGCGATCCCTTCCGGCACCAATGCGGCAAATGCCCGGGGAGCGTCTTGCCGTTTGTTGCTCCAGATCAAGAAACTCCTGCAATACGCGTGCATAGCGTGTGATCGGTCGCGGGGTGCGCGCTTGCTTTCGCGATGCAATAGACGTAGGGAACGGGCAACACTCGAGCGGGGGAGTGCCTGGAGAGTTCCCGGACGATCAGGGTTTGACCCGGATCATCCGTGCGCAGCCTCCGAGCCCCGCGCTGTTCCGTTTTGGGGAGCCAGCATGGCCGTCCGCCGCCTCAGTCCTGATCAGCCGCGCGACTTCGCCTTCACGCCTGAGAACCTCGCTTGGGCACAGGAGACGATCGCCAAATATCCGCAGGGCAAGGAAGCCTCCGCCATCATACCGCTTTTGTGGCGCGCACAGGAGCAAGCCGGCGGCTGGCTGCCGGAGCCCGCGCTGCGCCACGTGGCGGATATGCTCGGCGTCGCCTATATCCGGGCTTATGAAGTGGCGACCTTCTATACGCTGTTCCAGCTTTCGCCCGTGGGCGCCAAAGCGCATGTGCAGGTCTGCGGCACCACGCCTTGCATGCTCAGGGGCGCGGAACAGCTGATCGATGTCTGCAAGCGGCGCATTTCGGAGCGCCCACACGAGCTGTCCGAAGACGGTGATTTCTCGTGGGAAGAGGTCGAGTGCGTCGGCTGCTGCGCCAACGCGCCTATCGTCCAAATCTGGAAAGATACCTACGAGGACCTCACTCCCGAGGCGCTGGATAAAATTCTGGGTGCCTTTGCCCGCGGCGCTCAGCCGCAGACCGGTTCCCAAATCGGGCGGCAGACGTCAGCTCCGGAGGGACCACCGACGTCGCTTACCGATCCTTCGCTGTACGACGGATCGACGCTGGGCTCCTGGCGGTCACGCTTCCCCGAACTCGAGGACGGCGCCTCGCCCTCGACGACGTCTTCTGACGAGAAACTCAAAGGGTAAGCATCGCTATGCTGCTCGAGGATACGGATCGCATTTTCCGCAACCTCTACGGGTTCCATGATTCGGGACTCAAGGGGGCGATGGCGCGTGGCGCCTGGGATGGCACCAAGTTCTTCATCCAGAAGGGTCACGACTGGATCATCTCCGAGGTGAAGACCTCGGGGTTGCGCGGCCGCGGCGGCGCGGGCTTCCCGACAGGGCTCAAGTGGAGCTTCATGCCGAAGGCGGACGCACGCCCCTCCTACCTCGTCATCAACGCCGACGAGAGCGAGCCGGGCTCCTGCAAAGACCGCGAGATCATGCGCAATGATCCGCATCTCCTGATCGAAGGCGCGCTGCTCGCCGGCTTCGCGATGCGCGCTCACACGAGCTACATCTATATCCGCGGCGAGTTCTTCCGCGAGCGCGAGCGCCTGCAGCGGGCGATCGATGAGGCCTATGAGGCGCGCCTGATCGGCAAGAACAACGTTCACGGTTGGGATTTCGATCTCTACATCCACCATGGCGCCGGCGCCTACATCTGCGGCGAGGAGACGGCTCTGCTCGAGAGCATCGAAGGCCGCAAGGGCCAACCTCGCCTCAAGCCGCCGTTCCCGGCCAACGTGGGCCTCTACGGCGCGCCGACGACGGTCAACAACGTCGAGAGCATCGCCGTCGTGGGCGATATCCTGCGCCGCGGCGGGCATTGGTTCGCGGCGCTCGGCCTGCCGAACAATACCGGCACCAAGCTGTTCCAGATCTCGGGGCACGTGAACCGGCCCTGCGTGGTCGAGGAGGAGATGGGCATCCCGCTGCGCCAGCTCATCGACGAGCACTGCGGCGGCGTGCGCGGCGGCTGGAACAACCTGCTGGCGGTGATCCCGGGCGGCTCCTCGATGCCGCTCATTCCGGCGGAGCTCTGCCAGGACCTGACGATGGACTTCGACAGCCTGACGAAGCTCAAGTCCGGCCTCGGCACGGCCGCTATTATCGTGCTCGACAAATCGGCGGATGTGGTCAAGGCGATCACGCGGATCGCCTACTTCTATAAGCACGAGAGCTGCGGGCAGTGCACCCCCTGCCGCGAAGGTACGGGCTGGATGTGGCGGGTTCTCGAGCGCATGTCGCGCGGAGAGGCGCAGAAAAGCGAGATCGACAAGCTGTTCGACGTCTCGAAGCAGATCGAAGGCCATACGATCTGCGCGCTCGGCGATGCGGCCGCCTGGCCGGTACAGGGGTTGATCCGTCATTTCCGCCACGAGATCGAAGCGCGCATCGACGCCTATCAGGCGGCGCACAGGCAAGCGGCGGAGTAAGGCTGAGACCATGCCGAAGCAGCTCATCATCGACGGCAAGCTGATCGAGGTGGAGGACGGCATCACGCTTTTGCAGGCGTGCGAGCTGGCCGGTGCCGAGATTCCGCGCTTCTGCTATCACGAGCGTCTGTCGATCGCCGGCAACTGCCGCATGTGCCTCGTCGAGGTGCAGGGCAGCCCGAAGCCGATCGCGTCGTGTGCCATGGGCGTCAACGACCTACCGCCGAACAAGGACAATTCGCCGAAAGTCATCTCCACGCAGAGCGCCTCCGTCAGAAAAGCGCGCGAAGGAGTGATGGAATTCCTGCTCATCAATCACCCGCTCGACTGCCCGATCTGCGATCAGGGCGGTGAATGTGACCTGCAGGACCAGGCCATCGCCTACGGCTCGGGCGGCTCGCGCTTCGCAGAAAACAAGCGCGCCGTCGAGGAGAAGTATCTCGGCCCTCTGATCAAGACGGCGATGACGCGCTGCATCCACTGCACGCGCTGCGTCCGTTTCATGACCGAGGTGGCGGGCGTCGAGGAGCTCGGCGCCATCGGCCGCGGCGAGGACATGGAGATCACCACCTACCTCGAGCGTGGCATCCTCTCGGAGATGAGCGCCAACGTGAACGATCTCTGTCCCGTCGGCGCGCTCACGCACCGACCGTGGGCGCACAACGCGCGGCCGTGGGAGCTGAGAAAGACCGAGAGCGTCGACGTCATGGACGCTGTGGGTTCGGCGATCCGCATCGATACGCGCGGGCGCGAGGTGATGCGCATCCTGCCGCGCAACAACGACGCCGTGAACGAAGAGTGGATCTCCGACAAGACGCGCCACGTGGCGGACGGCCTGCGGACGCAGCGCCTCGACCAGCCCTATATCCGCCGCAACGGCCGCCTCGAGCCCGCGACTTGGCCGGATGCGCTGGCCGCCGTGGCCGAGAAGCTCAAGGGCGCTTCCGCCGCACGCATCGCCGCCATTGCCGGCCCGCTGGCAGGCGCGGAAGAGATGTATGCGCTCAAAGACCTCTTCCAGCACCTCGGCTCGAAAAACGTCGACTGCCGCGAGGACGGCGCCAAGCTCGATCCGGCACTCGGACGGGCAAGCTACGTCTTCAATACGACCATCGAAGGCATCGAGCGCGCCGACGCGATCCTGCTCATCGGCAGCAACCCGCGCCTCGAGGCCGCCGTGCTCAACGCGCGCATCCGTAAGCGCTGGCGCCAGGGCGGGCTCACCGTCGGCGTCATCGGCGAAGAGGCCGACCTCACCTATCCTTACGAGTATCTCGGCGCGGGCGGACAGACGCTGGCCGAGGTCGCTGACGGCAAGCACGCCTTCGCCAAAACGCTCGCCGAGGCCAAGGCGCCGATGGTGATCGTCGGCGCTGGCGCCATCGCCCGCGAGGATGGACGCGCGGTGCTGGCCGCAGCCGCCCGGGTGGCGGCCGGCAAGGATGCGTCGTGGAACGCGTTCAACGTGCTGCATACGGCGGCTTCGCGCGTCGCCGGGCTTGACCTCGGCTTCGTGCCGGAGACGCCGGACGCAACCGGTGTCGAGAGCTTCGTCGCGGCAGCCGAGAAAGGCGAGCTGGACGTCCTGTTCCTGCTCGGCGCCGACGACATCGACATGAGCCGGCTCGGCAAGACGTTCGTCGTCTACCAGGGAAGCCATGGCGATGCCGGCGCGCACCGGGCCGACGTGATCTTCCCGGGCGCGGCCTATGCCGAGAAGAGCGCCACCTACGTCAACACCGAGGGCCGTGCGCAGATGACAGCGCGGGCCGCCTTCCCGCCGGGCGACGCCCGCGAGGACTGGACCATCATCCGCGCGCTGTCGCCGCTCGTCGGGCACACGCTCCCCTACGACTCGATCAACGTGCTGCGCGCCGCCATGTACCGCCACGCGCCGACGCTGGCCGCGCTGGACCGCGTGACGGCCGCGCCAGGCGACGCCATCGCCAGCCTGGCGAACGGCACGGGCACGCTCAAGGACGAGCCGTTCCGCAACGCGATTCACGATTTCTACCTGACAAACCCGATCGCGCGCGCTTCCGCCGTCATGGCCGAAATGAGCGCCATCAAGAAGGCCGCCGGCAAGCAGTCCGGCCTGGCCGCGGCCGAATAGGAGCTCAAGCCCGCAATGTCGAGCGAGACCTTCTCCATGCTCTGGGACTACGGCCTGTGGCTCGCGATCACGGTCGGCCTGTCGCTGCTCGTGCTCGTCGGCCTGCTTATCAGCATCGCCTTCCTGCTGCTCATGGACCGCAAGGTGTGGGCAGCCGTGCAGATGCGGCGCGGCCCGAACGTCGTCGGTCCGTTCGGCTTGTTTCAGTCGTTTGCGGATCTTTTGAAGTTTGTCTTCAAGGAGCCTGTGATCCCGGCCGGCGCCGACAAGGGCGTGTTCCTGCTGGCGCCGCTTGCCACCGCCACATTCGCGCTGGCCGCCTGGGCGGTGATCCCGCTCAACCAGAACTCGTGGGGCATCTGGGTGATCGCCGACCTCAACGTCGGCATCCTCTTCCTCCTCGCCATCTCCTCGCTCGCCGTCTACGGCATCATCATGGGCGGCTGGGCGTCGAACTCGAAATATCCGTTCATGGGCAGCCTCCGCTCCGCGGCGCAGATGATCTCCTACGAGGTCTCGCTCGGCTTCGTCATCATCACGGTTCTGCTGCTGGTCGGCTCGCTCAACCTCGGCGATATCGTGATGGCGCAGACGTCGGGCCTCGGCTCCCGTGTCGGGCTGCCGGCGTCGGCACTCGACTGGCACTGGGTGCCGCTGTTTCCAATGTTCATCGTCTTCTTTGTCTCGGTGCTCGCCGAGACGAACCGTCCGCCGTTCGACCTCGTCGAGGCCGAGAGCGAGCTCGTCGCCGGGTTCATGGTCGAATACTCCTCGACGCCGTACCTCCTGTTCATGCTCGGAGAATATGTGTCGATCGTCGCCATGTGCGCGCTGACGACCATCCTGTTCCTCGGCGGCTGGCTGCCGCCCCTCGATATCTGGCCGTTGAATGCGGTGCCGGGAATCTTCTGGTTCGCAATCAAGACCGTCTTCATCTTCTTCCTGATCGCAATGGCCAAGGCGATCGTGCCGCGCTATCGCTACGACCAGCTGATGCGGCTGGGATGGAAGGTGTTTCTGCCGCTCTCGCTGGCCATGGTGGTCGTCGTCGCGGGCGTGTTGCAGATCCTGAGATCGGCATAGGAGAAGGCCATGCGGACGGCCCAAGGGCTGAAATCGCTGTTCCTCACGGAATTCGTCACGGCGTTCTTCCTGACGATGCGCTATTTCTTCGCGCCCAAGAAGACGCTCAACTATCCGTTCGAAAAGGGGCCGCTCTCTCCGCGCTTCCGCGGCGAGCATGCGCTCCGGCGCTATCCCAACGGCGAGGAGCGCTGCATCGCCTGTAAGCTATGCGAAGCGATCTGCCCGGCGCAGGCCATCACCATCGAGGCCGGGCCGCGCCGCAACGACGGGACGCGGCGCACGACGCGCTACGATATCGACATGGTGAAGTGCATCTACTGCGGCCTGTGCCAGGAGGCCTGCCCGGTGGATGCCATCGTGGAAGGACCGAACTTCGAGTTCGCGACCGAGACGCGGGAAGAACTCTACTACAACAAGGAGCGCCTGCTCGCCAACGGCGACCGCTGGGAGCGCGAGATCGCGAAGAACATCGCGCTCGACGCGCCCTATCGGTGACGGCTGCGCGCGGGGAGACGAAGCGTTCCTCTCTCGACGGGAGAGGAGAAGCGGGGACGGAATGGCACTGACGGCGTTCTTCTTCTATTTGTTTGCGATCCTGGCGCTCGTCGCCGGGACGCTGGTGATTGTCGCGAAGAACCCGGTTCACGCCGTGCTGTTCCTGATCCTCACCTTCTTCAACGCAGCCGGCCTCTTCATCCTGCTCGGCGCCGAGTTCCTGGCCATGCTGCTGGTGATCGTCTATGTCGGCGCGGTGGCGGTGCTGTTCCTGTTCGTCGTCATGATGCTCGACGTCGACTTCGCGGCGCTGCGCGCGGGCTTCATCAGAAATGCGCCGGTGGGTCTTCTGGTCGGCGGCGTGGTGCTTGCCGAGCTGGTGGCCCTCTTCGTCGCCCACGGCGTGGGGCCGGCGGCGCCGGAGACACTTGCGTCACCCATCCCACCCGGCATCACCAACACCGAAGCGCTCGGCCAAGTTCTCTATACGAAATACGTCTTCTTCTTCCAGGCGGCGGGGCTCGTGCTTCTGGTCGCGATGATCGGCGCCATCGTTCTGACGCTCCGGCACAAGACCGGCGTCAAGCGTCAGTCGGTTGCCGAGCAGGTGGCACGCGGACCGGAGACGGCCGTCGAGATGGTCAAGGTCGCGTCGGGCGAAAGCGTCATTCCTGACGCACCGGCCAGACACTAACGCGGCGCTTAGCAGGGGGATTCAAGAGGCAAGGTCATGGAGATCGGGCTCGGACACTACCTTACGGTCGCCGCGTGCCTCTTCACGCTCGGCATGTTCGGCATCTTCCTCAACCGGAAGAACGTGATCGTCATCCTGATGTCGATCGAGCTGATGCTGCTCGCCGTCAACATCAACTTCGTGGCTCTTTCGCATTTTCACGCCGACCTCGTGGGCCAAGTGTTCGCGCTGTTCGTGCTGACGGTCGCAGCGGCCGAGGCCGCCATCGGCCTCGCCATCATCGTCGTCTATTTCCGCAACCGCGGCTCCATCGCGGTTGAGGACATCAACATGATGAAGGGATGAGCGCGATGGGTCTTCGGCTTGACGGGGGATGGCCGCCGGCTGCGCCCTCGCCCCAGGGTGAGATGTCCTCATGATCTATACGCTCATTGTTTTGCTGCCGCTCGCCGGTGCGCTGATCGCGGGGCTGTTCGGCCGCGCCCTGGGCCCGCGCCCCTCCGAGATCATCACGACGTCGCTTTTGATGGTCTCCGCGCTCCTGTCGTGGATCGTGTTCGTTCAGGTGGGTTTCGGCGGAGAGACGGCGCGCGTGCCACTCCTGCGCTGGATCACATCGGGCGAGCTCGACACCGCGTGGTCGCTGCGCATCGACACGCTGACGAGCGTCATGCTGGTGGTGGTCACCACCGTCTCGGCGCTCGTGCACCTCTACTCCATCGGCTACATGCACGAGGACGACAGCCGCCCGCGGTTCTTCGCCTATCTGTCGCTCTTCACCTTCGCCATGCTGGCGCTCGTCACCAGCGATAATCTCGTGCAGATGTTCTTCGGCTGGGAGGGCGTCGGCCTCGCCTCGTATCTCCTGATCGGGTTCTGGTACAAGAAGCCCGAGGCCAATGCGGCAGCCATCAAGGCGTTCGTCGTCAACCGCGTCGGCGACTTCGGGTTCGCGCTCGGCATTTTCGCCCTGTTCGCGATGACGAACTCGATCAATCTCGACGCCGTGTTCGCGGCCGCGCCGGACCTCACCGGTAAAACCCTGAGCTTCCTCGGCTATGAGGTGGACGTGCTCACCCTCATCGCGCTCCTGCTCTTCATGGGCGCGATGGGCAAGTCCGCGCAATTCCTGCTGCACACCTGGCTGCCGGACGCCATGGAAGGCCCGACGCCGGTCTCGGCGCTGATCCATGCCGCGACCATGGTCACCGCCGGCGTGTTCATGGTGGCACGCCTCTCGCCCGTCTTCGAGCTGGCGCCAACGGCGCTCGAGGTCGTCGTCGTCATCGGCACCATCACGGCCTTCTTCGCCGCCACGATCGGCCTCGTGCAAAATGACATCAAGCGAGTCATCGCCTACTCAACGTGCTCGCAGCTCGGCTATATGTTCGTCGCCTGCGGCGTCGGCGCCTATTCGGCTGGCATCTTCCACCTCTTCACCCATGCCTTCTTCAAGGCGCTCCTGTTCCTCGGTGCGGGCTCCGTCATCCACGGCATGCACCACGAGCAGGACATGCGCCGCATGGGCGGCCTCCGGCAGAAGCTGCCGATCACGTGGGCCATGATGCTGATCGGCACGCTGGCGCTCACCGGCGTCGGCATTCCGCAGCTTGCGGGCTTTGCCGGCTTCCATTCGAAAGACGCCATCATCGAAGCCGCCTACGCCGCCCACACTCCGAGCAACTTCGCGTTCTGGGGGCTCGTCATCGCTGCTTTCATGACCTCGTTCTATTCCTGGCGCCTCATGTTCCTGACCTTCCATGGCGAGACGCGTGCCGACGCTCACACCTACGAGCACGCACACGAAAGCCCGTGGGTGATGCTCATCCCGCTCCTCGTTCTCGCAGCGGGCGCCGTGATCGCGGGCGTGGCCTTCACGCATGTGTTCATCGGCGACGGGTATGCGGACTTCTGGCGCACCGCGCTCTACGAGGCGCCGGGCAAGGACATCCGCCACCACATGCACGAAGTGCCGGCGTGGGTGATGTGGGCGCCGGCGATCGCAATGCTCGCAGGGCTCGGCCTGGCGGTGATCTATTACGTGCTCGTGCCAGGCCTGCCGGCGGCGACGGCCCGCGCGTTCCGGCCGATCTACCTGTTCCTGCTCAACAAGTGGTACTTCGACGAGCTCTATGACCGCATCTTCGTACGCCCGACGTTCGCCATCGGCCGCCTGCTCTGGAGGGGCGTCGACGGCGCCGTGATCGACGGCACCATCGACGGCACGGCAAAGAGCGTGCTGTGGGGAACCGGGCGCGTCGTGCGGCTGCAGACGGGCTACATGTACCACTACGCCTTCGCCATGCTGGTCGGCGTGGCGGTTCTTCTCACCTACTTCATTCTCGCTGGCGGCGGGGGAGCGCCATGAACATCCAGGACGCGCCGATCCTATCGCTGGTGACGTTCCTGCCGCTGGCAGGCGCACTCTTCATCGCTCTGCTCTCGCGCGAGGCGGTGCAGAACATCCGTTATACGGCGCTGTGGACGACGCTCATCACGTTCGTCATCTCGCTCGCCATCTGGATCAACTTCGATCCCTCGACGCCGGCGTTCCAGTTCGTCGAGGAACGCGAATGGCTCGGGCCCATCAAGTACAAGATGGGCGTCGACGGCATCTCCATGCTGTTCGTCATCCTGACCACGTTCCTGATGCCGCTCTGCATCCTGGCCTCGTGGGAGGCCATCGGGGACCGGGTCAAGGAATACATGATCGCATTCCTCGTGCTCGAGACGCTGATGATCGGCGTCTTCTGCGCGCTCGATCTCGTGCTCTTCTACCTGTTCTTCGAGGGCGGCCTGATCCCGATGTTCCTGATCATCGGCGTGTGGGGCGGACCGCGGCGCGTCTACGCGAGCTTCAAGTTCTTCCTCTATACGTTCCTCGGCTCGGTGCTAATGCTGCTCGCCATGATGGCCATGTACTGGCACACGGGCACCACCGATATCCCGACGCTGATGACGACGCAGTTCCCGTCCGATATGCAGTTCTGGCTGTGGCTGGCGTTCTTCGCGTCCTTCGCGGTCAAGATGCCGATGTGGCCGGTGCATACGTGGCTGCCGGACGCGCACGTCGAGGCGCCGACGGCGGGCTCGGTCATCCTGGCGGGCATCCTGCTCAAGATGGGCGGCTACGGGTTCCTGCGCTTCTCGCTGCCGATGTTCCCGGAGGCGAGCGCCCAGCTCGCGCCCTTCGTATTCGCGCTCTCGGTGGTCGCCATCGTGGCCACCTCGATGATCGCGCTCGTGCAGGATGACATGAAGAAGCTGATTGCCTATTCGTCCGTCGCCCACATGGGCTTCGTGACCATGGGCATCTTCACCTTCACGCAGCAGGGCCTCGACGGCGCCATCTTCCAGATGCTGTCGCACGGGCTCATCTCGTCCGCCCTGTTCCTCTGTGTCGGCGTCGTCTACGACCGGCTGCACACGCGCGAGATCAAGGCCTACGGCGGGCTCGCCGAGCGCATGCCGATCTATGCGGCGGTCTTCATGGTGTTCACCATGGGCAACGTCGGCCTTCCGGGAACGTCCGGCTTCGTCGGCGAGTTCCTGACGCTGCTCGCTTCGTTCAAGGTCAACACCTACGTCGCCTTCTTCGCGACGACGGGGATCATTCTCTCGGCCTCGTATGCGCTCTATCTCTATCGGCGCATGATCTTCGGGCAGCTCGAGAAGCCGTCTCTCAAGGGCATCAGCGACCTCAGCGCGCGTGAGATCGCAATACTGGCCCCGCTCGTGCTGCTCACGATCCTGTTCGGCTTCTACCCGGCCCCCATTCTCGACGTGACCGCCGTCTCCGTGAAAGCGCTCGTCGGCTCGCTCGAGGCAGCGAGCCAGGCCGCGGCGGTTGCGCAATAAAGGATCCGCTCAATGTCCGAGCTTAACGCCATCGCCGCCCTGCCCGAGATCTTCCTCGCACTCGGCTCCATGGGTCTCCTGATGATCGGTGCCTTCGGCGGTGACCAGGACGGGCGCCGGGATACGACCGGATGGCTCGCCATCGCGCTGCTCGCCATCACGGGCGTGCTCGTCGCCACGCAGACCGGCGACCAGAGCGCCTTCCAGGGCGCATTCGTTTCAGATATCTTCGCGCGCTTCATGAAGCTGCTCGTGCTCGCCGGCTCGGCGGTTGCGATCCTGCTCTCGTTCGACGACTTCCGCCGCGCGCGCGCGGCGCGCTTCGAGATCCCGGTCCTCATCGTGCTGGCAACCGTCGGCATGATGCTGATGGTCTCGGCCTCGGACCTGCTTTCGCTCTACATCAGCCTCGAGTTGCAGAGCCTCGCGCTCTATGTGCTGGCAGCCATTCGCCGCGACGAGGTGCGCTCGAGCGAAGCGGGCCTCAAGTACTTCGTACTCGGCGCGCTCTCGTCCGGCATGCTGCTCTACGGCGCCTCGCTGCTCTACGGGTTTGCCGGCACGACCTCCTTCGAGGGGCTTCAGGCCGCCGCTTCCGCGCCCGACGCTGCCACCAACATCGGCCTTATAGCAGGCCTCGTGTTCCTGCTCGTCGGCCTTGCGTTCAAGATCTCGGCCGTGCCCTTCCACATGTGGACGCCCGACGTCTATGAGGGCGCGCCAACGCCGATCACAGCCTTCTTTGCCGCGGCACCGAAACTTGCGGCGTTGGCGCTGCTCGCCCGCGTGCTCTTCGACGGCTTCGGCGGGCTCTTCGTGCAGTGGCAGAAGATCGTGATCTTCCTTTCCATTGCCTCCATGCTGCTCGGCGCGTTCGCCGCCATCGGGCAAACGAACTTCAAACGCCTCATGGCGTATTCGTCGATCGGCCACGTCGGCTATGCCCTCGTCGGGCTTTCGGCCGGCAGCGGGGCCGGCGTCGAATCGCTGCTCGTTTATCTCGCCATCTATCTCGTGATGACGCTCGGCACCTTCGCCTGCATCCTCGCCATGCGCCGCGAGGATGGGCCAGTCGAGGACATCTACGAGCTCGCGGGCCTTGCGCAGACGAACCTCCCGATGGCGTTCTTTCTCGCCATGCTGCTGTTCTCTCTGGCGGGCGTGCCGCCGCTCGCAGGCTTCTTCGCCAAGTTCTACGTCTTCGCCGCAGCGGTGAAGGCAGAGCTTTACGGGCTCGCGATTCTCGGCGTGCTGACCAGTGTCATCAGCGCGTTCTACTATCTGCGCATCATCAAGGTGATGTTCTTCGATGAGGCCAAGCCACGCTTCACGGGGACGGCGCCTTACGTGCGCGGCGTCATCATCGCGACAGGCCTGTTCGTGGTTCTCTATGCCGCCTACCCGGGGCCGCTCATCGATGCTGCCGCGGCGGCCGCCAAGTCGCTGCAGGCAACGATAGCTTTACCGTAACTCCGCATGGGATTGCGCATCTGACGAGATGAGCGGCTTGAAGTGTGTGTCACGCTGCATGAATGCGCGACAGACACGGCCGCGCTCTATCGAAAACACGGATCAATCCCGAGCGTGCACGCCCGCGTGAACATGCGATAGAGCGCGTTCATTCTTATAGGAATCGGATTGCGCGACGTGAACGCGCTCTAAGTTTTTATTTTGCGAGACCGATTCACGTTCTCGGTGAATGCGTGTCCGCATCCGCCTCAAACGATCAGGCTCTAGAAAGCCTCGCGCGCGGCCGCATCTCATAGCGCAACTCTCCGATTGACGCCGGCTCCAGCGCCAGCCGCACGCGGAACCAATTCCGGGCGACCGCGTTTTTTATGCGGTCACGGATGCAGGTTCTTTCATCAAAAGACTTTTTCTAGACCGTGACGTGTCTTTGGAACTCACCTTTTCGGCGGAGAGCCGCTGATATCGGAAACTCAGGAGTCGCGGATGGGGAACTTGTTACATTGGGCCATCGTCTTTCTCGTGGTCGCACTCATTGCTGGATTTCTGGGTTTCGGCGGAGTCGCCGGTACGGCGATGGAAGGCGCGAGACTGCTCTTCTGGGTGGCCATCGTGTTTCTCGTGATCTCGCTCGTTCTGAATTTTATCCGACGCGCATGACACGATTTGGCGCCGAACGAGCCTTCCATAGTTTCGAAATCGAAATGAGGAGATAGTCATGAATTGGGATCGTATCGAAGGCAACTGGAAGCAGTTTTCCGGCCAAGTGAAGGAACGGTGGGGAAAGCTGACGGACGACGATCTTGCCGTCATCAACGGCCAACGCGATCAGCTCGAGGGCCGCATCCAGGAGCGTTACGGATACGGCAAGGATCAGGTGAAGAAGGAGCTCGACGACTGGTCGAAGTCGCTCTGAGGCTTTCCACGAACAACAAGCCGGCGAAAAGCCGGTCTCTTGAAACTGCGCCGGCGCCCCTCTTCGCCGGCGCTTTTTTTTGCACTGACGCGCAATCTCCCCGTCACCTCGAAGGCGTAATTGCAAACGCTGGCATCGAACGTTAACCGAAAGTTGAGATAGGTTATTTCACAGACGATGGCGCAGGCCGCTGCGCTTTCATCAGCGGGTCTATTTCGAGGCATGGATTGCCGGTTCATTTTATCGGGCTTCGATGGGGAGGCGCTCTTGCAAGAGCTCAAGGGGCTGATACGTACCATTCCTGATTATCCCAAACCCGGGATCCTGTTCCGGGATGTGACGACCCTTTTCGGCGATGCGCAGGGTCTCAAGGCCGCCGTCACACAGATGGCCGAGCCGTTCCGCGGGCTTCCCATCGATGCGGTGGCCGGGATCGAAGCCCGCGGCTTCATTCTTGGCGGAGCGATTGCCGACCGCCTCGGCTGCGGCTTTATTCCGATCCGCAAGAAGGGCAAGCTGCCGTGGAAAACCATCGGGCAGGAATACTCGCTGGAATATGGCGTCGATGTCATCGAGATCCACGAGGACGCCCTCGCTCCGGGCCAGCGGATCCTAATCGTCGACGACCTGATCGCGACGGGCGGCACGGCTGAAGCAGCCGTCAAGCTCGTGCGGCGCAGCGGAGGCACGATCGTGGGCGCGACCTTCATCATCGACCTGTCCGATCTCGGGGGGCTCGCGCTTCTCAAAGGCCACGGCATCAACTGCCAGGCGCTCGTGGCCTTCGAGGGACACTGAGCGCCCGCCTCAAACGATCACGCTCAAGACACCCACGCTGGCTGGCGCAACGGCGCCGTTGCGCCGATCATTCGGCAGGGCACACGCAGGATGCTATCGTCTTGCCGGCCCGGTGGCGGCTTGAGGAGACGGCGCATGAAAATCGACGGCAAATCCTATCGGACGATCTGGCCGGGCGCAGACGGCGCATCCGCGGTCATCATCGACCAGACGCGGCTGCCGCATCGACTCGAGACGGTGACGCTCAGGACCGTCGAGGACGCCGCCCACGCCATTCTCAGCATGCAGGTGCGCGGGGCACCGCTCATTGGCGCGGCGGCTGCCTACGGCCTTGCGATCGCGATCCAGCGCGACGCTTCGGACCGCGGGATCGATGAGGCGACAGCTTTTCTTGCTAAGCAGCGGCCCACAGCCGTGAACCTCAGATGGGCGCTCGACGAAGTGCGCGGAGCAGTGATGCCTCTTCCTACCGAAGAGCGCGCCGGCGCCGCATTCGCAAAGGCACAGGCGATTGCGGAGGATGATGTCGAGACGTGCCGCTCGATCGGCGTGCATGGGCTCGGCCTGATCCGTTCCATCGCCGCGGCGAAGGCCGATGGCGCGCCGGTCAACATTCTCACGCACTGCAATGCCGGGTGGCTCGCATGCGTCGATTGGGGCACGGCCACCTCGCCGATCTATCACGCCCATGACGCCGGCATTCCCGTGCATGTGTGGGTGGGCGAGACGCGCCCGCGCAATCAGGGCGCTGCGCTGACGGCATTCGAGCTCAATGGGCACGGCGTGCCACACACGCTGATCGCCGATAACGCCGGTGGCCATCTGATGCAGCGCGGCCAAGTGGATCTCTGCATCGTGGGCGCCGACCGCGTAGCTGCGAACGGAGACGTGGCCAACAAGATCGGCACCTATCTCAAGGCGCTTGCCGCGCATGATACCGGCGTGCCGTTCTATGTTGCCCTGCCTTACTCGACGATCGACTGGCAGCTCGCCTCCGGCGGCGACATTCCGATCGAGGAACGCAACGCGGACGAGGTGCTGCTGATGCAGGGGCAGCTCGATGATGGGGCCATCGCGCGCGTTGCCCTCACGGCGCCAGGAACTCCGGCCGCGAACCCAGCCTTCGACGTGACGCCGGCACGCCTCGTCACCGGGCTCATAACCGAGAGGGGCATCGCGCCGGCAAATCGCAACGGTCTGCTCTCACTCTATCCGGAACGCTTGGAGGCGGCCTCGTGACCCGCAGCGGCCGAAGCGCAGCCGGCGACGCCCCAACACACGACGAAGCGCAGGTGCGCCGTCTCGTCCTGGCGACGGCGCTCACCATGAGCCGCAGCGGGCTTTCACCCGGCCGTTCCGGAAACGTCTCCGCCCGCTTTGGCGAGGGCATGCTGATCACGCCGACCGGGCTCGTCTACGAGGAGATCGGGCCCGAGGACATTGTTTTTGTCACGCTCGACGGAAATGTACCGCAAGCACGGCGCAAACCTTCCAGCGAATGGCCGCTCCATGTCGCTGCCTACCGAACACGCCCTGACATGGGCGCGGTGGTGCACACACATTCGACGCATGCCGTGGTGCTCGCCTGCGCCGGCCGCCCGATTCCGGCCTTCCACTACATGGTGGCGACGGCAGGGGGCAGCGACATTCCCATCGCCCCTTACGCGACCTTCGGCAGCGAGGCGCTGGCGCGCCACGTCGCCGCGTGCCTTGCGGACCGGCAGGCCTGCCTGATGGCCCATCACGGCGCGATTGCGCTTGGCAGGACGCTGCCCGAGGCGCTCGAGCTGGCGCAGGATGTGGAGATGCTGGCTGAACAGTACATCAAGGTGCTGGCGCTTGGCCCGCCGGTTCTGCTTCCAGAAGGCGAGATGAAAACCGTGCTCGAACTCTTCAAAAGCTACGGACGGAACGCTCCAGACGAATGAGCGGAGCGCCAGCCGAGAGGCAGGGGCCTTGCTATGGCCGCGGAAGCATGGTGGCCAGGATGTGGTGCATGCTCTCGCGTCCGACATGACCCGCAATGCGGCCGATCTCGACGCCATCTCGAACCAGAACCAAGGTCGGCACCACCGTGACGGGGCTCGCGAGCTTCAAGCTTTCCATAGTCCGGTCATTGATGTCGACGAAGCGCAGCGGTGCCGTCTTGCCCGCCAGGGAACCCGCATAGCTCGGGGCGACGTCCCGGCGGAACACCGGGCAATATCGGCAACCCGGCGCTTCGAAGGCGATCAGCTCGATGCCTGTGGGCAGGCTTTCTGCCGCACCAGCCGGCACGCCGGCACGATAAGCAGCCACGTGTCCGGATGGGACGCACAGGGCGATCCCTCCCATTCCGAGACAGCCGAGCAGGGCCAATGTGGACGATATCTTGCGCATAACGGCACAATTGCAGCTTCCGGACCAGCCATGGGCCGGCAGGCGCCATCATAAGCACGGGGCGAAGCTCGCGGTCTGCAATTCCCCCGTTCTCCCCAAATACGGGCAGGCGCGGAATCGCTTCGGTGGCATTTCCACAGTCACTGTTGTTAGTGTTGGAGCCGGCGCGAGGGAAACTATGAACCCCGGCTGCAGATTTCGATGCTAGCTTTATGAGCGGAGACTGTGAGGATTGGCGGTATCAACGGTGACGGACGAAGCAACCGGATTCTCGTTCCTTGTATCGAGCTCGATAATCTTGCTCGGGCTCGTTGCATTCTACGTGGGGCGCGCGCTCTGGATCGTTCGCCATGAGTGGCGGCACTGCCGCGCCGATACGAAGATCCTCTATCTTCTCGTCGCGCCGCCGCTGACGCTGGCCGTGGACATCCTAACATTCACCGATCGCTTGCTGTGGCGGACGAGCGAGGACGCTTCGGGAAAGCCTGACGCCGTGGAGACCACGCGCACGCACCACGAGAAAGTATCCGTGCGGTCGGACCAATGACAAGCGTTCATTTGCTCCGCTCCCAAAGGCGAGCCGGGTCGCGCACTTTCAAGCCGCGCTGAACGAGCCGTAATTTCAAGTGGGAGCGGGCTCACCTCGGCAGTCTGCCACGGGCCCGGGTTCGCGCGCGGCCGATATCAAGACCTGCAGCGCCGCCTGGATACATCAGAGTTGGACTATCAGGAAAATGGTGGAGCCAAGCGGGATCGAACCGCTGACCTCTTGCATGCCATGCAAGCGCTCTCCCAGCTGAGCTATGGCCCCTTACCTTTGGGATCGTTCGCGGAGGACGAAGCCTCCGGAGACCGGCTCATTAGGCCGTTCATCAAAAAACTTCAAGCCCGAAGTTGTGCGCCAGAAGGTGGCGCCCGCCGGCCGAAGAATTCGGCTGGCGGGACTCCCACCGTTTAGCGCTCTTCGTCGTTCTCCGAAACCGGGCCGCCGATGATGTTCGAAACATCGCCGCCCTCTTCTTCCTCTTCCTCGAGGAAGGTTTCGTCGTCGTCCGCACCAATCGCCTCGCCATCCTCTTCGATGTCGGGCAGTGCCTCGTCGTCGGCCTCGTCAGCGTTTCCGTCAACGGGCTTCTCGTCATAGTCGCCCTTGCTGCGGCTACGGCGAGGCTTCTCCTCGCTCACCGCGGCTGCGGCAAGCGGAGAGGACGCGAGCTCGTAAATCGAGCCGCAAATGGGGCATATTATCGGGTCGCGGTTGAGGTCGTAAAACCGAGCACCGCATTCGCTGCTCTGGCAGGTGCGCTTGGTGCCGCGCGCTTGCTTCGTCGCCATGGCCGTTGCTCACAGTTTGATCGGGATAGCGGGGTCTGCCACAGCACATCTCGGCTGTCAAAACGTATTCCGCAAGTGGGGCCGGAAACCACGGGCGGGCGCCGTTGACAGCTTGCCGATAGGGCGGCTCTATGCCCTGGCTTTTCCTCCAATTCGCGAGGCCCGGCCCCCGCCGGTTGCCCGCCCTTACCGTCAGGCGCCCAAATTCCGTGACCCACGCCGATCCTGCTCCCCTATCCGCAGTCGCCTCTGGCCCGCTCCAGGGCCGTTTGCGCGTGCCCGGGGACAAATCCATTTCGCATCGCGCCCTCATGCTCGGCGCGCTCGCCACGGGCCGCACCCGCATCCGGGGGCTCCTCGAGGCCGCGGACGTGATCGACACGGCCCGCGCCGTCACGGCGCTCGGGGCGCCAGCCAGCAAATCCGGCGATACTTGGGAGGTGCTGGGACGCGGCACGGGCGGCCTCGCACAGCCGGACGGCCCGATCGACTTCGGAAATTCAGGCACCGGCGCCCGGCTCATGATGGGCATCGTGGCGCCGCATGACATCTCCGTCAGCATGATCGGCGACGCCTCGCTCTCGAAGCGGCCGATGGGGCGCATTCTCGGGCCGCTCAAGGCCATGGGCCTCGAGGTCGAGGGCGACCGCGAGCAGCTCCCGCTCACCATCCGCGGCTCTTCGCGGCTGGCGCCAATCGCCTACACGCTGCCGGTGCCCTCGGCGCAGCTCAAGAGTGCAATCCTGTTCGCGGGGCTGGGCACGGCCGGCGAGACGACGGTGATCGAGCGTGAGGCGACGCGCGACCATACGGAACGCATGCTGCGCCACTTCGGCGCGGAGGTGACGAGCGCCACGGAGGACGGCGCTACGCGGATCACGATCAAGGGCGAAGCGGAGCTCGAAGGGCGCGAGGTGACGGTGCCGGGCGACCCGTCATCGGCGGCATTTCTCGTGGCGGCGGCGCTGCTGGTGCCGGGCTCCGACATCACGATCGAGGGCGTGCTCGTCAATCCTACGCGCACCGGCCTCTATACGACGCTGCAGGAGATGGGAGCGGACGTGACCCTCATCAACCAGCGCGAGGAAGGCGGCGAGCCGGTGGCGGACATCCGTGCCCGCTATTCGGAGCTCAAGGGCGTCCGGGTCCCGGCCGAACGGGCGCCTTCGATGATCGATGAATATCCGGCGCTGGCCGTTATTGCCGCGTTCGCACACGGGCCGACGCGCATGGATGGGCTCGCCGAACTCAAGGTCAAGGAAAGCGACCGGCTGGCGGCAACGGCGGCCGGACTTACCGCCAACGGCGTCAAGGCGGAAGTCGATGGGGATACGCTCATCGTGCACGGTACAGGGCGCGTGCCGGGCGGCGGACGGGTTGCGACGCATCTCGACCACCGCATCGCGATGTCGTTCCTCGTCATGGGGCTGGCCAGCGCAGCGCCGGTGACGGTGGACGATACGGCCATGATCGCCACCAGCTTTCCGGAGTTCAGGCCCCTCATGGAAGGGATCGGCGCGCGCTTCGGCGAGAGCGCGGCATGATCGTCGCCATCGATGGACCGGCGGCGTCTGGCAAGGGAACGCTCGCCAAGCAACTCGCCGAGCACCTGGGCTTCGGCTGTCTCGACACCGGCCTCCTCTACCGCGCCGTCGGGCGTGACGTCGCCCGGGCCGGCTTCCAGCTTAACGACACCTGGGCCGCGGTTGCGGCGGCCCGCGGCCTCGACCCCGCCACCCTCGACGACCCGGCTCTCCGGGGCACGGAAGCGGGGGATGCCGCCTCATTCGTCGCGCGGATCCCGGAGGTGCGGGCGGCGCTCCTCGCCTATCAGCGTGATTTTTCCCGCCGGCCGCCTGGCGCGGTTCTCGACGGACGGGATATCGGCACCGTGGTGTGCCCTACGGCGGATGTTAAGATTTTCGTGACCGCCTCTCCCGACGTGCGGGCCAGGAGGCGGCATGCCGAGTTCATCGCCCGCGGCGTGGATGTTGCCTATGAAACGGTGCTGGCGGATATCCGGGTACGTGATGCGCGCGACGCGGGGCGTGCCAACGCCCCGATGATCGCTGCCCCCGATGCGATGTTGCTTGACACCACCGATTTGAGTATAGAAGCCGCATTCGACGCCGCCGTCGGATTGATCAAGAGGAAGATCAGCCACGCGGGATGCTGACACAGCGTCTCAAATTTTTGCTGGCGGGCTAGAGGCCCATCACGGCGGCGCCGACAATATTCACGAGATCCAGGCCGATTGAGGACCGCCCGGGCGTGCGCGCATGCACAGCCGGGAGGACCTTGTGGGCCAGATGCCATTCGCGCCGGCCGAAACACGCTTCGAGCGGGTTCGCCGGTACGTTCCCCATTCCAACACCGTTCAGGAGCCTGAATGCCTACTACCGAGATCAGCAAAGAGTATACCCCCTCGCGCGACGAATTCGTCGCGATGCTCACCGAGAGCCTGGCCAAGGACGACGTCTTCGAGGGCAGCGTCGTCAAGGGCAAGGTCGTCGGCATCGAGAAAGATCTCGCGGTTATCGACGTCGGCCTCAAGATGGAAGGCCGCGTACCGCTCAAGGAATTCGGCGTCGGCGGCAAGCCGGGCGACCTCAAGGTCGGCGACACGGTGGAAGTCTATCTCGAGCGCATCGAGAACGCGCTCGGCGAGGCCGTGCTTTCGCGTGACAAGGCGCGCCGCGAGGAGAGCTGGACCCGCCTCGAGAAGCTCGCCGAGAAGGGCGAGAAGGTGACCGGCGTCATCTTCAACAAGGTGAAGGGCGGCTTCACCGTCGACCTCGACGGCGCCGTGGCGTTCCTTCCCGGCTCGCAGGTGGACATCCGTCCCGTGCGCGACATCGGCCCGCTCATGCATCAGCCGATGCAGTTCCAGATCCTCAAGATGGACCGCCGCCGCGGCAACATCGTCGTCTCGCGCCGCTCGGTGCTCGAGGAGACGCGTGCCGAGCAGCGCGCCGACATCGTGGCTCGCCTCGCCGAAGGCCAGATCATCGACGGCCTGGTCAAGAACATCACCGACTACGGTGCGTTCATCGATCTCGGCGGTATCGACGGCCTCCTCCACGTCACCGACATGGCATGGCGGCGCGTCAACCATCCGTCCGAGATCCTCAACGTCGGCGATACGGTGAAGGTGCAGATCATCCGCATCAACCCCGAGACGCAGCGCATCAGCCTCGGCATGAAGCAGCTCCAGTCCGATCCGTGGTCGGCCATCGAGGCCAAGTACCCGATCGGCGCACGCTTCACCGGCACGGTCACGAACATCGCCGACTACGGCGCGTTCGTGGAGCTCGAGCCCGGCGTCGAGGGCCTGATCCACGTCTCGGAGATGAGCTGGACCAAGAAGAACGTGCATCCGGGCAAGATCGTCTCCACGAGCCAGCAGGTCGAGGTGCAGATCCTCGAGGTGGATCCCACCAAGCGGCGCATCTCGCTCGGCCTCAAGCAGACCCAGGACAACCCGTGGGATGCCTTCCTCGCCCTGCATCCGAAGGGCTCGGAGGTCGAAGGCCCGATCCGCAACATCACCGAGTTCGGCCTGTTCATCGGCCTCGACGGTGGCGTGGACGGCATGGTCCACCTCTCCGATCTCGACTGGCAGAAGCCGGGCGACGAGGTGATCAAGGACTACAAGAAGGGCGATACGGTCAAAGCCGTGGTGCTCGACGTGGATAGCTCGAAGGAGCGCATTTCGCTCGGCATCAAGCAGCTCGGCGGCGATCCGGCCGACGCGCTCGGCAAGTACAAGAAGGGCGACCAGGTGACGTGCGAAGTCGTCCAGGTGCAGGAGAACGGCATCGAGGTGCGCATCGCCGACAGCGACATCACGACGTTCATCAAGCGCTCGGACCTCTCGCGCGACCGCTCGGAGCAGCGCGCCGAGCGCTTCACGGTGGGCCAGAAGGTGGACGCAGCCGTAGTCTCGGTCGACAAGGCGGCGCGCCGCATCGGCGTCTCCATCAAGGCGCTCGAGATCGCCGAGGAGAAGCAGGCCGTTGCCCAGTATGGCTCGTCGGATTCCGGCGCCTCGCTCGGTGACATCTTCAAGGCCGCGATCAAGAAGCGTGAAGCCGAGGCGGGTGAGAACGACGAAGAGTGATCTTCGTCACATCCGGCTGACGGAAGCCAAATCAGGTGCGCGGGATGAGAATCCCGCGCATTTTTTTGCCCTTTCGCTGGATAGGGCAGCCGGACGGCGGGATTTCGTTGCGCTAGGCGCAGCAGTTTTATAATTTGCCCGCAATGGCTTAACCCCAGGAGCCGCGATATGTCGCTCGAAACCGAAGCCGTGCTCGACAGGCGCCGAATGCGCCGGCGCCTTACCTTCTGGCGAAGCGCCGCCGTGCTTTTCGTCGGATTGCTCATCGGCGCAGTGATGTTTGGCAGCGGCGACCTCACCAGCCTGCCCGGCACGAAGCAGATCGCGCGCGTCGCCATCGAAGGTACGATTACCGACGATCGCGACCAGATCGCTATGCTGAAGAAGATCCGCGACGCGAGCCATGTCGAGGCGCTCGTCGTGTTCGTGAATAGCCCCGGCGGCACGACGACCGGCGGAGAAAGCCTTTATCTCGCGCTGCGCGACGTAGCGGAGAAGAAGCCCGTGGTGGCTCAGTTCGGCACCATCGCGACATCCGCCGGATACATCGTCGGGCTCGGCACCGACCACATCGTGGCGCGCGGCAACTCCATCACCGGCTCGGTCGGCGTGCTCGCCCAGTGGCCCGAGGTGAGCGAGATGCTGGGCAAGCTCGGCGTCAAATTCAACGAGGTCAAGAGCGGAAACCTCAAGGCCGCGCCCAACCCGTTCGAGCCGGCGAGCGAGGACGCCCGCAAGGTCATGCAGGAGACCATCGACGACGGCTTCCGCTGGTTCCTGTCGCTCGTCGAGGCGCGCCGGGGCATCTCGGCGCGGAATGTGGACGGCCTCACGGACGGGCGCATCTACTCTGGCCGCCAGGCGCTCGCGCTCCGCCTCGTCGACGAAATCGGGGGCGAGGCGGAAGCCGTTCGCTGGCTTGAGGCCAACCGCAACGTCACCAAGGACCTCAAGGTGGTTGACTGGAAGCCCACCGCGCAAGGGCCTTGGGGCGCCGTCACGGGAGGCGCGTCGGAGGCGGCAGGCCGCGTTCTCGCAGCCGCCCTCGGCAGCCTCATCGGCGGGATCACGCTACCTCGGGAGCTTGGAGGCGTTGGCCTTGACGGCCTCGTCTCCGTTTGGCAACCTTCGGAAAATTAAGGAAATAATCACGTTCGGGAGGCCAGTGTCTTGATTAAATCGGAACTCATTCAAAAAATTGCAGCGTCAAACCCACACCTTTATCATCGGGACGTCGAGCGCATCGTCAATGTCGTGTTCGATGAGATCGTGGATGCGCTGGCACAAGGCGATCGCGTGGAGCTGCGCGGCTTTGGCGCTTTCACCGTGAAGCATCGCGCCGCGCGCCAGGGCCGCAATCCGCGGACCGGAACGCCGGTTCCCGTCGCCGAGAAGTACGTCCCGTTCTTCAAGACGGGCAAAGAGCTTCGAGACCGCCTGAACGCAGATTCATAGGTTCTCGCGGTCAGAGCCGTTCCAGGTTGCACGGACCGACGGAACGGCTTTAGATCTTTTATCCGGCCGTGCTTCCTTCCGGAAACACCGGAGCCGGGTCGAGCGCCGCAGTCGAGAGGAGCAACAGTGCTGAAGCGTATTCTCTGGCTATTGACGGCGTTTCCCGCGGCCGCGCTGCTCATCACGCTGGCGGTTGCGAACCGCCATTCCGTGCGTCTCGCGCTGGATCCGTTTCGTCCGGAAACGCCGGTGCTCTCCATCGAGCTCCCGTTCTACGGCTTCCTGTTCGGCACCCTGATCATCGGCGTCCTGCTCGGCGGGACGGCGACATGGCTGTCGCAGGCGCGATGGCGACGCTTGGCGCGCACGCAGGGAAGCGACGCTAGGCGATGGCAGGCGGAAGCCGATCGTCTCATGCGCGAGCGGGATGCGGAGGTTAGCGCGCGCGCCAAGGCGCTCTCGGCGCCCGAGACACGCAGCGCAGCGTAGCTCACCGCAAATGCTCTCCGGGCTCTCGGCGCCGGCTTGACGATCGGCGCCACGCATGGGGCCGGCTCGTTGGAGACTGGCGAGGAAAACGCACCGGGAAGCCTGATCAGATAGGATTGCAAGCAGTCGCGCACGATGTCCACACGCGTAAAGATCTGCGGATTGCGCAACGAGGCGCAGCTCGACGCCGCGCTCCAAGCTGGCGCGGACCTCGTCGGCTTCGTGCATTATCCGAAAAGCCCACGTCATGTGAATCTTGAAACAGCCTCGGCGCTGATCGCGCATGCGCGGGCGCAGGGGCGCGCCGAAACCGTGCTTCTCGCGGTGAACCCCGACGACGCACTCGTCGATCGCATCGCGGCCGAGGTGAAGCCTGACATCCTGCAACTCCACGGAAACGAAACACCCGAACGGGCGGCGGCGATCCGCAGGCGCAGCGGGCTCACCATCCTCAAGGCCGTGCCGGTCGCCGACACGGGCGAGGTGACGGCTGCCGCCGCTTATCTCGAGCCCGAAGGCGGCGCCGATGTTCTTCTCTTCGACGCCAAGCCGCCCGCCGATCCCGCCGCCTTGCCGGGCGGCAACGGTCTCGCCTTCGACTGGCATATTCTCGAAAGCGCAAAAGGAGGTGCTCCCTTTGCGCTCGCCGGCGGGCTCACGCCCGAGAATGTCGCGGCCGCGATCCGGCTGACGGGTGCGGCCATCGTCGATGTATCCTCAGGCGTAGAAAGCCGGCCCGGCGAGAAGGATCCCCTGTTGATGCGGCGCTTCCTTCGCGCGGCAAAGGCCGCTAAGCAGTCCTGAATATCCGCTCCTCCGGCGGGGCATGTGCGAAAGGGAATAAGGCCTATGGCCTCGGAACAGCAGAAAACTGGCGAAGCCAAGCTCAACACCATGCGTGGAGGGCCAGACGGACGCGGCCACTTCGGCCTTTATGGCGGGCGGTTCGTCGCCGAGACGCTGATGCCGCTGATCCTCGATCTCGAGCAGGCCTACGAGGCGGCAAAAGCGGACCCTGCCTTCCAGGCCGAGGTCACGGACCTGATGACGCACTACGGCGGCCGGCCGAGCCCGCTCTATTACGCCGAGCGTCTGACCGATCATCTCCGCGATGTCGCCAAAACCCAGGGCGGTTCCGGCGGCGCCAAGATCTACTTCAAGCGCGACGAGCTGAACCACACCGGCAGCCACAAGATCAACAACTGCCTCGGCCAGATCCAGCTGGCACGGCGCATGGGGAAAACGCGGATCATCGCCGAGACTGGCGCCGGGCAGCACGGCGTGGCGGTGGCCACTGTGTGCGCCCGCTTCGGGCTTCCGTGCGAGATCTACATGGGCGCGACGGACGTTTCCCGGCAGGCGCCGAACGTGGCGCGCATGCACATGCTCGGCGCCAAGGTCAATCCCGTTACGTCGGGCGCCGGCACGCTCAAGGACGCGATGAACGAAGCGCTCCGCGACTGGGTCACCAACGTGCAGGACACCTACTACCTGATCGGCACAGCGGCGGGCCCCCATCCCTATCCGGCGATGGTGCGCGACTTCCAGTCCATCATCGGCCGGGAAACCCGCGAGCAGATGCTGGAGCGTGAAGGGCGGCTGCCAGATACGCTCGTTGCCTGCATCGGCGGCGGCTCGAACGCGATCGGCCTCTTCCATCCGTTTCTCGACGACGAAAACATCGCGATCTTCGGCGTCGAGGCGGGAGGCCATGGCATGGATGTCGAGAACGGACACGCCGCCTCGATGAACGGAGGCCGGCCGGGCGTTCTGCACGGCAACCGCACCTATCTGCTGCAGGATGCGGAGGGGCAGATCCTCGAGGGACACTCGATCTCGGCCGGGCTCGACTATCCGGGCGTTGGGCCGGAGCACGCTTGGCTCAAGGACTCAGGCCGCGTGACCTATGTGCCGATCACCGACAAGGAGGCGCTCGAGGCGTTCCAGCTCTCGGCTAGGCTCGAGGGTATCATACCGGCGCTCGAGCCTTCGCATGCGCTCGGATGGGTGACGAAGCTCGCGCCAACGCTGCCCCAGGACAACCTCCTCGTCATGAACATGTGTGGGCGCGGCGACAAGGACGTGTTTGCCGTAGCCGGCTACCTGGGGATCAAGCTGTGAGCAACACGAGAGACTCGCGGATCGATCGGCGCTTCGCAGCGCTGAAGACGGAAGGGCGCGCAGCACTCGTCACCTTCGTGACGGCTGGCGATCCGGACTTCGAAACGGCGAAGGCGATCCTGCTCGGACTGCCGAAAGTCGGCGCCGACGTCATCGAGATCGGCATGCCGTTCTCCGATCCCATGGCGGACGGACCCTCTATCCAGGCGTCGTCGCTGCGGGCGCTCAAGGGCGGGCATACGATGCGCAAGACGCTCGATCTCGTCCGTGAATTCCGCAAAACCGACGCGGACACGCCCATCGTGCTGATGGGCTATTACAATCCTATCTACGTCTATCCGGGCGAAAAATTCCTCGACGATGCGGTGGCCGCAGGCGTCGACGGCATGATCGTCGTGGATATCCCACCGGAGGCGGATGACGAGCTTTGCCTGCCGGCGGTCGAGCGGGGGCTCAACTTCATCCGTCTCGCGACTCCAACGACCGACGATAAGCGATTGAAGACGGTACTGAAAAACACGTCCGGCTTCCTCTATTACGTCTCCATCACCGGGATCACGGGCGCCGCATCTGCGAACCCGGAGGACGTTCAACTCCAGGTGGCACGCCTAAAACGTGCAACAACCCTTCCCGTCGCGGTAGGATTTGGCGTAAAAACGCCGGAACAGGCGCGCGCGATTGCCAAGAGCGCCGATGGTGTCGTAGTCGGCTCGGCCTTGGTGCGAGCCATCGAGGCGAGCTTAACCGGAGACGGGCGCGCAACTGGCGATACGGCGGGTTCCGTGCTGAGTGTGGTCGAAAGCCTGAGCGCGGCCCTTAGGGCGCCTTGAGGACGGAGCCCTCGGACATATCTTGGAGGATGCAGCCATCGGCGGCACCGCAGACGAGCGGCGCCGATAGCAAGTACGAATTTCACCCGGGCCTGGCAGGCGAAATCCTGAGAAGCCGGGTCAGTGTTTTACCGTGCTCCCAGAACTGGGAGCGCTTCAGGAGCGGTCAAGCGTGAACTGGATCAATAACGTCGTCCGTCCCAAGATCCGCAGCTTCCTCACCACGAAGCGCGAGGTGCCGGAAAACCTTTGGGTCAAGTGCCCAGAGACGGGGCAGATGGTCTTCTACAAGGACCTCGAGGCCAACCAGTTCGTTGTGCCCGGCTCCAACTACCACATGAAGATGAGCGCGCGGGCGCGCCTTGCCAGCCTGTTCGATGGCGGCAGCTTCGAGCAGGTCGCCGTGTCTTCCGTGGCGCAGGATCCGCTGCGCTTCCGCGACGGACGGCGCTATACCGACCGCTTGAAGGACGCACGCACCAAAACCTCGCTCGAGGACGCCGTGCTCGTAGGCGAAGGCACGCTCGACGGGCGGCAGCTCGTCGCCGCAGCGCAAGATTTCGAGTTCATGGGCGGCTCGCTCGGCATGGCGGCCGGAGAGGCCGTGGTCGCCGGCATGTTGCGCGCCGTGCACCTCAAGACGCCATTCATCCTCTTCGCAGCGTCGGGCGGGGCGCGCATGCAGGAAGGCATCCTGTCGCTCATGCAGATGCCGCGCACGACGATCGCCGTGCAGCGCCTGCGCGAGGCGAAGCTGCCCTACATCGTGGTGATGACGGATCCGACGACCGGCGGCGTCACCGCCTCCTACGCGATGCTGGGCGACATCCACATCGCAGAGCCCGGCGCGCTCATCTGCTTCGCGGGCCCCCGCGTGATCCAGCAGACCATCCGCGAGCAGCTTCCCGAAGGCTTCCAGCGGGCCGAATACCTCCTCGAGCACGGCATGATTGACATGGTCGTGCACCGCCACAAGATGCGCGAGACGCTGAGCCGCTTGTGTAGCCTGCTGATGCATGGCGGCGCCTCGGCAGAGACGGGCAAATCAAAGCGTGGGAACGGCCGCATGCCCGCCAATGGCACGATGGTGGACGGCAAGCTCATCGAGACGACCCCCATGGAGCTCGAGCCCGCTCAAAGCGGCGACGGACGCGCGGACGGCGAAGCGGAGGTAAAGGCGGAGGCGGAAGTGCGCGACGGAAACGCGGCCGAGTCCGGCTCCACCGACACGCGGGATCAAGCGAGGAGCTGAGGGATCGACGTTGCGCCGGCGAACGGTAGTTGGGCGCGACAAATCTCCATTTATCGATTCAGGTATTGACCCCTGCGCGGGCTGGGGATTTGAGTACATAGCTCCATAGCCTCGAACGGGAGGGGCGTGCCATTCCGACCAGCAAAGAGCTCCTCGCCGACTTGAAGCTCCTGCACCCTAAGCTGATCGACCTGTCGCTTGGACGGGTGGAGAGGCTGTTGGCCAAGCTCGGCAATCCGCATAAGGCGCTGCCTCCTGTCATTCACGTGGCAGGCACGAACGGCAAGGGATCGGTCACGGCCTATCTCAAGGCCATGCTGACGGCGGCCGGGCTGCGCGTCCATGTCTACACGTCTCCGCATCTGGTGCGCTTCCACGAGCGCATCGAGCTCGCGGGGCCAGACGGGGTGACGCGGCCGATCTCGGAAGAGGGTCTCGTCGACGTGTTGAGCCGCGTACAGGCGGTCAACAGCGGCGACGACATCACGCAATTCGAGATCACGACGGCGGCAGCGCTCGTCGCCTTCGCCGAGCATCCGGCAGATATCGTGCTGCTTGAAGTGGGCCTCGGCGGCCGGCTGGACGCGACCAATGTCGTCGAGCGTCCGGCGCTCACCATCCTCACGCCGATCTCGCTCGATCACGCCGACAAGCTTGGAAGCACGATCGAAGCCATCGCGACCGAGAAGGCCGGCATCCTGAAGCGCGGCGTGCCATGCGTCGTCGCGCAGCAGAACGAGGCGGTCAGGGACGTCATCTTGAGCGAGGCCGCACGCGTCGGGGCGCGCCCGGTTCTCCTCGGCGAGCACTTCGACGCCTACGAGCAGCGCGGCCGGCTCATCGTTCAGCAGGCCGACCGGCTCCTGGACCTGCCGCTGCCCGCGCTCGTTGGGCGGCACCAGATCATCAATGCCGGTACGGCCGTGGCGGCGGCCCTCGAACTCGAGGGCTTCACGATCAACGAGCAGGCGATCGAGCAGGGGCTCGTCACAGCACGCTGGCCGGCGCGCATGCAGCGCATCGACAGCGGCCCGCTGCCGTCGCTGCTCAAGCCAGGCTCGGAGCTCTGGCTCGACGGCGGGCACAATCCGGCCGCGGGCCTCTACATCGCCCAGTCCCTCGCCGATCTCGAGGAACGCTCTCCGAAACCGCTCTATCTCGTCGTCGGCATGCTCGGCCTCAAGGATGCGCCGGGCTTCCTGGTGTCGTTCCGCGGGCTTGCTCGCCACGTGATCGGCGTGCCGATCCCGGGATCGCACGAAGCGCCGTTCTCGCCCGAAGCGCTGGCAGAAGCCGCGCGCTCCGTTTCGCTGAGCGCCGAAGGCGGCACGTGCGTCGAAGCCGCTCTGAAGCGCATCGATGCGCTCGATCCGGGGCCGAAGCGCATTCTGATCACAGGCTCGCTCTACCTCGCAGGGCACGTGCTGGCGCTGCAGGAAGGCGTCGAGCCGCAGGCGAACTGAGGGAACCGGCAGGGCGCTTGCGGGCGCCCTCCCCCCTCCACTCTTTTGTTGCAAAGCCGGAAAACAAAAGGGCCCCGCAGGGCCCTTTTTTCATACCTCGAAGCCATTGCGGCCAATCAGGCCTCAGGCCTTGGCAATAGCCTCGCCGACCTGCTGGCCGAGCCACTCCTCGAGCTTGCGCTTCTGCACCAGCGCGCCGACGTGCTGGGCCGCGACCTGGCCATTCTTGAAGACCATCAGCGTCGGCATGGCGCGGATGCCGTACTTGGTCGTGATGGCCGGGCTCTGGTCAACATCGAGCTTGACCACCTTGACCTTGCCCTTGAGCTCGGCAGCGAGCTGCTCCAGCGCCGGGGCCATCGCCTTGCAGGGACCACACCACTCCGCGAAGAAGTCTACGAGCACCGGCTCGCTCGCTTTCAGGACCTCATCGTCGAATGTCTTGTCGGATACGAGCGTGGTCATTGTGTCTCCTTTGATCGGCATTGGCCGATGCGGTTGCGGGGCCCTCAGCGGACCGTAAACGTAGGAATGGGCTTGTCAGGCGTCAAGCTGCGCCGTATCGAGGCGCCACAGCTCGGCAGCATGGCCATCCAGAATTTCCTCTGGAATTTCCATGAGATGTGGGCCTTGCGTCCATAGCAACGCAGCCCGAACCCGCTTGCCAGGGACGATTTCGCGCACCGCCAGGCGATAGGCGGCAAGCTGATAGAGGTAGGCTGGCGCAACGGCGGCGAGGTCGCGCGGCGCAGCGCGGTTCGTCTTGTAATCGATGATCAACGCCTCATCGTCCGTAATGGATAGGCGATCGATCTGGCCGGCGATGCGGAGCGGTGGTCCGCTGCCTTCGGAGCGCGGAATGACGGCGACGATCGGCACCTCGGCCCGGCTGTCCGGCGCAAACACGGCGGCAAATGTTGCATCGGAAAGGACAGCGAGCGTTTCCGCCTTGATGCTGGCAAGCATAGCCGCCGGAAGGCCACGCCCGCGTTCGGCGAGGAAGGTCTCAGCGATCGCCGGCCACGCCGTGCGCTCGAACGAGGGCAGATGCTGCAACAGGGCATGCGTGAGCGTGCCGCGCAGAAAACGCCCCTCGCCAGCAAGCATCGCCGGGCTCATCGAGGACGGCTCCGAGCTGCGGGCTCGCGGCGGCTGGTCCGGCAACGGCTCGCCTTCCTCGTCGGTCTCGAAGACCTCGAGGCGAGACGGCGCGAGCGGGATCGTGAGCTGCGGCTCGCGCGGCACGGACGTGGCGCTCCACGGCGGCAGCGGGGCGGCTGCGAGCGAGGCTGCGGGCGTCGCCCTGGACGTTTCCAGCTCGGCCGTCTGGGGTGCCGTAAAGCGCTTCACCTCGCGGCCAGAAGGCTCCGCCACGCTCTCTAACAAGCCATCCAGGCGCTCGGTGATCAGCTCATACCAGCAGCCGGGCTCCGGGCCCTTGGCACCCTCGAAGCCACACACGTAGAGACGATCACGGGCGCGCGTCATGGCCACATAGAGCAGCCGGTTTCGCTCCTCGCGCTCGCGCCGGCGCAGCTCTTCGCGCGCCTCACGCAAGACCTCGAGACCGCCCGCGTCCTTCACGGGCCAGACGAACGGCGGCGGCGCGCCAGACGCCCGCGCGATCGTATCCAATCTGATCGGGCGGCCGCCCTGGCCCCCGGCCGACCCGGCGCTCGTGGTGTCGGGCAGAAATACGATCGGCGCCTCGAGTCCCTTGGCGCCGTGCACGGTCATGACGCGCACTTCGTTGCGGCCGTGCTCCATGTCGCGCTTGATGTCGCGCGTGCCGTCGCGCATGAACGCGAGGAAGCCCGCGAGCGAGGGCGGCGCGCCGTCGTCATAGGTGAGCGCGAGGTTCAGGAACTCGTCGAGCGGGTCCGCAGCATCGGGCCCGAGCCGGCCAATCAGCTTCTTGCGCACACCGTCCCGGTCGAGAATGTCGGCGAAGAACTCGAACGGCGGCCGGAAATCGGCGGCCTTGCGCCAGCGCTTCAAAGTCTCCGCCGCCTCGACGTAGCGGCTATTCTCCTTGCTCTTCTCGAGAAGGGCCTTCCACAACGTGCCCTTGCGCTCCTGGCTCGGATTGGACCGGCTCCAGAACGCGAGGTCCGTGAGGTCTCCGTCATCAAGGCCGAAGATCGGGCTTTTCAGAACCTCGGCGAGGGCGAGATCGTCCTCGGGAAGCGTCAGGAAGTCGCCGAGCGAAAGCATATCCTCAACCGCGATCTGCTCGGTGAGGCGCATGCGGTCGGCGCCGGCCACGGGAATATTGCGTGCCTTGAGCGCCTGCACCATCGGCGCGGCAAAGGGCTCGCGCTTGCGCACCAGGATCAAGATGTCGCCCGGCGTGACGGGCCGGCCGGTGGACGCCAGGATCTCTCCGTGTGCGAGCCAGTCCTTGATGGTGTCGGCGATGCGGTTGGCGAGGCGCACCACGGGCGGCTCGGCGGACTGCTCGTCGAGGGGTGACCACGCATCGGCGGGTACCACATCCTCATGCGCCTCCGTCGGCCAGATCTCGACGAGGCCACCGTGTCCGGCACGCTTGGCGGCGTGCGGCGCGGGCGTGACGCCGGGCGTGTGATGGCGATCGGCAAACACGCGGTCGACCGCCGCGAGAATCGGCGCCACGGTTCGGAACGACAGCGTGAGCGGCACGGTGCGCCAGGCGACGCCGGCCGCTCGCCCGAGATCGGCGAAGCGGTTGCCCATGGAGGAGAACATCTCGGGCGCCGCGCCCTGGAACGAATAGATCGACTGCTTCTCGTCGCCGACCGCAAACAGCGTGCGCACGATGTCCTCGCGCGCACCCGAACCTGAGAAGAACTCGGTGGCGATGGCTTCCACGACACGCCACTGCGATGGGCTCGTGTCCTGGCTTTCATCCACCAGGATATGGTCGAGACCGTTATCGAGCTTGTAGAGCACCCATTCGGCCGAGCTTTGCTCTGAGAGAAGCGCTTTCGTGCGCTGGATGAGATCGTCGAAATCGAGCGCGGCACGACGGACCTTGGCCTCGGTGTAGCGCTGCTGCACCGCGCCGGCGAGGCGCAGGAGCGCCATGGTCGCCTCGACGGCGACGAGGCCCTGCCACTCGGCATGGAGCGCGAGGCAGCGGCCCTGCGCGCGCGTCATCATGGCCTCGGCTTCGGGATTACTGGCAGCGACGGCTTTCGTCACAAGCCTTTTGCGCGCCTCTTTCTTACTGGTCAGAAGGAAATCACAGACGGCTTCCATGCGCTCCCCGTCGGAGGCGGCCGCGAGGATGGCGGCGGCGCGGCCCGCCGCATCGATGTCGGATTTCGTACCGCCTTGCAGAACGTCGCGCAGGTGCACGAGATCGTGCGGCGTGAGAACGTTCGCAAATTCGGTCTCGATGGCAGCGCGGGTCACGCCCTCGCGCACAGAGAAATGGCGGCGGAACATGGCTTCGACCGCGTCGAGGCCGCCCGGCAAACGGTGCGCCTCGTCGAGCCACTCGCGATGGCCGAGGGCATCGGCCAGGATCTCGTCGAAGCGGTCGTCGGCGGCATAAGCGATGGCCGTCTCGAGCGCTTGGCCGAGCGCGCTTTCACGCTGGCGCGCCGCCGTGCCGATCACCGCGTCCGTCGCGTCTCGCATCAGCCTGCGCGCGGTCTCGTCATCGAGGATGGCGAAGCCGGGCGTGACACCTGCTTCAAGCGGGAAGCGCTGCAGCAGGCGCTCGGCGAAGGCGTGGATGGTTTGGATCGAAAGCCCGCCCGGCGTTTCGGTGGCGCGCGTGAAGAGCGTGCGCGCGAGCGCCATCTCGGCTGCGGCCGGCGGCCGGCCCAGAAACTCGACCAGGGTTCGCTCGAGATCGGCTCCCGGCAGCATCACCCATTTGGACAGGCTTTCGAAAACGCGCTTCGACATCTCGGCCGCGGCGGCCTTCGTGTAGGTGAGGCACAGGATCCGCTCGGGCGGCGTTCCGGCGAGAAGGAGGTGCAGCACGCGCATGGTCAGCACGTGCGTCTTGCCGGTGCCGGCATTGGCGCTGACCCAGACGGACGCAGCCGGATCGGCGGCCTCGGCCTGGAGCCGCCGTGTCTCGGCCAGCGCGATCTCGATCGATTTGAGCTCGGTCATCGCCGTCATGTCATGCGTCCTCCTCAGCGAGGGCGCCCGACGACCATTCGGCGACGCGCGCCAAGTGCGCGTAACCATCAAAAGCATATCCGAACCGCGCGCGCCGCAGAGGGCGATAGGGCGTTCTCTCGTCGTCGAAGCGGGCAACGTGGCGCTCAAGCCCGACACGCGCGTCCGCGGCAAGGGCTGTGATGTCGGGCGTCTTCACGTCGCGCGCCTCTCCCGGTGGCTCGCCGCCCGAGGCGCGGATGTAGCGCAGTGCCATCACCGGGCGCTTCGGTACGCCCTCGAAGCCCAGCACCGCATCGGCCGCGATGGCTGCTTCGAGCGAGAGCTGCGGATTGATGCCCGCCAGCACTTTGGAATCGGGCGGCGGCGTCCCCGTTTTGTAATCCGAGATGACGAGCCCGCTCTCGGTGACGTCGATGCGATCGGCGCGGGCGGTGAGCTGGAAGGGCCCGGCCGGCGCGTCGATCACGAGCGCACCGCGCATCTCCGCATACACTGTCTCGATACCGGCGCGGCGGGCGGGCTCGGTCGCGGCAAACCAGCCGGCGAAGCGCTCGAAGCGCGGGATCCAGAAGGCGGCGATGCGCGGATGGGCGGCATAGGATTCAAGCGCGGTGCGCGCGAAGCGGATCAGCTCGCCTGCGATGTCATCCGGCAGCGCGGCTGGATACGCCTTCGCGAACTCGGAGAGCGCGTCGTGGATGATGCTGCCGCGCAACGCCGGACCAGGCGGCTCGCCGAGCGGCGGCAACGGCGTGAGCTTCAGAATCTCGCTCGCGAAAATCGCATACGGATTGGCGATCCAGGTCTCGACGCGCGAGACAGAGAGCTTACGCGGGCGCTGCGCGACGGCGGGCCGCGGCTCCGGCGCGGAAAGGCGCTGCATCTCGGCCGGCCTATCGCGCTGGCGTGCCCAGGCGAGCCAGGGCTCTTTCGGCTCCAGCGCGGCAGAGGCGCCCATGCCCTCAAGCAACGCCTGGAGGCGCAAGAGCCAACGGGACGGCACCGTCGGCACCCCATCCTTCTTCTCGGCGCGCGTCAGGATCACCTCGGGCGCGGCGAGCAGCGTCGCGAAGTCGAGCGCGGACTGGCCGATCTTCTCCTCGGGCGAAGGCAGACCGAGGGCGGTGCGCATCGGACGGTTGAGCCAGGCGCCGGGGTCCGAGGACTTCGGCCACGTGCCCTCGTTGAGCGAGCCGAGAATGACGATGTCGGTCTGCTGCAGGCGCGCTTCGAACGGCCCCCAGATGGACAGCCGCGGATGCACGGGACCGCGCGGGCGCACCGTCTCGGCGGCGGCGAGGCCACGGTAGAGATCGGCGTAGTCGGAGGACGGCAGATCAAGCGACGGCAGACGCGCATCGAGAAGGCTTGCGAAGAAGCGCGCCGCCGTCTCGCCCGCCTCGCCCTGCCAGAGCGGGCTTTCTGCATCGTCTGAAGGTTCGCCTTCCCCTCGTGCGAAGAGATCGGCCGTGGCGGGCTCCATGCCGGGCACGCGGGCGACGGCTTCGGCGGCGTGGCAGTGCGCGGCGACGAGATCGCGGAGCGCGGCCGGCGCATCGCTCTCGTAGAGCGCCAGCAATGGCGCGAAGGCCGCGCGCAGCCGCGCCAGCAAATCACGGGCGCGCTGCCAGTCCTCGTCCCAGAGACGCCGCGCGGCGGGATGCGCGCGCAGGCCACGCGCATGGTCGGCGGCGGCGCGCTCGAAGGCGGCCTCGATGCCATCGAGCCCTTCGCCAAGATAGGGCGCACGGAAGGTGACGATCTCGAGCGCACGCGCGCCGAGGCGGGCCGAAAACGGATCGAGGCCGAGGCGCGCCAGAGGATGCTTGAGAAGCGCCACGGTATCCGCCGGCGCAAAGCGCGTGGCGATGGCGTTGATCACGAGGTCCAGGAGCGCGCCGGGCGGCGTCTTGCGCAACGGCCGGCCGGCCGAGTCGTCAACCGTGATCCCCCACGCCTCGAGCCGAACCGCCACGCGGCGGGCCAGCAAGCGGTCGGGAGACACCAAGGCCGCCGTGCGGCCGGGCGTCTCCGCCGCCTCGCGCAGGATCAGGGCAATAGCCTCCGCCTCGTCCTGGGCGGTCGGTGCTTCGACGAGGCTCAAGCCTTGCGGCGCGATCCCTGCCGGATCCTTGCGGGCGGCAGCGGCGAAGCTTTCCCAGCGTTCCGTCGTGCTGGCGGGGCGCATGGCTTCCGCAATGAGGCGGGTGCGCGCCTTCACCGGTGCAGACGGCATCTCACCAAGCGGCCGCACGCCGCTTCGCGGACAGCCGAGCGCATCGAGCAGCTTCTTCAGGCCGAATTGCGGATGCTCCGGATGATCGGGCGTGATCGCCTGCCAGCTCTCGGCGTCGAGATCCGTGTCGAGCCCCGGCAGCACGATAGCACCGTTGGCGAGCCCGGCGACGGAACGCATCAGGTCGACGGTCGCGGGAATGGACCCCGTGACGCCGGCGACGATGACGGGCCCATCGGGTGGAGATGCCGCAAGACGTTTCGCCTCGGCGCGAATGACGGCGTTGCGGCGCGCGGCCGCCGACAGCGTTCCTGTTTCCGCGAGATAGGCGGGCCAATAAAGCGTGACGATCTCCAGGAAGCGGATCGTCTTCTGCCAATGCTCGGAGAAGGTTTCGGGGACGAGGCTCGCGAGACCGTCGAGGCTCGCCTCCTCGGTCTCGACCATGTCCATGAGCTCGGCCAGCTCCTTGGCGAGGATGGCGGCCTGGGCGGTGGTGGCAGCGCCTGCGGCCGCGAGCGGCTCATCGCCATCGGCGCCATCGGCACGCGCGCTCTGCATGGCCTCTGTCCAGCGGCGAATCAGGCTCGTCAGCACGAGGCGGCGCTCGAGCTCGCCGATAGCCGGCGGAATGGCGCCCACCGAGGCAGCGGCGGCATCCGACGCGGCAGCGGCGATTAGCGAGAGGTCTTCCTCCCCTTCGGAGATCGGCACGATTCGCGGCAACAGCAGCGCGCGCCCGCCCGAGGCGCGCAGGAAGGCGTCCTGCAGCGCGCGCGTGGCGCGCCGCGTCGGAAGGTAGAGGGTGACGCGCGGGAGATCCATTGCGGCAGGCGCACCCGCGCCGCCGCCAGGGAGCGTGCCATCAAGGATCGCGGCGGCGAGGCAATCGAGAAACGGGCGGCCGGCTGCGATCGTATAGATGTTCGGATATGCTTGCAGAGCTTCGCCCCCGGGATAACTGCCGCTCAGCTTCTAGAGCCTGGGCATACTATCCCAAAGAGGCCGCTCAGGCGCTCGCCACGCGGGCTATCCACTGTTCCGCCTCCTCGATCGCCCGGGGCGTCCCGAGGTGCATCCAGGTGCCGTCGAGCCGCAAGCCGAAGAGGCGTCGCCGCTCGATTGCGCGGTCCCACACGACATTAAGCGAATAGCGTCCCTGCGGCGCGCCCTCGAACAGGCGCGGGTGCGCGATCGAAACGCCGGTGAAGACAAACGGCGCCTCGTCGCGCTCGGGGCGGCGGGTTAGCTCGCCATCGGGCGCCATCAGAAAATCGCCATGCCCATCGTAGCCGAGGCTGGCCGAGCCAAGGGCGAGCAGCAGAAGGCTATCCATGCGCTCGGGATCGAAGGCCGCAATGAGGCGGGCGAGATTGGCGCCCACCCCTTCCATCCAGGCCGAATCGGAATTGTGGATGAGAAACGGCCCGGGACCGAGGAGCGGCAACGCCTTGGCGACACCGCCGCCCGTATCGAGCAGGGCATCGCGTTCGTCGGATATGACGATCTCCGGAGCGGAGCGGGCCGCGAGATGGGCTTCGATCTGGTCTGCGAAGTGATGCACGTTGACGACGCAGCGCGTGATGCCCGAGGCGGCCAGACGATCGAGAACGTGATCAAGGAGCGGCCGCCCGGCGAAGGGCACGAGCGGCTTCGGCATCGTGTCCGTCAGGGGGCGCATGCGCGTGCCGAGCCCGGCGGCAAGCACCATCGCAGTCTTGATCTCGGCGGTCATGAAGGAAAGCTCTCGCGGTGTGGAATGTCGGGGGGATCGAGGCGGACCGCAGGGGGGAAATGGCGGTCGAACCAGCGGGCCAGCGCGGATAGCTCGGGATGCGCAAGCCCGCGGGCCAGATATCGCCATAGGCGCGGGATGTGACGCAAATACGTAGGTTTGCCGTCGCGGGCCGCGAGCCGCGCGAAAATGCCCAGAATCTTGGTCGCGCGCTGCACGCCGACGGCCGCATAGGTGGCGCGGAACACATCCGCATCGAAGCCCGGATCCGCACTCCGCTCGGCGACATAATAGGCGAGCAGCTCATCCTCGAGGGCGGGCGGAACGTCGAGGCGTGCATCCTGGAGCAGCGAGGCGAGATCGTAGGCCAGCGGGCCGTTCAGGGCGTCCTGGAAATCGAGCAGGCCGACGCCGCGCAAGCCATCGCGGACAGGCAGCCAGACGAGGTTCGGCGAATGGAAGTCGCGCAGGACCCAGCCCTTCGGCCCTTCGGCGAGGCGCGCAAGAACAGGAGCCCAAGCCTCCATGAAGTCGGCGCGAACGTCCGCCGGCATGGGCGCACCATGGACGGCGGGCCAGTACCAGTCCGCGAGCAGCTCCACCTCGACCGTCAGCACGCCGGCATCCATGTCCGGCACGCGGTGCGCCGATCCGTCCGGGAGCACGATGGCGTCCGGCACGGAAGCGGCGGACAGCGCCACAAGGATATCGACCGCGGCACGCCACAGCTCGGCTTGCGGCGCGCCTTTTGCAATCTCAGCACCGAAAACGCGATCGCCGAAGTCTTCGAGAATGAGAAAGCCGCGTTCGAGGTCGGCGGCGTAAATCTCGGGCGCGCTGAGGCCCGCGCCGGCGAGCGCTTGCGCAACGGCAACGAAGGCGCGCACGTCCTCCGCGAGATGCGCGATGCGGCTATAGGGCAAGCCGTTCCGGATCGGCGGGCCATCCGGCTGGCGCGGCTGATCCATGAGGATGGCTGCATACCCTCCGTTTTGTGGGGAGATGGGAAGCTCGACGGCCGTTGTTCCGGGCTTCCTCCCGCCTGGCCTCTCCCACAAGGAAGGAGGACTAGCGGCAAGCGGAGGAGAGGTGAGGCGCGCATAGGCACGCGGCGAGGCATCGCCTTGGAGGTAAACGGCTGCGGCCCTGCCCCAAGGTTCGAGGCCGTCGAGAAAATCGGCCATGGCGGCTGTGCGCGAGAGACGCGACGCCCATGTTCCGTGGCCGGAGAGAGAAAGCGTGCGCAGATCCGGACGTGCGCCTTGCGTCAGGCGAATGTCGAGGCGGTTCGCGGCCACGAGCCCCGGCGCCCGCTCCGGCCATTCCACGATCGCAACGCCGTTCGCCACCAGCTCGTCGAAGCCGAGCTCGATCAGATCCTCGTCGCCGGAGAGGCGATAGAGATCGAGATGCGCAAGCTCGAAGCGAGGCGAAACATAAGTCTGCACGAGCGAGAACGTCGGGCTCGGAACCTCGGCGTGCGGATCGCCCAAGACGGCGCGGATCAAAGCGCGCGCGAACGTCGTCTTACCGGTGCCGAGATCGCCCGAAAGCGCCACCACGTCGCCGGCCGCAAGCTTCAGCGCGATGCGCTCCGCCAGTCGGCTCAGGGACGCCTCGTCGGCGTCAGTTACGTGCCAATCTTGTCGTATCGCTGTCTGCGGAAGGGACATGGTTCTGCTCGAGGCCACGGTCGGGGAAGCGTACCGTTACCTTGGTTCCTCTTCCAGGCTCGCTCTCAAGCGTCATGTCGCCGCCATGAAGCTCGACAAGGCTCTTGACGATGGAAAGGCCAAGCCCCGCGCCCCGGTGCTTGCCGCCCTGACTCTGACTCTCGAAACGCTCGAAAATGCGGGCCTGCTGATCCTTCGGGATGCCGACGCCCTGATCCTCGACCGAGAAAACCGTGGCGGCGTCCTCGCGCCAGCACGAGAGATGAACCACGGCCTCGGGCTTGGAGAAGCCGACCGCATTCGACAGAAGATTATGGAGCACCTGGCGCACGCGGCTCTCGTCTGCGACGAAGCTCACCGCATCGTCCGCAACTGCGATATCGAGCGTTAGCCGCGCACGGGCCGCGCGCTCGCGCACACCTTGGATGGCATGGTCGATGAGGGCCTGCACGCCGATTTCCGCGAGATCGAGCTCCAGCCCTCCCGCATCGATGGCCGAGAGATCCAGAATGTCGTCGATGATGGCGAGAAGGGTCTTCGACGAGAAGGAGATGTCGTCGAGGTATTCGCGCTGGCGCTGAGTGAGCTCACCGAAGATCGGGTTGGAAAGCAGCTCGCTGAAGCCGATGATGTTGGTGAGCGGCGTGCGCAGCTCATACGAAATGTGGCTGATGAACTGGTTCTTCAGCCTGTCGGCCGTGACCAGCGCTTCGTTGCGCTCGATCAGCGCGCGCTCGTAGCGCTTCGAATCGGTCACGTCGACGAAGGTCAAGAGCGTGCCTCCGTCGGGAAGCGGCGTCACCGCGTAATCGATGACGCTGCTGTCGGGGCGTATCATCTGGCCTTCGAGAGGCTCCCGATCCTCGAACGAGGTGACCGAGCGGCTGATCTCGCGCCACGTGCTCATCTCACCGTAGAGAACCTGCGTGACGCGAATGAACTCGTCGACGTGCGGGCTTTCGGCGAGCTGCTGGCGGGAGAGCTTCCAGATGGCGGCGAAGGCGGCGTTGTGCAGCTTGAGGCGGCCGTCGGTTCCGAACACGGCGACGCCTTCCTTGAGGCTGTTCAGCGTTTCCGTCTGGACGCTGATCAGCGCATTGTAACGGCTCTCGAGCGCCAGGCGCTCCGTCTCGTCCTTGTAGAGATAGGTAACGCCGCCGTCGG
Source organism: Hyphomicrobium sp. (assembly GCF_036780825.1). Taxonomy (GTDB): domain Bacteria; phylum Pseudomonadota; class Alphaproteobacteria; order Rhizobiales; family Hyphomicrobiaceae; genus Hyphomicrobium_C. The sequence goes on along the minus strand of NZ_DAIQCD010000006.1, from coordinate 3,193 downwards.
GGCGCTGCGCGGCCATGACGTGCAGGTCCCGGCCGTCGGAGAGATGCCACCAGTCCTCATGCTCATCGGCTTCCCGGTAGCATGTCAAAATCTTCGCCTTCCATTCGCGGTAGTTCACGACCTCCGGCAGGCGTCCGAGCTCGCGCAGGCGATCGAGCACGGCGCCGTCGCTCGGTCCTGTCGCGAGCCAGTCGGCGTCGAGCTGCCAGAGCTTCTGGTAGGCGGCGTTGAAGAAGGTGAGCTTCTGGTCGGCGTTGAAGATCGCGACCGCCGTGGCGACGCGGTCCAGCGTACGATCGTAAGCGGCGATTTGACGGTCGAGCTCGCCCTTGGCGGATTCGAGATCCGCAACGTCGATGGCGGCTGCAGCCACCGCGTCGCCAAGCGGAAGCACGGTCACCTCGTGAGTCTTGCGCTCGGAGCCGACGACGAGAGGCAGGCGCTCCTTGAACGTCTCGCCGGTCTTGAGAACGGGCGCAATGTGCTTGCGCTGGCGGGACTCGAGAAGCTGGATCTGTCCCTCGACGACCTCGGCCTCGCTTTCGGCGTCCACGGCCTTGACGTAGGCGCTGTTGACCCACGTGAGGCGGCCGCTCACGTCCGAGAGCCAGGCCGGATGGGGCAGAGCGCTCAACAGCGCGCGGCTCGAGCGCACGTCGCGGGCTAGCCGCATGTGCTGGTCGAGGATCACCGAAAGATCGCGCCGATAGCCGGCGACATCGCGGAACCGCAGAACGGCGCGTCCGCCCGCGGCGCGGCCATCGGCTTCCACGTGGCCGCCGGCGGCGGTCTTGAGGATGAGGTTGAAGGCGCGGCCCTGGGCCAGAAGACCATCCAGTGCTCCGCGCAAGGCCGCGTTGCTCTTTTGATCCAGCCACAAATTGAAGCGCACGAGCTCGCCCGTGTTGCTCGGCAGGCCCGGCACGCCCGCAAGTGTGCTGGTGACGACCGAGAAGCCGCGGCCCTGTTCCCAGTGCATCAGGACCTGCGGCTCCGCCTTGATGAGCGATTCGGCGGCGGCGAGGGCGCGTCGCAGCTCGCGCGCCTCGTCCTGTGCGCGGCGCGTCTGGCGGCGCATGGCCGTGATCGCCTGATAGAGCAGGTAGACGGCACCGGCCCCGGCCGCCGCAACGAGGCCGGCCAGGATCCACGTGCCGCCCGGGAGGCCGCCCTCCTCGAGCATCCGGCGGCCGGAGGCGAATGTCGCGGTCAAGACGGTAACGCAGGCGAGGCTCGCCAACGCCAGCATGGCCAGTTCGACACGTGTATTTTGCCGATCCGGCATAGGGCTCCTGATTGCCATCGATCTCGGGGTTCGGTCCGGACAGGCGCGAAGGCGCCCGGCACCGGACATGCGAATCGGTGACGAATTATGGGGAGCTTCGCGGGCCCGCACCAGTGCGTGCGAGGGACAGCCAAAATACCTTTTTGCTCAAACGCGAAAATGCAAGACGCCCGGCCCCCGTTTCGGACGGGAGCCGGGCGTCTTGGATCGTGGAATGCCGGTGCGGACGGAACGGATACCCTTCCGCACGCAGCATCAATAACGATAGTGGTCCGGCTTGTATGGGCCTTCCACCGGAACGCCGATGTAATCCGCCTGATCGGGACGCAGCTTGGTGAGCTTGACGCCGAGCTTCTCGAGATGCAGGGCCGCCACCTTCTCGTCCAACACCTTCGGCAGCGTGTAGACTTTCTTCTCGTACTTGCCGGGGTTGGTCCAAAGGTCGACCTGGGCCAGCGTTTGATTCGCAAACGAGGAAGACATCACGAACGACGGGTGGCCCATGGCATTGCCGAGGTTCACGAGGCGGCCTTCCGACAGCAGAATGATGCGGTTGCCCGACGGGAATTCGATCTCGTCCACCTGCGGTTTGATGTTGGTCCACTTGAAGTTCTTGAGACCCGCGACCTGGATCTCGTTGTCGAAGTGGCCGATGTTGCAGACGATGGCGCGATCCTTCATCTGCCGCATGTGCTCGGTCGTGATGATGTCGCGGTTGCCGGTAGCAGTGACGTAAATGTCGGCGCGGTCGAAGACGTTCTCGATCGTCGTGACCTCATAGCCTTCCATCGAAGCCTGCAGGGCGCAGATCGGATCGACCTCGGAGACGATGACGCGGGCGCCGGCTTGGCGCAGAGATGCGGCCGAGCCCTTGCCGACGTCACCAAAGCCGGCGACGAACGCCACCTTGCCAGCCAGCATGACGTCGGTGCCGCGGCGGATGGCATCGACCAGGCTTTCGCGGCAGCCGTAGAGATTGTCGAACTTCGACTTGGTGACGCTGTCGTTGACGTTGATGGCCGGAAAGAGAAGCTTGCCCTGCTCGGCGAGCTTGTAAAGACGATGGACGCCGGTGGTCGTCTCCTCGGAGACGCCGCGGATCGACTTGGCGACCTCGGCGAACCAGCCTTTGGGCTTCTCCTTCAGAAGGCGCTTGATGAGCGCAAAGAAGATCTCCTCCTCCTCGGACTCGGGCTTGTCGAGGAACGCCGCGTCGCCCTCCTCCGCCCTGAGACCGTGATGGACGAGCATGGTGGCATCGCCGCCGTCATCGAGGATCATGTTCGGGTAGCCGCCGCCATGCCAGTCGAAGAGGCGCGCGGTGAAGTCCCAGTACTCGGTCAGGGTCTCGCCTTTGTAGGCGAACACCGGGATGCCGGCGGCGGCGATGGCCGCGGCGGCGTGATCCTGCGTGGAGAAAATATTGCAGGACACCCAGCGCACGTCAGCGCCGAGAGCCTTGAGCGTCTCGATCAGCACCGCGGTCTGGATCGTCATGTGAAGCGACCCGGCGATGCGGGCGCCCTTGAGCGGCTGGCTCGGCCCGTATTCGGCGCGGATGGCCATCAGGCCCGGCATCTCCGTTTCCGCGAGATCGATTTCCTTGCGGCCGAAGTCGGCGAGGGAGATGTCCTTGACGACGTAATCCGTGGTGGCAGTCATGGGAATCCTTTTTTTGCGAGCGTTTTCCGGGGCAGCGGCCTCTCAGCGCAAAGTCGCCCTTCCTATAGCTTCGTGAGGCACATGCCGCAATAAGATATAAACAAGTCCTTATGTCTCGGGCAGGGCAGTCGGCGGCGCTAGAGCGCGTTCACTCTTATTGGAATCGGATTGTGCGGCGTGAACGCACACGCGCTCTAGAGCCTTTTCCGAGCTTACAGAATCGCTAGGGGATTCCCATGTGTCGCG
>NZ_DAIQCD010000005.1:0-126263 GCF_036780825.1 Hyphomicrobium sp. | reverse complement strand
TGGCGGCCGACGACGGCGTCATGCCGCAGACGGTGGAAGCCATCAACCACGCCAAAGCGGCCAACGTGCCGATCATCGTCGCCATCAACAAGATCGACAAGCCGCAGGCGGATCCGAAGCGTGTGCAAACCGAGCTTCTCCAGCACGAGATCGTGGTGGAGAGCATGGGCGGCGAGACGCTCGAGATTCCGATCTCGGCGCTGAAGCGCACCAACCTCGACAAGCTGCTCGAGAGCATCCATCTGCAGGCCGAGATCCTCGAGCTCAAGGCCAATCCGGACCGCTCGGCCGAGGGCATCGTCATCGAGGCCAAGCTCGAGCGCGGCCGGGGCCCCGTCGGCACCGTGCTCGTGCAGCGCGGCACGCTCCGTGTGGGCGACATCGTGGTCGCCGGCACGGCGTGGGGCCGCGTGCGTGCGCTGGTCGACGACAAGGGCGGCAACGTCACGGATGGTGGTCCGTCGGTGCCGGTCGAGATCCTGGGCTTCAACTCGGCGCCGGAGGCAGGCGATCAGTTTGCCGTCGTCGAGAGCGAAGCGCGTGCCCGCGAGATCACCGACTACCGCATCAGGAAGCGGCGCGAGACGCTGGGTGCTGCCGGCACGGCGCGCACGCTCGAGCAGATGATGCAGCAGCTCAAGGAAGCCGGGAAGAAGGAGTTCCCGCTTGTCGTCAAGGGCGACGTGCAGGGCTCGGTGGAGGCGATTGCAGGCGCGCTCGACAAGCTCGGCACGGACGAGGTGGCCGCGCGGATCGTCCACTCGGCGGTGGGCGGCATCACCGAATCCGACATTGCGCTGGCATCGGCCTCGAAGGCGATCGTCGTCGGCTTCAACGTGCGCGCCAACGCGCAGGCCAAGCAGGCGGCGGACAGTCAGGGCATCGAGATCCGCTACTACAACATCATCTACGACCTCGTGGATGACGTGAAGGCGGCGATGTCCGGCCTCCTGGCACCCACCAAGCGCGAGGTGTTCCTTGGCTACGCGTCCATCAAACAGGTGTTCAACATCACCAAGGTGGGCAAGGTGGCCGGCTGCCTCGTCACGGAAGGCAAGGTGGAGCGCGGCGCCAAGGTGCGGCTGCTGCGCGACAAGGTGGTCATCCACGAGGGCACGCTGTCGATGCTCAAGCGCTTCAAGGATGATGTGCGCGAAGTGCCGGCCGGCCAGGAGTGCGGCATGGCTTTCGCCAACTACCAGGACATCCGCGAAGGCGACGAGATCGAGTGCTTCCAGGTGGAGACGATCCAGCGGAGCCTCTAAGCGCTCACGGGTTTGTTCGGCAGACGTGGCTTAGCCACGTCTGCCGCGCCTTTCGCGGAGGCGGCGCAGCCCCATGCGAAGCATGGCTCCGCCATGACCGCCGGATCGCCTTGCTTCCGCGCCCTTTCGGGTGACAGGACTTTCACAATATTTTTTTGGTTTCGTGCCGGTTCGAGCCCGGCGGGATCAGGATATGGCCAAACACAAAGCACAACAGGGCAAAGGCCCTTCGCAGCGGCAATTGCGTGTCGGCGAGCTCGTCCGGCACAAGCTGGCGGAGATGCTGGCGCGTGGCGAGATCCATGATGACGTGCTCGCCTCGCATGTGATCACGATCTCGGAAGTGCGGATGTCACCGGATCTCAAGATGGCGACCGCTTACATCATGCCCCTTGGCGGCAAGGACATCGCGCCCGTCATCGAAGCGCTGAAGCGGCACGGCCGTTTCATCCGCGGCGAGATCGCGCGCACGGTCAATCTCCGCTCGGCGCCCGAGGTTCGCTTTCGCGAAGACGAGACCTTCGAGGAATCGGCCCGCATCGATCGCCTGCTGTACAGCGAGAAAGTTCGGCGCGATCTGGAGAAGGACTAACGTGCTTCCGGAAAAGTGAGAACCTATTTCCCGGAAAGAAGCACGATCAAACAAAAACTCGGAGCCGCCTCCGGTTCCACTGAAATCACAACGGCTCTCAGCCCGCGGCGTCTGATAGGACCGCCCGCTTCCTTTGAGCGAACCCGAAGAGCTCCCATGGCACGACGCAAGAAAGGCAACCCGGTTCACGGCTGGCTGGTGCTCGACAAGCCGATCGGCATGACGTCGACGCGCGCGGTCGGCATCCTCAAACGGCTGTTCTTTGCGCAGAAGGTCGGACATGCGGGCACGCTCGATCCGCTCGCGACCGGCATCCTTCCAATTGCCTTTGGAGAGGCGACGAAAACCGTGCCGTTCGCGGTCGATGGCGAGAAGGTCTACCGCTTCGCCGTCCGCTGGGGCGCCGAAACGGCGACGGACGACGCCGAGGGCGACGTGGTCGCAACCGGGGAGGGGCGGCCGTCGGTTGCCGATATCGAGGCACTGCTGCCGCAGTTCACGGGCGAGATCATGCAGGTGCCGCCCCGCTTCTCCGCCATCAAGGTCGATGGCGAGCGCGCCTATGCCCTCGCACGCGACGGCGAGGAGGTGGAGCTCGAGGCGCGGCCCGTGGTGATCGACGAATTGCGCCTTGTTGGGGTGCCCGATGGGGACACCGCCGAATTCGAGGCGCGGTGCGGCAAGGGCACCTATGTGCGCGCCATTGCCCGCGACATGGGGCGCGCGCTCGGCTGCCGTGGGCATGTCGTTGCCCTGCGGCGCACGCGCGTCGGGCCGTTCGAGGAGGGGGAGGCGGTCGGTCTCGACGAGATCGAGGATGCGGCGGAGGCCGGAGAGGACCTCACCGGGTTCCTGCAGCCGGTCGAGCGGGCGCTTGAGGACGTCCTCGAGGTCAACGTCAGCCCCTCGGATGCGGCCAGTCTCGCCCGGGGGCAAAGCGTGCTCATCCGAGGCCGCGATGCGCCCATTCTCGGCGGGACCGCCTATGCCATGTCGAAGGGCCGGATCATCGCGCTCGGCGAGATTGAGAAGGGTGCGCTCTATCCGACGCGGGTGTTCAATTTCGGCGGTTGAGGCAGGAGCGCGGCTTTTCGAGCCGTCTATGCAACCTCTGGGCAATGGCGCGGGCAATTTTTCATTCGCTCCCCTCGCGTGAGTGTGTATAAAGCGCCATCCCGTCCGCACCTCGGGTGCGGGCGGCGTTTCTATTTGCGACCTGGCTGGACGACATCCCGGCTATGGCCGCCTTCCGGCAGTCCCTTTCGTTCTGGAAAGGCGCACTGCCCTCCAACCCGAAAGGAGACCCCGATGTCGCTCACTGCTGAAGTCAAGGCACAGCTCATCAAGGATAATGCCACCAAGGCGAACGATACCGGCTCGCCCGAGGTGCAGATCGCGATCCTCACCGAGCGGATCAACGGTCTGACGGAGCATTTCAAGGCGCACAAGAAGGACAATCACTCGCGCCGCGGGCTGCTCAAGATGGTCGGCCAGCGCCGTCAGCTTCTGGACTACGTCAAGCGGAAGGATCACGCGCGTTACCAGAAGATCATCGAGAAGCTCGGGATCCGCCGCTGATCGGTTCCAGCGCAAGGCTGGCGGCGGCACACTTTCCGGCTCCGAATTATTTGCCGATTTAAGGAAAGACAGGCGCCGCCAACCATTTGGGTTCGCGGCGCCTGACGCATTCGTGGTAAGGAAGCCACGCATCAAAAGACATGAAACACGAGATAGAACGAAAGAACGCACATGTTCGACATTCACCGCGTTGAGATCGAATGGGGCGGCCGCAAGCTCCGGCTCGAAACCGGGCATATGGCCCGGCAGGCAGATGCCGCCGTCTATGCGCAATATGGCGAGACCAGCGTGCTCGCGACCGTCGTCGGCGCCAAGAGCGCCAAGCCGGGCATCGATTTCTTCCCCCTTACCGTGAACTACCAGGAGCGCACCTATGCCGCCGGCAAAATCCCCGGCGGCTATTTTAAGCGCGAAGGGCGTCCCACCGAAAAGGAGACGCTCACCTCCCGCCTCATCGACCGCCCGATCCGCCCGCTGTTCGTCGCGGGCTTCAAGAACGAAGTGCAGGTCGTCATCACCGTCCTCAGCCATGATCTCGAGAACGATCCCGACATCATCGGCATGGTCGCCGCCTCTGCAGCGCTGACGCTGTCCGGCCTTCCGTTCCTCGGCCCCATCGGCGCCGCGCGGGTCGGCGTCATCGGTGGGGAATGCGTCCTCAACCCGATGATCGACGAGATGGCGGAGAGTGCGCTCGATCTCGTCGTCGCCGGCACGCAGGATGCCGTGATGATGGTCGAGAGCGAGGCGAAGGAGCTGTCCGAGGAGAAGATGCTCGAGGCCGTGATGTTCGGCCACAAGCACTTCCAGCCGGTGATTGACGCCATCATCAAGCTGGCCGAGAAGGCCGCGAAGGAGCCCTGGGACATCCAGATCCCGGACAAGAGCAAGTACCAGGACAAGGTGCGCGAACTGGCCGGCGATCTCCTCAAGACCGCCTTCTCCACCAAGGAGAAGGGCAAGCGTCAGGATCTCGTGGCGGAGGCCAAAAAGAAGGTTTTCGAAGGGATTGCGCTCCCGGAGGGCGACCAGGCCGAGGTGGTTCTGCTCTCGGACGCCTTCAAGGCGCTCGAGATGGACATCATGCGCGGCGACGTCCTGAAGACCAAGCGGCGCATCGACGGGCGTGACCTTGAGACCGTGCGCCCCATCTTGTCCGAGGTGGACGTGCTGCCGCGCACGCACGGCTCGGCGCTCTTCACCCGCGGGGAGACGCAGGCGCTCGTGGTGGCGACGCTCGGCACCGGCGAGGATGAGCAGTACGTGGACAGCCTCGAAGGCACCAAGAAGGAGCGCTTCCTGCTCCACTACAACTTCCCGCCCTACTCGGTGGGTGAGACGGGCCGCATGGGCTCGCCGGGGCGCCGCGAGATCGGCCACGGCAAGCTCGCCTGGCGCGCTGTCCGCCCCTTGCTGCCGAAAGCCGACGAGTTCCCGTACACGCTGCGCGTCGTCTCGGAGATCACCGAGAGCAACGGGTCGTCTTCGATGGCGACGGTTTGCGGCACCTCGCTCGCGCTGATGGATGCGGGCGTGCCCCTCAAGTCTCCGGTCGCCGGCATCGCCATGGGCCTCATCAAGGAAGGCGACGACTTTGCCGTGCTTTCCGACATTCTCGGCGACGAAGATCATCTCGGCGACATGGACTTCAAGGTGGCGGGCACTGCCAACGGCGTCACCGCGCTGCAGATGGACATCAAGATCACCGGCATCACCGAGGAGATCATGAAGGTCGCCCTGGAGCAGGCGAACAAGGGGCGCCTGCATATTCTCGGCGAGATGTCCAAGGCGCTGACCGGCGCCCGCGAGGAACTCGGCGAGTACGCGCCGCGCATCGAGACCATCAAGATTCCGACCGACAAGATTCGCGAAGTGATCGGTTCGGGCGGCTCTGTGATCCGCTCCATCGTCGAGGAAAGCGGCGCCAAGGTCGACATCGATGACGATGGCACGGTGAAGATCGCCGCCGCCAAGCGTGAGAGCATCGAGGCGGCGCTGAACCGCATCAAGGCCATCACGTCCGAGCCCGAGGTCGGCCAGATCTACAAGGGCAAGGTCGTCAAGATCATGGAATTCGGCGCGTTCGTGAACTTCTTCGGCGCGAAAGACGGCCTCGTGCACATCTCGCAGCTCTCCCAAGGCCGGCCGCAGACGGTCGGCGAGGTGGTCAAGGAGGGCCAGGAGGTCTACGTCAAGCTGCTCGGCTTTGACGATCGCGGTAAGGTTCGCCTGTCGATGAAGATCGTCGACCAGGAGACCGGCCAGGAGATCCCGCGCGCAGAGGGCGAGCCCGAGGAGGTCTTCTCGGCCGAGCGCCCGCCGCGCCGCGACCGCGAGGGCGGTCCGCGCCGCCGGCGCGAATAGATCGCGCGATAACGACAGCAACGAACGGCGGCGAGATCCTCGTCGCCGTTTTTGTTTCCGGGATGCGTGACACTGCTCGGCGCGCGGGGATGCGAATGGCATGCAGCCTTGGAATTTAACCGAGAAGGAGCGCGAGGCTGTGAGTGCCCGTGCACTTTCTCTATATGCCGGCCTGGATGATTATGGAGCGGGTCGTGCGTATGCATCTCACTGTTTTTGCGTTTGCTTTGTTTCTATCGGCAGGTGCTGCCGCTGGAGACCAACTCGTGATCGACGGGCAATCGGTGAGCAGCACGCTTGGTGATGAGTTTCGCATTGCGCTCGGCGACCGCTACTCGCCGTCCTTTATCAAGGAGCGGTTCCGTCCCTTCACAATGGAGTTTTCCGATGAGTGCGAGGGCGAATGCTTCGTGCTCAGCCGCGGCGAGGCATCGTTCCAAATTTTCGGCGATGAGGAGAGCGGGCGCATAACCGCGCTCGTTTCGTGGAGCGAGGCGGCGGTGGATAGCCTTGGCAATCGTGTCGGAATGCCGCTGACCAAGGCCCTGAAATCCAAGCGCGGGCTTTGCGAGCACGGCGAGGTGCCGCTTTGCCGGTCTGCCATCGAGGGCCTATCCTATTTTGTCGCCGGCGACGATCGCTGTCAGCTCAAGATCCCTGCAGGGGCGGAGAGCGCAGTGGAAGTCGACATTCCGGATTGCGCGACCGTCGATGGTTTTGAGGTCGTGGGCTGGCGATAGAGCCGTTGCGTTTACGTGGCATCGAGGAACGGCTCGAAGGCCTTCTGCAACGCAGTTGCGATGAGCGGGGCGACAGCGGCGGAATTGCCGATGGCGCCAGTGTAGACGGCGTTCGCGCCGGTTTCCACGATGGCGTCCGGGACGTCCTCGCCGGCGTGCATGCCGTCGCCGAAGAAGAAGCCAGCAACGACGGTTGGTACCGCGCTCGCCCGTAGCGCGTCTTCAAGAAACGGTTCTTCCTCAAGAAAGGCCGTTGTGACGCTGGCGAAGCGGCGTGCGAGGGCGACACGGGCGGCTGCCTTGCGCGTTGCCGTTGCCGAGGCGGGGCCGAGCTTCGAGCCGTGTCCGACGACGAGGAGGCGTGAGGATTTCGGATCGAGCCCGGCTTCGGCTGCGTTGCTAAGACTTTCGCTCAGCAGGATGTCGGGCAGTCCGGGATCGAGGCCGAGGGGCGGCAGGACGAGCGGTTCTGGCGTGATGTGAGCTTCAGAGACGCGCTCGCGCACCTTGCGCATGAAATAGCCGTCGGCCATGAAAAGCGGATAGACCGCAATGCACGACGGCTCCGCGGCCGCGGCCATGCCAAGCGCCTGTTCCAGCGTCCGCGCACCCTTCAGCACACCCGTCACTACGACGCCGGTGCCGATCAGGGTGCGGACGGCTTGCGCCTGTGCGGCGAGTGCGGCGTTGGGGGAGCCGCCGCCCCGGTCTCCGTGGCTCACGAGCACGGCTGCCGATGTGTGCGGGTGGCCGGTCATGTGGCGGTTGCCTGAGCGATGGCGCGCGTGAGAGCGTCGCCAACGGACGGGGGAAGCTCGAGCGTGCCGGCAGCCTCCTTGCCGTGCTCCGACATCTTGGCGAGTGTTTTGACGAGTATGGACACGACCTTCTCGGGCGGATGCTTGGCTGCGAAATCCTCAGCGTAGTGGGCGAGGAAGACGAGGGCAGCGACGTCTTCCAGCGCTTGCGTTTCGGGATCGCGGCGCAGGTTCTCCTTGCGGAGCAGCGATCCGACGCGCGCGGTTTCCTCCGCGTCGTATCCGCAGGAGGCCAGGATCTCTCCGGCCCATTCTGCGTGCTTGCGGCCGAGCTCCTTACGCCAGCGCAGGTAGCCTGGCCGATCCATCGGATAGCTCGAACGTGGAATTTGCCAGCGGCGGATGTGTTGGGCGCGCGCAGCAAGCTGGAGGCTTTCGGGGGCGTGCGGATAAACCCGCGCGAGCATGGCGCTCATGCGCCGCCCATAGGCCAGCTCGGCCGGCGTTTCCACGCCGTCGACGGCGACGCGGTTCGGGTCTTCGCTGTTGGCGGCATCGATTGCAGCGAGGGCTGCGTTCAGCCGGGTGTTCGAGGTCTGCATTGTCATCGTCTCAGAGGGGACCCCGGAATATGAAATAGGCGCCCGCGACGATCAGGGCAAAGCCGACGAGATGGTTGAGCGTCAGCGGCTCCTTCATGATGACCACGGAAAAGCCGGCAAAGACAGTGAGGGTGATCACCTCCTGGATCGTCTTGAGCTCGGCAGTTGAATAGACGCCATGGCCCAACCGGTTCGCCGGCACCGCAAGGCAGTACTCGAAAAAGGCGATGCCCCAGCTGGCGAGAATGGCGATCCAGAGCGGAATGGCCTTGAACTTCAAATGTCCGTACCAGGCAAAGGTCATGAAGACGTTGGATGCCAGCAAGAGCAGGATCGGCGTCACTGCGAGCGGCAGGGTGGGAGTGGGCAAGGATGCCTCCATGAATGAAGAGACAGGCCGAATCAGAACGCTCGTAGATTAAGGCGCGTTCGCTCGCGCGGAGCTGCGGATGCACGGCGAGGCCGCCCGAGAGCCGTTCCGGTTTAAGTGGAAACGGGGAACGGCTCTAAGTTTCTGTTTCTTCGTGGTTCTCTTCGGAAAACCGGTTCCCACTTTCCAAAGGCACTCTAGGTTCGCATGGGCGTTGGGAGTCGGGAAGAGGTCGGCTTTCGAGGGTCTGGAACCTCTCTCCCACGCGAGAGCAAAGAGCGCGGGGTGCAGCCTGTTGCGGATCGAAGACATTAAAGCGCTGGCTCGCAGCTAAGCTGCGCCCAAGCGGGTTCTCAAGAGCGTCATGGCGGGACTTTCTCCCGGCCAATCGGGTGAGGGCCGGAACCGGTAGCGGGTGCCGTGCATCGCTATCGGTTCCGGCCGTGATCTCAGATCTTGAGCGTGCCGGCCTTGGCGGCAGCGTAGCGGTCGGCCACGGCCTTCCAGTTCACAACGTTCCACCAGGCTTCCAGGTAGTCTGGGCGACGGTTCTTGTATTTCAGATAATAGGCGTGCTCCCAAACGTCGTTGCCGAACAGCACGCGCTTGCCTTCCATGATCGGCGTATCCTGGTTCGGCTTCGAAATCAGGGCCAGCTTGCCGGCGTCATCGACGGTGACGAACACCCAGCCGGAGCCGAACACCTTGGCGCCCGCAGCGTTGAAATCGGCTTGCAGCTTCTCAAGGCCGCCGAGGTCGCTGTCGATAGCGGTCTTGAGATCGCCGCTGGGACCTTCGCCGCCCGCCGGGCCCATGATCTGCCAGAACATCGAATGGTTGGCGTGGCCGCCGCCGTTGTTGCGCACGGCGGTGCGAATCTCCTCCGGCACCGTGTCGAGCTTGGCGAGCAGCTCCTCGAGGGGCAGCTTGGCAAGCTCGTCCTGGCCGGCCAGGGCCTTGTTGAGGTTATTGACATAGGCTTGATGATGCTTCCCGTAGTGGAGGCTCATCGTGGCCGTGTCGATGTGCGGTTCGAGCGCCTCCGGCTTATAGGGAAGCTCTGGCAGAGTGAACGGGCCTTCGGGCGCATCCGCCGCGAAAGCACGGTTGAAGCCGCGAGCCGAGACGGTGGTCATGAGGGCGGCGGCTCCGGCGGCGCAAAATAGGCTGCGACGATCGAGTATCGGCATCGGCGGTCTCCGTAGGCTAAGAAATTGCTGCGATTTAAGAAGACGATCACGTGTCTGTATAACGGGTCAATAAGGCAACGCTAAGCGTGCCGACAAGGTTCAGGCAGGAAATGGACATGGGGCTTCGGCTCGATAAGGCGCTTCTCGCGCGGGGGCTCGTGCCGTCGCGATCACGCGCCCGCGACCTCATCATGCGAGGGGTGGTGAGTGTCGGCGGAGCCGTCACGACGAAGCCAGGAGCCATGGTCGCGGAGGACGTGCCCATCGATCTCGCGGAGGCGGCGGACTACGTCTCGCGCGGCGCGCTCAAACTCGAGGCGGCGCTCGATGCCTTCGGCTTCGATGCCACCGGCCGGGTCGCAATCGACGTCGGCGCATCCACGGGCGGATTTACGGAGGTCCTACTCGCACGCGGCGCCATGCATGTGTTCTCCGTCGATGTGGGGCACGATCAGCTTCATCCGCGCCTTGCGGCGGATGTACGCGTGACCTCGCTCGAGGGGCAGGATGTGCGAGGGTTGACGGCGCAAGACATTCCGCAACCCGCATCGGCCATCGTGGCGGATGTGAGTTTCATCTCGCTCGAGAAGGCGTTGCCAGCAGCCCTTGCGTTCGCGGCGCCCGGCTGCTGGCTCGTGGCGCTGGTCAAGCCGCAGTTCGAAGCTGGGCGGGCCGCCATAGGCAAGGGCGGTCTCGTGCGCGAGGCGTCGGTGCGCGAGGCGCAGGCCGAGAAGATTTCGGCATGGATCAGCGGATTACCCGGCTGGCGTGTCACGGGCCTCATCTCCTCGCCGGTCACGGGCGGCTCCGGCAACGAAGAGTTTCTGCTCGGAGCGCGGCGCGATGCGTGAGGCGGAAGACATCGTGATCTCGCGGCTCGGCGCCAAGGGCGACGGCGTGGCGATGCGGGATGACATGCCGCTCTATGTGCCGTTCGCGCTTCCGGGCGAGCGCTGGCGCGTGTCGGCTGCAGGCGATGCGGAGCGGCTTTCTGACAGCGCCGAGCGGGCAGCTCCGGTGTGCCGGCATTTCACGGCCTGCGGAGGATGCGCGGCGCAGCACATGTCGCCGGGGCTTTACAATGAGTGGAAACGCGGGCTTGTCGTCGAGGCCTTCCGTCATCGCGGCATCGCCGCCGACGTGGCGCCGCTTACCGTCGTGGACACGGGCTCGCGGCGGCGCGCTGTCTTCGGTATCGAGCGCCATGGCGGCGACCTTCGCATCGGTTTCCGAGAGGAAGGGCAGCACACCCTCGTCGACCTCGCCGAATGCCCCGTGCTGGACCCCCTCATCGTCCGGGCCTTGCCCGGGCTTCGGACGTTGGTGCGCCGTGCGATGGGCGGCGAGGTCAGCGGACGCCTGATGGTCACGCGGCTCGACCGCGGTCTCGACGTATCGCTCGCGTGCGCGCGCAAGAGCAACCTTGAGCCTCAGGATAGATCCGAGATTGCAGAGCAGGCGCGGAGGCTCGGGCTCGTCCGGCTGGTGGTTGGCGGAGAGCTGATCGTGGCGACCGGAAGACCGACCGTCACCATTGCGGGGGTGGAGATCGAGATCGCGCCGGAGCTGTTTCTGCAGGCGGTGCCGCAAGCGGAAACGCTTTTGGCCGATCTCACGTTGGCGGCTTTGCCGAAGCGGGCGAAGGCGGTGGCGGATCTGTTCTCGGGCGTCGGCACCCTGACGCTGCCGATGGCGCGGCGCGCTTCAGTCACGGCTTTCGACAGCGATCGGCGCGCGATCGAGGCGCTGCAAGGAGCTGTGCGGCACACGCAAGGGCTGAAGCCCGTGACGGCGATCGTGCGCGACCTGTTTCGCGATCCGCTGTCGGTGCGAGAGCTTGGTCTTTTCGATGCGGTGGTGCTCGATCCACCGCGGGCGGGAGCGGCGATGCAGACGGAGCGGCTCGCGAAGTCCAAAGTGCCGCTTGTTGTCGCCGTGTCGTGCAATCCGGCGACGCTCGCGCGCGACGCGCGGGTTTTGATCGATGGCGGTTACCGCATGGGTGCGGTGACGCCGATCGATCAGTTTCTCTATTCGCCGCACGTCGAGGCGGTGGCGGTATTCCGGAAGTAGAGCGCGGCCATTCTTGGTATGCGTGCGCGTGACCTCACGCGGGAGTGTGTTCCGACGCGAAGCAGGGCCAAATAAGCGCGGAGCCGCTCCACGATTTAAACGGGGAACGGCTCCGGCTTTTTTACAAGTCAGGTGCTGGCAGTTCAGGCGGCCGCAGAAACAGCGGCGGCTTTGGCGGTGCGCGCCTTGCCAGCGAGCTTGCGCAGGCGGTTGCGCGCCCCGCTCGTGTTGCCCTGACTGCGGGTCAGCTTGGGCCGCGGGATAGACCGGCGGGCCTTGTTCTTTCGGATTTTGATTTTGCGGAGTTGGCGGGCGGACATCGCAGATCCCTCTAGAGTGCTTCCGAAAGAGTGGGAACCGGTTTTCGGAAGGCACGAAAAGCCAAAGAAAAATGCGTGGCGCTCGGCCTCGCGTCTTGGTTCCGTCTGCCCCTCTAGGCGATATGTGTGCGGCAAGCAAGCCGCGGGAGAATTTCCGCCGTTTCCGCTCTCAGGCGATGAACGCGCCGATGATGATGGCGGGTAGGAGAAGCGCGAGCGCCCAAAGCACGGCAGAGATCGCGCTGCCCGCAAGAAACGGCAGCACCGGACGCTCGAGGCTTCCAAACTCGAGCGGCACGAGGCCGCGATTGAAGCCTTGGAACTTGCTGAGGATCAGACCCTGAACGCCATGTGTTGCGATGAACGCCTGTGCCGCCGCATGCTGCTTGGCGGAGGCGCAGAATGGCCATGTCGCGAGACGGTCTTCCCGATGGCGCACGCCTTTCCAATAGGCATAGATGTCGCCCGCGAACGCGCCTGCGGCGGCGGCCGCGAGGATCAGCGTGAAGTCGCCGTTGCTCAGCACCATCAGCGAGCCTACGGCGAGCACGAGCACGAGCGTCGGTACGAAGAGGATCGGACGCGGGATGCTGTTGGCAAACGAGAGCAGGAAGAGGCCGGCCGCCACCGCATAGCGATTGGCGGCGAGGGCGGCCATCACCTCGTCTTTGAAGGTGACGAGATAGAAGGCGGGGCCCATGACGCCCGCAGCCCAGACGAAGGCCGAGAGAACGTTGGCGACCTGGAACGGGATCTCGCGCATGCGGAACATGCCGGCGACAATCGGGATCACGGCGCGCACGGGCCCGAAGAAGTGGCCGAGGAACACGCCGAAAGCGCCGTAAGTGCCAAAGAACTCCTCCGCGTCCTTGATCAGGTGAGGGCGCGTGGTGAAAGGCCAGATCTTGGGAACACTGTCCTTGAAATAGCGGCCGATCCAAAATGAGCTGGCATAGCCGAGCGAGCCACCGAGGCCGGCGGCGATGATGGCCGGCATGAGGATGCGCGCCTCGATGCCGCTCGCTGCCAAAAGTGCGGCCACGCCGGCGAGGATCGCGGTTCCAGGGACGAGGAGGGAGAGGAAGCAGAAGCTTTCGCCGAAAGCTATGAGAAAGACCACCGGGGCGGTCCATTCCTCGTTCTCGCGGACAAAGGTCACGACCGCTTCGACAACTGACTCAAGTGCCATCGGGACCATCTTTCCTGTCGGGAGCAACCGCGCGAGAGGGCGCTCGTTCGATGGCTGGCGCGGAGGGCGCGCGGCCCGCCGGCGGGCACCAGTTTGCCAGCGTCAGCTTCTCTTGCAACGGCGATTGATCTCAGTCTGCAGTTCGCGGCCGACCTCGCCGGCCAGCATGACACTCCGCGAGACCTGAGCGGGCGTCAGACGCGATCCGACGCTCGAGAGGCTGGCGCGCGCCGTGTCGGCCTCGAGTTTGCCGCGCTTCAGCTCCTCGCAGGTGAGCTCCGCCTTCTTGGTCTTGTAGGCAAAGAGCCGGACGCCGGACGCATAAGCTTCGGGCGTGGGGGCTTCGTTGATCCAGCTCTTGGACTTATCCGACACCATATGGCGCAGCGTGGCCTGACGGCGGTTCACGCATTCCGGGCTATCATCGACGCAGCCGAGCCCGGCACGCGTGCCGATCTCCGGACTTCCCATCGCGCAGGCGCCCAGGCATGCGCCGAGGCTGAGAAGGCCCACAACCAGGGCCAGATTCGCCGCGCTTGCGGCGGCGTGGCGCACGCTCATTCCCGAGCCTCTTGTTAACACTCGTACGAGCCAATAGAAGCCAGCCATGGCATGGTCAAGGCAGCAGCGCGAAACTCCAGTGAACGGAATGCCGCGCCGCCGCGTATCGTGATAGACGATACTCAATTCCTTTCATGGAGTTGTCAGCTATGGCGCATGGTGTGCGCGTGCATGCGGTCGGCGGGCCCGAGGTGCTCGTCTGGGAGGAGATTCCCGTCGGCGCACCCGGGCCGGGAGAGGTGCGAATCAGACAGCGCGCGGCCGGCCTCAACTTCATCGACGTGTACCACCGCACCGGCCTCTATCCTTTGGCGTCGCTGCCCGCCGTCATCGGCATGGAAGGCGCGGGCGATGTGGTCGAGCTTGGTCTGGGTGTGACGTCGCTCGCCGTCGGCGAGCGCGTTGCCTATGCGGGTGTGCTTGGCGGCTACGCGGAGGAGCGCGTCATCGCCGCGGACCGGCTTGTGAAGCTGCCGGAGGCGATCGCGTACGAGACCGCCGCGGCCATGATGCTGCAAGGCATGACGGTCCGCTATCTCCTGCGCGAGACATACAATGTGGTGCCGGGCACGGTCGTGCTCTTCCATGCGGCGGCCGGCGGCGTGGGGCTCATCGCGTGTCAGTGGGCGCGGGCGCGCGACGCGACGCTGATCGGCACGGTCAGCACGGACGAGAAGGCGGAGCTCGCGCGGGCGAATGGCGCCGCGCACGTCATCGTGACGTCACGGGAAAATTTCGTTCAGCGCGTCGCCGAGATCACCGAGGGGCAGGGCTGCGATGTCGTCTACGACAGCGTCGGCAAGGATACCTTCCGCGGCTCGCTCGAGTGCCTGAAGCCCAGGGGATTGTGGGTCAGCTTCGGCAATGCATCGGGGCCGGTGCCGCCGTTCGATCTCTCGCTGCTCAAGGGCTCGCTCTTTGCAACGCGCCCATCGCTGATGGCCTATACGGCGACGCACGCGGAGCTCGCCGAGAATGCCGCCGATCTTTTCGGTATGGTCGAGAGCGGGGCCATCCGGATCGCCGTCAACCAGACGTTCCCTCTCAAGGAGGCGGCGGCCGCACATGCGGCGCTTGAAGGACGCCGCACCACGGGATCGACGGTGTTTACGATCTAGAGTTCTCGTTTCTCGTCGTAGGAACGTATCAGGCGCGTGCCCGCTCGCGGGCGGAGGCATATTGCAGGCGGCGTGCGTGTGGGGCCTTGCGTGGGTCCCGGCCTGCGCCGGGATGACGGTGTGTTTGTGGTGGCGGCGTGCCTATGCTCTGCATCTCACCCCGACGAAGTTGGGATCTACTCTGCGCCAGCTTCCGCGAACGCGTAGCGGGCGAGATCTCGTGCGGCGAGCAAGCGCCAGTGTCGCGTACCTCTTTACGTATCGGATGACTGATGGAGACCGCCATGTCGAAAAAGCCGATAGACTTTCACTTCTGGCCAACGCCGAACGGGCACAAGATCCGCATCATGCTCGAAGAGTGCGGACTGCCCTACCGCATCAAGCCCGTCGATATCGGTAAGGGCGATCAGTTCAAGCCGCGCTTCCTCAAGATCTCGCCCAACAACAAGATGCCTGCCATCGTCGATCCGGATGGTCCGGGGGGCGAGCCGATCTCCGTTTTCGAGAGCGGGGCCATTCTGCAGTATCTCGGCCGCAAGACGGGTAAGCTCTATCCGAAGACGGAGCGGGGGCGGGTTGCTGTCGAGGAATGGCTTTTCTGGCAGGTTGGCGGCCTCGGTCCGATGGCCGGGCAGGCCCATCACTTCCGCGTCTATGCGCCGAAGAAAGTGGCCTACGGCATCGAGCGCTATACGAACGAGACGTCGCGGCTCTATGGTGTGCTGGAGAAGAGGCTCAAAGGGCGAAATTTCATCGCCGACGAATATTCGATCGCCGACATCGCATCCTACCCCTGGATCCTGTCCTGGCCGAAGCAGGGGCAGAACCTCGACGACTTTCCGCGCATCAAGGCGTGGGTCGAACGTATCTCGCAACGCCCGGCCGTTGAACGCGGCATGAACACGGCGCTCAAATGAACCGGAAAGGCATCGGCCAGTCATTTTCGGCGTATGGTTAGCGCCACCTTTCCGGAACCGTTAAGCTTGGATTTCTCCGTGGCCGGAACTCGGCCGTTCGGGTCGGAACGAGTCAGTTGGCAATGGCTTGTTGGCGAAGATGGCCATCCCCCGTTTACCGCTTCTCATTGGCCGGGACGCTATCGTTTTTCTCATGGATCCCCGTGTTGCGGGCGCTTGGCGCGGAACAGCGGGGGCCGGTTTTCGAAGAACGAGAAGACGAAGGTAAATAGGGATGGCACGATTTGATTTTTCTGCTGCCGACGTCGTTGACGTCGCGGCACAGGGAGGAGGGGCGGACGCGCTGTTCCACCTCGGCCTCATGTATTGCGCCGGACGTGATGTGGAGATTGATCTCGTCGAGGCGCACAAATGGTTCAATCTTGCGGCGCAGAGAGGCAATCAGGATGCCCGAGCGTATCGTCTCGAAATCTCACGCGAGATGACGAAAAAAGAAATCGCGGCCGCCCAGAAGAGCGCCCGCGAGTGGTTGCGCCGCCATTAAAGCGTTCGATCCGGTTCACCGGATCGAACGCTTTCTATATCGCTTGAGACTGTTGCCAAGCGTGATGTAAAAACGGCTTACTCAGCTGACGTCGCCTGTCTCGAGCCGCGCGGCGTCCTGCACGGCCTTTTGCACCTTTTCGAAGGCGCGCACCTCGATCTGGCGGATACGCTCACGCGAGACGCCGAACTCCGTGGACAGCTCCTCCAGCGTGATCGGGTCGTCGGACAGCCGGCGCGCCTCGAAAATCCGCCGCTCGCGATCATTGAGGCTCGAGAGTGCATCGCTCAGGTACGACTTGCGCCGGCCTAGCTCCTGGGCTTCGGCGAGTTGCTCTTCCTGGTCTGGCGCATCGTCGACGAGCCAGTCCTGCCACTCGCCGGATTCCGAATCCGCACGCACCGGCGCGTTCAGCGATGCGTCGCCGCCAAGGCGGCGGTTCATCGAGATGACATCCTCTTCCGACACGCCGAAGCGCTTCGCAATCGTCTCGACGTGCTCGGGTCTGAGGTCGCCGTCGTCCAGCGCCTGAAGCTGGCTCTTGGCGCGGCGCAGGTTGAAGAAGAGCTTCTTCTGGGCCGCGGTGGTGCCCATCTTCACGAGGCTCCACGAGCGCAGGATGTATTCCTGGATGGAGGCGCGGATCCACCACATTGCATAGGTCGCAAGGCGGAAACCGCGATCCGGCTCGAAGCGCTTTACGGCCTGCATGAGGCCGACGTTGCCTTCCGAGATCACTTCGCCGATCGGCAGACCATAGCCGCGGTATCCCATGGCGATGCGGGCCACGAGACGCAGATGCGACGTGATCAACTGCTGGGCGGCATCGGTATCGCCGTGCTCGCGCCAAGCCTTCGCCAGCATGTATTCCTGGTGAGGCTCAAGCATCGGAAACCGGCGGATCTCTTCGAGATACCGGGTGAGACCGCCAGAGCCGGCGGCAATCGTCGGAAGAGTTTTTGCTGCCATCTCTTCGTTACGCTCCGACCGGCTTGACCGGCCAGTTCACGCTCCCCATGTTCCCCATGAGGCGGGTGACCGCCCCAGGTGGCTGCCGGCGCCGGACGGCGTCGGCTTCATGCCGTAGTGCGTAGGGTGCGGTTTGCTGGGCATTGTTTTTCGGCCCGGCAAACGCCGCCTATGCCCTAGTCACTACGTTACAGCCCAACGCTTGGATCGCTTCCGGGTTTCGCCGGCGCACTTCCATTTAACGCGATCCTACGGCCGAATCCGTCGGTTCGGCTAATTACCGTTTGGAAACGTTGGGTTTTACCTTGGGTTTGCCGGGCCTTGCAGCAGTCTTCCCGCGTGCGGCCGTGAGAGTGAGCGCCTGATAAAGCGCCTCCAAATCTTTCGGCCACTCGCTTCTGAAATGGAGAGGACGGTCCGTGATCGGGTGCTCGAAGCCCAGCTCCGTCGCATGCAGAGCCTGGCGGCCGAGGGCCGCGAGGGTGCGGGCCGCCTTGTCCGAAAGCCGGCGCGCGCTGGACTTGAATCCCGCGCCATAGACTGGATCTCCCATAACCGGGTGGCCAATGTGGGCGAGATGTACGCGGATCTGATGCGTGCGTCCGGTCTCGAGCATGAGCCGGAGCCTGGACGCGACTGGCCTTCCTGCCGCATCGGCAAAGGTCTCGATCACCTCGAAATGCGTGACGGCGTGCCGGCCTTCGTCGCCGCGCAGAACGGCCATGCGGGTGCGGTTGCTGGCGCTGCGGCCGAGCGGCGCGTCGATGGCGCCGCTGCGCCGCGAAGGGACGCCCCAGACGAAAGCTTCATAGGCGCGCACCATGCGTCCGTCCGCGCCGTGAGCCGCAAACTGCTCGGCGAGGCCCAGGTGCGCCGCGTCGGTTTTCGCGATCACCAGGAGGCCTGACGTATCTTTGTCGAGGCGGTGGACGATGCCAGGGCGCTCGGCACCGCCGATGCGCGAGAGGGTTTCGCCGCAGTGGGCGAGGAGCGCGTTGACGAGGGTGCCTTGCGCCTGGCCAGCGCCGGGATGGGTCACCATGCCTGCCGGCTTGTCGACGACGATCAGGTCCTCGTCCTCGTGGATGATGGAGAGCGGCATGGCCTCGGCGGCGGGGGCCTGGGGTTCCGGTGCGGGCACGGCGATGCGGATGCGCTGCCCCGGCGCGATCCTCGCGCCAGGGTCGCTCAGCGGGCCGGCGGCGGCGCCGTCCACCGCTCCCTGGCGGATCAGCGCCTGGATGCGCACGCGGCTCAGGCCTGCGAGACGGTTCGCAAGGAAACGATCCAGGCGAAGCCCGGCCTCCGGCTCGGCGACCGTGAACTCGTGCGTGCCTTCAACCGTGCCTTCGACTATGCCCGCTGTCTCGGCGCTCAGCTTGGTGTCATCCGTCATCCTGCGGTGCGCCTCGTGTCTGTCGCCGCGGCCGAGCCGTGTTGCAGGCGGCCGATCATCTGTCGCCTCGCCGGGAAACCTGTTAGACGAGGCGCCGGCTTCATATCCGAAGGTTCCGGCATGACATCATCCTCCAACGATCCGCGCGTTGATCCGCGTGTTCCGGTCCAAGGTGCCGGCGGCGCCAATACGGTCAAAGAGCGCTTGCTAGTTTTCATTGTGGTCTTTCTCGGGCTGCTCATCGTGGCCGGGATTGTCGCCGTTGTGATGCGGATCATCTATCTCTCGTCGACGCCGTCCACGCAACGGAGGGATGGCGAAGCGACCGAGGCGCGCGCCGGTGCGATCGAACGGCTTTCTCTGCCCCCGGGCGCGGCCATCAAGTCGGTATCCGTGAGCGGCGACCGGCTTGCGATCCATTACGATGGCCCATCGGGAAGCGGGGTTGCCGTGGTGGATGTCGCCTCCGGAGCCGTTCTCCGGCGCTTCGACATCGCACCAGCCGCCTCCCAGCCCTGAGGCGGCCATTTGCGACGACGCTTTTGGCCGCAGCCCCAGGGCCGCGCGCCGGAAAGATCGGGCTTGATTGCGGGCGCAGCCTTTCCTATAGCTCTTGTCTCTTCGGAGAGAGCCCCGTTCGTCTAGTGGCCTAGGACGCCAGCCTCTCACGTTGGTAACAGGGGTTCGAGTCCCCTACGGGGCGCCACTGCAACTCTTCCTAAAATAAATTGGCAGCTCGTCCGCGGCATGAGACGTGGCGCTTGCGCCGGTCGCGGGCCCGAGGTGCACTGCTCTTCGCACTAGCCCTCGAGCATGCTGCGAGATGGTTCTTCTTGGAGGGCATGTTCGATCTCGGCGCGCCCCCGGGTTCCCCGGCGTAGGGCTTTCTCGAGATTCTCGACATAGGCCGGTACGCGCTTGGGCGGCAGCAGAGGCTCGTTGGGGTCGACGATGGCCTCCACAAGGACGGCGTCCCGGCTGGACAATGCTTCGTCGAGGATGGCATCGCAGTCAGCGCGTGTCTCGACACGATAGCCCTTGATGCCCATGGCGTCCGCGATTTTGACAAAGTCGATCGGTTCGAGGTCGCATTCGTATTCCGGATTGCCGAGAAACATCATCTGCTCCCATTTGATCTGCCCAAGCGTGTTGTTCTTCAGTACGATGATTTTTATGGGAAGGTCGTAACGCTTTATCGTCGCCAGCTCGCCGAGGAGCATGCTGAGGCCACCGTCGCCGACAAACGCTACGACTTGGCGTTCCGGATAGGCAAGGCTCGCGGCAATCGCATAGGGAACGCCGCAGGCCATCGTGGCCATATGACCCGAGACGGAAAACATCTGCTTGTCGGTGATGTCGACATAGCGAGCGCACAAGCCGGTGTTGTGGCCCGAGTCGGCCACGACGATCGCGTCCGATGCGAGGCGACGGCTCAGTGCGGTGGCGATCGTCTGCGGCTTCATCGGTTTCGCTGAGGGCTCCGAGGAGCCATGCAGCAATGCCCGCCAATGGCGCATGCTCTCCTGGGCGCGTGACAGGAACGTACGATCGTCTTTGCGTGTAAGGCGCTCCGAGAGGCGCGTGAGCGTTGCGCCGGCATCGCCAGCCAACCCGACGTCAACGGGAAACCTGAGGCCGATGCGGGTCGCGTCGCGATCGATCTGAATACCCCGCGCCTGGCCGGGCTTCGGGTAATATTCGATGTAGGGGAACGTGCTGCCGACGATAAGAAGCGTGTCGCACGCCTCCATGACCTCGTGCGACGGCCGCGTGCCGAGCAGGCCGATCCCCCCTGTGGTCAGCGGGTGTGTATCCGGCACGACCGCCTTGCCAAGCAAGGCCTTGACGATCGGCGCGCCGAGTTTCTCGGCGACCTCAACGAGCTCTTTTCGTGCGCCGAGCGCGCCCTGTCCGGCGAGGATGGCGATGCGGTGGCCGGCCGCCAGGATTTCGGCGGCGCGATCAAGGTCGTCTTCCGAAGGGAGGCGCATGGCTTCGGCCCGTGCCATCGAGACATGATGCTCCTTGTTGCGGGGCGAACGCGGTGCGTCATCGATTGATTGCTCCTGGACATCGGTCGGGATCGCAACGTGGGCTACGCCGCGCTCGGCGAGCGCCGTACGGCAGGCGAGGCTGACGACATTCTCCACCTGGGCTGCGCCCATGACGGTGGCGCTATAGCGGGCGACATCCATGAACAGCTTGCTGTGGTCGACATCCTGCTGTGTCCGGGTGTTGGCCAGATCGTGATAGGGGAGCCCGGTTATCGCCAGCACCGGCACCCCATCGGCTTTG
This sequence comes from Hyphomicrobium sp., assembly GCF_036780825.1. Lineage (GTDB taxonomy): Bacteria > Pseudomonadota > Alphaproteobacteria > Rhizobiales > Hyphomicrobiaceae > Hyphomicrobium_C. Next base: position 105,422 of record NZ_DAIQCD010000005.1, on the reverse strand, counting down.
GCGTCATAAAGCCCGTTGAGGAGATGGATGCCGCCAGGGCCGGTGGTCGCCAAGCAGCAACCGAGTTTGCTCGTCCATTTTCCGTACCCGCAGGCCATGAGCGCCGCGGATTCTTCATGGCGGACCTGAATGAAGCGAACCCGGTCCTGGCGGGTGCGTATCGCCTCCATCACGCCGTTGATACCATCGCCGGGCATGCCGAAGATGACGTCGACGCCCCATGAGATGAGGGTTTCGACGAGGGCATCTGACGCATTTCTGGACATTGCAGGAGCCTCGCCGGATCTGTTGGGAGTTTTGCGTCGCGCGCTTGCGGCTAAGTCCGGCGAAGCTCGACGTCGTCACTGTCGGGGTCCAGCATCGGCACCCCGAAGCCGAGTCGCTCGAGTCCTTCCGCCCAGTAGTCCGCAACCAATGGCTGGCTCAGGAGGTAAGAGGCCGTGGGCCGCTCGCGACGCTCTGCGGCGGTTTGTACGCCCGTCTGCCATTCTGCAGGTTCGAAGTCGCCACGTCCGAGCCACATGAGGGCGACGAGCTCGTTCTGCTGATCCGGATTGAGGCCGATGATCTCCTGGACGATCTCGGCACGGGAGAGGTCTCCCGGCCCTTCCTGAAGGGCGTCGACCATCCGGTCATCGGTGGGGTTCGAGCCCGCATCCGGATCCACCAAACCCTCCCGGGACTGCACCCCTCGTGCCTTGACGATGAGACGGGAGATGTAGTCGGGCGAGATCGAGAGCTCGGTTGATGGGGTATTGGCATTCGTTTCCATGCCATTCCCAATCGGTGGAAGGCCTGTTGGTTCCGGTAAGGAGGACTGGGCGGAGGCTCCATCCGCAGAAGCGTGTGTGTGCACTCGATGCGCGTGGAGGGAAATTGCCTGTTCGGAGCTGTCCGCCCGCCGCATAGGACTGCGCGCCGAACAGAGCGCTCTTTTCAATCAATATCGATATTCCGAAGCGAGAACACGTATTTGAGAGCGATGAGCACGATCAGGCTGAGCACCGTTGCGGCACCGACAACGATCCACTGGCCGAGGCCGCATCCGACGCCGAGCGCCGCCGACACCCAGACCGTTGCCGCCGTGGTGAGGCCTTTTACGAGATCGACATCGGGTTTGTGGAGAATAACGCCCGCACCGATGAAGCCGATGCCTGCCATTACACCCTGAATGAGTCCCTGCACGACGCGGCTCAATGCGTCCTTGTTATCGTATAGCCCAGGCACGTTGATCGTTGCGAGTGCAATGGCCGCGGCGCCGAGTGAGACGAGCGCCAGGGTGCGCGCCCCGATGGGTTTGCGCTCGATGTCGCGATCAATCCCGAGTGCGATTCCCACAATCACTGCTGCTGTGAGCCTCAATACGATATCTCCGATCTCCAGCAGCACGACCTAGCTCCTTGCAGCCCGCATCAAAATGCATGAACTACAATGCACTTGCGGCGTTGTGGTTCTGGTCCGCCCGGGAGCGCTGCATGTTGGACGACGCCAGACAATGCAATGCAAGCGGTTCAGCCGCGAGCGCTGAACACGCGGGGCTCGTATTTGTGAGCGATGCTGAGAAGGGCATCTCTCGGATTAGGCGCAGCAAGCTTTTCAGGTACACGTGGCCTAGCGGCCAAACCGTCAAGGATCTGGAGACGCGTGCGCGGATTCAAAGTCTCGCCATCCCGCCTGCCTGGACCGACGTCTGGATTTGCGAACATGCGTGGGGCCATATCCAGGCTACCGGCCGGGATGCGTGTGGCCGCAAGCAATACCGCTATCATGCCGACTGGAACCGCGTCCGCGACGAGGCAAAATTCGAAAGTCTGCTGTCCTTCGGACAAGGCTTGCCGGCACTTCGCGGGACCATAGAAGCCCATATGAACGAACGGGGTATGGGACGGAGGCGGGTGCTCGCCACGATCGCCCATCTGCTCGATACGACGCTGATCCGAGTAGGCAACAGAGAATATGCGCGGGCGAACAAGAGTTTCGGCCTGACCACGCTTCAAGATCGGCACGTCCAAATGAACGGGAGCGAGATGCGCTTCAGGTTCCGCGGAAAAACCGGCAAGGAATGGAAGCTCAAGATCACCGATCGACGTGTCGCGCGGATCGTGAAGTCGTGCCAGGATTTGCCGGGCCAGCATCTCTTTCAATACGAGACCGAGGATGGCTCTGTGCGCCAAGTCACCAGCGCGGACGTCAATGACTATCTCAGAGAGATAGCGGGGCCGGCGGTGACGGCCAAAATGTTCCGCACATGGGCAGGAACGGTGCTCGCGGCCGCCGCTCTAAGAGAGTTCGGAACTGCCGCCTCAGCAACGGACGCCAAGCAGAACATTCGCGAAGCCGTAAAGCGAGTTGCGGCGCGCCTGGGCAACACGGCGTCGATTTGCCGGAAGTGCTACATCCATCCCAAGATCCTCAGCGGTTATCTCGCTGGGGATCTCATTCGAAGCCGGCCCGCTCGGCCATCCAAAAAGCGAACCAGAAAAGAAACGATCGGAGCTCTCGCATTCGAGGAGCAGGAGACCGTCAGGCTGCTCTCGACCGGATCAAGGTCGCGGCGCGCCAGACGGCGCATCGCCTGATCATCGTACGCGCCACTGACGTTATTGCGCCGTGCCTACGGGCAGGATGCGGCTCGTCCTCCAGACGTAAAAGCCGCGGGCGGAGATGCCGCGCAATATGGGCTCCGGATCGATGTTTGCGGGAACGGGCTCGCGGACGCCCAGCTCGAATGACTGGATGAGCTTCCACCGCTGTCCGCCAAACCGGGGTAGCGCCGTGCCGTCCTTGTCCAACGCAACGGCTCGCCACTCGCCCGTCTCCGATTCAAACAGGAAGGCGGGCCGGGCGTCGTCATCAAGCGCCGGCCCAACGCTCATCGCTTGGCCTCCATTCCCGCCATCTCGCGCTGGAGATATTTCTCGGTCAAGGGCTCAAGCTCGGACCAGACCCAGTCGGCCATCGAGACTTCCTGCTCCATGATATGCTCGCAGGTCCGCGCGATTTCGGGTTCGCCCGCGATCTTTGCTGCGCAGACGAGCATGCGATACGACGCGGCTTCAAACTGCTCGAAGGCTGCACTCGCGAGGGTATTCTTGAGGACCTCGTCGCCCGAGAGGGCATGCATCCACCCCTGAAGGTTGGCTGCCATCTTCATGGTGCCGTCCTTCAAAGTGGAGGTGTTTTCGCCTAGCTTTTCGAGGCAGCGCTCGAGTGCTTGGCGCTGGGCTTTCGTCTCTTCGAGGTGCGATCGCAAACGAGGCAGGGCTTCGGGATAATTTTGAAGGCGCTCGATCTGAGCGGAAAGAAGCGTTTCAGCTTGACCTTCCATGGCGTGGGCGTCACGGAGCCAAGCCGCGAGGGAATCACGGGCGCTGGTCATGGGAAGCTTCCTTTTGTTCTTGCCGGTCTCGTCGTGAAGGAAAACCGGAGGCAAGCTTGGTTGTTCCCTGCCGCCCGCGAAGAGTGTGGCAACGCTTTGCGATTGAACGGCGTTGCGTGAACCCAGCACAGGCACATCACTGCGGACGGCGCATGTGCCCACTCTGCTCCTAACATCGGAACCAGCTCGGACATTGCCGGTTGAAAGCCGACACGGGGAGGTGCAGCCGAAGAGGAAACGGATGATGGCAGCGGAAGGGCCGGAACGCCGGTATGAGGAAGAAAGCGGCCACGGCAGACGCGTGACGGTGCGCTATGCCGTCTACGGAGCGATCGTCCTGTTTCTATTCCTCATGGGCTATTTCCTCGCATTCGGGCCGTTTCATAAAGGAGAACCGGCCTATCCCCCTGCCGGCCATAATCTTGATCTCGAGAACAAGGCCGCGCCGCCGCCGCAGCCGACGCCGCGCTAACGCGCGTGGCTGGTCTCCGCTCACCGCAAAGTCTCTCGTTAATTGTTGAGAGAGCACGCCTCCTGGCGTCCCGCCTGAATTGGATCTGATTTAGGAGGCGATCTTGAGTGCGGCCGGCGGCGCCATGAGTTCGTAGTAGACGCCGTCGCTCTTGAACTCGATACGCGCCTGGCCGTTGAACGATGCCGGTACGAACTGCATGAGCACCTTGGTGCCGAAACCCTGGCCGGTTGTTCGGTCGGCGCTCGCGATTCCGGTCTCATGCCATGCGAAGTTGAATCCGGCAGGATCCCAGCGGACGGCTATGGTGCCGGAGGAGCCGGCCAAGGCGCCGTATTTCAAGGAATTGGTCATCAGTTCATTGAGGGCCAAGGACAGCGCGAGGGCATGGCTCGGCTTGAGAAGCAATTCTGGCCCGGATGCATGAACCCTCGCAAGAAGCTCCGGATGCGGTGCGAAAGCCCTTTCGATCAGCTCCGAAATAGGCGCCTCACGGACGGCGTCTGCAGAGAGAAACGAATGGCATTGCGCCAGCGCCGTCAGGCGCTTCGAAACGCTATCGCGAAACTCGCTCGCTCCCTGATCGGCGGGCAAGGCTGCCGTCGTGATCGCTGAGACCATAGTAAGCAGGTTGCGCATGCGGTGAGAAAGCTCGGCATTGATCACCGCCAGCCGGTGCTGCATCAAAACCGTTTCCGTTGTTTCGATGACGGTGTCCATCATACCGCCGACACTGCCGCTCTCGGTATGGATTGGGCTATAGCAGAACGTGAAATACGCCTGCTCGGGGTATCCGCGCCGGTTCAAGAGCATCGCGTAATTCTCGATGAACGTTGGCTCGCCGGCAAAGGCCCTGTCGATCATGGGCTGGATGGCGGGCCATACCTCTGCCCAAACCTCGCTGAAGCGCCGGCCGATCGCCGGAGGCTTGTCTCCAAGGATGGGCCTGAAAGCATCGTTGTGAAACGTGATCCGCTCGCGCCCCCAGGCGATGGCCTTGGGAAATCTCGAGAGCAGCATCAGGCTCAAAGCTGTCTTCAGGGACTGGGGCCAAAGCCTCATCGGACCGAGCGGAGAGGCTGCCCAATCGAATTGCCGTATGTCCTCCGCTGCCCGGCCTCCGCCGAGAAGAAACGACAGCCCATTGTGCAAGTGCGTTCTCCTCGGGACACCCTAACGGCACAGGATCGCGCATCATTTCCGCACCAGCGGTTTGATTTTGTCAAATACAATCGCGCGCGCCATCACGGCCCGCCCGGGAGTTTGCAACTGGCTGAGAATAAACGGGAATTAAGGAGATCGGGTGAAGGCGGCGCGACTACTCATCATGCCCGGGGAGCATCGCGATGGGAAGGGCCACAGCAGCGCCGACTTGGAGGCAGACGATCAAGAACGCCAAGCGCGCTCCGCTGTTCTCTGCCGAGAGGAGGGTTTGCAGCAGCGGCTGAGTATTTGCGAGCAGGAGTCCGCAGAGCAATCCGGCGATCACGCCTGCGAAGACCGTGTGCGCGAGGGTGCGAACGAGGGACAAGGCCACCCTTTCATTTCGCCGGGTGTCAAACGCCAACATCGCCGGATACGATCAGCAACTGCACGGGGTCGGTATGCGAGAGAACGATCACCAGCATCGCGCTTCTCTCCTCCTCGACGGTCAACGCGAGCCTTGAACCCAATGTTCCGGAAGTCTCTCGCAATTGGCGCATCGAGATGAGGCGGATAAAGAAAAGAAGCATCCAGGGAATGCTGGATGCTCCTCTCGTCCGATAGCCGACAGTGATGAAACACTGCCTTTAAGCCTGCCCACCCTTGCGGCCAGCTGCCGCCGCACGTTCGCGGTCGTTGGCGAAGTTGCCGCCGCTTTCGTGTCCACCCTTCTTGCCGGCGTCTCTCGCCAGCTCACGGTCCTTCGCAAAGCTGCGATCCTCCGGGTCGACGCTCTTACCGCCTTTGCTGGCGATGTTGCGTTGCTTGTTCTCGTCCATGGAGGCGAAGCCGCGATCTGATGTGTGTCCTGCCATTGCTGGTGTCCTTTCGCTTTTTGAAGAGGTTGGGAAGGGCCGCGGAAACACGGCCAGAGGCGCAACGACGGAGCGATTGACGTGGGATAACCCGACGTCGGCACTGGGCAAACGACGCCCCATCGCCCGCTACCTTCCATGTCGCTTCTCGAACGACACGTGGAACCAACGCCGGGTCCAGGGGGCTGTTCCTCATAAATGGAAGCCGGCGAGGTGCGAGACGTCGCACCTCAATGAGGAAACCAGGCTGGGCATCAACGGATGCCGTTCACGCCGCCGGCGACGTCAAGCCGCGCTGGATCTGGACGTTTGCAAGGAGCGAGTGCGATGAAATTGCTGCCAGAGGACATGATCGCGTGCATCGAGGTTTGCTCGCGTTGCGCTAATACCTGTCTGACGACCGCGATGAAGTTTTGCCTGGAGCATGGTGGTGCCCACACCGAGCCGCGGCATTTTTCGTTGATGATTGCGTGCGCCGAAATATGCCGGGCATCGGCCGCGGTCATGATGACAGGAGTGGCGGAGCACCGTCAGGTCTGCGCCGCATGTTCGGAGATCTGCGCGGCGTGTGCGCAAAGTTGCGCGGACGTCGGAGACATGGAGGACTGTGCAGCCGTCTGCCAGGAATGCGCAGAAAGCTGCCGGCGCATGAGCGTTGCGCCCGCCCGCGCCGCTTAGCGAGGCGCCCGTGGCACGCGTCTCCTCACGCCGGGGTCTTTGCCTTGTCGAAGAGACGCACGGAACTGGCTTGCGGCCCCATCGGCCCTTCCGCGGTCGCCGGCGTGACCACGACCATCATGCCGACGCTCAGGTCATCGAAGCTGCCGCTCACGACGGCATTGCGCGTGAAGTAGAGCTCAGTCGAATTGTCGAGTTCGACGAAGCCGTAACTCTGCTCAGGAACGATCTGGACGACCATCGCCGTGCGGCCGGCCGCGGCATGACGCTTTCGATCGCCGTGCTGGACAGTATTGATCTTCTCGAGCTGACGCTCGACCGCATCGAACGCCGCGTTCAGGGGAGCAGTGTGATCTCCCTTGGCCTCACGGCGTTCCTGCACATCTTTGGCGACGACGAGGCCGCGGTTCGGTACGTCGACCTCCACGGTGACCCCGATGGGGACCTTGGCGCTATCGGCTCCCCGGTGGGGGATCTCGATCACGACGCGACACCCGACAATTCGCGGATGGAAGCGCTCGAGCGCCGCGGCGCGCTCCCGGATCAACTCGTCGAGTGCCGGGGAGGTCGGGAGGTTTTTGTAGGAGATTTGCAGAGGCCGCTGCACATCGGTCTCCTTTGAGAGGATCTTCGAGGCAACGCGCCGCTCGAAGGTGTGTTCCGGCTCCGGCGCTCCGTCCCGGAACTCTGGACCTGTTGCCTCGTTTCGCAAGGAGCGAGGAATTCCGCTCCGGGAACCCGCGCGTTTAGCGTTTTGGGAGCTTGCAGCACGGAGGAGAAGGACCATGAAGGTACGAGAGGCCATGACACGGGATGTCTACATCGCTAACCCCCAGCAATCCATAAAGGAGGTGGCGAGGGTGATGGGCGAGATCGACTGCGGCGCTGTTCCCATCGCCGAAAACGAGCGGCTCGTCGGGATGCTCACGGACCGTGACATTGCGATCCGGGCCATCGGCCAAAACAAGGGGCCCGAAACGCGCGTCGCGGAAGTCATGACCCGCGATGTGCGGTATTGTTATGAGGACGAAGACCTGAGGCATGTCACGCAAAACATGGGCGATCAGCAGATCCGCCGCCTGCCCGTCATCGATCGCGACAAGCGGCTGGTTGGCATCATCTCGCTCGGCGATGTGGCGATGTCCTCGGACGGCAGGGCGGCGACCGGCGAGGCCCTGACCGGCATATCGCGGCCCGGCGGGAGGCATAGCCAAACGGGAGACCAAGCGGCGGCAGGTTTTTGACCTTGATTGAGAGGGGGCCGTTTACGAGAGCGGGTCGATTATAAGGATCGGCCCGCATCTTCGCGCGCGATTGCGGCTGCCTTAATGGGAGCCATTCTGGGCCTGTCGAACGCGTGGGATATGATAGCGGTCGAGTAAGGCTTCGATGTCGGGCTTGAGCTTTGAAAGCGCTGCATCGAGCTCGGTAGCAAGTGCGGCATCATCCTTGCGCACGCCCATGGCGATGTCGAAGCTCATGGGCAGAGTGGTTTTGTCGGAGGCCGGCACGATTGTGACGGTCAGCGGCGCTTCCTCGCGGGTCGCGAAATAGCCGGCCTGCGGACCCCACACCACCGCAACGTCTAGGGATCCGTCGGACACGGCGCGCATGATGCTTTCGAGCGGGGTGCCTTGCGCAGGGCTCTGCCCCCAGACCATGTACCCTTTGAGGTGGGCGGAGATGCCCCGCGCTGCGAGCTCTTCCACCGGCGGCGTATTCGCTCCATCGTCCCCGACGAGCTGCACGCCGATGGTCATGTCGTTCGAGAGTTCGGAAAAGGAGCGAATGGGTTTGCCTTCGCTGCGCGTTACGAAGGCGTAGCTCGACGTGTAATAGGGCTGTGTGAGGCGAGCCCGCTCCGTTCCGACAGCCATGCCCGGGACGACGTCACACAGGCCGGCGCGCAGCGTCTTGCGCACGAAGCCGCGCCACTGATAGCTCCAGACGAATGTCACGTCGGCTCCGATCTCTTGGCCGACGCGCCGCATCAGCTCAGTCTCGAAACCCTGGCCATTGCGGTGGGAATAGGGAAGGTTGTCGGGGTCCGCGCAGACGCGCAGCTCGCGCGCCGCCGCATCTCCGGCTACGAGGCCGACGAGGGCAGTGGCCGCGAGCCCGGCCTTAAGGCAATGCAAAAACATAGAGCATGCCTCCTGCTGCGGTGTGCTCGGGCAGATCGCGCATGGCATTGGCGAAACCGAGCGCCGCCGTGCCGTCGCGGCCATCCAGCTCGCCTGAAACGATGGCCCCGGCCCAACCGCCGACGCCGGAGAGAACCGAAACGTACTGCTTGCCATTGGGGGCGGTCCACGTCGTCGGCTGGCCGATGATGCCGGAGCCGGCCTTGAACTTCCAAAGCTCCTGGCCGCTTTTGGCATCCACGGCCTTGAACCATCCTTCCATGGTTCCGTAGAACACCACGTCACCAGCCGTTGCCAGGGCGCCGCTCCATACGGGAAAGCGCTCGTTGATGGTCCATACTTCCTTGCCGGCGGCGATGTCCCAAGCGCTGAATTCTCCGCGGTGTCCGCCTGGGCCGGGCTTCATCCATACGTCGGCGCCGACATATGGTGTGCCCGCGATGTAGCCCACCTCTGTCTCAACGATGTCCATGCAAAGATTGTTATGCGGCAGGTAGAGCAGCCCCGTGCTTTGGGAGAAGGCTGAGGGCTGCCAGTCCTTGGCGCCGGGGGGTGCCGGGCAGATGTCCGTCACCTTCTTGTTCGCCTGCGGGCGCTTCTCCTGATTGTAGATGAGCTCGCCGGACTTGAGGTCGACCCCAAGAGAGCTGTTGATGGCATGGAAGGGCTTGGCTGAGAGCACCTCGCCATTCGTGCGATCGATGACGTAGACGTGGCCATTGCGATCCGGGTGGACGAGCACCTTCCTCGGCTGGCCGTTCCAGTCGATGTCGAGAAGGATGTTCTCGTTCACGCCGTCGTAATCGGAGACGTCGTGCGGCGAGAGCTGGTAGAACCAGCGAGCTTGTCCCGTGTCCACATCGCGCGCGAAGATTCCGGCCGTCCACTTGTTGGCGCCCGGCCGCATCGACGAGTTCCACGGACCCGGGTTGGACGTGCCATAGTAGATGAGGTTCAGGTCGGGATCGTAGCTGACCCAGCCCCACACCGTTCCGCCGCCCTGCTGCCACATGTCCGTCGGCCATGTGGTGACGCCAAGGTCCTTGCCCTTCTCCTTGTCGTAGAAGGGTTTGTAGTCGGCGCCGATGAGAACTTCGTTGTCGGGGCCTGTGCTGTAAGCCTTCCAGACGATCTTGCCCGTCGCGGCATCGAGCGCGGTCGCCCAACCGCGGACGCCCAATTCACCTCCCGAGTTTCCGACGATCACCTTATCCTTTGCGACCAGCGGTGCCATGGTGATGGTTTCACCGATGTGGATGTTTCCGAGCTTGGTGCGCCACAGCTCCTTGCCGGTCTCCGCATCCAGCGCCAACGTCTGCCCGTCGAGCGTGTTGAAGAAGATGCGTCCCTCGGAATAGGCCGCTCCGCGGTTGACCACGTCGCAGCAGGCTACGCCCTGAGCTGCCGCTTCCGGCTGCGGCTCGAATTTCCATTTGAGGGGCGTGCCAGGTTTTGTGATGTCGAGCGCGTAAAGCACGTTCGGGTAGGGGGTCACGACGTAGAGCGTGCCGCCAACGACGATCGGCGCCGCTTCGTGTCCCTTGTTGAGCCCGGTCGAGAAGGTCGAGACGACAGCGAGCTGGTTCACGTTCGCTGCGGTGATCTGATCGAGATGACTGTAGCGCAAGAGAGCCGGATTGAGGCCCGGCGTATGCCACTCGGGGCCGGAGGTTGCGAATTGCGGAGCCTGCGGCTTCACGGTCTGCTCTGCGCCCGGCGGCTGACCGGGCTGCGGCGCGTCAAACCGGGCCGTCTCGGTGGCCAGGGCGGGACAGGAGCACAATGCAAGAACGGCGAGGAGCGAGGCGAGAGGGACGCGGGGCACAGGATCAATCCTCCGGGTTCGCCTTTGACTGACACTGAGGTCAATGCAGCCTCATCGGTGAAGTTCCGGCGAACCCGGACGAAAATAGATATGTGCCGTTGGGCCGAGGCAGGCCGCTGCTCGGAACGAGGACTTGCGCGCGCTGCTTCTCTTTTCCGTTTTCCGTCGAAGAGCGAGGCTCAGTCTGCGTCGTCGAGCTGGAGCGTGCCGGTTCGTGTCTTGATGCTGTAGAAGCCTTTGAAAGGCGCGCCCTTGAGCGACCCGGACGCGAACGAGCCACGCAGATTGAACTCGAGGCCGGCGATCTCTTCCATCTCCGAGATCCGGGCCTCTACGATATCCTCACCGATCTTGAACGTAACCGTCTGGCCGCGCTCGGGATAGAGCAGCGCCCATTGCAGGGCGGGCTTATCCGGACCATCAACGGCATATAAGGAACCAGCTACCATGGGGACCTCCGGTTGGTTTCGGTGCCTCCTTCCTCTCGAAACCCCCGAGCGCGGAGCAGGTTTCATTCGGTTGATGCATGGGATGTCCTGGCCCGCCGTGTGTCCCGTCCCGGAACGGGGCTTGAGCCGCGCGCGGCTGGGGGCTTGCGTCTGCTCGCGGCCGCGCAACGGCCCCTGGAGCAGGATCGTTTCTCTGGTCACGGCGAGACGACGCGGGCGGCGGCCTGCTGGTCCCACATCAGGTTCATGGCCCGCATGTGGTGGATGAGAAGCGCCTTGTGCCGGTTCCACCAGTCTATGATCGAGGCGAACTCCTGAATGCGCGCGCGGCCGTTCTCGATCATCACGACAGGCCAATCACCGACGAGCGCGTTGTCGATGCCGAACAGTTCCTGGCCCCACCAGACGGCCTCTCCAAAGGCGTGGTGGCCTACGCCGCCGAATTTCATCATCGCAAGAACGGAGAACGGATCGACCGTGCGGGCGCGCTGCACGGCCATCTTCCACAGCTCGAGCGTCGAGGCGTATTCCCACGAGACGGCGCTCCAGGTGCCCGGGAAACGCGCGCAGAACTCGGCATAGAACTCGTTGGCATTCTCGAAGTTGACCTGGGAGTCGTTGAGGCGTTCGTCGTCGAAGTCCGGGAACTGAAAGACGAAGCCCTCCATGAACTCCGGGCTTGTCCGGGCGATCAGCTTCTCATAGTTGTCGCACGTGCAGGCCAGCAGACGGCCCTTGAACCCTCGCTTGAAGGCCTCGTACGTGAGCGCGTGGAGGAACGGCTCGTAGGCCGTATCCCAGCATAGGATGTCTGGATCGTTCGCCAGCAGCTTGTCGACGATGGCGCCGAAGTCCGTGGTCTCGATCGGAAACAGATGTTCGGCGACGAGGGAGATGCCAGCCGCCTCGAACGCGGCGCGATAGGTGGCAATAGACGGCAGGCCGTGCAGATCGTCCTGGGCGCACATCGCTGCGGTCTTGAGTGAGGGATCGTGGCGCTTCAGCCAATCGACGCCGGTGACGTTGTAGATCGGGTGCACCTCGCTCGGTGCGACGAGGGTCGGCGCATCGGGGCTGAGATCGCTCGGCAGCAGGGTTGCGACGAGCATCCGGTGCCTGTTGACGATCTTGCGCACCGGCTCGGTGAAGTCGTTCCCGCCCACCATCAGGATGAACTTTACGTCGTCCTCGTTGATGAGCTTCCGGACACCGGCCAGCGCCAACTCCGGCTGGAACTGGGTATCGAAGGGAACGAGATCCACCATGTAACGGCGCATACCGACTTTGATGCCGCCGGCGGCATTGACGCGGTCGCGCCAGATCAGGCTGCCGTTGAGGCCGGGCTCTGCCCACGATTTCAGCTTTCCGGTCAGCGGGGCGAGAAAGCCCACGCGCAGGACCGTTGGAGATTCGATGGAGTGGTCGGCAAGAGCTAGCGACAGTGCCGAAGCGAAAGGACTTCTCGACCGCACAACCATTAACCAGGCCCGTTGCTAAAGTGCCGAGTGCATCCGCGAGGCCATGTGCCCGGCAGTGCCTACGGCGCAGCGTAGATCATATCCTCCTGAGTGCCAGCTATGTACAGCCTCATGCATTCGACGGCATTGTCGACATCGCGCCGCTCAAGCGCGGTATAGAGCGAGCGCAGCGCGCGCTGCGCCTCACGGATGCGGTCCGGCGTGAGCGTGCGTTTTCTGCCGGCGCACCATTGGGGCTGCTGGCGGATCTCATGCAGTACACGGTACATCGTAATGATCGCTGAGTTGTGCGTTCCCTTCGAGATCGCCATCATGAAGTCTTTCTCGAGATGCGCGAAGCGATCCGCATCGGTGACGACCTCGTGCAATTGCTCAAGCAGGGTGCGGAGGTTCGCGAGGTCGCGGATCGACATGTAGATCGTCGCGAGCCGTACGATCTCCGGCTCGAGAATCGAAACGGCGACATTCAACTCGAAGGGAGAAACCGTCTCGGCGATGGCCGTGATGTTGATCATGCCCTCAGAGGGAGGCTCATCGCGGGGGAGTCGCGCCGCGGAGCGATAGGCGACAAAGGTTCCCAAACCAGGACGGCGCGACACCACTCCGTAGACTTCAAGGAAGTCCAAAGCCTGACGGATGGTGGTGCGCGATTCCGCGAATTGTCCGGCAAGTTCCCGTTCCGCGGGAATTCGCGTCCCATAAGAGTAATCGCCGGAAACAATGCGGTCAAAAATGCGCGATGCAACGGTTTTTACGGGCTGTTTCACAAGTGGATGGCGCGCCACGTCTTTCTCCCAAGGCGGCATTTCCGGCTGATCGTCTGATTTGATCTGCATCGTCATCCCCTGCGTTTCGCCAAATATTATTGGTCGGGATCGGTAGCGGCGTTGCATCGCTTCCTATTTTCGCGGTTGCGCGCTTCTCGAACCATGTCGAGGCAAGAGCGCGACGGTCCTCAGCCTATGGGCTTTCGGGGCCCGTGCCTGCGGACCGCGCACGTAAAAGCTGCGGTTGACCGCGCGAAACCATATCCAACCACGACCTCTTTTTCCAGCGAAAGAACAAGCGAGAAAGCGGCGTCATGCCGCGGATGAGTCGTGCCTGTTATTTGTTCACGCCATCAAAGTTTCCTCTAAGGCAACTTTTTCTATTGATCGTGATCGATTCTCTTTTAGAGTAGTATCTGCCGTATCAAATCCGGCGTATTTTGGATGGATTTGGTCTTTTTTGGATGGGGATGGCCTGCCACCGAAAAGCTGATTTTCTCTGCCGTTAGACCAAATTCACCCGACTTTCCAACCCAAGGACTTTTCATGCGCCTGGGGCTGGACGTCGCAAAAAATCAGAAAGTGAATTGGGGAAGGAAACAATGAGCATCGCAACGAGCACGTTGTCGGTCGATCAACCGTCGACATTACATCGTACGATTGACTGGAGGGGGGCATTCTGGATTGCCAGCGGCGTGCCCGCGCTGGTTCTGTTCTCCATTGGCGGCATTGCCGGCATTACCGGAAAGGCCGCATTGCTCGTCTGGATTACGAGCATTTTCATGGGCTTCATCCAGTCGTTCACGTACGCGGAGATTGCCGGCCTATTTCCCAACAAATCCGGCGGTGCGTCCGTCTACGGCGCCTCTGCCTGGGTGCGCTATTCGAAATTCATCGCGCCGCTTTCCGTCTGGTGCAACTGGCTCGCATGGACGCCGGTGCTTTCCCTCGGCTGCTCCATTGCCGCGGCCTATATCCTCAACTCGCTTGGACCGATCCCTGCCGCGAACTCGCCTGAGGTCCTGGCTTGGGTGCAGGCCAACGCCCATACGATCGCCGCGGACAGCCCGCGTGTGCTCGAATGGCTCGCCGCGAACGCCGGCCAGACCTCTGATCAGGCCGTCGCTGCGCTCCTCGCGCAGGATGGCGTTGCCGCGCTGACGCCGGAGTTCCGCAACTGGACGGCCGCGTCCGGCACCATCGGCCCGGTCTCGTTCTCGTTCAACTGGACGTTCTTCATCGGCGTCGTGCTGATGCTGGTGACCTTCGCCATCCAGCATCGCGGCGTTCTCGGCACCGCGAACGTGCAGAAGTACGTCGGCCTCTTCGTCATCGTTCCGATGCTGATCGTCGGCGTCGTGCCGATCATCACCGGTCAGATCAACTGGGATAACTACTCGCCGCTGGTGCCGCTCAAGGAAGCGTATGTGGCTGTGGACGGCGACTGGTCGATTGGCGGATGGACGCTCTTCTTCGGCGGTACCTTCATCGCCGCCTGGTCGGCATACGCCTTCGAGACCTCGATCTGCTACACGAGCGAGTTCAAGAACCCGAAGACGGACACCTTCCGCGCCATCTTCTACTCGGGGCTGCTCTGCATCGTGCTCTACACGCTCGTGCCCTTCACGTTCCAGGGCGTGCTCGGCCTCGAGGGCATGCTTGAAGAGTCGATCGGCGATGGCTCGGGTGTGGCGGCTGCAATGGGCCAGATGGTCGGTGGCGGCGGCTTCATCACCTCCATCATGATCATGCTGATGATCTTCGCGCTGATGCTCGCCATCATGACGTCGATGGCAGGCTCGTCGCGCACCCTCTACCAGGGGTCGGTGGACGGCTGGCTGCCGCGCTACCTGTCGCGGGTGAACAGCCATGGCGCACCGACGTCGGCGATGTGGACGGACCTGATCTTCAACTTGCCGCTTCTCGCCATCGCAGCAGCCGACGCCACGAGCTACTTCTTCATTCTCGCGATCTCGAACTGCTGCTACCTGATCTTCAACTTCCTCAACCTGAACTCGGGCTGGATCCATCGCATCGACAACGGGCACATTCCGCGTCCGTTCAAGGCGCCGACGCCGCTCCTCGTCCTCGGTGTGATCTTCGCGTTCGTGAACGCCATGTTCCTCGGCGCGGGTGCCAAGGTCTGGAACCCGGTGGCGCTGTGGGCCGGCATGATCACCGCCAGCCTGATCATCCCCGTGTTCCTGTTCCGCCATTATGTGCAGGACAAGGGCAAGTTCCCGTCCCACATGCTGGCCGACCTGAACCTGACCGAGTCGGAGCTCAAGGTCCGTAAGGCAGGCATCCTGCCCTACCTGACGCTGATCGCGGGTGTTGTGGTCGTGCTCACCGCGAACTGGTTCTTCCAGCTTCCCGGCTAGCAAGTTGGCGGCGTGCCCAATGGCGCGCCGTCAACCAATTCGGGATCACGCCCCAAGGCGCATACGGCGGGTGCCGTTCCGATCTGCGGATCGAAGGGCACCCGTCAAAATTTCCGGAGAAGGGATCGTTCACGAAGGCATGCCTGGCGGAAGGCCTCAGGGCCCGACAGGCATCGCGTCCGGCAGCAGGCCGGCGTTGTCGCGCTCGAGGAACGCCAACAGGTCTCGCAACGATGCCGTCACCTCATAGGCCGCATGGTCTCTGCCGCTGCGGCTTTCGATCGCCAGTTATTGAAGGATGTTTTTCATGTCCACTGCATCTCGGCAATCCGTCCTCAACGATCGCCACCGCGCGCTCGGCTCCGATCTCAGCCAATCTTGGAACGATATGCCGGTGCCGCAGACCTATGCGACGGATCCTTACGATGAAGTCGCGGCGACCCGCTACCGGGCCGGGCTCATCGAGGTCACGGCCTTAAAGATGATCGACGTCGCAGGACCGCAAGCCGTCGACTTCCTCAACTACCTGCTGACGACGGATGTCTCCAAGGTCGCGCCCGGCGATTCGCACATCACGAATATCGTCAACGAGAAGGGCGCCCTGATCGACGACGTTCTCGTCTATTGCGACGGTCCGAACCAGTTCCGTGTCTCGCATGGCGGTGGCGCGTTCGAGGACGCCGTGGCGGAGGTCATCGGCAAGTATGACGTCACCGCGACGCGCGATGACGACGTACACATTCTTTCCCTGCAAGGGCCGGTCGCGCTCGAGGTGCTGGCAGCGCACACGCCGATGAAGCTCGCCGATCTCGGATATTTCAAGCACCAGAAGACCACGCTCTTCGGCCGCGACGTGTCGATTGCGCGGGGTGGGTATTCGGGCGAGCGTGGATACGAGGTCTACTGCGCGAGCAAGGACGCGCCGTTCATCTGGGATTCGATCCTCGAGGCCGGCAAGGCGAAGGGCGTCATGCCGGTCTCCTGGTCGTGCCTCGACATCCTGCGCGTCGAAGGCGGTCTCCTGTTCTTCCCCTTCGACATGCCGCATGGCGATACGACCCCGTGGGAGGTGCGCGCGGACTGGACCGTCGACCTCAGTAAGCCGGACTTCCGCGGCAAGGCAGCGCTTGCGGCGAGCAAGGGCAAGGAGCGCTCGCTGATCACGGGCCTCGAGGTCGCCTCAGCTGAAGCAGTGACGCCGGGCGCGCGGGTGCTGGCGGGCGGCAAGGATGTCGGCGTCGTGACGAGCACGGCGTTCAGCCAGCATCTCATGAAGTCGCTGGCCATGGCGCAGATCGCGCCATCCCACACACAGCTCGGAACGGCGCTCGAAATCAACGACGACGGCAAGGTGCTCAAGGCTACCGTGGTCCGGATGCCATTCTACGATCCGCTGAGGCTCAGAACCCATCCCCCTGTGCACGCGTGACGGCACGTGCACATCTCCTTGGCCGGAAACCTAGTGTTTCCGGCCATTTTTTATGGGATCGCGCCTGCGTCCGGTTCCGCCCCCGTGCGTATCCCTCGGGCGGACCTTCGTGTTGACGGCCTACCTATAGGTAGGTAGTCTTTCTGCATGAGCACGCCGGATACACGAACTGCCCTTCTGGCCGAGGCGGAAACCCTCGTCCGCACGGTGGGATACACCGCATTCAGCTATGCCGATCTTTCAGCGCGTGTCGGTATCCGAAAAGCGAGCGTGCATCATCATTTCCCGACCAAGGAAGCCCTCGGAAACGCGCTCATCGATGCCTATCTCGACCGGTTCGTCGCGGATCTCGAGCGGCTTGCCGGCCGGCGTCTGCAGACGAAAAACAAGCTTCTGGCCTACGGTGATTTCTTTTCCGGAGGCATGCGCGACGGACTGATGCCGCTCTGCGGCGCGCTGGCGGCGGGAGCTGCGGATCTCCCGATTTCCATGCAGGGGCGCGTCAAGCGTTTCTTCGGCATTCATCTGGCTTGGCTCGAAGGGATCCTCGCGCACGGTATCGATGCCGGGGAGATTCCTCAAAGCCTCAAGCCGGAGCGGGTCGCCCTCGTCATTCTAAGCACGTTGCAGGGCGCCAGCCTCGTGGCGTGGGCGCTCAAGGATCCCAAATTGATCAGGCCGGCTCTCCGAGATGTGGCCGATGCCCTCATACCGTAAAGTTTGGAGGCAGGGAGTTTAGCGGCTGAGAGATGGTGATGACGAGACCATGATGCACAGGAATGACACGTTTTCCGGCCTGCAGCGCCGGACGTTTCTCATGTCGGCCCTTGCGGCGGCGGCGGTGCCTGTGCTGCGCTCCGTTCCGACCCGTGCCGAGCAGACCGCGCTGGCCGTAAAGGAGATCGCACCAGGCGTCTTCGTGCACCAGGGGCGCTATGAGGAGCAGTCGGCCGCGAACCGGGGCGATATCGCCAATGCCAGTTTCGTCATCGGGCAAGATGCGGCGGCGGTCATCGATACGCTCGGCAGCTATCAGCTCGGTGTGAGGTTGCGTGCGGCGGTGCGGAGCGTCACGGATCGGCCCATCCGCTATGTCATCAACACGCATATGCATCCCGACCATGTCTTCGGAAATGCAGCGTTCAAGGACGATGCGCCGGCGTTCGTGGGGCACCATAAGCTCGAGCGTGCGCTCGCGATGCGCGCCGAGAGCTATCTTGCAACGAACCGTGATCTCATCGGCGAGGCCGCGTTCGCGGGATCGGAGATCGTGCTGCCGACGATAGCCGTCGAGGATCAGACGACGATCGATCTCGGCGGGCGCAGCCTCGTGTGCGAGGCGCAGCGGACGGCGCATACAGATAACGATCTTATCGTGACCGATACGGCAACAGATACGCTGTTCATGGGCGATCTTCTGTTCTCGCGTCATATCCCGACCATCGACGGCTCCATCAAGGGCTGGCTCGCGCTTCTGGACGACATGGCGAACCGGAAGGCCGCGCGCGTCGTGCCGGGGCATGGGCCGCATGCCATGGCGTTTCCGGAGGCGCTCGCGCCGGAGCGGCAATACTTGGAGACGGTGGCGGATGATGTGCGTAGGCTGATCCGTGAGAACAAGACGCTCAGCGAAGCAAGCAAATTGGCGGGGCTCTCTGAGCGCCCGAACTGGGAGCTCTTCGATACCTATCACGTGCGCAACGTCACGACGGCGTTTACCGAGCTCGAGTGGGAATGATCGATCGGGCGGAGACCACGATCCAGGGAGGATAACCGATGACGATACACACGCGCGTTGCGGTCCGGATGCGAAAGACTAGTGGGGCAGCCGCAGCGATTGCATTCCTGGTCACGGCGGGCTTCGTTCCGGCCGCTACACCAACGGTCGCCGCAGATGAGGACATGTGGCCTTCGCTCCGCCAGGAGGTGTTTGCGGACCGACCGATTGCCGAGAACGACGGAGCGGTGGCGATCGATGCGCCCGAGCGCGCAGAGGATGCCGCGACCGTGCCCATCACCGTCCGTATTCCCTCGTCAGTCAAGGCGCCGCTCAAGTCGGCGACGCTGATCATCGACCAGAACCCCTCTCCGGTGGCCGCGAAGTTCACGTTCGGACCGGCGGCAGGCGAAGGCGGCGAGCGGTCCCTCACGACGCGGGTGCGGATCGACACTTATTCCTATGTGCGGGCGGTTATCGAGACGAGCGACGGGAGCCTGCACATGGCGAAGGCATTCGTGAAGGCGTCAGGGGGATGCTCGGCGCCGGCCCCGAAGGATATTGATGGGGCGAGCGCCGATCTCGGCAAGATCGTCGTGCGCAGCTATGAGCCCGAGCTTCCGTCATCGCCGCTGCGAGAGGCGCAGATCATGATCCGTCATCCGAACATCAACGGGCTCCAGATGGATCCCATATCTCGGGCGTACACGCCGGCGCGTTTCGTGCGGGACTTGACCGTCAGGCGAGGAGACGAGGTGGTGTTTCAGATGGAATCCAGCATCTCGATTTCGTCAGATCCGCATTTCCGCTTCACCTACGACAACAGCGGTGACGGCGAGCTCGAGGTCGTGGCGGTGGACACGGATGAAGCCGTGTTCAAGGGAGGAACGCGTCACAAGGGCTTGTAGACGGAAAAGGCGCCGCGGAGATCGCCGGCGCTGAAGCCCGTTGCCTCGTCGTTCGGATAGAGGCGCAGGATCTCGGCCTTGACCTCGGGTTGAACGTTCGAGCCATGGCAGCCGAGGCAGGGCGTGGCCGCCGTCGGGATGGCCTTCATATAGCGGAAGACGGCGCGGCCGCCCTCGGTTACGGTCTCGGCATGTTCGAGGCTGGCAGGATCGCTGCCGGCGCGCATCTCGCGCTGGAAGCGCTCGAGAACCCTGCGCTCGAAAGCGTCCGGTGCATTGGCCGGATTGCGTACCTTGAGAGCCGTGCGGCGCACGGTGAGCGCACTTGTGCTCGACGCCTCGTCTGTGACGGCTGGAGCAATGGTGTGGCACGCCGTCACCGCAGAGACGAGCCCACCGGACTGGATCGCCGCGCCGAGCTGCGCCTTCAGACCATCAGCCAAATTCTTGACCGCTGCGCGGGCCGCCGGTAGTGCGGGCGTCGGGCCGCTCGCAGCATCCTCCGCCATGGCGGGTGTCGCCGCCGCTGCTGCGAGCGTGAGAGCGAGCGTAATACGGCCGGTCCATGCTCGCATGTACGTGATCTCCTTGCCACTGAGCGCCACGGTGACTCTAAAGCGCTTCCGGAAAAGTGGGAAGCAATCATGGCGATGTCCTGCGAGCGGCCATAGAAAAAGGCGGCGAGCCAGAGGCGCGCCGCCTTTACGTCTGCTTCCCCGAATAAATCAGAAGATGATGCTGATCATCGAGTTGAAGTAAGCGCCCTCTCCACCATGCGTGGCGAGGAAGTCGCTGTTCCTATCCTCGTCGACCCACTGGTGGCCACCGCTCAAGGTTAGCTCCGTCGGCACATTCGGAAGGATCGTGAGCGGGAGTGAGACGAAGGCACCGAGCCGCGTCGTGGTGGAGCCTTCTTCGCTCCAGATCTCGCCCTCGGGGCCGAACTTCCAACCGTTGCGATTGAGGCCGACACGTAGCAGGCCGAAATAGGTATCGAACGCCGTCGAGTAGCTGGTGTCGAAGCTGAAGTAGTAAGGCGCTTCATCGATTGTCTCGATCTCGAGAGCGACCTTGAAACCGGTCTCGGTGCCGATGTCGAGCACGTCCCGGTCGATGTCGCGAACCTCCATGCCGACGTAGCCCACGATGGAGAACTGGCCGGCATAGTGGAGATAGCCGAGCATTACGTCCACCGCGCGGTCTTTGCCGTCATAGGGATTGCCGTCAAAGTCGGAATAGAAGCCGAAGGTGCGCGCGACGAAGCCGCTCCGCGTGAAGTCGCCGTTGAGCGCGAAGAGGTTGCCGGAATAGAGCGTCCAGATGTCCTTGGCGACGTCGATGCCGGAGTAGCTGATCACCTTGTAATTGCCGTCGCTGGTCCCGCGCCAGGGCTCGGAGGCACCGAGTTTGTAGATGATGCCGATGCGCGTGGTGACGATCTCGGGATATTCCTTGTCGATGTAATCGACGCCGCCAAAGGTCCCGCTGTTGATGATCTCGGAACCGTAATCGGCGTAGCGGACCTCGCCACGGAGGAAGAAGTTGCCGCTCAGCCGTGTTTCGAGGCCGCCGCCGACGAAATAGCCGTCGAAGTGGGCGGAGTTTCTTCCACGCAAGCCGGTATCGGCGTAATCCCACCACCGGCCGTCATTGTCGAAATGCGCGCGCGTGTAGCCGCCGGTGACGAATGCGAGCGTGTTCGGCGTCACGAGAACGCCGATGCGGCCGCCGATCGCAAACGAGCGGTCGATCGTGAGGCTGCCGGTGGCATCCTTCCGCCTGAGGTCGGACCAGTCGACATCGACAAACCCGCCGACGACGATCCGATCCCACTGGCAATCATAGCCCCAGACGAGCGACACGAGCCCGCCGTCGGCATCTTCCTTGCCGGTTATCCGGTCGCCGTCGGAGTCGCGGTAGCGGTTTTTGGAGTCGTTCCAGCCGTAGCCGACACTGCCGCCGAAGTAACCGCCGGACCACGTTGGAACGGAGGGAGCAACGACGGTATCCTTCAATGACGGCATACCGTCTGCAAGCGCCGTGCTACTCGCGAGAGCCAGCGCGAGGCCGCCCAAGACGGACGTTACGGTGCGGTTTTGCATTGGGATCCTCTTAAGCGTTGCGGCGCGGGATCTGGACGCAAGCTACAAAAGTCCCACGTAGATACAATCTACTCCAAACGCGATGATTCACGCCTTCCTGTCGAGGAGAAGATACTCCGTGGTGCAATTTTATCTGCAGAGGATGGCGCATTTGTCACGTAGTTATCCCCGTAACCCACGATTCTCGTTGAGCGTGCAACATTCTTCGCTTCGGCAGGTGGGGATTTCCTGGCGAGAGCTTTTGGGGGCGTGCGGGGCAGCGCCCGAGGCCGAGGTCGCCGCTGCGTCACTCGGATCGCGCAGCCGCTCCGCTTCGCGTGGACTCGCGGAACGGCTGTAAGCCTGTGTCTCGGCCCGTACTTTCGCGCGCCGTCTTGAGCAGGCAGTGGCGGACGGGAGACGTGCTCAGTTGACCGGCGTCGCGGCCGTGGGCGTTACAAGGCCCACGGGAATGCCGTCCGGGTCGGCAACGATGGCCATACGCCCCACTGTCGGCTCGTCGAACGGAGGCTTGAGGATGCGGCCGCCGTTCTTCATCGCCTCGATGACCGATTGGTCGACATCGACCACTTGAATATAGGTGAGCCAGCCGGGACGGGGATCGGCCGGATCGTTGGCCTCGACCTTGGTCGCGCCTGCAACCTCGGCGCCGGCGTGCGTAAAGATCGTGTACTCCGCTTCCCCCGTGGCCGGCGGACGCGAGGTGTCGCTGGCGGCTACGGTCTTGGCGCTCCAGCCGGCGAGGCTTCGATAGAAGCTCTGGCTGCGAGCCGGGTCGGTGCTCAAGAGCTCGGACCACCAGACCGTGCCGATGTTGCTCTGTGCGTTCGCCGCCGATGTGCAGCCTTCGTCGGCAAGAGCCGGGCTCGCCTGAAGGGCGAAGGCGGCCACGACCGCCAGGGCCGGGCCGCGGGAAACCGAGAGCAGTGCGGAAATGGTCGAGATACGCATCTTCAACTCCTGTCCGTAGGGATCAACCCGGAGGGTGATGATGCGTGCTGACGCAAAACCGATGCCAGCCTCGCGAGGGCATCTATCCGTCTGCCATCAAGGTTAGAGCGCGTTCACTTTTATCGGAATCGGATTGTGCAACGTGAACGCGCTCTAAGTTTTTATTTGAGAGACTGATTCACGTTCTCGGTGAATGCGTGTCCGCATCCACCGAGAACGATCAGGCTCTACAGTTTTTTGCATTCGAAGATGTAAGTGAAGCCGCGGAACTCGGAGTAGTCGGCGTCAGGCTCGAAGGGCACAATGCGAACCGACTTGCCGTCGAGCGGCGGATTGTGGATGCCGAGCAAATAGAGCGGATCGATCAGGCGTGCGCGTTCGTTGCGCCATTCCCGGCCGCCGTGGCGGTTGGTAACCCAGCTCAGCCCGTCGGCCTGCACCTCCCAGACCTCCCAATGAACCTCGGGCAGATAGAAGCTGTGGCCGCCGGGGCGGTAGACGCGCGCCAGCGGCGTTCCTCGCTCTATTCTCTGTCCGACCTCGAGATGCTTGATGTCGCCGTAACGCAAATGATCGTAGGCCGTGTAATAGAGCGGCGCGCCATCGTCCAAATTCAGGTCGTCCGCTGTATGGGCAAGCAGAAGCGCGCCTTCCTGGCCCCAACCCCAGTTCGCCACCCACACGGCTTTCACGATGCCGGAAGCGGGCGCGAGGATGCGATCGCCGAGGCGGCCGCCATCGACGCCGGAATGGATCTGGCTGCGGCGTGATCCGTCAACGTCGATCCAGCTTGCGTAGAGTGAAGTCAGCGGCGAGCAGTCGTAACCTCTCGGATAGACCGGGACGAGTTTGCTCTTGCCGATGTCATAGCCCTTCCTCATCGTCCTCATATCGCCCTCGATCGTATGTGCGGAGGCTGGCGCGCAGACCGCGACCAGTGAGAGAGCCAGCATTTTGATAGCAAGAGGCGCACGCAGCACGTCGTTTGTCTTTCTATGTTGAACAAGGATGACCGCGGCAGGGCCGCTCGTGCATTAAGCGTGGTTGGGCGTGCCAAAATAGAGCATGCGGGACACGGTTCATGAAGGATAACAATTAATGTTAACGCGGCGCCGCGAGCGCTGCGGCGAGGCTGCTTCAATCCTGCACACGGACTTTTTCCGCGTTCCAGACCAGGACAATCAGGCCTCAGACTTTGGGACGTCCTCCGTGCGTGAGGCCGCTGTTCTATCAATGCATTTGTAAGTAATTCTGCCCTGCAGCATTAGGACGAATCCGTAACTCCTTATTTTTTTGAAGGAAACACCTGCAGTGCACGTACGCCCCGCGGTGAGCGTCGGTTAGGACACCGCCGGCGGCGCGCATGGCACAGGCTTTGCCCCTTGTCTCTCGAAACTAGAAATCGAGATCGAGGATGACCGCCTGAGTTCGCATGGCCGTGCAGACTTTCCGCACCGCCAGCAATCCAGTCGATCCAACACAAACGGAGCCTTTATCAGCCGCGGCCGGCATGACCGCGGCAACGGGCCCGATTGTGCCTCGCCCACTGAGGCATGGCCCATGCTCAATACGGGTTGGGAGTCACACGTCCGGCGTGCGCGCACGACATCCTCGCACCGCCTTCTCCATCTCTTCTTCGAGGCGCAGGTCGCGCTCCGGCCGAACAAGAGCGCCGTCGAATTCGCCGATCAGACGCTGAGCTACGCCGAGCTCGACCATTACTCCAACCAGGTGGCCCATGCGCTCGTCGCGCGTGGCGTAAAGCCGGGCGGCCTCGTTGCGCTCTATCTCAAGAAGTCTCCCCACCTCTATGGCGCCATGCTCGGTGTTCTCAAGGCCGGTGCCGGGTACGTGCCAATCGATCCGAGATTCCCGCTCGAGCGCATCCGCGCCATCATGGAAGACTCGCAGGCGAGCGTGATCATCACGGAAGACCCGCTGGCCGACGCCCTCGACGGCGGCGTCGGAGCTCCGGTCCTTCGCCTCGATATTGAGCAGAGGCGGATCACGCGGCTGCCAACGACACCGCCGGTTCTCGCCCGCGCGGTTGAACCGCATGATCTTTGCTACGTCATCTACACTTCGGGATCGACGGGCCGGCCCAAGGGCGTGATGATCGAGCACCGCAACGCCGCGGCGTTCGTGCGCACTCTGCGGACCATCTACAAAGTGTCGTCCAGCGACCGCATCTATCAGGGTTTTTCGACGGCATTCGATGCCTCGGTCGAGGAGATCTGGGCGGCGTTCTCGCGCGGCGGCACGCTCGTGGTTCCGACCGAGGAGGTCGAAAGATCCCCGGCGGACGCGGCCGACTTCATCGATGAAAAAGAGATCACGTATTTCTCGACCGTGCCGACCATGCTTTCGATGATCGATCGGGAGCTGCCGACGGTGCGCACGCTGGTGGTCGGCGGCGAGGCCTGCTCGAACGAACTTGTGCAGCGCTGGGCGGGCGCTGGGCGTCGCATGCTCAATACCTATGGGCCGACGGAAGCCGCGGTAGTCGCTACGTGGAGCGAATGCCGCCCGGGCGAGCCGGTGAGTATCGGCTCAGCGCTGCCCGGCTATTCCGTGTACGTCCTCGATGAGGATCTCCACCCCGTCGGGCCTGGCGAGAGCGGCGAGCTTTTCATCGGTGGCCCCGGTATCGCCCGCGGTTACATGAACCTTCCCGAGCTCACGAGCAGCCGCTTCATTCCCGACATGTTCGGCTCGCCGGATGGAGACCGCCTCTACAGGACGTACGACCATGTGCGGGTCGGGGAGAGCGGGGAGTTCTACTTCCTCGGGCGGCTCGATGATCAGATCAAGATCCGGGGATTCCGTATCGAGCTGAGCGAGATCGAGGCCGTGCTGCTCGAGCATCCTGCGATCATGGCGGCCGCCGTGTGCGTGGTCGATACGAAGGACCTAAAGGAGCTTGCGGCCTTTGTCGTCTGTGAGGGCGGAGAGGACGCCTTCGATCGCCACGAACTTGCCGATCTTCTCCGCAAGCGCATGCCGGCCTACATGGTGCCGCAGTATCTCGATGTGGTTGACGAGCTGCCGATGACTACGAGCGGCAAGATCGATCGCAAGGCGCTGCCGGCACCGCAAAAGCTGCTCATCGATGTCGGTGTGGTCGTCATGCCGGCCGACGAACTCGAGCGCCGGATTGCCGAGGCCTGGCAGCAGACGTTCAGGCTGCCCGAGATATCGGTCGAATCCGACTTCTTCCTCGACCTCGGCGGGCACTCCCTGCTGGCGGCACAAACCGTCACGCGTATGCGCGAAAGCACCGGCGCGACGTTCCTCTCGGTGCGCGACGTCTATGAGCACCGCACTGTCATCGGGATCGCCAATCATATCCGCCGGGTGGCACCGGAATGCGCAGAGGCATGCCCCAGCGAAGGCGTGTCTGCAGAAGAAGGGGCCGACGCGGCTGGGCCGACGCCGAGCGAGGCTGCGTTCAAAGCCGTGCATCCGCTCGTGCGGTGGACGACGGCTGCGCTGCAACTCGTCGTCGCGACCCTCTACTACGGTATCCTCGCATTGCCGTTCACCTACGCGGTGCTCGTCGTCACGGCGGTTGTCGACGGCCACATGCATTGGACGGTGGCGGCTGCACTTTCGACGGTTGTCGGCTTCGTGCTCTGGCCGCTCTTGCTCATGCTAAGCATTGCGGTGAAGTGGATTGTAGTCGGCCGATATCGGCCAGGCCGCTATCCGGTATGGAGCTTCTATTATCTGCGCTGGTGGATCGCGAACCGCTTCCAGGCCCTGGCGTGGGCCGACATGTTCAAAGGCACGCCGATCATGAGCCTCTACTGGCGGCTCATGGGTGCCAAGATCGGGCGCAACGTGACGCTGTCTACGCCGCTCTGCACGGCCTTCGATATGGTCTCGATCGGCGATAATACGAGCATTGGCGTCGAGACGCAGATCCTCGGCTATCGCGTCGAGGACGGCTATCTCATCATCGCGCCGGTCAGCATCGGGCAGGACTGCTTCATCGGCATGCAGTGCGCATTGGGCCTCAATACGCGCATAGGAGATGGCGCGCGGCTCGACGACATGTCGCTCCTGCCCGACGATATCGAGATGGAAGCGGGAGAGGCGCGCCGCGGCGTGCCTGCGCTGCCGGCCGCGGCTGTCGAGGTGCCTCAGCCGAAGCGGCGGCCCCGGCCCGCCAGCGATGGCCAGCTGCGCCGTACGGGGCGCAGCCTCATGCGCCTGATCTACGGCTTCGTGCACCTGTCCCTGATCTACGTCATGGGGTACTTCCTGATCCTCGCCACGCTACCGGCGGCGGCGCTGATCCTCGGTAGTCTTTATCTTGGCGGTCCGTGGTGGGGCGTGGCCGCGGCCTTTGTCGCCGTGCCGGTATGGCTGCTCAGCTATATCCGGGGCATGATCCTGTTGAAGCGGCTCATCGGCCCGCTCAAGGCGGGCCAGGTGTCGCTTCACAGCGTGACGTATCTTCGCCACTGGTTCTCGGCCTATCTCCTCGAGAACACGAGAACCATCCTGGCGCCGGTGTATGCGACGGTTTACTTCCCCGGCTTAATGCGGGCGCTGGGCGCCAAGATCGGCCGCGGCGTCGAGATCTCGACCGTGTCGCACGTATGCCCGGATGTGCTCGAAATCGGTGACGGCAGCTTCCTGGCCGACGCCTGCCTCGTCGGCGGAGAGCGTATCCACAACGGCGTCCTCGAGACGGGCGCGGTGAAGATCGGATCGCGCACGTTCATCGGCAACAGCGCCGTCGTGACGGGTGGCCACACGATCGGCGACGACGTCCTGATCGGCGTCTCGTCGACCCCACCGGCGGACGAGGCGGCCGTGCCCGATGGCACGCGCTGGCTCGGTGCGCCCGGGTTCGCCCTGCCGAACACCCAGCAGATGACGTGCTTTGCGGATACGCAGATCTTCAAGCCGAGCCTTTTGGCGCGTGCTGAGCGGGCGGCGACGGACGCCGTGCGCATCGTCCTGCCTGGCCTGATCACGGTGGCGTGCTCCATCCTGTTCACCGTCTATGTCGTGGCCGCTTTCAGGGCGCTGCCGCTATGGGCCGTGCTGGCCGGCGTGCCGCTGGCGGCGACGCTTTCGGCGGTGCTCTCCATCGTGCTTGCGGCACTCGTCAAAGCGCTCTTCACCGGTACGCACAAAGCGGTGGTCAAGCCATTGTGGTCGCGCTTCGTCTGGCACAATGAGCTCGTCAATGGCGTCTACGAGGCGGTGGCGGCCAACGCGATGCAGCCGCTCATGGGCTCGCCGTTCATCGCGCCGTTCCTGCGCATGATGGGCTGCAAGATCGGCAAGTGGTGCTTTATCGAAACCACGCTGTTCTCGGAGTTCGATCTCGTAGAGATCGGCGACAAGGCTTGCATCAACCTCGGTGCCACGGTGCAGACACATCTCTTCGAAGATCGCATCTTCAAGGCCGACCATCTCCGCATCGGCAACGGATGCAGTGTCGGCAACATGGCCGTGGTGCTCTATGGAACGGAAATGCGGGAAGGGTCTGTTCTCGGACCATTGTCCGTGCTCATGAAGGGCGAGATGCTCCCGCCGCTCACCCATTGGCACGGCGTTCCCTGTGAGCGCATCACGCCGGCTAGCGCCCGTGCTGCGAAGACCGCTGCCGCCGAGCCTTCGGAGCGCCGGCGTTCTGCTGCTGGGCGGCATATCTCCGCCATCGGTTCGAGT
The DNA here is from genome assembly GCF_036780825.1 of Hyphomicrobium sp. Lineage (GTDB taxonomy): Bacteria > Pseudomonadota > Alphaproteobacteria > Rhizobiales > Hyphomicrobiaceae > Hyphomicrobium_C. The sequence goes on along the minus strand of NZ_DAIQCD010000005.1, from coordinate 77,036 downwards.
GCTCCGGCCTCATCATCCCTGGCTCCAGAGGCCTCATTCCTTTAAGGTCGCGAGATCATCCGCTCCGGTGTGCACAGAGGAAGGAAAGCCCGCATGACTGTTACACGGACCGCACTCGTGTCAGGCGCAAACCGAGGAATCGGGTTTGAGATAGCGCGCGGATTGGCGCGGCTCGGCGTCCTGGCCGTGATCGGAGCGCGTGATCCAAAGGACGGGCTCGCCGCGGCAGAGAAGCTGCAATCGGAAGGGCTCGATGTGCCTGTCGTGGCGCTCGACGTGGACAGTGCCGACAGTGCTGCGGCGGCGGTGGCCGAGGTCAAGCGGCTCTACGGGCGGCTCGACATTCTGGTCAACAACGCCGGTATTCTGATAGACGAGCCGGGCGGATTCAAAGCCAGTCTGTTCGATCTCAAGGCCGACACGGTACGGCAGACCATGGAGACCAACCTGCTGGGGCCGATCCGCCTCATCCAGGCGGCCGCTCCTCTCATGCGCGAGCAGGAATACGGCCGGATCGTCAATCTATCGTCGGGGGCGGGGCAGCTGGCCGAGATGGGCAGCGGCTATCCCGCCTACAGGATGTCGAAGACGGCGCTCAACGCGCTGACGCGGATCGCGGCCAACGAGCTTGCGGGGAGCAACATCAAAGTGAATGCGATGTGCCCCGGCTGGGTGCGCACGGAGATGGGAGGCGCCGACGCCACGAAAACGCCCGAGGAGGGCGCGGATACGGCGGTCTGGCTGGCAACGCTGCCGGACGACGGGCCGACCGGAGGCTTCTTCAGAGACCGCAAGCCCATCGCCTGGTGAGCGACGCTCCTCGAGGCGGTCGCATTCTGGAGCCGTTTTGATTTGAGTGAAATCGGGGAGCGGCTCTAAGCTAATGCATGTCCGCATCCATCGAGAACGATCAGGCTCTAAAGGCCCCGAACGAGGTTCCCCACCATGAGCGTCAGGTAGGCGGTTATCGACAGCCAGAACTCCTGGTGCGGAAGGTAGCGGGGCACCGGAATGAAGCCGAGCTTCGTGATCAGAGCCAGCGTCGCGAGCACGAACGAGATCAGAAAGATCACGATCGTCGGGGGATTGAGCCTCATGCCGTGAACTCCGTTGCTCGCTGCTCCTTGCGGGCGGCGGCCTATCCTGCCCGGGTGGCCCGGTTCGGATCGCGCCCGCGGCGCATCATAAGCGCGGCGGGTCGTCATGCAACGGAAAGAGGGGAGGCGACGCGAGGCGCGAACCCGCGCGTCTTCCTGGCTCCTGGATGTTGGCAGCCGGCGTTAAAGAGCGCGAGCCGGCTTGGCGCCGTGACGGGTCTGGGCTTCGGGGACGCTCAGGGTCACGAGGTGGCCCTCGGGAGAGCTCGTATCGCGAAAGGTGACGACCACGTTGTGGGCGTCGGTGGCGGCTGCCCCTTCTGCCGAGCCAACATCCGAAACGGCGACGACTTCCAACACGCGCTGGCTCTTGCCGTTGGCGATGGTGATCCGATCCCCGACAGCGAACACTGCCGCCAGTGGCTCGGAACCCCAGGCCGCCGGCTCGACGGTACCGCCGGTCATCGTCCCATCCTGACGGCGCTTGCCTGCCAGCCAATAAGCCTCGCTGCCCGAGACCAGGGCCTGGTCCCGGCTGGAGGTCGTGTGTGCAACCTCTTGCTGCGGGGCAGCTTCGAGGGCGGCGGTGAAGCGTTCCGTAACGACGGTCTCCGTGTTCGCGCTCGCAATGCCGAGGCCGACGAGGGCAAGCAGGCCGAGGCCAACGCTTGCTCGGGCGACGGGCGCGGAAAGACGGGAGAAGCGGCGAAGCATCGTGTTCAGCCCTCTGCAAGCTCCGATCATGGCATTCACGCTAACGCTTATAGCGCGTGGGAGGTTCATGGGCGAGCCCGGTTAGGTGCATCGCCTTTAGAACCCGCTGACATTTATGTGTTTGGACCGGCATCCCGGAAGGAGGCCGGGCTCGCGGCCTGGTCTCCGCGCGCCATGGCGTAGGCCCGCCTCAGATGACCCACGAAGGCGACATTGAAGACGACGATCGCGGTGACGGCGCCGGCCAGAAGGGCTACGGAGGCGTTTCGGTCTAGGGAGGCGGCGACGGCCTTGTCGAAGGACGCGCCGAGGCCGAGGCACCAGACGGTGACGCCGGCCAACAGCGCGAACGTTGCGAGGCCGACCAGAAGATCGGGTAAATGCTTACGCAACTGGAAGGATACGTCGTGGCGGGACATGCGACGGGGCTCTCCTTTCCAAGGCCCGCGCACCAAAGGCCGGGCCGTCCATGATCCGATGACAATGACAGTCCCCCGCTGTGGCGCAGGTTTGCTCTCATTGTGGCGATCGCCAGATATTCCTTGGACCAGAAGATTTAATCTTATCTTTGTGTCCGATGCGACACGTAATTTTCGGGCCGAGAGGCTTTGCAGCCTCTCCCAGCGGCTATTGGGCCTTAGCCATATTGCACTTCCGCCACGCTAAGCGTAGCGTCCGCGCCGCCTGAGGGCATCCTACGCGCCTGTCCATTTTGTCCGCCGAGCAACGAGAAAGATCGCCGCTATGGGCTTTTTTGCCGACAGCCTGAACCGAATCCAGCCATCCGCCACCATCGCTGTGTCCATGAAGGCACGCCAGCTCAAGGCTGAGGGGCGTGATATCATTTCGCTTTCGTCCGGCGAGCCGGACTTCGATACGCCCGAAAATATCAAGCTGGCGGCGATCCAGGCGCTGAAGGACGGCAAAACGAAATACACCGACGTCGACGGCATCCCCGAGCTCAAGGCGGCCATCGTCGCAAAGTTCAAGCGGGACAACGACCTCGATTACAAGCCATCGCAGATTTCCGTCGGCACGGGTGGCAAGCAGGTGCTCTACAATGCGCTGCTCGCGACCCTCAATCCCGGCGACGAGGTCATCATCCCCACGCCATGCTGGGTGTCGTATGCCGATATCGTGCTTCTCGGCGGGGGACAGCCGGTGTTCGCTGAGACGAAGCTCGAGGACGGCTTCCGCCTGAAGCCCGAGGCGCTCGATCGGGCCATCACGCCGCGGACGAAGTGGCTGATCCTCAACTCGCCCTCGAATCCGACGGGTGCCGCCTATTCGCACGCCGACCTCAAAGCGCTGACCGACGTGCTCATGCAGCCGAAAAACCAGCATGTCTGGGTGCTGACGGACGACATATACGAGCACCTCGTCTATGACGGCCTCAAGTTCCATACGGCGGCGCAGGTGGAGCCGGGACTTTACGAGCGCACGCTGACGCTCAACGGCCTCTCAAAAGCTTATTGCATGACCGGCTGGCGGCTCGGCTATGCGGGCGGGCCTGAGCGCCTCATCAGCGCCATGCGCAAGCTCCAGTCGCAATCGACCTCGAACCCGACCTCGATCACGCAGTGGGCCGGGGTGGAGGCGCTCAACGGCCCGCAGGACTTCATCGAGAAGAACAATGCCATGTTCGTGCAGCGGCGCGACCTGGTGGTCGGCATGCTGAACCAGGCGGCCGGTCTCACCTGTCCGAAGCCCGAAGGCGCGTTCTACGTCTATCCAAGCTGCGCCGGTGCGATCGGCAAGACGACGCCGAAGGGCGTGACGATCAAGACGGATGAGGACTTTGTCACGGCGCTGCTCGAGGACGAGGGCGTGGCCATCGTGCATGGGGCCGCGTTCGAGGGCTCGCCGGCGTTCCGCATCTCCTATGCCGCTTCGACGGAGGCGCTGACGGAAGCCTGCGTGCGTATTCAGCGCTTCTGCGGAAATTTGAAGTAGCGCTGCCCTGTCTGGATGCATGACGATCGTGAGCGGGGTGCTTCCTCCTCATGATCGCGTGGCCGTACGTTAAAAACGTTTAGAGCTGTTCCGGTTTAAGCGGAACGGGGAACGGCTCTAAATTTTTGTTTGTTCGTGCTTCCTTCCGGAAAACCGGTTCTCGCCCTTTCCGGAAGCGCTCTAAAGCGCGAGCCGTCCGCCGAGGGCCAGGATGCCGCCAAGCACGATCACGGCCGCTGCCGCAAGGCAGGCCAGGGCGCGGGGCAGGGGGTGAGATGCGAGCGTCGCCTCGGGCGCATCGGCGTAAGGTGCTGCAGGCTTCGTGCCGCTGATCATGGCTCCGATCAGCGGCTCTTTCTTCACCAGCGAGTAGAGCACGTTGACGGTGACGTGCAGCAGAAGCAGCGGCAACAGCACGAAATGGAAGACGAAGCCATGCAGGCGGGCGGCGCGCACGTTCTGCTGCTCACCGACGAGGCGGTAGAGCGGGCCGCCGACGAGATCGTTGTCATCGGTAGCGAAGAGACCGAAGCCCGCGATGGTGCCAAGGGTCGCAAGGAGCACCAGAACCATCAGGGCGCCGAGCGGATTGTGCCCGAGATAACGGGGGCCGCGGCCGGCAAGCAGGCTATGGGCGTAGGCGAGCACCGCGGAGGGCGGCCGCACGAAGCTCGCGAAGCGTGCCGTCGAGGATCCCCATAGGCCCCAGAGCACGCGCCAGACCAGCAGGGTGAGGATGGTGAGCCCGTTGATGCGGTGCCAGACAAGGGTCACGTCGCCCAGGTCCTCGGCGAACTCGAAGCTCGCCCATGCCGAGACGACCAGCAGAACGAGGGTCCAATGAAAGAGCCGCGTCGGCAAGTCCCACGCTCGGGTGCGCGCGGTCTCGTGAGGCGTCTCAGCCATCAGGATTTCGGTTTGCGGAACTTCTTGTGGCAGCCGCTGCAATTGCCGACCACGTCTCTCCAATTGTCGAGGAAGGTGTCCTCGTCGACGATCACGGCTTCGGCGGCCTTCACGGAAGCGCCAAGCTTCTTGAAGCGGGCCTCGAAGTCTGCCTTCTCCTGCCAGATCACCGGCAGTGCCTCCGTATCGCCGCCCGTCTGGGCATCATCGGGAAAAAGCGTGGGCAGGATCTCCGCCTTCTCGGCAATGATCCGCAACGCTTCCTGAACCGGCGCGAGCTCGAAATCACGCTCGCCCTTGTACATAGCGGAGACGGGCTTCACCGCATCGCCCATCGTCTTGAAGTGGCTCTGGCGATCCTTGATGACGGAAACGTTCTGCGCGGCGCCGGCCGAGATGCCGAGCGCGAACAGTGCGGCCGCAAACAGAAGCCGGTGCATGCGTTCCTCCTCAAGAGTTCGTCGCCTTAAGCTGAAGCCGGATCGTCCGGCTCTTGGAACGCCGAAGCTTGCATCGGGCCTTTTTGGTGTCAACGGCGATGCGCCCACAACATCCATGGGTGCAGAACATACGGGCCGCGAATGCGGCCCGACGTGGATCAGAGTTGTGCAGGATTGAAAGCGGACCGAACTCAGCGGCTCGGCAGCAGCGCGCGGGGGGTGTGCGCGCGAATGTCGGAGAGCGACAGCATGTGCGCAATCCAATGCTCGAACCGCGCGAACGGCAGCGACATGCGCCGCGCCGACGTAGCGGCCGTCGCATGGCCATTCCGAAGTGCGACCTCCGGCTGGCGCAGCGACCATTCGATCAGATCTTCCTCTCTCGACGCCATGGCATAGCCAGCCGCGTCCGCCGCTTTCACGAGTGATCTGTTCAATGCTTCTCTACTCATTTCAGGCACGCCCTTGTTTCAAGCTCAAGCGCTTCACCGGGCCATTTGGTTCCATTCAAAAGCGCCCGGATCGACTACTCGCCCAGCTCCGCCTCTCCCAAGGCGTTTCTTGTTGCGTTTCTGTGCCGAACCGTCCGCTCGAGGAGATTTTAAGCTCCTGAGCTGACAGTTTCATGATGCGGCCGAAGCGTGATTTCTTCAAGTAATTTTTCGTAACATTTCTCACGGCCGCGAGTTCCGCAGATGCGAATATCTATTGCGGTGCAATAACTTGTGGCCATCAGTGCGCGGTGGCGCGAAAGGGTCCTGCGCGTCCTCGTGGGGTTTTCCGGCCGCGCTGAAATTCGCTTGCGTCTCGCCCGCCATGAGGCGACGATCAAACCGTCGCGCTCCTTTCGGGAGGCGCGGGTGGTGCGCGACAAGCGCATCCCTTCGCGCCTCGCAGCGCTCTCCCAGGATCGATGATCTCAGGGGGCGGAAAGGAGGACACCATGGGGCCATCCGTCAGCCCGAGAGGCACAAAAGGTGCCGGTTCGGAACAGACTTCGGTCCGCAGCGCTCGCTGCATTGCACTCGTCGGTCCGTTCCTATCCGGTAAGACATCCTTGCTCGAGGCCATTCTTGCGCGCACCGGCGCTATCATGCGCGCCGGCGCGGTGGCCGAGAAGTCCAGCGTGGGCGATGCCTCGCCCGAGGCGCGCGATCACGGTATGAGCGTCGAGCTCAACGTTGCGAGCTGCGACTTCCTTGGCGACAAGTTCACGTTCATCGACTGCCCGGGATCCATCGAGTTTCAGCATGAGGGCGCGGAGGCGCTGACGGCGTGCGATGCGGCCGTCGTCGTTTCCGAACCCGATGCCAGGCGCGTTCCCGCGCTGCAGGTGATCCTCAAGCAGCTCGAGGATAGGGGGATCCCGCATCTTCTGTTCCTCAACAAGATCGATGCCTGCACCACACCGATCCGCGAGATCATTCCGGCCCTGCAGCCGGCCTCCGCAAAGCCGCTCGTGCTGCGGCAGATCCCGATATGGGAGAACGGCGCGGCGACAGGATTCATCGACCTTGCGCTCGAGCGGGGATTCCTTTTCCGCAAGAACGCGCCCTCGGAAGCCGTCGAGATCAAAGCCGCGAACATCGAACGCGAGCGGGAAGCCCGCTTTCACATGCTCGAGCAACTCGCAGACTACGACGATGCGCTGATGGAGACGCTGCTCTCCGACATGATGCCTGAGAAGGAGCTGGTGTTTGCCGATCTCTCACGGGAGTTCGAGGAGGGCAGCATCTGCCCCGTTCTGCTCGGCTCCGCGCAGAACGGCAACGGCATCCTGCGGCTGCTCAAGGCCATCCGCCATGAGGTGCCGTTCGTCACGGCAACGGCCAAACGGCTGAAGGTTGAGAACGCCCGAAGCGCGGCCTACGTCTTCAAGACGCTGTTCACGGGCCACGGCGGCAAGCTTTCTCTTGCTCGCGTGCTCACCGGTACGTTCGCGGACGGCGCCGGTATCACGGGCGGCCAAGCGGTGGAAGAGCGCGCTGCCGGGCTCTTTTCGCTCAAAGGGGAGGAGACGCAGAAGCTATCCGCGGCCGCGGCCGGGGACACGGTGGCCCTCGGGCGCCTCGAGGGCGTGCGCACGGGGGACACGATCACAGCCGAGAAGTCCGGCGTGGTGCAGATCGCGGGTCCGAAACCGCCCGAGCCCGTGCTCGGCTTCGGCATCGGTCTCCAGGATCGCAAGGACGAGGTCAAGCTTTCGGCGGCGCTCGGCAAGCTGATTGAGGAGGATCCCTCGCTCGTCGTCGAGCACAACAAGGACACTCGGCAGCTTCTGCTCAAAGGCCAGGGAGAGATGCACCTCAGGGTGGCGTTCGAGCGGCTGCGCCGCAAGTATGGCGTCATTGTCGAGCGGCAGAAGCGGCAGGTGCCCTATAAGGAAACCGTCCGCAAACCGACCGAGATCCGTGGCCGACACAAGAAGCAATCGGGCGGGCACGGCCAGTTCGGCGACGTGGTGCTTGCAATCCAGCCCCTGCCGCGTGGATCCGGGTTCACCTTCGGAGATACGATCACGGGCGGCGTGGTGCCGAAGCAGTTCATTCCCTCTGTTGAGTTTGGTGTTACGGACTACATGAAGCAGGGCCCGCTCGGATTTCCGGTGGTCGACATCGCGGTGACGCTGACCGATGGCTCGTTCCACACCGTCGACAGCTCGGATATGGCCTTCCGCCAGGCGGGGCGGCTGGCCATGAGCGAAGGCCTGCCCAAATGCCAGCCAGTGCTGCTCGAACCCGTGATGGAGGTCGAGATCGTCGTGCCCTCCGAGGCGACCGCGCGCGTCAACGGCATGATCCCGCAACGGCGCGGGCAGATCCTGGGCTTCGATGCCCGCAACGGCTGGCCGGGATGGGATGTCATCTCGGCACACATTCCGGAAGCGGAGATCGAGGATCTGATCGTCGAGCTGCGCTCGGCGACGTCGGGCGTCGGCACCTACTCCGCCAAGTTCGACCATCTCGCCGAACTCACCGGCCGGCTCGCGGACCAGGTGCTCGTGAGCCATGGGGAGGCGGCAGAGTAGCGCGCGGCTCAACAATGGTGAAGCGTCGGCCTTTCTCTCTTGTCCGAGGGAGGGCCGATGCTCAGTTGTTTTGGCTATCGCGTGATTATGCCTCGATCGGCACCGGGCGCGTGAGGGCGATGCCTTCGGGCGTCAGATGGCATGCATAGGCCAGAGCCTCGACGCCAGCCTCGCGGGCGACCTCATAGGCGGCGGCGTAGCGGGGATCGATGTCGGCGGCCAGCGAGAAGCGCTCGGCGTCGCTGCGCTGGATGAGATACACCATCACCGCGCGATGGCCGGCGGCCACCATGGCGCCGAGCTCCGCCAGATGCTTGGCACCCCGCTCCGTCACCGAATCCGGAAACTCGGCAAGGCCATCCTGGCGCGAGAGATGCACGTTCTTGATCTCGACGTAGGCGAGCCCTTTCTGCGGATCCTCGAGCAGGATGTCGATGCGGCTCGAAACGCCGTACTTCACCTCTCGCCTGAGCGTTGCGTAGCCCGAAACCTCTGGGATGGCGTCGGCGGCGATGGCATCGGCGACCAGCCGGTTCGGATGGTTGGTGTTGATGCCGACCAGCACGGGGCCGCGGCCCAGGTCAGTCTCCACCATCTCCCATGTGTGCGGATACTTGCGTGTGGGGCTTGCGCTTACCGACAACCAGACGGCAGCGCCCGGCATGGCGAGGCCCATCATCGAGCCGGTGTTCGGGCAGGTGGCCGTGACTTCCTCGCCCGTATCGAGGATGACATCGGCGAGGAAGCGCTTGTAGCGCTTGACGAGGCGGCCGCGCACGAGAGGCGTGGAGAATTTCATGGAATGTTCGCTGTTTCCGGAAAGGTGGTGGGATCAGTCAAGGGTGTGACGGCACGCGATCGGCACGGCTTGCATTTTGCGCAGAGCCTGAATGTGCCAACGTGCGGGCGCGATATATATAGCGACGTTCTTCAATAGGAAACGCACGTGTCCAACACGCACCATGCCGTCACGGCCGCAGCGCTCATCATCGGCGATGAAATCCTTTCGGGCCGAACCAAGGACCAAAATGGGGGCGCCATCGCGGAGCATCTGACGGCCATCGGTGTTGCACTACGCGAGATCCGGGTCGTGGGCGACGAGACGGACGATATCGTGGCCGCCGTGAAAGCGCTGAGCGCCCGCTACACTTACGTGTTCACCACCGGCGGCATCGGCCCGACGCATGACGACATCACCGCGGATGCGATCGGCGCGGCGTTTGGCGTGCCGGTCGATGTGGATCCGCGGGCCGTGGCGCTGATGTCTCCCTTCTATGCGGAGCGCGGCATTCCATTCACCTCGGCGCGCATGCGCATGGCGAGAGTTCCTGCCGGTGCCGAGCTCATTGCCAACACAATCTCGGCTGCGCCGGGCTTCAGGCTCGGCAACGTCTTTGTGATGGCCGGCGTGCCCGACGTCATGCGCGCCATGCTCGAAGCTGTGACAAACCAACTCAGGACAGGCCCGAAGCTGAATGCCGTTTCGATCGTGGTCGCGCATGCCGAAGGGGAGATCGCCGATCTTTTCGCCGAGCATCAGGCGCGCTTTCGCGACGTGATCATGGGCAGCTATCCTTCTTTTGCAGGAGGGTGTTACCGCACGGAGCTCGTGCTGCGGTGTGCCGACGGCGAACGCCTGGAGGCGGCACGTGAGGGTCTGGAGCGCGCTCTCCGCCAACGCGCGATACTCTAACGCCCCATTCGGTTGAACTTCGTTCGCTTTTAACCATGCGGCAACGTTGCCGCTCCCTTGCCATCGTTGTAGGTGCTTCGTTCCGCCCGCCAACGTTAACGGCCGCGGGGGAAGCCACGGTCGTTCCCAAGAACAACAACAATGGAGCTGATCGATGAGAGCCTCTTCGACCAGGCGCACAGCCTTGGGCGTATCTAAGATCGGACGGGTAGGACTGAAATCGCTTGTGCCTCTCGCAGGAGCGCTCCTTCTCGCACCCGGGTTCGTAACCGAGGCGGAAGCCAAGACACCGGGCAAGACCTATTGCTTCTACGGCAAGTGCCACCGCGTGAAGACCATCGCGGAAACCCAGGCGCTGGTCGGCAAAGAAGAAACCCTGATGGCCTCGCACTACGATTCGTGTAAGCGCGACCGCTACAACCCGTGTGGGCTCACGTCCTCTGGCGAAAAGTTCAACCCGGCGGCAGCAGACAACGCCGCAAGCCCGATCTATCCCGATGGGACGACGCTGCTTGTATGGTCGCCGGAAACGCGGGCTTCGATCGTGCTCCGGATCAACAATGCCGGCCCGTACTGGGGTAATCGCCGCCTGGACGTCTCGCGTAAGGCAGCGGAGAAGCTGGGGTTCGGGAAACGCGGCGTGGCGAAGCTGAAGGTCCGTGTGATCGGCGCGCCGACCGCGGCGGAGGCCCGCTATAAGAGGAATCGTAAGTACGATCCGGTGCCGGGCTACATCGGCAAGTTTGCGAGCCTCGACGAGGCGCAGGCGGGAGCAGTCTCGGCCTACATGGTGGCGGGCCTCACCTCGCCGTTCCCTGCGCCGACGAAGGTCGCGGATGGTGCGCCCACGCAGGTCGCGCGTGCGGCTGAGATTGAGCGCCGCGTTGCGGAGGAGGCTCCGATCGTGCTCGCAGCCGTAGAGGCGGCGCCTTCGGAGCAGGCTGCGGCAGTCGTCACTACGGCGGCAGTCGTTCCTGCGGTCAAGGCCGACAGCTCACCCGCCGTCGCCGCTACCGATGCACCTGAGCTCGTGGCAACCGATGTGCCGGAAGCGCGCACGGTGCAGGTGGCGCGGGCGGATGCCAAGCCGCAGCGGACGCGCAGCCATGCCGAACGGACGGCAACGAAGAACTCCCGCTCCTACAGGGTCGCGGCTCGCAAGAAGAAGCAGGAGCCGGTGGCGCGCCAGGAGCGCACGGCGGTCGCGGTGGCGGCAGCACAAGCTGCGACGCGTGAGGATAGGCGGCCGAAGGGCCGGCGGCCCGTTACGCGGGACGGCACGAACGACATGTCGATGTTCTCACGTCACGTCTACGCCGGCATGGAGCGCCTTGCGGCACAGGAGCCGATGCGCCGGAGGCCTGCCTATTCGAGCCTCGGGTACGGACGCGGCGACGAGGGCTGATCAAGGGCGCAGACGCGATTTCCCCTCCCCCCTTGTGGGGAGGGGCCCGGCGCGGCGAGCGCGCTGTGATTACGACCTGCCGATCGATGCGGCGCGCCGCAGCTCACCGAGACGCTGCCTCCCGTAGGCTCGACGCTTTTCTCGATAGCGAAGGAAGACGATCAGACGGTTGCGCCGCTCGTCGGTGCACCGATCCTCGAGCTGTCGCTCTTCGGCGAGTCGTGATCGTACAGCTCGTAATGCGTCTCGAGCGTATCGAGGAACATCGCAATCAGGTCGAGAAGTGGGCCGAGCGGCATCTTGCCGGCGATGAGAAACTGCTCGCTCACGGGGAGGCTTGCGGCTTCGAGCGGGGCAGGATCGTCCTCCGCTATGAGACCGCGTGACCGCAGATAGGACGTGATGCCATCGCCTGCGTCGAACGCGTAGGAGGTCTCGTCTGCGAGTTCGGTTGCGGCATCGGCGACGATTTCGGTGCTGCTCGTGTAGAGCCGCGTGATCAGCTTGAACTGGCTGTCGACCTTGGCGAGGTCCTGCGCCGTTTCCCGAGACTTCAGCACGCGCGCCAACAGAAGCATCTCGAGCGTGCGCGCAGCATTGATGGCGACACGCTCCTCATGGCGGTGTTCTCTCAGCCCATCGGGATCGCGGGCATCGCCGGCGTTCCAGCGCAGCGTGCACTTCAGGAGATCCTCGCCTGCGGCGAGTGCAGAATCGAGATGGTCGGCGAGGAGGTAAACGCTGGCCGGGGCCGCTGGGAAAGCGGACGACATGATACGGCTCCATGGTACGTCCCGAGCCCCTCCGCAATTTCCTGCATGCGGACGGCTTCGGGCACTTTCAGTCTCTTTGAGACTATGAGAGCTGATTCGGAGCTGCTCCGTCGTGTGGCGAGATGGCCTTGTCCGCGGAAAACTGTGTGTACGAGCGAATGCTCAGGGCCCAGGCAAGAGCGAGAGCAGGCCAACCAGCGCGCCGTGAAGGTCGTCGCTGCTGCTGGCGAGGTGCTGGCCGAGGGTGGACGTCTCCGCCGCGCGCCAGCGCGCTTCGTGGGAAGGCTGGCGCGCAATGGCAAGCAGGCTGGCGAGAAGAGCATCATCTGAAAACTGATCGCCGAGGGCGAGCCGCTCGCGGATTTGCGGCAAGAGGCGCGTGAGGCGTTCGACGTCGACGCTTGAGTCTCTCGGGTTAATGCCGCTCACGCTCGCGCGGCCGGTGCCCTGGCCTGAGGTGATGCGCGCGAGCCTTGGAATGTAATGGCCCATCTCCAACCTCCCGCTGTTTCCTGCGGAAGCGTCCAGATGCAGTGCGCAGTCTGCGACGGCCCAATGATGCGCCTTTAGGGCGAGGTTGTCATCAGCGTTGCAGCGGCGATGGGGGCACGTCCGCGCCGTATCAAACGATCAGGTTCTTGAGCGCGGCCCCTCGTGCCCGAAGAAAAAGGCGGAGCCTTGTGGCCCCGCCTCTCTTTTTCATTCTTATGCTTATTCTCTTATTCAGCTGCAGCCGCTCGTTGCGCCGCAGGTGTCGCATTTGAGGCAAGTGCCGTTGCGCACCATCGTGAAGTTGGCGCACTCGGAGCAAGCCAGCCCCTCGTAGCCGCGCAGGCGCGCTTCGGCGATGCGATCCGTCGACGAGCGGGTCTTCACCACCTGCGTTTCCGCCACCATCATGCGCCGGTACATCACCTCCGTGTCGGTTTTCAGGGCCGTCGCTCCATCACTCGGGTGGAGAGCCGTTGCGTTCTCTACCGCTGGGTACGTGCCCCCCAGCTCGGACTTGAGCATGGGCACAGTGTCGGTCTCTTCCGCATGATGCGCCCGCCCGCCGGCAATCCGCAGGTTGCCGCGCATGAAGCCCTTCGAGACGACCTTGGTCACGCTCTCGGGCAGGTTGAGATCGAGCTGCTCGTCGATCGCGGCATCCGAGGAGCCAAGGCCGGTCTCGCCGACGATCTCACGCGGGTCGACGTGAGCCAGATCGTTGCGGCCGAGATAGGAGACGGCGAGCTCGCGGAAGATGTAGTCCAGGATCGAGGTCGCGTTCTTGATCGTCTCGTTGCCTTGCACGAGGCCCGCCGGCTCGAAGCGCGTGAAGGTGAACGCCTCCACATACTCTTCGAGCGGCACGCCATATTGGAGCCCGAGCGAGATGGCGATGGCAAAGTTGTTCATCAGCGACCGGAAGGCGGCGCCTTCCTTGTGCATGTCGACGAAGATCTCGCCGAGCGAGCCGTCATCGTACTCGCCGGTGCGCAGGTACACCTTGTGGCCGCCGACGGACGCTTTCTGCGTGTAACCCTTGCGCCGTCCCGGCATCCGCTCGCGCTCGCGCCGGCTGCGGGCCTTGAGCTCGTGCTCAAGCTCGGTAACGCGCTTGGCGAGGCGCTCGGCCGTGAGAAGAACGCGATCCACGGCCGGCTTGTCGGCCGTCAGCTGCTCCGCCACCTCATCCTGCTCGTCGACATCGTCGCCGAGGACCTGGGCGTTGAGCGGCTGGGACAGCTTGGAGCCGTCGCGATAGAGCGCGTTGGCCTTGAGGGCAAGGCGCCAGGAGAGCATGTAGCTCGCCTTGCAGTCCTCGACCGTGGCCTCGTTCGGCATGTTGATGGTCTTCGAGATGGCACCCGAGATGAATGGCTGGGAGGCCGCCATCATGCGGATGTGGCTCTCGACCGAGAGGTAGCGCTTGCCCTTGCGGCCGCAGGGGCTCGCGCAATCGAACACCGCCAGATGCTCGGGCTTCATGTGCGGGGCGCCCTCGAGGGTCATGGCGCCGCAGACGTGCTCGTTGGCTGCCTCGATGTCCTTCCTTGAGAAGCCGAGGTGCGAGAGAAGATCGAACGACGGATCGTCGAGCTTTTCGGTCGGAATGGCGAGCTTGCCGGTGAGGAACTCGTCGCCAAGCGTCCAGCGGTTGAACACGAACTTGATGTCGAAAGCGGTGCCGAGGCTGGCTTCGATCTTCGCGATGATTTCAGGCGTGAAGCCGCGCGCCATAAGAGAGGCGTGGTTGATGGCCGGGGCCTGGGCCAGAGTGCCATGGCCCACGGCGTAAGCCGTGATCTCGGCGATCTCGCTCTCGCGATAGCCGAGGACGCGCAGCGCCTCGGGAACGGCGCGGTTGATGATCTTGAAATAGCCGCCGCCGGCGAGCTTCTTGAACTTCACGAGAGCGAAGTCCGGCTCGATGCCTGTCGTGTCGCAATCCATGACCAGGCCGATGGTGCCGGTCGGTGCAACGACGGTGGCCTGCGCGTTACGGTAGCCGTGCTTCTGGCCGAGGTCGATGGCGAGATCCCACGCCATGCGCGCCGCGTCGACGAGGCGTTGATCCGGGCAGCTCTGAGCATCGAGCGGGACGGGCGCGACGGAAAGGCGCTCGTAGTTCTCGGTCTGGCCGTAAGCCGCGCGGCGATGATTGCGGATCACACGCAGCATGTCGGCGCGGTTCGGCTCGAAGCCCGGGAATGGGCCAAGCTCGCCCGCCATCTCTGCGGACGTGGCGTAGGACGTGCCGGTCATCAGGGCCGAGATGGCCCCGCAGATGGCGCGGCCCTCGCTCGAGTCGTAGGGAATGGCCGAGGCCATCAGCAGGCCGCCGATGTTGGCAAAGCCGAGGCCGAGCGTGCGGTAGCGGTAGGAAAGCTCGGCAATCTGGCGCGAGGGGAACTGCGCCATTAGCACTGAGATCTCGAGCACGATGGTCCAGAGGCGGCAGGCGTGCGCGAAGCTCTCGGTGTCGAACGTCCGGTCCGCGTTGCGGAAGGTCAGGAGGTTCAACGAAGCGAGATTGCACGCCGTGTCGTCGAGGAACATGTACTCGGAGCACGGGTTCGAGGCGCGGATCGGGCCCGACTGCGGGCAGGTGTGCCAGTCGTTGATCGTGGTGTGGAACTGGATGCCGGGATCCGCGGAAGCCCAGGCGGCATGGCCGATCTGTTCCCACAGATCGCGGGCCTGCAGCGTTTTTACGGTCTTGCCGGTGGTGCGCGAGGTCAGCGCCCAGATCTTGTCCTCCTCGACCGCGGTCAGGAACTCGTCGGTGACGCGGACCGAATTGTTCGAGTTCTGGCCGGAGACGGTGAGGTAGGCCTCGCTGTCCCAGTCGGTGTCGTAGGTATCGAAGGCGATGTCCTTATAGCCCTGGCGCGCGAACTGGATGACGCGGTGCACGTAGTTCATCGGCACGTCGTCGCGGCGCGCTTCCTTGATGGCGCGCTTCAGGGCCGGGTTCTTGGCCGGGTCAAAACAACGTTCTTCTTTTTTGCCTGCCTCCGGCAGGGCGCCATCCGCATCGCAGTTGACGCAAGCCTTCATCACGGCCTTGAGGCGCTTCTGGCAGATGCGCGAGCCGGTGACGAGGGCGGCGACCTTCTGCTCCTCCTTTACCTTCCAGCCGATGTATTCCTCGATGTCCGGATGATCGACGTCGACGACGACCATCTTGGCCGCGCGGCGCGTGGTGCCGCCCGACTTGATGGCGCCAGCGGCGCGGTCGCCGATCTTGAGGAAGCTCATGAGGCCTGACGAGCGGCCGCCACCCGATAGCTTCTCGTTGGCGCCGCGCAGGCTCGAGAAGTTGGAGCCCGTGCCGGAGCCATACTTGAAGAGACGCGCTTCCCGCACCCAAAGGTCCATGATGCCGTTCTCGTTGACGAGATCGTCATTGACGGACTGGATGAAGCAGGCGTGCGGCTGCGGATGCTCGTAGGACGAGGTCGAAACGGTCAGCTTGCCGGTCTCGAAATCGACGTAGAAGTGGCCCTGCCCGGGACCATCGATGCCGTAGGCCCAGAACAGGCCGGTGTTGAACCACTGAGGCGAGTTCGGCGCGGCCATCTGCTTGGCGAGCATGTAGCGATGCTCGTCATAGAAGGCGCGGGCATCATCCTCAGTGGTGAAGTAACCGCCCTTCCAGCCCCAGTAGGTCCAAGTGCCGGCGAGGCGGTCGAAGACCTGGCGGGCATCCGTCTCGCCGCCCGTGCGCTCGTCCTCCGGCAGCGCGGCGAGGGCCCGCTCGTCGGCGACCGAGCGCCAGAGCCAGGACGGAACCTGCGTCTCCTCGACCTTCTTCAGGCGACGCGGAACGCCGGCCTTGCGGAAATACTTCTGGGCCAGGATGTCGGCTGCGACCTGGCTCCAATCCTCGGGAACCTCGAAGCCATCGAGGCGGAAAACGACCGAGCCATCCGGATTCTTAATTTCCGAAGTCGCGCGGCGAAACGCGATGCTCTCGTAAGGAGACTTTCCAGCCGTCGTGAAGCGCCGCGTGATCTTCATCTTTCCCTCGTTGCAGTTTTAGTGATTGGACGAGCGGCGCAACGAGATACGAATTGACGACGCGGTTGTTTTTTTGACACACAAGCTCGTGGAACGCCGAGGACTCGGCGTTCCTAAGGCAGCATCCAGGTGCTCTCGTGCACGCAGGAGCCACTTTGTTCTGATTGTTACTTTTGAAGCCCGCCAGTCGCTTTCGCGAGGTTCCCCCAAGGCCGGCCAACGAGGGATGAAGCTAACTTGATTCGAGGCGAGTTGAAACCTTGGGCGGCTACATTTTGTAGGTCGCAGAGGCAACTAGCTCTACATCTAGTGGTGTTGGTAAGCTGGGGATTGAGGGTCGGAAAAGCCCGAAGTTGCGGGGCCCGGCGCCGAATGCCAAAAAAATAGGCATGTGTAAAACGCCCGAAAGGCTCCTTTGTGCGGGCCGCATTTGAGAGAATAGTGCGATTCCGTGACGCCAACGTATCCTACGAGTGTTGCATATTTGCTCGGGCGACTGTGTCGGGTCGATTTTGGCCGCGTGTGAGTGAGGCTGGAGCGCGTTCGTTTTTGATGGCGAGGTTGGTGAGTGAACGCGCTTAGACACTGATCCGCGGGTCTCAATCCGGGCTTCTGCTGTTACACTTGCTTCTGGTAAGCCGGCGCGGATTTTGACCAATCAGGCTCTCTGCGGGCGCGGGAGAATGCCCACTGGCGCTCAGGCGAGCGACGCGTTAAGCCCACCGGGAGACGGTGCGGAGGACAAGCATCCAATGGGTATTTTCAGCGAGATCTTCAGTTGGTGGGGTGGCAACACCTGGGGGACGCGGCTGACCATCGCGCGGCAGGGCCGCTTCGTCGGCTCGGATTCTTTGGGGAATCGCTATTACGAGCAGATCGAGGGCGTCGGCGCGGTCGGGCCGCTCGGCCGGCTGCGGCGGTGGGTGACTTATACCGACCTTGCCGAGGCCTCCAAGGTGCCGCCCGAGTGGCATGGCTGGCTGCATTATACTGTCGACACGCCGCCAACCGAGGAACGCTACACCCCGCGCCCCTGGGAGAAACCGCATCTCCCCAATATGACGGGAACGCCTGAGGCCTACCGGCCCGCGGGGTCCATTCTCGGTGCGGGACAGCGGCCGAAAGCGACCGGCGACTATAAGCCGTGGCGGCCGGAGTGATCACGGAGTGATCAGCCTGGGAGCCGGAGCGGGCAGCCATGCCTACGCCATCGTTGCGTCGCAGATCTGCGGGCGGCGCGGGCGCACGGTCGCCGTGTCCTTTCGGCCAGCATAGGACGCATTGCGGATGACCCGCCCCCGTACAGGCATTTCGAGCAGACCAGAGGCAGGCGCCGTCGGCGCCAAGGCCTGCTGGTTTGGCCTGCTTGTCGCGGCAGCGGCTGCGGGGCCGGCCGCTGCTGCCGAGCGGATCGATAACCGGGTGGCCGTCTTTTCGGCGCTCGACAAGGTGACGGCAACGATCAAGACGCTCGAGATCCCGATCAACGAGACGGTGGAGTTCGGCGCCCTCAAGGTCACGCCGCGCGTCTGCTATTCGCGCCCGCCGACGGAGCAGCCGAAAACGACGACCTTCGTCGAAGTCGACGAGGTGCTTCTCGACGGCAACGAGAAGCGGATCTTCACCGGATGGATGTTTGCTCAGAGTCCGGGCCTCAACGCCGTCGAGCATCCCGTGTTCGACGTCTGGCTCACCGGCTGCGAGAAGCCGCGCAACGCAGCGGCGCAAAGGCCGCCCGCAGCCGAGCAGGATGCGGAAACGGGCGAGCCTTGGGAGGCGGAGCCCGCGCCGGTCGAGGACTTCCAGCGCCGGCGCGTTCGCCGCTGAGCGCAACTCGAGTGCTTCCGGAAAAGTGGGCACCGGTTTTCCGATAAGAAGCACGAGGAAACAGAGTGCTTCCGGAAAAGTGGGCACTGGTCATGGCGGAGCCATGCAGGCCAAAGTGTTCGCTAGGCGGCGCGCGCGAACAAAGGCCAAGAGCGTTCTGGCCAAAACTGTGTCGGCGAAGACTCACAGCGCCAATGATTGATGTCCTGTCAAGTCGCGGGACTATCACGAATCTACTTTATCCCGCATTATCTAGAGCGCGTTCACCTTTGAGCGCGCTCTATGTTTTGCGTTAAAGCTGATTCAATGTTTGCGATCGGCGAGCACGCTCGCATCTCGAACAATCAGCATCGAATGGCGTCCGCGTGATGACGAGCCCGTTGGTTCGAGCAGATGCGCATGCGCCTCCGCGTGAGAGCAGGATGCCGCTTTCGTTGTGCGAGGCTCCACGCCGTGCCGTGCGCGACTGCAAGCAGCCATCAGGCGGCAGTGCGCGTTAACTTCAAAGCAACCGTTGGCTGGCTTCTCTCAGCCGAGACATTGGGAGCCTGTCATGATCGATTCTCGTTCCATCGCATACGATGCGACGTTCATGATTCTCTTCATCGGCCTTGCCGCTGCGATGGCCGTTCTTTCGCTGATGCTCATCGTGCTCGCTGTGCTCGATGTCGCATTCGAGCCGGTTCACGTGCGGGCCGTGATCCTGAACGTGCTCGGCTGGATGGCCCTGCCGCTCGCGCCGCGCCTCTATCACCGCATCGTCGGGCATCCGTTCTCGTGGCGCGCCAATGGCGCGCTCGGCGGCAAAGTGTAAGCCTCCGCTTTTGAATTTACGCCTGGACGTGTCGGGCTAGGATCCTTGGTGCGTTTCCTTTGTGGAGGTTGGCGCGGATCCTGGCCTTCCCCAGGATGGCGTTCGTTAGAGCTGCGATCAGATCTTGGACGGGTCGGTGCGCAGAAGCTTGGCGGCGTGTGGGGCGAAGTAGGTGAAGATGCCTGACGCCCCCGCCCGCTTGAAAGCGAGGAGGCTTTCGAGGATCGTCTTGTCAGCATCGAGCCAGCCGTTCCCGGCCGCGGACATGATCATCGCGTATTCGCCCGACACCTGATAGGCGAAGGTCGGTACCGCGAACGTCTCCGAGACACGGCGCACGATGTCGAGATACGGCATCCCGGGTTTCACCATCACCATGTCGGCGCCCTCGGCGAGATCGAGGGCAACCTCGCGCATCGCCTCGTCGCTGTTGGCCGGATCCATCTGATAGGTGCGCTTATCGCCCTTGAGCAGGCCGCCGGAGCCGACGGCGTCGCGGAACGGCCCGTAGAAGGCGCTCGCGTACTTGGCGGCGTAGGACATGATCTGCGTATCGGTGCGGCCTGCCTCCTCGAGAGCGCGGCGGATGGCGCCGATGCGTCCATCCATCATGTCGGAGGGAGCCAGGATATCGGCGCCCGCCTCGGCCTGGATCAGAGACTGGCGGACGAGCATGGCGACGGTTTCGTCATTCACGATCTTGCCATCGACGAGAAGACCGTCGTGGCCATGGCTCGTATAGGGGTCGAGGGCCACGTCGAGCACGATGCCGACGCCGATGCCGGCAGCCTTGACGGCGCGGGTCGCGCGGCAGACGAGGTTTTCCGGATTGAGCGCCTCGCGGGCGTCGTCGCTGCGCAGCGACGGATCGGTGTTGGGGAAGAGCGCGATGGCGGGGATGCCGAGCGCTTCCGCTTCCCGTGCGGCCTCGACGATCAGATCGACGCTCAGGCGCGCGACGCCGGGCATGGTGGCGACCGGCTCGCGCCGCCCTTCGCCCTCGATGACGAACAATGGCCAGATGAAGTCGCTGGGGGAGAGCGTTGCCTCGGCGACGAGGCGGCGCGACCAGGCGGCCCGCCGGGTGCGGCGCAGGCGCACGGCCGGATAGCCGCCCGCGGAAGCGGATTGTGCTGTGGCGGCGGTGCGGGGCGCGGATTTGGGCAGGGTCACGCTCGAGGCCTCGACTAGAGTGTTTCCGGAAGGTGGGAGATCGGCCGGAATCATCCGCACTTCGGAGCAAGGTTTCAAGCCCCGCGGCATCCGGCTCAGAAGACCAGTCAGTCGCAGATCTTGTGGACCTTTCGTTCGGCCATGTCGACGTGGAAATGGTTGCGGTGGGCCTCGTTGGCCTCAGGGCCGAGCGTCGTCCCGAAAATGCGGCAGCCCGAGGCGTGAATCTCCCGCAGGAAGCGTGCGGCGGCGGTTTTTGGCGGCGGCGCTGCTACTTTGGCCGCCGCATCGGGCGGAAGCGCCGCCAGCAGAGCGGCCTCCTCGCGAGACCGGCGCTTGCGCTTCGCCGTCGCTTTGCCAGCGTTATTTTTGAGAGTGGCATCTTTAACGGCAGCGTCCTTTGTGGGCGCGGCTTTCAGTGCCGCGTCGTTCTGAAAGGCGGTTTCCTTCGGCCCGCCGAGGCTCGAGGGACGCTTGGCATCGCGCTTGCCGTCTCCCGTGATTGAGGTGCGCAGGGCGAGAGGGGCTTTGTCATTCTTGGAGACGCCCTCCGCAATGGTTGGGCGCGGCAGGGACGTGACATGTCCCTTGGCGGCGGCTTCGGCGATCTCCATGCGGTCTTTGGCAGCCTTTTCTGCCGCAGCCTTGGCGATGGCCGCCTTCTCCGCTTCTTTTTTTTCGGCGACGAGGCGGCGCAGGACATCCCGCCGCGTCTCGCCCCAATGGGTCAGCACGATGGCCTGGCTGCCCTTCTGGGTGGTGAAGCTGCGGATATCGAGGGCGTTGGCCTTACCGTGCTCGGACAGCTTGTTGCCGATGCGGCCGTAGGCCATGCGGCAGGAATAGTCGCTCATCGATTCCATGCGGATCACGGCCGAGCCGAGATGGCGCTTGGCAGCGGGCTGCACTTCGGTCTCGATCCATTTCGCGAGCGCGACCACCAAATCGCACGTGACGACGGGAGGCGGCGACAGCGCGACCTCCGGATCCTTGCCGATGGACACCAGCCGGACCGGCGCCATGGTGCCGCAATCGCCCTTGCGGAACGGCGGCTCCGGGATAGCGACGGCGTCGACGCCCTTCAGGAGCTGTGTGCAGCGCGCTCTTGCCAGTTCCACATCGGTGGCCGGCCACTCGGTGGCGATAAGCGGCTTCTTGGCGGGAGCGGCTTCTGCCTCTCCGGGCGCAGCGCCAGTGGCGGCGTCTTTCGCCGACGGGGCGCTGGCGGGCGAAGCTGGCGCCTGGCTTTCTCTTGCGCTGCCGTCTGCTTTTTTGCCGGCGTCTTCGCGGGCGGGTTTGTGCTTGGGTTTTACGTGCTGGCTTGCGGCACGCTTCTGTTTGCGGGCATCAACCGCTCCCTTTGCGGCGGCGGTCGCCTTGGATGCGGCTTTCCTGGCGTCGATGACGATCGTCTCGAATGCGCTCGTCACAGCTTCCGGAATGGACGCATCGCCGGCGTGGGCCTCCGCGCTGGCGAGAACCGCGAGCGCAATGCCTAAAGCCGTGCGATACCGCGTGAAGGGTGCGATCCTGAGGCTCATTCCGTTCCTTGAATGCGAGGCCCGGCATGCGAGGCCGCCGCGGGCGTGAGCTTAGATGCCGCCTAGCGAATCAAGCTGGCAGTTTCATCTCATCGACGAAGCCTGTATAGGCGCGAAATGTGGCTCCAAATGGCAAGCATCGCGATTTCCAGGAGCTTTTGGACAGCAGATGACACGGTTACGGGAGAGATGCCGATGGCAGAGACGGCCGACGAAGCGCTGAGGATCGAGATCACGGGATCGCTGGCGCTCGTCACTCTCGCTCGTCCGAAGACGCTCAACGCGCTCACACAGGAGATGCGGGCCACGCTGTCGGAAGGTCTGTGGTCGTTTGCGCGCGATCCGCAGGTCTATGCCGTGGTCCTCGAGTCGGAGAGCCCGAGAGCATTTTCGGCAGGATCGGACGTGCGCGAGATCGTCGGCCTTGCACGGACGGATCCCGCAGCCGGCATGAAGCCGTTCGCTGACGAGTACGCGCTCAACTGGCAATGCGAGTGCTTCTCCAAACCCACGGTCTCGCTGATCAACGGCATGATCATGGGCGGTGGTGTCGGCATCACCCAGTTCGGCACGCACCGCGTGGCGGGCGAGGGCTATTCGTTCGCTATGCCGGAGACGAAGATCGGGCTCTTTCCGGATGTCGGTGTCTGTTACACGCTGGCGCGGCTTCCGGGGCATGTCGGCATGTATCTCGGTCTCACAGGACGCAGCATCGGGCGCGCGGAGGCTTACGCGCTCGGGCTCGTCACGCATTGCATCGAGGCCGGAGAGTTCGAAGCGATCAAGGCTGCGCTCGCGGATACGTGGCCCGTCGATCCGGTGCTGGATGAGCGGCATGTCGAGCCGGGCGAGGGCGAGCTTGCGCCTGTCCGTGTGTTGATCGCCGAGTGCTTCTCGGAGCCAAGCGTGGAGGGCATCCTGGCACGGCTCGAGGCGGTCGAGGGAGCAGGGCGGGACTGGGCGCAGCAGGTGGCGGCCGAGCTGAACCAGCGCTCGCCGCTCTCCCTCAAGATCACCCATCGGCACATTCTCGCCGCTCGGACGCGCGACCTGAGAGAGACGCTGATCGCGGACTATCGGCTCGCCGTGCGCATCCTCGAGGCCAAGGGCGATTTCTACGAGGGGGTGAGGGCGGCGTTGATCGATAAGGATGGTACGCCGCGCTGGTCGCCCGCGCGCATCACGGACGTGAGCGAGGCCATGCTCGACGTTTACTTTGCTCCGCTTGGGGTGCGCGAGCTGGCGCTGCCGACGCGCGAGGAGATGCAGGCGGCGCGCGCCTGAGACCGCGGCGAGGATATGTTTTCCAGTGTTTCGCTGCGTGCGTGATGGTGAGAACCCGACTCCCGTGTGCTCCAAGCCGGGACCGAGATTCACCCAGGATTTACCGAATAGATTGAGCTAATTTTTATGGATCTGCCGTAGTCTCCAAATATCAGAACCGGGAAAACCGGTCGCGTCAAACAGGTGTTGTGTGAGGCAGGTATGAGTACGGCAGTCAGTGCGGCGCGCAATCATGCGCCCGTAAACCAGGATCCCAATCTTCGTTCGGAGTATGTGCAGAGCCTTCATCTCATAGAGCGTCTGCACCGCCTCCTGCTCGATGTGGTCAAGGACGAGTTCGACCGGACCGGGATCTCCGAGCTCAACGCAGTGCAGGCTCTCCTGCTCTACAATATGGGAGACAACGAGCTGACAGCCGGAGAGCTCAAGAGCCGCGGCCTCTACATGGGCTCCAACGTTTCCTACAATCTCAAGAAGCTCGTTGAGATGGGCTACATCGACTACGAGCGGAGCGAGACGGACAAGCGGAGCGTGCGCGTTTCGCTCTCGGCCAAGGGCCGGCAGGCGGCGGAGGTCGTGTCCAGGCTCTACCAGCGTCAGCTCGGCTCGGTCGAAGCGGTGGCGCAGGTCTCCAGCACGGAGCTGCAGGGGCTGAACAAGGCACTGGGGCGTCTCGAGCGGTTTTGGACCGATCAGATCCGCTACCGCCTTTAAAATCCGCAAAAGCGGAGAATCGGAAAAGGGCGCGTCACGCGCCCTTTTTTGCGTCCGCTATCCGGCATGGGACCCTGTGAAAGGGAGTTGTGGCAGGCCCGCATCACTCCCGGCGGCCGCCGCGCCCGGGGGCTTTTGACGGCTTCCGGAACATGCCATTCTTTCATCATATCGAGAACTGGTGGGATGATACTCGCCTGATCGAGCCTGGGCGTGGCCCGGGGCGATCGCGTGGCGTAGGGGGCTTCATGGCGGCGTCGATCAGTGGCATTCGTGGCAGGGGCTGCCGGCGGATGGGGGTGGCCCTCGCCGCCCTCGTTACTTCGTCGGGGGCCGCCTTGGCCATGGACGACATGTGGAGCCTGCAGTTCGGCCCCAGAGACGGCGCCGGCAGCGCCGTAAGCGAGCGCCAGAGGCTCAAGGAACTCGAGCGCAATCCCGCGCCGGGCTATCCGACGCTGTCGCCCGCCAATGTGGCTGCAACGCAAAGGGGGATCGCGCGCTACACACGGATCGTCGAGGCCGGCGGATGGGGAACAATTCCCGAGGCGCTCGTGAAGCCCGGCGAGCAACATTCGGCGGTCGCGGCGCTGCGGAGCCGGCTCATCGTCTCAGGCGAGCTCCGCGCGGATGCGGCGGGCGGTGAAACGCTGGATGGCACCGTCGTTGAGGCGCTCAAGGCTTATCAGGCGACGAACGGGCTGACGCCCAATGGCCGGCTCGACAAGCCGACGCTGGCGGCGCTCAACGTCAGCGCCGAGGATCGGCTCAAACAGCTCAAGGTCAATCTCAAGCGGATCACGGAGCTTGCCGCCGTCGTCAAGTCGCAGAGCAAGTACGTGGTGGTCAACATCCCGGCGGCGCAGGTCGAGGCGGTGGCGCTCAACAAGGTCATCTCGCGCCATACCGGAGTCGTGGGCAAGCCGGACCGGGCGACGCCGATCCTCCGCTCCTCGATCACGGAGATGAACTTCAATCCGATCTGGCGCCTGCCGCCGACCGTCATCCAGAAGGACCTCATCCCCCAGGGCCGCGAGATGCAGGCGAGAGGCGAGAACGTGCTGATCAAGACTGGCATCGAGGCTTACAGCAACGGCAAGAAGGTCGATCCCGCGACGATCAATTGGAGCGGAGCGGCGGTGAAGTCCTACGCTTACCGGCAGCCGCCCGGGAAGGACAATCCGCTCGGCTTCGTGAAGATCAATTTCGCCAACAGCGATTCCGTCTACATGCACGACAGCCCGTCGGAAGGTCTTTTCGGCAGCAATTTCCGAGCGGCGAGCTCAGGCTGCATCCGGGTGCATAATGTGGAGCGGCTCGCGTACTGGCTGCTCGGGCAGAATAGCGGCTGGGATCAGGAACGCGTGGAGAAGATGAAGGAGACGGGTGAGCGGCTCGACGTCAAGCTCGCTGCGCCGGTGCCGCTGCACTTCGTCTACATTTCGGCCTGGGCCACGGAGGACGGGACCGTGCATTTCCGCCGCGACCTCTATAACCGCGATGGCGTCGCACAAATCGCGACGTCTTATTGACGGCGTGGGGGCGAAGCCTCGTTTTCCACGTCGCACTTGATAATGGTCAAGGCACCCGGAAGGCCCCGCGGAGCATGGTTTTCATCGGAAGCAACCGTCTTGGCCGCGACGCCCGTCTCTTACTACTGGACGGACAGGGCTTGCCGCGACATAAGGGGTCGTTGCACTGTAACCTCCGGCGCGCAATGCTAAGGCTCAAATCGGTCTGCCATACTTGGGTCGCGATACTCCTCGGAAACCTGTCTGCTCGTTGCCAGGAGCTTTCTAAAACCAGCGGCGCGCCGTAGAACAAAACGTTCGAGGAATACGTCGATGGTGGATTATGCGAGGCACTTCAAGGCTTCTCTCGATGCGATCCGGCGGGAGGGTCGCTATAGGGTGTTCGCTGACGTAAAGCGCCATCGCGGTGCGTTTCCGGCCGCCGATCATGTCACGCCAGGCGGCGCCAAGCCGATCGTCGTCTGGTGCTCCAACGATTATCTGGGCATGGGACAGCATCCCAAGGTGATCGCCGCAATGCACGAGGCGATCGACGCCGTGGGCGCAGGCTCCGGCGGCACGCGCAACATCTCCGGCACCACGCACTATCACGTCCAGCTCGAGCGGGAGCTCGCTGACCTGCACGGCAAGGAGCAGGCACTTCTCTTCACCTCCGCGTACGTCGCCAACGACGCGACGCTCTCGACGCTGGCCAAGCTGCTGCCCGGCTGCGTGATCTTCTCCGACGAGAAGAACCATGCCTCGATGATCCAGGGCATCCGCCACGGGGGTTCGGAGAAGCGCATCTTCCGCCATAACGACGTCGCGGATCTGGAGGCGAAGCTCAAGGAATTCCCTTACGACACGCCGAAAATCATCGCCTTCGAGAGCGTGTACTCGATGGATGGGCACATCTCGCCGATCGGAGCGATTTGCGATCTCGCCGAAAAATACGGCGCGCTGACCTACCTCGACGAGGTTCATGCTGTGGGTCTCTACGGGCCGCGCGGCGGCGGCATTGCCGAGCGTGACGGCGTCATGCACCGCGTCGACATCATCAACGGCACGCTGGCCAAGGGCTTCGGCGTGATGGGCGGCTACATCGCTGGCACCAGCGATCTCTGCGATGCCATCCGCTCCTACGCCGCCGGGTTCATCTTCACCACGTCGCTTGCGCCTGCCATCGCAGCCGGCGCGCTCGCCAGCATCCGCCACCTCAAGGCGAGCCCGTTCGAGCGGGCTCGGCACCAGGAGCGGGCGAAGGCGCTGAAGGCGCGCCTCACGGC
Source organism: Hyphomicrobium sp. (assembly GCF_036780825.1). Lineage (GTDB taxonomy): Bacteria > Pseudomonadota > Alphaproteobacteria > Rhizobiales > Hyphomicrobiaceae > Hyphomicrobium_C. The sequence goes on along the minus strand of NZ_DAIQCD010000005.1, from coordinate 50,368 downwards.
CGCCGGGCTGCCGGTGTTCCCCAACCAGAGCCATATCGTTCCGGTGCTGATCGGCGATCCGGTTCACTGCAAAGAGGTGACGGACCGCCTTCTCGAGCAGCACGGCATCTATGTGCAGCCGATCAACTATCCGACGGTGCCGCGCGGCACGGAGCGCATCCGCCTCACGCCGGGGCCGCATCACACCGACGAGCAGATGGATACGCTGACGGCGGCGCTGAGCGAGCTGTGGACGGCCTGCCCGGCCGCCGAGGGCCGCACCGGCAAACTTGCGGCCGAATAAGCACACGTCGTTTTTTATTCGATCCAGCAGTCCGCGAGGTTGCTGCACCGCCGCGATCACACTTTAAGGTTGGCGGGCACAGCGCGTCGCGGACGCACTTGCTGGCGTGCTTTGAAATCCAAAATCAACAAGCAACTTAGCGTCCCCTAACGTAGGATCCCTCGAGGTGCATTCTGCTCCTCGCGATGATCGTGGAGGCTGTGTTGCAGCGCACAGTCACACTTGGGGGTGCGACGCAACTTCTCTGTTGCTTCGAGCTGACGCATGATAATGGCATGCGAAAGTAGGGGCCGTCGTGCCACAATCCCCGTGCCGCCACGAGGCCTCTGGCGACGCGCCGGTCCTCCTTCCGCGCAGGCTTGCTCAGCGCCATTCGCATTCATCCCCATAATCGGACCAACGAGGAAACGTCATGTTGAAAATGAAGGCTCAAAGCCCGACCGCCCATTTCTTCCAAGCATCGTTGGCCGAGACCGATCCCGAGGTCGCCTCCGCGATCGACAAGGAGCTGGGCCGCCAGCAGTACGAGATCGAGCTCATCGCCTCCGAGAACATCGTGTCCAAGGCGGTTCTCGAGGCGTCCGGAAGCGTTCTCACCAACAAGTACGCGGAAGGCTATCCCGGCCGGCGCTATTACGGCGGCTGCCAGTACGTTGACATCGTCGAGGAGCTGGCCATCGAGCGGGCCAAGAAGATCTTCGGCTGCAGCTTCGCGAACGTGCAGCCAAGCTCCGGCTCGCAGGCCAACCAGGGTGTTTTCAACGCGCTCGCGAAGCCGGGTGATACGGTGCTTGGCCTCAGCCTGGCACATGGCGGCCATCTCACGCACGGCGCGCCGGTCAATCAGTCCGGCAAGTGGTTCCGCGCTGTCCACTACCAGGTGCAGCCCGATACGCATCTCGTCGACATGGACGAGGTGCGCAAGATCGCGAAGGCTGAGAACCCGCGCCTGATCATCGCCGGCGGATCGGCCTATCCGCGCCATTTCGATTTCCCCGCGTTCCGCTCGATCGCGGACGAGGTCGGTGCGCACCTGATGGTAGATATGGCGCACTTCGCGGGCCTCGTCGCCGCAGGCGAGCATCCCTCGCCCTTCCCGCACGCGCACGTCGTGACCACGACGACGCACAAGACGCTTCGCGGACCGCGCGGCGGCATGATCCTCACCAACGACGAGGAAATTGCGAAGAAGGTCAACTCGGCCATCTTCCCCGGCATTCAGGGCGGACCGCTGATGCATGCCATCGCCGGCAAGGCCGTGGCGTTCGGCGAGGTCCTGGCGCCGGAATTCAAGGCCTACGCCAAGCAGGTGATCGCCAACTGCAAGGCCATGGGCGAGGTTCTGGTGGACGCCGGCTTCGCGCTGGTGTCGGGCGGCACGGATACGCACCTCATCCTCGTCGACCTTCGGCCGAAGAAGCTCACCGGCAACATCTCGGAGAAGTCGCTCGGGCGGGCCCACATCACCTGCAACAAGAACGGCGTGCCGTTCGATCCCGAGAAGGCGATGGTGACGAGCGGCATCCGTCTCGGTGCGCCTGCCGGCACCACGCGCGGCTTCGGGGAAGCCGAGTTCCGCGACATCGGCCGCATGATTGCCGAGGTGCTGGAAGGCCTCGCCAAGAACGGCGAAGCCGGGAACTCGGCCGTCGAGGAAAAGATCAAGGCCGAGGCGACGGAGCTCTGCAAGCGCTTCCCGATCTACTGATCCGGGCGCGGACTGGCGTTTCGCCGATCCACAAACTGATTTAGAAGAAGGCGCCGGCGCTGCGTGCACCGGCGCCTTTCAATTCGGAGACGCTCCAGATGCGCTGCCCCTACTGCGCCTGCGAGGAAACGCAGGTGAAGGACAGCCGCCCTACCGAGGAAAATACGGCCATCCGCAGGCGGCGCGTGTGTCCCGACTGCGGCGGCCGCTTCACTACGTTCGAGCGTGTGCAACTGCGCGAGCTGATCGTCGTCAAGCGCTCCGGACGCAAGGTGCCGTTTGATCGCGACAAGCTTTCGAAGTCGGTCGCGGTGGCCCTGCGCAAGCGGCCCATCGAGCCGGAGCGGGTGGACCGGATGGTCTCCGGCATCGTGCGGCGGCTCGAGAGCTCGGGAGAAGCCGAGATTCCGAGCGCCACCATTGGGGCCTACGTGATGGAGGGACTGCGCGGCCTCGATCCGGTGGCTTACGTGCGCTTCGCCTCCGTCTATCGGGATTTCCGCGAGGCAGCCGACTTCCAGGAGGTCCTGGGCGAGATCGCGCGCGACGACGAGACTGGCCCGGCGCTCGGGATCGCGAAAAAGCATTGATTGATGCTCTCCTCGCTCTCACGGGGAGAGGGGGAGATCTGAGGCCATGAGCTTTTCGTCCTTCGATGCGCAGATGATGCGGATTGCGCTGACGCTGGCGCAGCGGGGGCTCGGCACCGTCGCGCCCAATCCCGCCGTCGGCGCGGTGCTCGCAGACGAGGCGACGGGCGAGGTGATCGGCCGGGGATGGACGCAGCCGGGCGGACGGCCGCACGCGGAGACGGAGGCGCTGAGGCGGGCGGGGCCCCGCGCGCGCGGGGCCACGCTTTATGTCACGCTCGAGCCATGCGCCCATTTCGGCAAGACCCCGCCGTGCGCCGATGCCGTGATCAAGGCCGGCGTCCGGCGCGTGGTGGTCGGCGTCGGCGATCCGGATCCGAGGACGCAGGGCGACGGCATCGCCCGGCTCAAGGCGGCCGGGATCACGGTCGAGGTCGGGCTCGAAGAGGGCGAAGCGCGCTGGACGACGCTGGGGCATATCCGGCGCATCACGGACCGGCGCCCTTTCGTGCAACTCAAGATGGCGCTAGCCAGCGATGGCACGCTGCCGCGCGGGGCCGGCGGCCAGCCTCTGATGGTGACCGGCCCGGAGGCGCGAGCGGCCGCCCACCGGCTCAGGGCGGAGAGCGATGCCATTCTCGTCGGCGGCGGCACGGCGCGGGACGACGATCCGGAGCTCACGTGCCGGCTGGCCGGCCTTGAGTGGCGCTCGCCGCTGCGTGTCGTGCTGTCACGGTCGCTCGATCTGCCGTCAGGCCTCAAGCTCGTGCGCACCGCTCGGCAGGTGCCGACGTGGATCTTCACCGGAGAGGACGCGCCGGCGGCGCGCGCCGGCGATTTCGAGGCAACCGGGGCAAGGGTGGAGCGGGTGCCATGCGGCGCCGCCGGCTTGTCGCTCGCGCACGTGCTGTCCCGGCTTGCGGACGCAGGCATGACGCGGCTTCTGGTTGAAGGCGGAGCGGCAACCTGGCGTGCATTTTCCGAGGCTGGTCTCGCCGATGAAGTGGCCCTTTTTCAGGCCGGCGCCGGCAAGGCGGATGCCGCGGCACTCTCGGAGCTTGCCGCCCGCTATGCTCCGGGGCTAGATCTCGCGCTCGCGGCGCACCGGCGCGTCGGAACGGATGCACTGGCGCTCCTTCGCGTGCGGCAGGTCGGAAGCTAGGAGCGCAAAGGTGTTCACGGGAATTATTACGGATGTCGGCGAGGTCATCGGCGCCGAGGGCGGGCGTTTCGCCATTCGCTCGCGCTATGATGCGGATGGCATCGTGTTTGGCGCTTCCATCGCGTGTGATGGCTGCTGTCTCACCGTCGTCGCCGTGCGGGCCGATGGCGAGGGTTCCGCATTCACCGTCGACGTCTCGAACGAAACGCTCTCGAAAACGACGCTCGGAGCCTGGCAGGCCGGACGGCGGGTGAACCTCGAGCGGGCGCTCAAAGCCGGCGACGAGCTTGGCGGACACATCGTTTCGGGGCATGTGGACGGCGTCGGGCGCATCGTGAGCATGCACGCGGACGGGGAAAGCCTGCGCGTTCTGCTCGAGGTGCCGGAAGAGATCGCGCCTTACATCGCGCCCAAGGGCTCGGTCGCGCTCGACGGCACGTCGCTCACGGTCAACGAGGTGGACGGGCTGCGCTTTGGCGTCAATCTCATTCCGGCGACCTTGACCCAGACGACGTGGGGGCGCAAAAAGCCCGGCGACGAAATCAACGTCGAGATCGACCTGTTCGCCAGATACGTGGCGCGGATCATGGAGTTTCGCGAGTGAGCATCGAACTCGAGAACATCACACGCGCCGAGAGCGGCGGTTTTCTTTCATCGACGGCGGAGATCGTCGACGACATGCGCAACGGACGCATGGTCATTCTCGTCGATGCCGAAAGCCGCGAGAACGAAGGCGATCTCATCATTCCGGCGCAAATGGCGACGCCGGACGCCATCAACTTCATGGCCAAGCACGGGCGCGGGCTCATCTGCCTTGCTCTCCTGCAGACGCGGGCGCAGGAACTCGGGCTCGACTTCATGGTGCGCACGCAGGCGGCGCGCGAGCGTACAGCGTTCACGCAGTCGATCGAGGCGCGCGAGGGCGTGTCGACGGGCATCTCGGCCCACGATCGCGCGCGCACCATCGCGACCGCTATCGATCCGACCAAGGGCGCGAATGACATTGTCTCTCCCGGCCACGTGTTTCCGCTTGTCGCGCGCGAAGGCGGCGTGCTGATCCGCGCTGGCCATACAGAAGCATCCGTCGATCTCGCGCGTCTTGCCGGGCTCTATCCGGCCGCCGTGATCTGCGAGATCATGAACGAAGACGGCACCATGTCGAGGATGCCAGACCTCGTGCCCTTCGCGCAGCGCCATGGCCTCAAGATCGGCACCATCGAGGATCTCATCGCCTACCGCCTGAAGCATGACCGGCTGGTCAAGCAGGTGGCGCAGGCGAAAGTCGAAAGCGCGTTCGGCGGCGCGTTCGATCTCCATGTCTTCACCACGACGGTGGAGTCCGTCGAGCATCTGGCGCTGGTCAAAGGTGATCTCACGGCGCCGGGACCGGTGCTGGTGCGCGTGCACGCGGTCAACGTGCCGGGCGATCTCCTTGGCATCGGCGGGACCCATGGCACCGTCGCCAACTCCATGCGGGCGCTCGAGCGCGAAGGGCGCGGCGTTCTCGTACTGATCCGCCATGTCGGCCCCAAGGGCGTCTCGGACTGGATCGCGTCTCGCTCGATGCAGCCTGCCGCCGATGGAAAAAGCGCACACGGGCGGCGGCAGCTCGAGATCGGAGTGGGATCGCAGATCCTGCGCGCGCTCGGCGTCGGAGACATGGTGCTGCTGACGAACGCGCCGGACGACGTCTACGTTGGTCTCGAGGCTTATGGCCTGCGCATTGTTGATACACGGGCTATCGAGTAGCTGTCATGGTCAGAAAAGAAACCCGCTCCCGCTCCGAGATGGAGCTTCACTCCGGAAGCTCGGCCCGCATCCTCATCATCGAGGCGCCGTACTATCAGAACGTCACGGACGAGCTGATCGCTGGCGCGCGGGCTGTGCTCGATGCGGCGGGCGTCGCCTATGACCGGGTGCCGGTTCCGGGTGCGCTCGAAATACCGCAGGCGTTTGCACAGGCCGTCGCCGCCGGGCTCTTTGCCGGCAACAGCCGCGACTCCTATGCGGGCGCGCTCGCGCTCGGCTGCGTCATTCGCGGTGAGACCTCGCATTACGACATCGTCTGCAACAATACCAACCACTGGCTGATGGAAACGGCGATCCGCCACAACATTCCGGTCGGCAACGCCGTGCTGACCGTCGATACGGAAGCCCAGGCGCTGGCGCGGGCCGAGGGCGGAGCCGATGGCAAAGGTGGCGATGCTGCGCGGGCCTGCCTCAGGCTGCTCAAGCTTGCGGGGGACTTCGGGCGGCGCGCGCCATGACCCTTCCACGACGAAAGAAAAGCACGGGCGATCAACCGCGGCCGCGCACGGTCTCGCGCATGGCGGCCGTGCAGGCACTTTACCAGATGGATCTGGCCGGCACCGACGCCGGCGACGTGATCGAGCAATTCATGGTGCCGCCGCCGGCCACGGCAGGCTCCGAGCAGTCTGACGATGCCCGCCGCGAGACGCTGACGAACCTCGAGGGCGCCGACACGACGTTCTTCGCCGATGTGGTGAAGGGCGTGGTGCGCCGGCAGCGGGAGATCGATCCGCTGGTCGATCAGCAGCTGCGCACGGGATGGCGGCTGGTGCGCGTCGATTCCATCCTCCGCGCCATCCTGCGCGGGGGCGTGTTCGAGCTGCTCGAGCGCTCCGACGTGCCGGCGCGCGTCACCATCAACGAGTACATCAACATCGCCAAGGCGTTCTTCGAGGCGGACGAGCCCAAGGTCGTCAACGGCGTCCTCGACAGGATCGCGCACAAGGTGCGGGCGAAGGAGTTCGAGACTCCGGGCGGAGGAGGCTAGCGCGTGGCGGATGGCAAGGCGGGGGGAGAGGACGAGCTGATCGCAACCACCTTCGCGCCGCTTGCCGAGGGGTTTCCCGGTGCGCTCGGCCTCAAGGATGATTGCGCCATTCTCGTGCCGCCTCCCGGCGAAGATCTCGTGCTGACAACGGATGCGGTGGCGGCGGGCGTGCATTTCCTGCCTGCCGACGGGCCCGCCGATATCGCCTGGAAGGCGCTTGCCGTGAACGTCTCGGATCTGGCGGCGAAAGGCGCGCGCCCGATCGCCTATCTTCTTTCGCTCTCGCTTCCCGAGCGGCCGCAGGGGGCATGGCTCGATGACTTGGCACGGGGGCTCGCCGAGGCGCAGGAGGCCTTCGGCATTGCGCTCGCGGGTGGCGATACCGACCAGCGCCCGGGGCCGCTGTCTCTCACCGTGACGGCCATCGGCAGCGTGCCGCAAGGCCGCATGGTGCAGCGGGCGACGGGGCAGGCCGGCGACCTTCTCTTCGTATCGGGCACGCTTGGCGATAGCGCGCTCGGCCTCCGGTTGCGGCAAGAGCCGGCGCGGGCCGCAGAGCTTGGCCTTGCTGACGCGGATGTGCGCGCGCTCGTCGGCCGTTATCTGAGGCCGGAGCCCCGCCTTGCGCTTGGGCCGCATCTTCTCGAGTTCGCAACGGCGGCGATGGACGTGTCGGACGGCCTTGCCAAGGACTGCGGGAGGATGGCGCGGGCCTCGGGCACCGGAGCGGTGATCCAAGCGGAGCGTATCCCGTTATCGGCGCCCTTCCGCGCGGCGCTCAAAGGTGAGCCGGGGCTTCTCGAGCTGCCTCTCGCTGGAGGCGACGACTACGAGGTGCTGGCGGCCGTGCCTCCTCAGCGTGCGGCGGAGTTTCAGGCCGCGGCCGCAGCGAGCGGCGTAGCCGTTGCCGAAATCGGGCGCCTCACGGATGGCGCGGATCTCGTCATTCTCGGAACGGATGGGCGTCCGATGCCCATGGCGGCCACGGGATGGGATCATTTCCCACTTTAAAACTCGCCTGCAAGGCCCCCTGGATATATTGCGGAGGGGTCTTTGTTTGGCCATATCGTGACCGTCTAACAGGGCGGCGACTCGGGCCCGTGCGCGCCCTCACTCCATTTCTTGCGACCTGCGGCAAAGGGACAGAAATTCCGGTGACTTCGTTTCTCAAGCTTTTCCGCGGCATCGGCTTTGCGCTCGTCGTGGCGGTTCTCTCGTGGTCGGGAAGCTCTGCCGTCGCTCAAAACGCAAACTGGTGGGAAGGCATCACGGGATTCGGTCAGCCCGATTTCTCCGGCAAGAAGGCGTCGCTCGAGCGGACACCGCCGCGGCAGGACACGCTCAACGACCTGCGCCCGAACGATATCCCCTGGCGCAGCGACGAGATGCTGGCGGCGATGGAGCGGGCGATCGCGCACTACGAGCGGATCGTCAACAGCGGCGGCTGGCCGGTTATTCCAGGCACGCGCATGCTGCGGCCGGGCGACGATGACGAGCGGGTTGGCTTTCTGCGCCGCCGGCTGATGGTCAGCGGGGAGCTTGCGCGGTCGGCCGGCACCCACAGCTACACGTTCGATTCCATCGTCGAGCAGGCCGTCGTCCGATTCCAGGAGAACAACGGCTTGAGGACGACGGGACGCGTCGACCAGCCGACGCTCGCCGCCCTCAACATGACGGCGGAGGAACGCCTTGCGCAGCTCAAGATCAATCACGGCCGCATCCTCGAACTCGTGCAGCAGCCGCCGGAGGACCGCTACGTTCTCGTCAACGTGCCGGCGTTCCAGCTCGAGGCGGTTGAGCGCTACCAGACCGTGCTGCGCCATCGTGTGATCGTGGGCCGGCAGGGGCGGGATACGCCCTCGCTCAAGACCATGATCCGCGGGCTCAACTTCTTCCCCTATTGGCGGGTGCCGGATAGCGTCGCGAAGCTCGATGTCTTTCCCCGCCTCGTGAAGGAGCCCGGCTATCTCCAGCAGGAGAGGATCCGCGTGGTGTCGGGTGACTTCAATGGCCCGGAAATCGATCCCACATCGATCGACTGGTCGCAGGCCGATGCGCGCGTGATCAAGCTCAAGCAGGATCCGGGACCGCAGAACGCTCTGGGGCTCGTGCGCATCGACATGCAGAACGAGCACGGCGTCTACATGCATGATACGCCGATGAAGCCGCTCTTCCAGCAGCGTGCGCGCGCGTTCAGCGCCGGCTGCGTACGTGTGCAGGACGTGTTCCAGCTCGTCGAATGGCTGGCGCGCAATGAGCCGGGTTGGGAGACTCCGGGCCAGGTGCAGGCGGTGCTCGACATGGGGCAGGCGCTCGACCTCAAGTTCTCGCGCCCGGTGCCGGTCTATTTCGCCTACATCACGGCCTGGGCGGAGCCGGATGGACGGATCTCGTTCCGTCCCGACATCTATCGCCGGGATGGCGCGGTCGCCATGGCGGACGTGTTCGATCCCGATGCGCCGCCGCCGCCGTCGGCTGGGCTCGCACCCTGAGCGATTGACGCGGCGGGCTTGTCTTGAGCGCCGTGCGGTGGGATTCTCCCTCCGTCATGCTTGCCCGCTTTCAACGTTACCCGACAGATGCGCTGGCCGTCCTCAAGCGGCACTGGCTCACATTGCTTGCGGCTCTCGTCATCGGCGGCTGGATCTGGTTCGCGTTCTGGCTCTCCGACGTGCAGGGGCGCATGGATTTGCCGCGCGCCTATTCCGTGCGCATGACATGCGAGGATGATCCCGAGGCGGATCTGTGGCGAGGCGGATGCGAAAGGATCCGCGCCGATATCGACACATCCGGCCGGCCGGGCTTCTTCGATCTCTACCGCGCCTTCGTGCGGGTGCATCATGCACCGGGCCCGCGTGCGGCTGCGGCCGCCCGCTTTGCTGAAACGAAGATCGAGGCGGACTTCGACGTGACGCCGCTGCTTACCGGGCAGCGTTATGGGCTGGCGGCCGTCACGCCCGAGTTCGACGGCGTCAAGAACACTGCGCATGCGGAGGCGGTGAAGGACGAGATCGACGCGCGGGACAGAGCGTTGCTCGTGATCGGTCGCGCGGGGCTCGGTATGGATGCCCTTGTCGCCGGAGCGCTCGCCAATCTTGTTCATCCCGGAGCCATGGTGGAGGGCGCCGCGCAATACGCCGCCGTTCTCGCCGGCCAGGCGAAGACGAGCGATCTCGCAACGGGGATGACGAAAAGCCGATGATGCAGCAGCCGCTTCCTTCCGGAAGGATGCTGCTGCTCACCTTGCCCTATGGCTTGATGCGGTAGCCGGTCTTGAAGATCCGCCAGATGACGAGAAGGCACACCGCAAGGAATACCAGCGTCATGGTGAAGCTCACCGCGACGCTCACGTCGGAGACCTCATAGAAGCTCCAGCGGAAGCCGCTGATCAGGTAGACGATCGGGTTGAAGAGCGCCACCGTCTGCCAGAACGGCGGCAGCATGTTGATCGAATAGAAGGTGCCGCCGAGGAACGTGAGCGGCATCAGCACCAGCATGGGGATGATCTGCAGCTTCTCGAAGCCATCAGCCCAGATGCCGATGATGAAGCCGAGAAGAGAGAACGTGACGGCGGTGAGAATGAGAAAGCCGATCATCCAGCCGGGATGGGCGATGCGGATGGGTACGAACAGGCTCGCCGTGGCGAGGATGATGAGGCCCAGGATCACGGATTTGGTGGCGGCGGCGCCGACGTAGCCGAGCACGATCTCGAAGGGAGAGACCGGCGCGGAGAGGATCTCGTAGATGGTGCCGGCGAAGCGCGGGAAATAGATGCCGAAGGCGGCGTTCGACGTGCTCTCCGTCAAGAGCATCAGCATGATCAGTCCCGGCACGATGAAGGCGCCGTAGGCAATGCCGTCGATTTCGGCGATGCGCGAGCCGATGGCGGCACCGAAGACGATGAAATAGAGCGATGTCGAGAGCACCGGCGAAAGAATGCTCTGCATGATGGTGCGGCCCCAGCGGGCCATCTCGAACCCATAGATCGCGCGAACGGCTTCGAAATTCATCGGGGCTGCCTTACAAGATCGACGAAAATATCCTCGAGCGAACTCTGGCTCGTGGCCAGATCCTTGAAGCCGATGCCGGCCTCTCGCATGTCGTTGAGCAGCGCCGTGATCCCGGTGCGGTTTGCATGAGTGTCGTAGGTGAAGATGAGGGCGTGGCCGTCGGCGGCAAGCTCGAGCGTGTGCGCGGCGAGCGCGGACGGAAGCTCGCGCAACGGCTCCTGCAACTCGAGCGTCAGCTGCTTTTTGCCGAGCTTGCGCATCAGATCAGCTTTCTCCTCGACGAGGATCAGCTCACCATTAGCGATGACGCCGATGCGGTCCGCCATCTCCTCGGCCTCCTCGATGTAGTGCGTGGTGAGGATGACGGTGACGCCGCCGTCGCGCAGGCGGCGGACGACATCCCACATATCCTTCCTGAGCTCGACGTCGACGCCCGCGGTCGGCTCGTCGAGAAACAGGATGCGCGGCTCGTGCGCGAGCGCCTTGGCGATCAGCACGCGGCGCTTCATGCCGCCCGAGAGCGTCATGATGGGCGCATCCTTCTTGTCCCAGAGAGAGAGGTCGCGCAGCACCTGCTCGATATGCCGAGGCGATGGGCGCTTACCGAACAGTCCGCGAGTGAACGTCACGGTCGCCCAGACGGTCTCAAACATCTCCGTCGAGAGCTCTTGCGGCACGAGGCCGATGAGGCTGCGGGCGGCACGATAGTCGCGCACGATGTCGTGGCCGTCGACGGTCACGCTGCCGCCGCTCGCATTGACGAGACCGCAGACGATGCTGATCAGCGTCGTCTTGCCGGCCCCGTTGGGTCCGAGCAGGGCGAAGATCTCACGCTCGCGAATGTCGAGATTGATCGTCTTGAGTGCCACATGACCGGAGGCATAGGTCTTGTGCACATCCTTGACCGAGATGATGGGCTTCATGCTCCTCTTCCGGGGCGCGGATCGGATGGAAACGCCGAACTGACATATGCGCGTTGCCGGAGCGCTGCAAGCGCGTCACCTGGCCCAAGGCCATCATCGCAGCGGAACGGGCTTGATCCAGCATCCCGTGAGCCCCGCGTTTCTCAAATCGCTGCATAGGGCCTTGGCGTCGCCGTGCGTGCGCGGAGGGATCAGGGAGAGGCGATACCACGTGTTGTTGTCTTGCCCCTGCACACGGTCGACCCGGGCCTTGGCGTTGCCGAGAAGATCCGGGTACGACGCTTTGAAGGAGCGATAATCCTGCTGCAGCTCCTCGGTGCTGCGCCGGGTGGCGAGAACGACGAGATAGGGCTGCTCCATGTCGGAGGCAGAGGCGGTACTGGTCAGGGCTGCAGCCTGAACGGCCGGCGCAGTCCCGGCCGCGCCGGCGGGCTGCTCGCGTGCGGTCTCCGGCTCCGTAGCCGCCGTGCGTGCGGGCACGGGCGGGTCGGAGCTGATGAGAGCTTGAGCAGCGACGACGAGACCGGCGCCGAAGACGAGGGCGGTGACGGCAACAGGCACCGGCCGGCCGGCGAGAGCTGCGATAGAAAGCTGGATACGCTGGAGAGTCCCCGTAAGGGCTTCGCGCCACGGTGACCATGCCTTCGCAGACCGCGCGGGCGGTATCGGCTGCGGACGGGGCTGCGGTCGCGGTGTCGGCCTGGCATAGGCCGGTGGCGGAGGAGCCGGTGCGTAAGGCGGAGGCGCGGCGCGGGCTGGCTGAGGAGCGATTGCGGGTTCCCCGGCCGCAGGCGAGGGTGGAGGCGCCTCGGCGGGCTCGGCTGTCGCATAGCGCAGCGCATCCTGCTCGATCTCACGCGACACGGCGAGCAGCGCCTGATGCACCCGGGCCGTATCACGTTGGTAGAGGCTCTGGCTGCCTTCGAGCTTTTCCTCGAGGACTTCGAGCAGATCGAGCGCGTGGCGCTGTCCCCCCATGATGTGTGCGAGGATAGCAAAGTCGAGCGCCTCGGTCTCCGGCAGGGCGGCCATGATCTGATCGACATCCCGCTGGATGCCGGTGATGACGCGCACCGTCTTCTCCACTTCGGAATGCAGCTCGGCGGGGATGTAGCGGTTGCGATCGAGGACCGTGCGCAAACGACGCGCGACGTTGAGCGAGATCTCATGGATCTGCTGGCGCTCAAGCGAGGCGTCGCGGTCGTATGGAGCCATCGGTCGAAGCCTTTTCCCAACAGCGTGCCGTCAACCGGCGCGGCATTCGGGGAACATGTCACGCACGAGCTCGGCAGAACACCCCGGTGTGCCCTCGATGCACTGATAGTTGATCACGGGCGCGCCACCCTCGCTCGCGATTGAGATTTGAGTGCGGATCTTTTTCACGAAGCATCGCGTGTCGTCGCTCGCGCCGGCAAGCTCCATCGAGGCGAGAACGCTTTCAGTGGGGCATGCCGTGTTCTCGATGGTGTAGGTGGCGGGCGAGGATTGCGTGACGGTCAGGCATTCCGGGTCCGCGGTGGATTGGCTTCCGGCAGCCTTGGTGCTTGACGATTTCGCCGACGCGGGCAGCGAAAGGGCGTTAGCCATTGCGAGGCACACCGCTGCAGCAACGCATGCGAGGCGCGGCAGAGGCCGGAAAACGGCGCCGATGGAGATCGAGGTGGTGCGAATGAGGAGCATTGTTTGAATGTCGGGGTCGCGCGGCAGATGCGCCATCATCGGGTAGGGGAGGGAAGTGGCCGATATGTGATGAGACTGGAGAAAAGGTGCGGGCTCGCTACACCCCAGCTAAACCTTCATCTGAATGATGGCCCATAATTCTTTGAACGATTTAGCCCTCTTCGGTGTTTATCCTTTCTAAGGTGGCTCGAGATGTCTAACCGTCTCAGTATTGCATGACTTATTCCATCAGCTTTTCCAGTAATTGGCTCGAGATGAATAAAAGAGGTAGGGGCTACTATTCGGATGCCGAGCTTCAGGTGCTGCAGCGCGCGTTTGACGAGGCCTGCGCCGATCTGCAGATCAGCTCGGATGACGGTTCGCTACGTGAGCAGATTGCCATCATGATTTTCCAGTTGGCGGCGAGCGGCGAATTGGATTGTGCCGCCCTTAAATGGCAAGCCATGCGGCGATTCCGGCCGGGAACGAAGCCAGCGCCCGTGCCTATGCCTATCCTCGCCCTTCATGTCGTCAAGCGCACTCCGGACCGTAACGAGTCCTGAAAGAGGCGTTTAACCCCCAGCAGCCGGTGCATCACCCTGCATACTTGTCGCACCGGGCTCACCGGCCTTCGACACAATCTTGTGCAGGCTTGCAGAGCTAACGCATGCGGGCTTCGGGTCCGCGCGCCATAGAGCCCGCCGGCTCAGATGGCATTGCGCAAACAGCTTTGAGTTCACGTTCCAGTGTGCTTGGCGATGGCTCGCCAAGCACGCGTGCGGACAGGTGCAGGTAGCGTAGATGAACCGTGACGAAGATCGGCAAATGGATAATCTGAGGAGGCTTCTACGCCGCCTCGAGCGCCTCAAGGGTGCGGAAAGTATCGGGGAACACGAGCGTTCTCCGACATTGCCGCGCGTTTATATCGGCCCTCTCCGAGGTGCGCCGGTTTTAGCTAAAACGATTGATCGTCCGCCGGCGCGTCCAAGGGCGAGCGAGCAAAAGCGCTCGCGCATGCCGATCGTCGTCGCCATGCTGGGGATCATCGTCCTCTCCTCTGCGACTGTTGCCATGGCCATGTCATGGCCGACGCTTTCCGGCTGGCAACACGGGCTGCTTGCTTCGGTGGCGGGGCATGCCGTGGCGAGCAAGCCTCTAATCGCGGCGTCCCGCACGGAAGGAACGCATCCTCCCCACTCGCGCGATGCGGCGGGTGGGTTGCTGCGCCGGGCCGAACAGCTCTTGGCGGGCGGCGAGATCGACACGGCGCGGGTCCTGTTGCAGGAGGCGGCAAGCCTGGGCTCCGGTACGGCAGCGCTCAAGCTCGCGCGGAGCTACGATCCGGAGCAGGTGGCTCCGGGGCAGCACGCCGATGGCGCGGATCCCATGCTCGCGAAAGCCTGGTACGAACGCGCTCTGGCGCTCGGCACGCGTGAGGCCGCCCGGCACATCCCCGGATTGGCCTCGAGATAGCACGCACACGCATTATCTTTGCGAAATCGGCATGAAAATCGCGGTCGGACACGTTTCGGCCATGTCCATGGTGATTTTCTAGTGTGCTTCCGGGAAAGTGGGGACCGGTTTTCCGATCAGAGTCATGGCGAAGCCATGCGTGCCCAGGTGTCCGATTAGAAGCACGACTTGACCGCGCGCGAGGCCGTTCCCCGTGTTTTTCTAAGACCGGAAGGGCCTCAGAGCAGCGCCGCTTGAGATGAGGGGGCTCTTGCAGGGGTAAGGGCCAAGAAAGGTATCTGCATCGGCTCTCGTCCGCGATTCGAAGCGCACTGCGGAGCGCTTCGGGCTTGTGCAAAGCAAACGCGCCTGAGCCGTAACGACGCTATCGCCAGGGAGGCTCCGGACGCGTGAACGCGATCAGGTCGGGGTTGGACGCAAATTGGTCGGGCCGCATTGGGGCGCGGCTCGAAGGCGTGCGCCGGCAGCTTCTGACCTGCGGCGACGTGCTTGCCGGTCTCGTGGAGCCCGCGGCACGCCCGCTCGTCGCCGATGCGCTCCATAGCCTGCGGCAGCTTGAATGCCGCGTCGCCGTCGTCGGTCAGATCAAATCGGGCAAAAGCTCCTTCATCAACGCCCTCGTGCGCAATCCGCGCTTTCTGCCGACGAGCGTCACGCCGTGGACGACCGCCGTCACGAGCCTACACTTTGGCCAGACGCCACCGGGCGGGTATGCGGCCGTCTTCACCTTTATCCAGCGGGCGGAGTGGGAGCAGCTTGCGGACGGCGGCGGCCCGATACGGGAACTCACGCAGCGCTTGGTGCCGGACTTCGAGCCGCAGCTCTTGCAAAAACATGCCGTGATGCTCCGCGCCCGCGCCAAGGAACGGCTGGGCGACGAGTTCGAGGATCTTCTGGGCCAAGCCCATTTTTTTCACAATCTCGAGCCCGGCACGCTCGAGCAATACATCTGCTCGGGAGATTTCAGCGGCTCGCCGCTGATCGGCAAGTATTCCGACATCACCAAGTCGGCGGATATCTATTGCCGGCAAGGCCCGTTCGACTTTCCGTGCACGCTCGTCGATACGCCAGGAACCAATGATCCGTTTCTCATCCGGGATGAAATCACGCGGCGCAGCCTCGGGGAGGCCGACGTCTACGTCGTCGTGCTCACGGCACGCCAGCCACTCTCTGACAACGACGTGGCGCTCCTGCGCATCATGAGGGCGCTCCACAAGGAGCGCATCGTCGTGCTAATCAATCGCATCGATGATCTCTCCGACGTGGAGAGCGAGCTGCCGCATGTGGTGTCGTTCGTGCGCAAGAGGCTGGCGGCGGAGTTTCCAGGCTCGAACATCCCGGTGGTGTACGGCAGCGCCTCGTGGGCCAACCAGGCGCTGGCTTTCGAAAAGGGAGCTGTCGAGCGGCTATTGAAGCGCAGATCGGCGGCGTATCTCGTGCGGGCCGGCCTGCTGCAGCCGGGAGAGATCGGCACCGGGCTGCTCGGCTCGGAGGATGGACGCGATCGCCTCCGCCAGTCCCTCTTCGCGATGTCGGGCCTCGCCGCCGTCAACCAGGCCATCGACGCGCTCATGGGTGCGTCCCACCCCACGTATATCCTGCGCCAGATCACACGTTCGTTTGCGGAGATGTCGCGTGCCTGCGAAAGCGCGGCGAGAAGCGAGCTGCAGATCCTGCTGGCTTCGGCCGATGCGGCGCGCACGCCATCCGCACCATCGAGCAAGCGGACACGGGAGGTGTACGCACGGGAGCGGGAGCTGCTCACCGATGTGGCGGCCAACATCGAGGCGTCTGCAACCGGCATCGAGGCCCAACTCGCCCGCATCATTCAGGAGGAGAAAGAGCGCCTAGCCAGCACCCTCAAGGCAACCATCGATACGCACGCGGTGCGTGAGCGAGACGTGCTGATCGATACGTTGTCGCGCGGGCGGCCGCCGCGTGTCTGGACGCATGAAGGCGTTGAGCTGCGGCGCGCGATGGCGGCGGGGTTCCAACTCGCGTTCGAACAGGGGGCGCTGCGCCTGACCTCCTTCCATGCCCGCGTGGTGCCGGAGCTGCACAAGCTCGTGCGGTCCGTGGTGCCGGAGCCGGACCTCGCCGATCCCGGCGGCGAAGCGCTCGCCATTCCGACGCCGGCCGTGGCGCCCCTCAGCCGTTTGCTGGTGCTCGATCTCGAGATCTCGAAATGGAAAACTTTCTGGAAGCGGCAACCGTCACCGGATGTGTCTGGGGCGAGGATCGAGGCGCTGATCCGTGCCGAGTTCGCTCCCATCGCCGACGAGCTCGTCCAGCTCGCGGGCGCCGAGTTCCACCGCTTCAGCACGACGACGATTCAATGGTCGTTTGCGGCTTGCCGCAATATCCAGCATGCGCTCAAACGGCGGCTCGAGCTCCTGCTTTCCGATGCCGAGGATGGGCAGGAAACCGTTTCCCCTGAGGCGGGACGCGAGGGAGAGGACGAGCGGATTGCGGCGCAGGCGCTGCGCCTTAAAGACAACGAAACCTTGACCCAGCATCTGGAAAACTTGGCTCAGTACATCGACACGGCTCTGAGGGGCGAGGTCTCCGGAACATCATCATGGACAGCGTAACCCGACAGTATCCTGAGCAACTGCGCGCCGTCAGGACCCGTCTCCTCGGTACGAGGATCAAGGATGAGGCGCTTTCGGCCTGCATCGCGGGACTGGCGCGGCTCGAGGGTGCGCTCCGCCGTCCGCTTCGGGTGGTTGTGCTCGGCGAGCGCAATTCGGGCAAGACTTCGGTCGCTGATCTTCTGATCGGGCAGGAGCTGCTGCCCGTCAGCGCCGTTGCGAGCTCGCGCATCCCGGTGCTCGTCACCTACGCGGAGACGCCCGCCGTGCATGGCCTCGACCGCGAGGGTAAGCGCACGCCGATCGATCATGGTGGCGCGACGGGCGATTATACCGGGTCGCTCTATCAGGCTTTGCGGGTTGCGGCGCCTATCGAGCGGCTCCGAGGCTACGAGCTTCTCGATACGCCGCCCGGGACGAACCCGGCGTCGTTCGTCGGAGCCGCAGACATCGTAATCTGGTGCACGGTGGCGACGCGCGCGTGGACCGAGAGCGAGCGGGCGGCGTGGGCGGCTCTGCCGCGGCGCTGTCATCATCGTGCGCTCCTGGTCGCAACACACAAGGACGGTCTCGAAGACGACAGCGACGCCGCCTGCGTGGCGGCTCGCCTCAAGAGCCTCACGGACGGTGCTTTCCGGGATGTCCTGCTCGTGGACGCTCATAAGGTCGATCCGGCTGCGGACGGTACAGATGAGGGTGGCGTGGATCCGAACGGCGCGCTCGCGCTCTCGGCCGCGCTCGCGCGTCTCGCAGGTGAGATCAGGGAGCGTCGCACGCGCAAGGCGGAGAAGCTTGTGCGGCGGCTCGCCCGGCTCACGTTCCATCAGTTCGCGAGGGATGCATTGCGGCCCGGAGCAGCGGGTCTTCTCCTGCGCTGGGAGAGCGAGGCGCGCTTTCTGCTCGGACGGATCCGGCGAGGCGAGCTCAGTGCGTCAGAGACAATCGAAGCGCTTCTCTCCGCCTACGCCGGATATGCAGAAAAGCTGAGGCCCGGCGTGGTGCGGGGCGAGGATACGGTTTCGGCGGGAACATCGCGCGCTGTTACAACCCCGGTGCGCTGGCCACGGCAAACCTCGGCGGCGGCGCGCCTGGTGGAGACGCTCGTGAGAGATCTGACGGCGCTTCTGCGCATGCTGGCTGCGCATTCTGCGTCTACGGGCCCCGCGGCCGGCACGGAATACCGGACGGCGCGCGCGGTGGTGCTGGCGCTCGCCGATCTCGATGGCGCGTTCGACGCTCTGGGGCGCATGCTCGGCACGCCGCTCGCCTCGGCAAGATCCTGACGCGCGCCGTGCTGATCCGTATCGCCGATCTCGGCACGCCGGCTTTACGTTCCGTTAATGCTAACCGATCCATGATCGGAGTGGTGCTCCGGCTAGGCGAGCGGCCTTCTTCAGGCTACGCGCTTGCTGGACGGGACGAATTTTGAACCGAGCGTCGGGAAGAACCTGTTCCTGCCACTTTGATGTTGGAGGAAGGGTGAAACTCACGGAGTAGCGTAGCGTCAGGATCGGTTCGTTGCTCAGATCTTTCATCTTCATCGGAACCCTGTCGGTTGCGGGCACGGCACTCGCCGAGCCGGTCGCCGTGACGGGCGAAGAGCTTCAGAAAGCGGTGTCCGGGTCGGTCGTCGAGATCGACACGCCGCTCGGCACCAAGGTTCCCATGCGCTTCGGCAAGGACGGGCTCGTGTCGGCGGAGGCCGGCGTGCTGGCGCCCGTTCTCGGCTCGGCCAAGGACCGCGGCCGCTGGTGGGTCGATGGCGACCAGCTCTGCACGAAATGGTTCCGCTGGTTCGATGCCGGCGTACGCTGCCTCACCATCCGGCAAGACGGTGCGCGCATCCACTGGCGCAAGGTGGATGACGGCGAGGAGGGGACGGGCACGCTCGTTGGATGGACGCCACCCAAGGCCGAGAAGCCCGCGGTCGTCGCAAAGGCCGAGCGGGCCGTAGACAAGCCTGCCGCCGAGAAGAAGCCGGCTCGCAAGGCGCAGCCCCCCCAGGAAGCCGCGAAGCCCCGCAAGATCGCAGAGCCGCGCAAGACCGAGGAGAAGGTGGCCGCTGTGCTGCCTGCTCGCGAGGCTGAGCCCGTGGCGGAGGCGAACCCCCAGCGTAGCTTGCCCCCGGAGACCGGGGCGCTCAGAGACAAGAGCCCGAAAACGAGCCTCGAGGATGGACCGTCGATGCGGTTTGGTGGGGCCGGTCTGCTCGAAGCATCGGCCCGCCTGGGCACAGCAGCATCGGAGCCTTCCGCTGGTGTTGACGCCGGCATGGCGCAACAGCCGGGTGCGGCGGATGAACGGGCACACACGGCCGGCAACGCGTCCGCCGCCGATAGCGTAGTCCGTGAGGGTGCCGTGCCGCCGAAGGCCTCCGCCGGCAAAAAGGCATCCTCTCAGCGACACGCTGCTCTCGAGCGCGTCGATCTTCCGAAGCGTCCGATCAAAAGGCCGCCCGAGACCGCTCCCGTGATTGCAGAGCCTGCTGGGGAGGCGCGCCGTACGGCGTCACTCTACCGGGTCAAGGGTGTGCATCGCTTCGACGTTCTCAACGTGCGGCGGGGCCCCTCGGAATCGCATGCGCAGATCGCGTCCATTCCTGCGACCGGCCGGCAGGTGGAGATCACCGGAAATTGTCGCGCGAGCTGGTGTCCGATCCGTTATGGGCGCGTCACCGGATGGGTGAACAGCTACTATCTCGCAGAAGAGCGGCCGAGCCAGGCGTCAGCGAGCCGCGTCTACGTCGCAAAGCCCTGAGCGGGGCCCTCTCTTTCCCGCATCTCTGATGCTACGTGAAGACCGACGGTTTGCCGCCGGTGCGTTGCGCCGTGTCCGCGTGCTCTCCCATGGCACGGGGAACCTTCGGCGGCGGGATACTGTTTTCAATAAAGATCATCAGGGAGCACAGCGCGCTCCGAGCCCACGGCAATAAGCACACTCACTCGTGCTCTGCCTTGAGGAGGCAGGCGGATGCCCCAAAAAAGTAATATCGCGCGGAGCAAGATCCGAAACGCACGCAACCGGCGGGCGGCGTCGGCGGGGCGCAAATGGTCAGCCGAAGTCACCAAGCATAGCGATGCACTCGATCTCGAAAAGGGCGTGTTCGCCAAGCCGCGCGCCGCGGACATCGCGCGCTCTCTCAAACGGTCGGCGGAACAGAGCACGCGGCGCAAGAGCTCGCCCTACCGTTCCGCCATGTCGATGCTGACGTTCTTCATTAATCGCGCCGGCTCCGGGCTTCCCCGGCGGCGCCTGCAAGTGCTTGAGCGTGCCAAGAACGAACTGAGAAAGGCGTTCGGAAAGGAGCCGCAATGAGGGCTGCCGAAATGGCGTTGCGGCGTGTGCGCGAGGAAGCTCTTGTCTGCCGGCGCTGTCCGCTCTACCGCAATGCGACGCAGACCGTTTTCGGCGAAGGGCCGGCGCCCGCGGCCGTCATGCTCGTCGGCGAGCAGCCGGGAGACAAGGAAGATATCGCCGGACACCCGTTCGTGGGGCCGGCCGGCCGGATGCTCGATCAGGCGCTGGTGGCGGCCGGCGTAGAGCGCGAGACGGTGTACATGACCAACGCCGTCAAACATTTCAAAAACGAGCCGCGCGGAAAGCGGCGCCTGCACAAGCGGCCGAACGCGGGCGAGATCGACATCTGCAATCATTGGCTCGTCGCGGAGCTCGACATCGTGCGTCCGAGAGTGGTCGTGGCCATGGGCGCCAGCGCGGCGCGTGCGTTGCTCGGCCGGCCGGCCGGCGTCGAAGCCATGCGCGGCAAGGCGGTGGAGATTGCAGCAGGACGATCGCTTTTCGTTACGATCCACCCCTCGTTCCTCCTCAGGCTGCCGGACCGCGCGGCGCGGGCGGAAGCGTTCCGCCGTTTTGTCGCCGATCTCCAGCACGCGGTGCAGGATGCCGCGAGGCCAAGTGCGCGCCGAACAGCTTGAGCGCGTTGGATCGGCATCTCGGGAGATGTTGCGCATTGCTGCCACAATTGGCTGGTCGTTAGAGTGCGTTCACTCTTGTTGAAATCCTATAGTGCTGCGCGAACGTGCTCCCGCTCTCCCGAGAGCGTGATCATGTTCTCGATGCGCTCGGTTTTTTCTGGCTCGCCTCCGGCAAGCGCGAGACGGAACTGGGGAAGGGGGAGACGTGCGCAAGCCGCTCGGGTTCATGTTTGGGTTCGTGCTCATGGTCCATGCGGGGGCCGCTGCCGCGGGTTCCCTCAAGAGGTCGCTGATGAAACTCGAGCCGGAGGAGCGCGCGCACCAGGCGTGTGTGATGAAGGGGCTCGAGACCGTGCGCCGGGAGAAGCGGCTGGCGGGGGCGGATAGGTTGATGCCGGATACGTTCAAACGCGCCCATTTTGATGGCAGTGTGGTGTCCGCCAAGGGCGCGGCCGTGCGCGCCAAGAGCCATTGGTACGCGCTCTCGTTCGAGTGCAAGGTTTCGGATGACCAGACGCAGGCGCTGGCCTTCAGCTATAAAATCGGGGATGAAATTCCGCCCGACGAATGGGATGACATCGGGCTCTGGAAGTAGCAGGGCAGCGGCCGCTCAGATATCGCGCGGCGCACCGGCGAGAAGATCCCGCAGCATTTCCACCACGCGCAGAGCCGGGCCGCGGCCGCCGCATTGAATGCTGATGCGCGCGCCCTCGAAAAGCAGGAAGACCTCGTCGGCCAGCAGTTCGGGATTGCGGTAGCGCGATTGCGCGAAGAGGCCGACGAGCTGCTCGCGCTTGCGGCGCTTGTAATCCTCGATCACGGTGCGCGCAGGATGGCTGGGCTGAAGCTCGACGGCGGCATTGGCGAGCGCGCAACCGCGCTCCGCCGAGCTGGTCAGAATCTCCTCAACATGGTCCACCCAGGCGGCCAAGCGCCTTTCCGGGTCGTCGGGGAATGCGACCGCCAGGCGCTCCCAAACCGCCTCGCCCTCGGCGGCAAGGCGCCGCGCATAGGCAACGATAAGCTCGTCTTTTGATTTGAAATGGCGGTACAACGTCATCTTATTGGTCTGAGCTGCCTCGGCAATCAGCTCCACGCCCACGGCGTGCACGCCGTGCCGGTAGAACAAGTCGCAGGAGACGGCCAGGATGCGCTCACGAGGAGGGAGGGCGGCCTCGCCCGCATCAGATTTGCGCCGTCTGTCTGCCAAGGTCTTGCTCATCGCCTCTTGACTGTTATGTTACCGCTCAGTACCAAGCGGATGTTACCGGTCAGTACCGTCCTTCGGTTCTAGGGTAGATTGGCCGGCGGATCAATCGTGATCCCGCGCGGTTTGCAACCTCATTCCCAGATTTCGCTCCTGGCGCAATACTGAGCTGGCTGGGAGCCGGATGTGATCTCGAGTTTCAGGCTGGAGGGCTTATGAGGCCTCGTGGTTTTCGTTTCGCTCTCGCGGCTGCACTGCTTCCCGTGCTGATGCTTCAGGCGTGCGGCGAGGCTCAGGAGAGCGCCCAACCGGGTGCGGCTGCAGCACCGCCTGCGCCCAAGGTGTCCGTAGCCAAGCCGGTGCGCAAGCTCGTCTCAGATTATGACGAGTATGTGGGGCGTTTCGTGGCGCTCGACTACGTGGAGGTGCGGGCCCGCGTATCCGGCTATCTTGAGCAGATTCATTTCCAGGACGGCCAACTCGTCAAAGAGGGCGACAGGCTTTTCACCATCGATCGGCGGCCGTTCGAGGCGGTCCTGGCACAAGCGAAAGCCGCAGTCGCGCAGGCGGAGGCCAACCTCGCGTTCGCCAAAGCCGATCTGAAGCGCGGCTCGCATCTGGTGCCCGGCACGTCCATCACACAGCAGACGCTGGATCAGAGGATACAGGCCGAGCGCGTGGCGGAAGCGTCCGTCGCCGCCCAGCAGGCTGCCGTCCAGCAGGCTGAACTCGACCTGCAGTTCACCGAGCTCAAGGCCCCCGTCTCAGGGCGGATCGGCGATCGGCGCGTATCGACCGGGAATCTGGTCACGGGCGGCACGAGCGGCAACACGACGCTGCTTGCAACCGTCGTTTCCGTGGATCCGATCCGGTTCGAGTTCACGATGGACGAGGCCTCTTATCTCAAATACCTCAATGCGGCGCAGTCCTCGAAGAACAGCAACCGGGGCATGTCGCTGCCCGTGGGCCTCAAGCTGATCGACGAGGATACGTTCTCGCATCAGGGCAAGATCGATTTCGTGGACAATGTGATCGATCGGTCCTCTGGCACGATCCGCATCCGCGCCGAATTCAAGAACGCCGACGGGAAGCTCACGCCCGGCATGTTCGGGCGCCTTCAGATCGCGGTGTCTCCTCCGGAGGTGGCGTTGCTCGTTCCCGACAGCGCCATCGGCACCGAGCAGGTGCGCAAGTTCGTCTACGCCCTCTCGGAGGACGACGTCGCCAATCCGAAATTCGTAACCCTCGGGCCGGTGGTGGACGGGCTGCGCGTGGTCAAGGGTGGCCTCGATCCGGACGACACCGTGATCGTCAACGGTCTCATGCGGGTGCGGCCGGGCATCAAGGTGGCGCCTCAGCAAGTTACAGCGACGAGCGAGGCCAAGAACCCCGTCGTCGGCACGAACTGACATCCCGCGGCCAGAGTGTGCCGGACAACCGGACCCTGGCCCCATGCTTCAGGGCGGTAGGATAGACCTGTGCGCATCTCGCATTTCTTCATCGATCGGCCGATCTTCGCCGCCGTCATCTCGATCGTGTTCATCATCGTGGGCGTGGTCTCGCTCGAGCGGCTGCCCATTGCGCAGTATCCCGAGATCGCGCCGCCCGTCGTAAACGTCACCGGGCAATATCCCGGAGCCAGCGCCGAGGTGGTTGCCGCGACGGTGGTGGCGCCGCTCGAGCAGCAGATCAACGGCGTCGAGCACATGCTCTACATCTCGTCGAACTCGACGGGTGATGGACGCTTCTCGATCTCGGTGACGTTCGATCTCGGGACGGATCTCGACACCGCGCAGGTGCAGGTGCAGAACCGCGTCGCCATCGCGCAGCCGCGCCTGCCGTCCGACGTGCGCAATATCGGCGTCACCGTGGCCAAGGCCTCGCCCGACCTCATGATGGTCGTGCATCTCTTCTCGCCCGACCAGTCTCGGGACACGCTGTTCATCTCGAACTATGCCAGCGTCAACGTCGTCGATGTGCTGAGCCGCATCGAGGGCATTGGCTCGATCACGGTATTCGGAAGCCGCGACTACTCCATGCGCGTGTGGCTCGATCCCGATCGCCTTCAATCCCTGGCGCTCACGGCGGGAGACGTCGTGGCGGCGCTGCAGGGGCAGAACGTGCAGGTGGCGGCCGGCATCCTCAATCAGCCTCCGATAGACCAGCCCGGCGCGTTCCAGATCTCGGTGCAGACGCAAGGTCGCCTCGCCGATCCGGCCGAATTCGGGGAAATTGTGGTCAAGCAGAGCGGCGAGGCAGTTGTGCGGCTGCGCGACGTGGCGCGCGTGGAGCTGGCGGCGCTCGACTACGGCGTGAACTCCTACCTGGATAAAAATCCGGCGACCGGCCTCGGCGTCTTCCAGCTTCCCGGCTCGAACGCCATGGCCACAGCCGAGCGCATCAATGCGACGATGGCGGAGCTTTCGAAGAGCTTCCCGTCCGGGCTCGAATACGCGATCATCTACAACCCTACCGAGTTCATCCAGCAATCGGTCGACGCGGTGGTGAATACGATCCTCGAAGCGGTCGTGCTCGTCGTTCTCGTCGTGATCCTCTTCCTGCAAACGTGGCGGGCCGCGGTCATTCCCATCGTGGCGATCCCGGTATCGCTCATCGGCACCTTCTTCCTGATGGCGGCGTTCGGGTTCTCGCTCAACAACCTGTCCCTGTTCGGGCTCGTGCTCGCCATCGGCATCGTCGTCGACGACGCCATCGTCGTGGTGGAGAACGTCGAGCGCAACATGGCCAAGGGAATGAGCCCGCGCGAAGCCTCTTACCGCACCATGGAGGAGGTCGGCTCAGCACTGATCGCCATCGCGCTCGTGCTATCGGCGGTGTTCGTGCCATCCGCCTTCATCACGGGCATTTCCGGCCAGTTCTACCGGCAGTTTGCCCTCACCATCGCCGGCGCGACGGTGATCTCGCTGATCGTGTCGCTGACGCTCTCCCCGGCGCTTTGCGCCATGCTCCTCAAGCCGCATACCGAGGGCCAGCATCGGGGCAGCCTTTTGATGTGGCCGGTGCACGCGTTTTTCCGCGTGTTCAACTGGAGCTTCGACAAGATGGCCTCCGGCTATGCCTGGCTCGTGGGCCGGCTGGTTCGCATGGCGCTCGTCATGCTCGTCATCTACGGCGGCATCATCGCTTTCGGGATGAACGAGTTCCAGAAGACGCCCGTCGGCTTCATCCCGGCGGTCGACGGCGGCTACCTGATCACCGTCACGCAGCTTCCGCCTGCCGCCTCGCTTGCGAGAACCGACGAGGTCCACAAGCGGGTGGTCGAACTCGCGCTCGAGGTGCCTGGGGTCCAGCATGCGGTCAGCATCGTCGGCTTTTCCGGAGCGACGCGCACCAACGCGCCAAACGCTGGCGCGGTGTTCGTGGTGCTGAAGCCGTTCAGCGAGCGCGCCAAGGATCCGGAGCACCAGTCGGCGCAGGCGATCCAGCAGGCGCTGCTCGCCAAATTCTCCGAGATCCAGGAGGCGATGGTGCTCGTCGTGCCGCCGCCGCCCGTGCGCGGCATCGGCAGCGCCGGTGGCTTCCGCATGATGGTCCAAGATCGCCTCGGCGCGGGGCCGGCCGCGCTCCAGCAGGCCGTCGGCGCCATGATGGAGAAGGCGAACCAGACGCCAGGGCTCATGCAGGTGTTCTCGATGTTCGAGAACGCCACGCCTCAGCTCTATCTCGATATCGACCGCGTCAGGGCGCAGATGCTCGGCATCGACGTGTCGGATGTGTTCACGGCGCTGCAGACCTATCTCGGCTCCTCCTACGTCAACGACTTCAATCTGCTCGGGCGAACGTTCCGCGTCACGGCGCAGGCGGACAGTGATTTCCGAGCCAATACCAGGGACGTGCTCAACATCCGGGTGCGCAATAACCAGGGCGACACGGTGCCGCTCGGAACGTTCACGACGGTGCGAGACATTTCGGCACCGGCGCGCGTGCCGCGCTACAACCTCTATCCGGCGGCGGAGCTGGATGGCACGGCGGCGCCTGGCTACTCGCAAGGCCAGGCCATCGACCTCATGGAGAAGATCGCGGCGGAGACGCTGCCGCAGGGCTTCAGCTTCGAATGGACCGAGCTTGCTTACCAGCAGATCAAAGCCGGAAACACGGCGGCATTCGCGTTCGCGCTCGGCGTCATATTCGTGTTCCTCGTGCTCGCGGCGCAGTATGAAAGCCTCACTCTTCCGCTTGCCGTTATCCTGATCGTACCGATGAGCCTCGTCGCCTCGATCAGCGGGGTCATCTTGCGCGGGCAGGACAACAACATTCTGACGCAGGTCGGCTTTATCGTGCTGATCGGCCTTGCGGCGAAGAACGCCATTCTCATCGTCGAGTTTGCAGCGCAGCTCGAGCAGCAGGGCAAGGATCGCTTCGAAGCGGCCAAGGAGGCGGCGCGGCTCAGAATGCGGCCGATCCTGATGACGTCGCTGGCTTTCATTCTCGGCGTGGTGCCGCTCGTTTGGGCAGTCGGCGCTGGCGCGGAGCTGCGCCAAGTGCTCGGCACCGCCGTGTTCGCCGGTATGATCGGCGTGACGGTCTTCGGCCTCATCTTCACGCCCGTGTTCTATGTGATCTGCCGGTGGCTCGGCCGGCTCTTCACGCGCCGCCGGCCTGCAAACGAGGAGGCGTCCCAGCCTGCCGAATAGGCAAGGCGCCTCTATCGCAACGTTGCGGAAGGCGGCATCTCCGATCGGCCTCGCTCCCATTTTTTGGGGAACCAGGCTCAGCCTCAAGGAGTTGCTTCGCCATGCCTGCTCCCGCCCTTGCGCAATCCGAAACGTTTTCAGATCCTGCACACACGGTCATCCGAGGGCAGGGCCGTACGCTCGCGGATAGGCTGCGCGACAGCCGCCGCCTCTCGCTCGAGCTGGCCAGCCCGCTCAGCGCGGAAGACATGGTCGTGCAGGCGATGCCCGATGCCAGTCCTACGAAATGGCATCTTGCACACGTCACCTGGTTTTTCGAAACGTTCGTGCTGAAGCCGTATCTTGCCGGCTATCGCATCTTCGACGATGCTTTTAACTATTGCTTCAATTCCTACTACGAGAGCCAGGGCGAGCGGCATCCGCGGCCGGCTCGCGGCCTTCTCACGCGGCCGTCGGCCGAACGTGTGCTCGGCTATCGCGCGCACGTGGACGAGGCCCTCGAGCGGCTGCTGGCGGGCGGGCTCGAGCCGGGTGGAGACGTGGCCAGGCTTATCGAACTCGGCATCAATCACGAGCAGCAGCATCAGGAACTCCTGCTCACCGACATCCTGGCGTTATTCGCGACCAATCCTCTGCGCCCCGCCTATCACGAGCCGCATGCTTTACGGGCGGCCATGAACGGGCCGTCGAGCGATGCGTCAGCGGGGTGGATCGCCTATCCCGGCGGCACGTTCGAGGTGGGCCACGAGGGCCAAGGCTTTGCCTGGGATAACGAGGGGCCGCGCCACGATGCGCTCGTGCGCCCGTTTCGGCTCGCGGACCGGCTGGTGACGAACGGCGAGTGGCTGGCATTCATGGCCGATGGCGGCTATCGCACCGCCTCGCTTTGGCTCGCTGACGGCTGGACGCGCGTGAATAGCAAAGGCTGGCGGAGCCCGCTCTACTGGGAGGAGCGGGACGGCACCTGGCTCATGATGACCTTGGAGGGCCTCTTGCCGATCGAGCCTGACGCCCCCGTCTCGCACGTTTCCTATTACGAGGCCGATGCCTTTGCCCGCTGGGCAGGACATCGGCTGGCAACGGAGTTCGAGTGGGAGATCGCTGCCGCGGAGGAGCCGATCGAAGGCAACCTGCTCGGCACGCGCGCGTTGCGGCCAATGCCGGCCGGCGCCTCCACGACAGGCGGGCCGCGGCAGATGTTCGGCGACGTTTGGGAGTGGACGCAAAGCGCTTATCTGCCCTATCCGGGATATCGCCCCCCGGCGGGTGCGATCGGCGAGTACAATGGCAAGTTCATGGTGAGCCAGCAGGTGCTGCGCGGAGCTTCCTGCGCAACGCCGGACGGGCACACCCGCCCCAGCTACCGCAACTTTTTCTATCCGCACCAGCGCTGGCAGTTCGCCGGTGTGAGGCTCGCGACGGATGGCGGCTGATATGCGGGCCTCCACTCTTTCCATCGGCCGCCGAAAAAGCGAAGAGGCGGACGCCGCGGCTTCCCATGATTTTGAGGCAGCCGTGACGGCGGGGCTTTCCAAGCCGCAGAAGGAGCTTCCGTCTCGCTTTTTTTATGACTCCGCCGGCAGCGCGCTGTTCGAAGAGATCACGCACCTTCCGGAATATTACTTGACGCGAACCGAGACGGAGCTCCTGAACGCGCATGCCGGCGAGATGATCGGGGATCTGCCAAAGGACGGTGTGCTCGTCGAGTTTGGATCCGGCTCGAGCCGTAAAACAGAGATCCTTCTTCGGCACGCTCCGCGGGGCGTCACTTATGTGCCGATTGACGTTTCCGGTTCGGCCCTTGTTGCCGCGAGGCGCCGTCTGGCCGCACGCTTCCCTGACCTCGACATCCGTCCGGCCGTGGGTGATTTTTCCGCTCCGTTGCGCCTCGAGGGTGATCTCGCCGTGCGCCCGAAGGTCGGCTTCTTTCCGGGATCGACGATCGGTAACTTGGCGCCTGCAAAGGCCGTTGTGCTGTTGCGTTCGTTCCGTGCAGTCCTGTCAGGAGAAAGCCGCCTGATCGTCGGCGTGGATCTCCGGAAGGACGAGCGTCGCCTGGTGGCGGCCTATGACGACGCAGCCGGCGTTACAGCGGCCTTCAATCTCAATCTCCTGCGCCGTATCAACCGTGAGCTTGGTGCAGCGATCAATCTCGCGACGTTCCGCCACCGGGCACTCTACAACCCGCACGAGGGCCGTATCGAGATGCATCTCGTAAGCTCCGTCGCGCAAGACGTGCGGATCGCCGGCCGGCACTTTCACTTCCAGGCTGGCGAGAGCATCCATACCGAGAACTCGTATAAGTATACGGTGGCGCAGTTCCGCGAGATGGCGCGCGAGGCCGGCTGGCAGCCGACTAAGGTGTGGATCGACGCAGATCAAACGTTCAGCATCCACGAACTCTCCGCGCCTGCCACTCGGTAGATTGCCGCCGGATCGATCGATTTTTCACTCGCTTGGTGAGCCTACTCCAATACGTACTCGGGGTTGCGGCCGGTTTGACGCTCGGTTTTTGTTTTCTCCTATTTTTTAATTCCGAGTTCCGAAGGCCGGCTTCGGGGTGGTTTTTACGGGTTGATCTTGTTTTTTCGCGCGACTCAGCGGAATGCTTGCCGCGTGCGGGAGGCATTGCCGCCAAGTTACGAATTAAATTGGATAAAATATCATTCCTTCGCTCAGCATCGGATAGATTGAATGAAATATAGAATATGAAATAGTTATATTTTCGACATTTAATTGATCTTGCGAATTGCAGAGGTAGGTGGCCTGGCTTTCCAGGGAAGCGTTCTCAGGAATAAAAAAGAGGGGAAATATGAGCGCGAATAACGCCATGGCGGTGCGGCTGTCGTTCAACCGCATTGATGACGAGACCCGGTTGCTCCTGCAGGAGTACAAGGAATTCCTCGTGTCTGAGCTTCCAGGTGTTCTCGAAGGATTTTACTCGCACATCCTCGCTTTTCCCGAGACGGCCGCTTTCTTCAAGTCCCGGGACATGATGACCGGTGCCAGGAATGCGCAACGGCAGCATTGGGAGATCATTCTGAGCGCGAAGTTCGATACCGCTTACGAGGCCGCGATCAGGCGCATCGGCGAAACGCATCATCGCATCGGGCTCGATCCCAAATGGTACCTTGGCAGCTACAATGCCCTTTTGAGCGGGCTCTTTGAGGCGATCACACTCAGAATGCCGCAAGGTCAGGCCGGCCGGAAGGGCGTCGATCGGAGAGCGGCGTTGCAAAGCGCGGTGCTCAAGGCCGCGATGCTCGATATGGAGCTTGCCATGTCGGTGTATCTCGAGGCGGGACAACGGGAGCTCAGCGCGCTCGCGGATGCGGTCGTGACCATGGCGGGGTCGGTGGCGCACACGGCCATCGAGCTCGAGCGGGCGGCGGATTCCGTTGCCATGTCTGCACGCTCGGCGACGGAGCAGACGGCCACCGTGGCGACGGCGGCAGAGCAGGCCTCTGTCAATGTCCGCACGGTGGCGGCGGCTGCGGATGAACTCTCTGCTTCGGTGAAGGAAATATCGCGCCAGGTGGCGGGCTCGACGGAGGTCGCGGGGCGTGCTGTCGCGACGGCCGATGGGGCCTCTGAGAAGGTCCGCGATCTCTCGCAAGCCTCCCAGGCGATTGGCGATGTAGTCGAGCTGATCAGCAACATCGCGCGGCAGACGAACCTGCTGGCGCTCAACGCTACGATCGAGGCGGCACGCGCGGGAGAGGCGGGAAAGGGATTTGCGGTGGTGGCGCAGGAAGTCAAATCGCTCGCCAATCAGACCGCCAAGGCGACGGCCGAGATCGGGGCGCAGATCAATGCCATCCAGGGATCGACCGCCGATGCCGTGAGCTCGATCGGCAGCATCGGCGAGGTCATCAAGTCCATCGACCTGATTGCCAACACGATTGCCGCCGCGGTGGAGGAGCAGGGCGCGGCGACCGTCGAGATCGCGCGCAACGTGCAAGAAGCGGCGCGCGGCACGGAGGATGTTGCGTCCAACACGGTGGGCCTCTCGGAATCGGCCGCTTCAACGGGTTCTGCCGCCGCGCAGATGCTGGCCTCGGCACGCCGCCTCGGCGAGCAGGCGGAAGCGCTCAGGCTGGCCGCCGAGAAAGCTGCATCCAGACGGGCAGCGTAGTCCGCAGAGGCCGCGCCCGCATCGGCCGGCCCCTAGAGCGCGTTCACTTTTATCGGAATCGGATTGCGCAACGTGAACGCGCTCTAAGTTTTTATTTGAGAGACTGATTCACGTTCTCGGAGAATGCGTGTCCGCATCCACCGAGAACGATCAGGCTCTAGCCGTTCCCGTGCACGCGAATTCGAGGCCGGCTTCAGGCTCTTTTCCGGCCGTGATCAGGCGGCTGCGGCCAACGCCGCTTCGGCTTGTGCGAACGTGCGATCGAACGTCTGGCCGGCATCGATGCGGATCCACGTGATCGGGCCGAGATCGCGCGAGGCCTGCGCCCGTACGACCTCGGCGTCCGAGTCCGAAGCATCGTCGCGGCGGGCCTCCACGCGGGCGATCTGCGTCGCGAGCGGCGCCTCGAGCCAAAGGCCAAGGAAACGGGAGCCCAATCGCGATGCGATGGCCTGGATTCTTTCCCGTTCCTCGGGCTTGGCGGACACGCCGTCGAATATGACGCTGTGTCCGGCGGCGAGGGCGCGTTCGGCTTTTTCATAGAGTACCGCGTAGACCCGGTCCGAAACCTCCTCAGAATAATGTTCGCTTGGCAATCGCTCTGTCTCCGGCGTGTCGAACATCTGCTTGCGCTCCACGTCCGTGCGCAGCACGAGGGCGCCGGGAGCGGGCTCGAGCATCGGTGCGAGGCGTGCGGCCAGCGTCGACTTGCCCGTGCCTGAAAGACCTCCGATCGCAATGAGCGCCGGCTGCACGGGTTTGAGATAGCGTATGGCGGCGGTCATGTAGGATATGGCACGAGCGATGAGGCCGTCGCTCTGCTGCGCGGCAGGCTTCTGGAGCGCGCTTTGCAGGGCAACGAGCCCGCGGATGGCCGCGCGCGTGGCGAGAAAGAGCGGCAATGCCGCCACGCCTTCGATTTCCTCGCCAACGGGTGCGATGCCGACGTAGGTGTTGAGCACGACGTTGGCGGCGGCGCGATCGCCGCGCACGTCGAGATCCATGAGAAGGAAGGCCAGATCGTACAAGACGTCGATGGTGGCGAGGTTCTCGTCGAACTCCAGCGCATCAAAGGGAACGACGTGGCCATCCAGCATGACGATGTTGCCGAGGTGGAGATCGCCGTGGCAGCGGCGCACGTATCCGGAGCGGCTCCGCTGCTCGAGAAGGCCGGCAACCCGGCCGACCTCGGAGAGGCTCAGCTCCCGGAACTCTGCCGCGAGTGCTTTTTGGCTCTCAGGCGCCGCTTCCACGAGCGAGGCTGAAAGGTCCTCCAGGGTTTTCTGCATGATCCTGGCGCCGGACAGCCCGATCGCCGGTGGTGCGGCGCGATGATAGCGGGCCGCCATGGCAGCCAGGGCCCTGCCCGCCTCACGCGGAAGCGGACCTCTGGCAGCGATGCGTGCAAGAAGCTGGTCCTGCTCGAAGCGATTCATGACGAGGACCGCCTCGGTCGGAGTGCCCTCCTGCCATGCGAGGGAACCATCGGCGCGCCGTCCGATCATCGTGAGGCCGCGATAGAGCCCCGGCGCTTGGTCGCGGTTGAGCTCCAGCTCGCGGGCAAGTGCCGTCTCGCGCGCGGCGAGCGTCGTGAAGTCGAGAAATGGCAGCTTGACGCGTTTCTTCACCTTGTAGGCCGTATCGCCAGCCAGGATGACGCGCGCGGCATGTGTCTCGATGATCTCGATGGTGTCGGGGCGGTTGGGGAACGAAGCGGGGTTGGTGAGAAAGGCGATCAGTTTCGCCGCCTCTTCGTCCATCTCTGCAAGATCGTCAGGGCGGTGCGTATTGGGCATCGCGGCGTTTCCGTCTGCAGGCCATGTCCTCGTGTCTCAAAACTCTCTCGTTCCTCTCCCGAGTGTGCGTCTCTTTATGTCGGCAACGGAATCGATGGCGGATTCTAGAGCATTTTCCGTTCGCTTACCCTCGCTGCAAATTCGCTAGTTGGTTGCTCGATGTTTGACCTGCATGGCCCTTGGGCTTGCCAAGCCCTCTCGCCCCCGGCTCCGAGCCTCTCTACACTCGTAGGCTCGCTTCGGTAAATGGCGAGCTGTAAAAGAGATGAGTGAGGGGACAAGGGGGCGGAGCACGATGATTGGTAAACCCAAGCCGGGCAAGAGCGTCATCCACCGCACGATGATTGCGGAGCGAGGGCCGTTGTCGCGCGCAACATTGCGCCTCCGCATCGTATTTCCTGACGAGCGCAAGATTGGACCGGGCAAGGCGGATCTTCTCGAGGCAATCGAGCGTACGGGCTCGATCTCGTCAGCAGCGCGTGAACTCAGCATGTCCTATCGCCGTGCCTGGCTGCTCGTCGACGAGTTGGGCCGGCTGTTCAAGCGTCCCCTGGTGACGACCGCAGCCGGCGGCGCACGGGGCGGCGGCGCCGAGCTCACCGATTTCGGGCGCGCTCTCATTGCGGCTTACAGGCGGATCGAGGATCGGGCCGCAGAAGCGGCGCGGGCCGAGCTTGCCGCTTTCGAGTCCGATCTCGACGGCGTGTAGGTGCGTTCGCGGGCCCGTGGAGCCGCACCAGCGAACGGCACCGGGGGCCTACTTCAGGACCGTGAAGCCCTCGTCCTCAAAAATTTCCGAGGCTGCGTGGCTCGAGAGGAACTCCAGGAAGGTGTGTGCTTCCGCGTTGTGGGAGGATGTCGTGATCGCGACCGGGTAGATGACAGGGCCATGGCTGTCGGCCGGAAAGGTGCCGACGATCCGCACGGCGGGTTCGCTCCGGGCATCCGTTGCGTAAACGATGCCGAATGGGGCCTCACCGCGCGCGACGTAGGAAAGCGCGACGCGAACGTTCTCAGCGCCGGCAATTTTGGGTGCGATGGCGTCCCAGACGCCGAGGTGGGTGAGCGCGGCCTTTGCGTAGATGCCGGCCGGCACCGAGTTCGGTTCGCCCATAGCGAGGCGCCCGTTATCCCCGAGCGCGTGCGCGAGGGCGAAGCCGGGCTCGATGGCCAGCGACGCCGTGCTGCTCTTCGGGGCGATCAGCACCAGTGTGTTACCCAGCAGGTTTTTGCGAGTGGCGGGATCGATCAGGTTCCGCTCGGCTATCCAATCCATCCATTTGAGGTCGGCCGAGATGAACAGATCGGCGGGTGCGCCGGATTCGATCTGCCGCGCCAGGGCCGACGAGGCCGCGAAGGACAAGGTGGCCCTTTTTTCGGTGTCGGCGTGCCAGCTCTCGGCGATGCGGTCGAGGGCATTTTTCAGGCTTGCCGCGGCAAAAACTACGACGGGCTTGGCCGCCACTGCGGGACTCGTAGCGGGATGCGTATCCTGGGCCCGGGCCAGTGACGATCCTAAGGCAAAGGACAGAGCCACCACGCAGGCTACGAGGCGAGCCGATAGGGTCATGGATGAGGGTCCTGAAGAGCTATATCCAGTGCGACATAGCGATTCCATTGCCCCGCGCTCCCTGTCAAGGGTGAGCAGGGAGCCCGGCTTTGTCTGATGGGGAAGGGAAGGCAAGGTGAGGGGTGTGGTGCCGGCGGCATGATCGGGAGGGAGTGCGCGCCGGCACCACGAGCTTGACGCCACCCGTGCTCTAGGGTCGGGGAGGGGGTGCGGGAGGCGCCAGCTGTCCTTAAGTAAAGTCTGTGCGGGGCTGTCCGTTCCACGCTTTTTGTCGGAGCCGCCGCGTCAGCTCCTAACGTGAAGGCTCCGCGTGAGTTCCGACCGGCGAATGGGCCGTTTGGCCGCAGAATAAAGAAGCAATGACGCCGGAACCGAAATCCGGACAGGTGCGTTAGAGGGGGCGGGCGCGTGCAGGCCGGGCGTCGTGGAAAAGCGAGGGTGGCTCGATGCGCCAATTTTCCGTTAAGAATTACAGGTGCTTGGTTCAGGAAGAGAATTTGAGCCTGAACTTTCGCTGTTTGCTATGCCGTTTATTGTAAAGTCGATTGTGCCGGCGGGCCGCGGAGGGAAAATCGGTATGTGTGTAAGGTCGGCAGGCCGGCCGCGCGAGATGACGGGTAACTGATAAGGTTGACCAATAAAGTCGGGCGCTTGATGACCCGGCGTGCGGGGATGAGCATTCCGAGGGAACCACAAGAGATGACCACGCCAAAATCCGTTCAACCGGCTCGGAGCATCATGCGAGAGGCCATCATGGATATGGAGCCGGCAGCGCACATCGACGAAGCGATCCAGGGCGCGCTCGGGCGCAAGCTGCGGGAGAGCTACGAGGAGGTCGTGCGGGAGCAGGTTCCGGAGAAATTCTTGCAACTCCTCAACCAGCTGAAAAAGTCCGAGGGGGACGTCTCCAGCGAGGACGGAGAGGAGCGTAAGGACTGAATATGGCAGCGCCGGACTTCGAGCAGTCTCTCGTGGGGGCTATTCCTCATTTGCGGGCGTTCGCGCGATCCTTCGCCAACGACGCGCAGCGCGCGGATGATCTCGTACAGGAAACGCTCGTCAAAGCGTGGAACAGCCGGGATTCCTTCACCCCCGGGACGAACTTTCGAGCCTGGCTGTTCACCATTCTCCGCAACGTTTATTTTTCCCAGCATCGAAAGCTCAAGCGGGAGGTGGACGATCCGGATGAGCAGTATCAGAATTCACTCTCGGTCCAGCCGGAACAATACGGCTATTTAGACCTCGCCGATTTTCGCACGGCGCTGGCGCGGCTTCCGTCGGATCAGCGGGAAGCGCTGATTTTGGTTGGGGCGGAAGGATTTTCCTATGAGGAGGCAGCCGAGATTTGCGGCTGCGCCGTGGGGACCATCAAGAGCCGCGTCAACCGGGCGCGCAACCGCCTCGTAGAGCTGCTCGGGGACGATGAGCTCAAGGGCAGCGCGTCAAGCTCCTCCGGCGCCTCCCGTGCCTCGGCGCGCGCGGCCGTTAAGCACGACGCACGTTGATGAAGCTTAGTAATTGGTCCCGCTGCGATATCTCGTTCGGAACTTTCCGATTTTGCTGAGCGTTTAGCAGCACAGGGTCGCAGCCCCATTCAGGTCTGCTCAGTAGGGAGATACCAATGTCGCTTGCAGAGACGATTGCGCCTCAGCTACCGTATTTGAGGCGTTTCGCGCGTGCGCTGACCGGGAGCCAGGAGAGCGGGGACGCCTATGTCGTCGCGGTGCTGGAAACGCTGGTCGCGGACCCACAAAGCTTTCCGGAGAGCCAAGCGAAGCGAGTGGGACTCTACAGGTGCTTCCTTAGGGTCTGGAACTCAATCAGCCTCAACCGAGACTCCATCGCGCCCAAGAGCCAGGCGGACCGCAGCCTGGAGGCGATCACGCCGCTGCCCCGGCAGGCTTTCCTGCTCGCATCCGTCGAGGGGTTCACCACGCCGCAGATCGCGGAAATTCTTGATTGCACCGCGGACGAGGTGACCCGGCTCATCGAGGAAGCAGGCGAGCAGATCGCCGAGCAAACCGCGACGGACGTTCTGATCATCGAGGACGAGCCCTTGATTTCGATGGATCTCGAGGCTCTCGTGAAGGGCCTGGGTCACCGGGTTTCGGGGGTAGCGCGCACACATCGCGAGGCCATCGCCGAGGTGAAAAAGAAAAGGCCGGGGCTTGTGCTCGCGGATATCCACCTCGCGGACGGAAGCTCGGGGCTGGATGCCGTCAACGAGATCCTTCTCGGGCTCAACCTTCCGGTCATTTTCATTACAGCTTTTCCGGAGCGGCTCCTCACGGGAGAGCGTCCCGAGCCCACCTTCCTTATCACGAAGCCTTTTGAGCCGAACACGGTGCGCGCGCTCGTCAGCCAGGCCTTGTTCTTCGGCACGAACGCCCATGTCCCCGATGCCTCATCGGCGCTCGGAGCGGAAGGCGGAGCGAAAGTGGTCCCTTCAGCCGCCGCGGCAGCGGACCGGGCCGCCAGGCCTTGATCGCGTGAGCCCGTTCTATGTCCGCCGTCGTCATGGTGCTCTGTGGGAGCGGCGTGGAACGGGGTGCCGGCGCGTGTTTTTCGCGCCCGCGCGGGAATTAATTATGCGTTGCGCAATGCTCGCGGGTGGTCCACAGATTCATCTGTAGGTGGCAGTGCGCGGCTCGCCCGTCGGGCGGCTGAGCACATAAGGTGATTTGAAATGGCGCGTGTGCTGGTTGTCGACGATGAAGCTCTCATCGCGATGATGCTGAGTGAGCTCCTCGCCGAGTATGGTCACGAGACGGTCGGTCCGGCCCATTCCGAAGGACAGGCCCTCGAGCTCGTGGCATCGACCCCGATCGATGCGGCAATCCTCGACGTGACCCTCGGCGATCATGATTGCTTCAAAGTGGCGGAGGCGCTCGGTCAGCGGGGCATTCCCTTCGCCTTCGCCACCGGCCATGGCACTCAGGCCATGCCCGACGCGTTTCGTGAGCGCATGACCGTATCCAAGCCGTTTGATTTCGACGTCGTGCGACGCTTGGTGAACGATCTGGTGGCGCCGGGCGCCTGACACGCGCTCATACTTCACGGGGGCAGGATGTGCAGCGGGAACCGCTCCGCAGGCCCTGCTTAGAAGCCCTTTCGATGCGTAGCCGCAGGCTCGCATCTCAGATGATCGGGCTTGGGGCGCTCGGGTCTCGTTCCGGGCGGTTCCGGGGGATGCTCAAGCTCATGGCACGGGGTGCTAGGCCGCGTGCCGTTGACCGTGAGGCAGACTCATTATGCCGGGTGCAGACGCACCAGTTAATTTTCTTGTGGTCGATCCCGAGCCTCGGCGCCACACGCTCTATCGGGATCTCCTCGGCGCGCTCGGAGGGCAGGTCGTGACGATCGTGCCCGGCGAGGATGCGAGGACGCGCCTGCGCGCCGATCGCTTTGCCTTCGTGATCCTGCATGTCGATGGCTGGGAGAGGCAAGTTCGCACCGAACTTGCTGGGCTTGCGATCTCGGAAACGCGGCCCAGCCATGGCGGCGTCATCGTGGTGTCGGGCGAGATGCCGGAGGACTTCATCCCCGGTGAGGGGCTGGACGGAGCCTATGAATTCGTGCCGGCGCCCTTTGTAAGGGAGCTGCTCACCCAGCGGGTCGCCTGTCTTCTCGAACTCCGGCGTGCCAAGGCGGAGCTGGCTGCGGAAAGGGCAAAGCTCGCAAAGCTGGTCTCGGAGGTGGGCCGCCTGGACGCGGAGATCGACGTGGAGCGGACCACCGCGGGCACGCTGCGCGCTCAGCTTGCGGCCCAGGCTCATAGCAGCAAGAATCTCCTTGCGGTCCTGCAATCTCTTGCGTTGCGCACGATCAGAGACGGGCGGGACGTGGCGGAGATGCGAGAGGTGCTGACGGGGCGCTTCCGAGCGCTTGCCCGGGCGCATCAAAGGATTGCGGCCGGTGACGGGGAATGGATTGATCTCGCACCAGCCGTGGAGGCGCTGCTTGCCGATATCGCGGACAGATCGTCGGCGCATGGGCCTCCGGTAAAACTTGCGCGATCGGTGGCGCAGACGTTCATGCTGGCGCTGCATGAGCTGGCCGCCAATGCGCTTCAGCACGGCGCGCTGCGCTCATGCAACGGCAAGGTCGCGATCGAGTGGGCCCTCAAGGGCGCAGGACCCGAGCGCTATCTCGAGGTGAAATGGAGAGAGAGGGGCGGGGAGCCCGCGCCGGCGCCATCCCACTACGGGTTTGGGCTTACGCTTGCCTCATCGTTCGCCGATGGCAAGGCGCCGACGGAGGGCATCAGCTTCGATGCCGAGGGGCTGACCTGCTGCATGCGGCTATCGCACGAGATGATCGACGCCGCGTCGTGATCGCGAAGACCTTGAAGGCTGCGGATGCCGGGTCGTCAGCTCTCGAGCCGGCGTGGCGTCGTGAAGTGCTCGAGATGGCCGCGCGCGGTTTCCATGTCTTTCCAGCTTTCCGCATCGAGTGAATAGACGGCGAGCGCCGCGGTCGGAAACTCACGCGCCAGATGCGCAAGGAGCTTGCGATCGCCATCGCCGGCCAGCTCGAGGGCAAGGGCATAGAGGCCCGGATTGTGCCCCACGACGAGCACATGCGCGTGGCCTGCCCCAGCCTCCGCGATCACGCGGCGGATGGCGCGCGGTGAAGCCAGGTACAAAGCATCGTCGTAAACCACTTCCGGCGGCGGCGGACCCAGCTCGGAGAGCAGGAGCGTGAGAGTTGCGCGCGTGCGCATGGCGTCCGAGCACAGGACGAGGTTCGGTCTTAGCTTTTCCTGCCGCATGAACTTCGCCAGCAGCGGCGCCGCCTTGATGCCGCGCTTGGCAAGCGGACGCTCGTGATCGCAGAGCTCGGGGTTGTCCCAGCTCGATTTGGCGTGGCGGAGGAGAGAGAGGGTCAGCATGGTGCGAGCATCGCCACGGACGCGGTTCCGTCAAGACGCGACGTTGGCGGGATCGCAAAAAGAAGGAGCCCAAGCGGTTGTGCTTGGGCCCCAGTCATTCCGTTTGGATTTTCTGCCCTCCCAGGAACCAGGGGAACTCGGGTCGGAGAGAGAGGCAGCTCCAAACGGTAAACGTGGCTTGGGAGGAAACGGATAACCAAATTTCAAGCGCTCATCCCACGGACGATCATGCGGAAGGGTTGTCTATTTGTCAATAAATATTCTTGAGAGGAAACATTGCTTTTGCCTATTCCGCTATCTCTGCGGGGGCTTCTGCATCCTCCGGTAGAGGTGCTACACAGAGGGTTGCTTTTTGTGACGGTACGATGCCGATCGTTCCTGCAGCGCTGCTGCGGGGCTATTATATTGGATTTTGTTCAGCGAGCAGACCATAGCCATGCGCAAGCCGAAGACGACGCCGAAGAAGGCGAGTACGCGGGCGAAAGCCGCGGATTTGACCACTGGTTCTGGAGCGCCCGATATCGTCGCGAGAACGCTGGAGAATGCCATCGGCGTTCAGGTGCGTGAATATCGTAAGCACGCGGGGCTTACCGTCTCGGAGCTCGCTTCCGTTGCCGATATTTCGACCGGCATGCTGTCGAAGATCGAAAACGGGCAGATCTCGCCTTCTCTTTCGACACTGCAGCTTCTCGCGTCGGCGCTCAATCTGCCGCTCACGAGCCTGCTTGCTTCGTACGATCGCGGACGAGGCTGCTCCTACGTCAAGAAGGGAGAGGGCGTCGCCATCCGCCGGCGGGGCACGAAGGTCGGCCACAACTATCATCTGCTCGGGCAATCGCTTGGCGGCGAGATCGCGGTCGAGCCCTATCTGATCTCACTGCATAAGGATGCGGAGCCCTATACGGAGTTCCGTCACGCCGGCATCGAGTTCATCTACATGCTGAGCGGAAAGGTTTCGTATGCCCATGGCGAGCGCTCGTACCTGCTCGAGGCGGGGGATTCGATGATGTTCGATTCTTCTGAGCTGCACGGGCCCGACAAGCTGATCGAGCTGCCCGCGATTTATCTCTCGATTATCATCTACGAACGCAGATAGAGCGCGGCCGTGCGACCGCGCTCTGGATCTTTGTGCAAGTGGCGCCTTGCGCGTGCAATGCGTGCTCTGTCGAGATTTTAGATCTCGCCCTTGAGGCCACGCTCGAAGTACTTGTGGACGATCTTGTCCTGGTTCTCGAGCAGCCAGTCGATCGAAGGCTCGTTGTTCATCGCCTTGTGGATGGCGCGCGTCGTCGCTTCGCGGTGGATATCGAACAGGACTTTGTGGTCGAGATTGTCGATGGTGGCGACCGAGGGGTTGAGCCACAGCGACACGATGATGCCGAGATCGTTGGCTTTCTCCTTCGGGATGTCACCAGCACGAACGGCATCGAGCACGCCCATTGCGGTCGCGTACTGGACGGTGCCCATCAGGATGTTGGTGTAGCGCTCATTGGTGACCGTTACCTTGCTGACGCAGATGGTGGCTGGGCGCACCATGACGTCGGTGTTGAGCAATGCCAGAACGCGGCTGTGACCGGCGACCTGGTTGCCGAGCAGATTTGCGAAGGCCGTTCCGAACGGGCCATCCAGCTCGCCGATGGCGACCTCGGGCTCTGCAGCCGTGCCCGGAGGGCCGCCTGCGACAAGGGCCTCTCCGACGCGAAAGCCGATGCGTCCGCTCATGCCGTATCTCCTTTACGTGTGTGTTCAGGTGTTCGCCGAGGCGTACTCGGCCGCGGACTCGAACAGCCAGTGGGCGAAGCTGTCCGCGTAGCTCCGGAACATAGCAGCCTCATATGTGGGCGCTTCATCCGTTTGCCACAGAATGATGCCGATGTGACTAGCGTGCGTGATTGCGACGCTGCCTGGTGAGAAGGCACGGGGATGGAGATCGATCGGCACACCTTTGGCCAGCACGGCCCGTGCCTTCGGCCCCGAGATGCGCACGACGACGCGCCCGTCCGAATGATCGACCACCGACGCGATGCCGGCGAGATGCGCCCTGAGTTCCATCTCGAGGTCGCGGCCATCCTGGCGCTCGGCAATGGCGAGCCATTGGCCGGGGCCCGCCCACACGAAGGCGATGCCGTTGCCGGTGACGCGGGCGGCGCCATCGGGAAGCACGGCGCCGTATGTGGCGCTGATGGCCTCGCGGAGGGCGTCTTCCTTGCCGCGGTAGGCAGCGAAGCTCGCCATCGTCAGATTTTCGAGCGCGGAGACGGTGAGCTCCCGTGTCGCCAGCGGATGCCATTCGAGGAATGCGGATCTTGGTGAAAGTGTGAGCTCAGCCACGGACGCGCCCTCCTTCGGGATCAACAAATACCGTCGAAACGACTTCGACCAGCGTGTCGCCGCCGCGCACCGGATCGTAGGCGCGCACGATCTCGCCCATGCGCTCCGGCCCGCGCTTCAAGAACCCGAGCCCGATCCAATGCCCGTTGGAAGGCGAATAGGCGACCGACGTCATGAAGCCTTCGTCGGTTTCTGCGCTCG
This sequence comes from Hyphomicrobium sp., assembly GCF_036780825.1. Taxonomy (GTDB): domain Bacteria; phylum Pseudomonadota; class Alphaproteobacteria; order Rhizobiales; family Hyphomicrobiaceae; genus Hyphomicrobium_C. Next base: position 8,451 of record NZ_DAIQCD010000005.1, on the reverse strand, counting down.
GTACCGCATCGCGGGCGATGAAGTGCGCGCCGGAGCGCAGCTTGGCCGAGCGGTCCACCGGGCGGAAGCCGACGAGCGTCGGGCGCTCTGCGTCGAGCAGGCCGGGCCGCTTGCCGAGCACGTGGCCAATGAAGTCCTTCTTCTTCGCGACCATGCCGCCGAGGCCGGCATCTTTGGGCGTGGTCGTGCCGTTGAGCTCGGGTCCGCTGATGTGGCCCTTCTCGATGCGCATGACGCCAAGCGCCTCCGTGCCATAGGAGCAGGCACCGAATTCCTCGCCAGCTTCCATCAGGCGGCGGATCAGCGCGTCGCCATAACGAGCGGGGACGCCGAGCTCGTAAGCGCGCTCGCCCGAGAAGGAGAGCCTGTAGAGGCGTGCCTTGGTGCCGCCGCAAACCGTGATCTCGCCGACACCCATATAGGGGAAGCCCTCATCCGAGATGTCGAAGGCGGGATCGACGATTTTCTGCAGCAGCGCGCGCGATTTCGGGCCCGCGATCGCGTATTGCGCCCACTGCTCGGTGGCGGAGACGATCTGTACGTCGAGCTCGGGCCACAGCCACTGGGCGCAGTATTCCATGTGCTGCACCACCTTGACGGCGTTCGCGGTCGTCGTGGTGATGAAGTAATGGTTCTCGCCGAAGCGGGCCGCGGTTCCGTCATCCATCAGGATGCCGTCCTCGCGCAGCATGCCGCCATAGCGCGCCTTGCCGACGGCGAGCGTCTTCATGCCGTTCATATAGATGCGGTCGAGGAAGACGCCGGCATCCGGCCCCTGAACATCGACCTTGCCAAGAGTCGAGACGTCGCAGATGCCGACGGAATTGCGCACCGTCGTCACCTCGCGCGAGACCGTCTCGAGCCAGTCCCGCTCACCCGGGCGGGGGAAGTAGCTCGGGCGCAGCCACAGGCCGGCCTCGACGAACTTGGCCCCTTGCTCCTTGGCAAAGCGATAGGACGGCGGGTGGCGCGTCGCCTTAAAGCTCTTGCCGCGGTGATGGCCAGCGATCGCGCCTAAGGAGACCGGCGAATAGGGCGGACGCGCCACTGTGATGCCCGTCTCGGGGATGGAGCGACCCGTGATCTCGGACATGATGGCGAGTGCGTTGACGTTGGCGGTGCGGCCCTGGTCCGTGGCCATGCCGAGCGTCGTGTAGCGCTTCAAATGCTCGACGGCGCGGAAGCCTTCCCGCTCGGCGAGTTCGATATCCTTGTCGGTGACGTCGTTCTGGTGATCGACGAACGCCTTGCCGTCCGGTTTCGCGACGCGCCACATCGGCTCGATGGCATCGCTCTCGCCAATGGCGAGAGGTACGGGGACGGACGGGGCTCTGTGGCCGCTTTCGGCTGCCGCCGCCGCGCCCGCGGCGTTGCCTGCCGCAAGCGCCTTGTCGAGCGTCACGTCGCCGCCCACGGCGCCAGCGACGGACATACCCGCTGGTAGCGGACCCGGGAGGAACGCGCAGAGGCGCTCATTCCAGACCGGCTTGCTGCCAAGATGCGTCGTGAGCTGGATATTCGGGTTCCAGCCGCCGGAGACGGCGACGAGATCGCAGTGGAGCGAGAGCGTCTGGCCGTCGGCTGTGCGGACGCTTACGCCCCTGACGCGCGACCTCCCGCGCGTGCCGGTGACGACGGCGCCCGAGAGCAGGCGCGTGCCGGTTTCGCCGGCGAGGCGGCTCACGGCTTCGGAGACGGTTCTGCGGCTGTCGACGAGGGCCACGACATCGACGCCGGCGCGCTGGAGATCGCGCACGGTGGTCGCGCCATAGTCGTTGTTGGTGAAGACAACCACGCGCCGGCCGGGGGCGACGCCGAAACGGTTGATGTAGGTGCGCACGGCGCCGGCAAGCATGACGCCGGGGCGATCGTTGCCGCCGAATACGATCGGCCGCTCGGTGGCTCCGGCGGCGAGCACAACTTTCTTCGCCGCGATTCGCCACAGGCGCTGGCGCGGAACGCCAGGCGCCGGGCGATAGACGTGGTCGCTCACCCGCTCGAGGGCGCCGTAGGTGCCGCCGTCATAGGTGCCGAACGCCGTCGTGCGGCGGAGGATCCGAACCTCAGGATGGCTCGACAGTTCGGCCTCAACGGACTTCACCCAGTCCGCAGCCGGCTTGCCGTCGATCTCCGACGCATCGTCGAGGGCGCGGCCGCCGAGGGCGGCATTCTCATCCACCAGGATGACGCGCGCACCGCTGCGGGCAGCCACCTGCGCGGCCGCAAGCCCTGCCGGACCGCCGCCGATGATCAGGACATCCGCGAAGGCGTTGGCCTTCTCGTAGGTATCGGGATCGTTTTCGTCGGACGCGCGCCCGAGGCCCGCGGCGCGGCGGATCATCGGCTCGTACAACTTCTCCCAGAGGGCTGCCGGCCACATGAAGGTCTTGTAGTAGAAGCCGGCGACGAAGACGGGCGACAGCAGCGAGTTGACGGCCATCAGGTCGAGGCGAAGGGAAGGCCAGCGGTTCTGGCTCGTCGCGGTGAGGCCGTCGTAGAGCTCCGCCACGGTGGCCTTCGTGTTCGGCTCGCGGCGCGCGCCTTCGCGCAGCTCGACGAGTGCGCTCGGCTCCTCGGAGCCGGCGGAAAGGATGCCGCGCGGGCGGTGGTACTTGAACGAGCGCCCGGCGAGAATCACGCCGTTGGCGAGCAGCGCCGACGCGAGCGTGTCGCCTGGGTGGCCGACGTAGGTGTGCCCATCGAAGGTGAAGTGAAACGTGCAGCTCCGGTCGATCAGGCCGCCCGTGCGAAGGCGATTGGGCTGCCGGTCAAATCCGATGCGATCTCCGGTTGCCATTATGCGCTGTCCTTCGTTGCGGATTTCTCAGCGAGCGCGACGTCGCGCGCCAGCTCGACGGAGGCGATGGCGTGGGTCGAGACGTTGCGCGTCACGACCAGCCAGGAATGGCAGCCGGCAGCGTGATACCAGAGCTCACGGTGCATGCCGGGCGGATTCGTGCGCACGAAGGTGTACGCAACGAATTCCTCCATCGCCGTCGGGCTTTCGAAATTCGGCCGTTTGACGGTTGCGTCGCCCGAGTAGAGAAACTCGTCGAGGCTGCGTTCGCCGCAGTGGGGACATGCGATTCGCATCGCTTGGTCTTTCCTGTTCGTTGGCGCGTCAGTGGAGGTTCGGTTGCGGGCCCATGCCCTTCTCGTCGATGGCATGGCCGGTCGCGAAGCGGTCGAGCCTGTAGCCGCGCGCTACGGGATGGGGCTCGTCGCGCGCGATGAGATGAGCGAAGCAGGTGCCGGAAGCCGGCGTCGCCTTGAAGCCGCCGTAGCACCAGCCAGCATTGAGATAGAGGCCTTCGATCGGTGTCTTGTCGATGTAGGGGCTGCCATCCATCGACATGTCCATGATGCCGCCCCAGTGGCGCAGCAGGCGCACGCGGCCCATGCGCGGGATCAAGGCCATGCCGCCTTCGCAGACGTCCTCCACGACGGGCAGGTTGCCGCGTTGCGCATAGGTATTGTAGCCGTCGAGGTCGCCGCCGAACACGAGGCCGCCCTTGTCGGACTGGCTCATGTAGAAATGGCCGGCGCCGAAGGTCACCACGCAATCGACGAACGGCTTGATGGCCTCAGTGACGAAGGCCTGCAGCACGTGGCTCTCGATGGGAAGGCGCAGGTCCGCCATTGCGGCAACGCGCGACGTGCTACCGGCGACGGCGAGGCCGATCTTCTTGGCCCCGATGAAGCCGCGAGACGTCTCGACGCCGGTGACGCGGCCGCCCTCGCGCTTAAAGCCCTTCACTTCGCAGTTCTGAATGATGTCGACGCCGAGCCTGTCGGCGGCGCGTGCATAGCCCCAGGCGACGGCGTCGTGGCGCACGGTTCCGCCGCGGGGCTGGAGCAGGCCGCCGTGGATCGGGAAGCGCGCATTGTCGAAATCGAGGAACGGCAGCATCCGGCGCACGTCCTCGCGATCCAGCAACTCGGCGTCGACGCCGTGCAGGCGCATGGCGTTGCCGCGGCGTGCGAAGGCGTCACGCTGGCCGTCCGAATGGTAAAGGTTCAGGACACCACGCTGGCTGACCATGGCGTTGTAGTTGAGGTCCTGTTCGAGGCCCTCCCACAGCTTCATGGACAACTCGTAGAAGGGGATGTTGCCCGGCAGCATGTAGTTGGAGCGGACGATGGTGGTGTTGCGTCCGACGTTGCCGCCGCCGATCCAGCCCTTTTCGAGCACGGCGATGCGCAGCGGACCGTAACTCTTGGCTAGGTAATAGGCTGTTGCGAGGCCATGCCCGCCGCCGCCGACGATCACGACGTCGTAGTCGGATTTCGGATCAGCGTTTCGCCAGGCCGGGCCCCAGCCCGTGTGCCCGCGCAAGGCTTCGCGCAAAACGGAGAAGATGGAATAACGGGTGCCCGACATGCGGCTCTCGCTCCTCGTCACGGATGTCGCGAGCTTAGGAGCCAGGGGCGTTGTGGGCCATATAAGTTTGACTTATAGTATGTGCCCATGCGCGAACCGCCTCCTACGCTCCCGTTTGACCTCAGATCGCTCGAGATCTTCCTTGCCGTCTGTGACAGCGGCGCCATGTCGTCGGCGGCGCGCGAGCTTGGGCTCACGCAGCCGGCCGTCTCGCTCGCCATTGGAGATCTCGAGCGCAAGCTCGGGTTCGATCTCTTCGACCGGACGGTGCGCCCCCTTGCCGTGACGGTTGCCGGTGGCCTTTTGCGCCAGCGGGCGGCGGCCCTGATCGCGGAGGCGCGCCAGATTGGTCCGCTCCTCCGCGAGACCAAGCATGGCAAGCTGCCCTTGATCCGGGTCGGACTTGTCGATTCGCTCTCGCGCGCGCTGACGGAGCCGCTTGCAAGCTATCTCGCGACGAAGGCCGACGAGGTGTCGATCCTGTCGGGGCTCACGGCCTCTCACGCGAGCGATCTCCTGACGCGGCGGCTCGATCTTTTCCTCGGCGTCGATGACCTCGAGACGTGGGCGGGCCTTGAACGCTGGCAGCTCGCCAAGGAGCCCTACATGCTGGTGCTGCCGGCGGGCACGGATGCGCCACGCACCGTGGCGTCGCTGCGCAAGCTCGCGCAGAGGCTGCCGCTGATCCGGTTCAGCTCACGCTCGCGGACCGGGGTCGAGATCGAGGCGCATATCCGCCGCCTTGGCATCGTGTCGCCCCGCTCGTTCGAATTCGATACGCCCTATGGCGTGACGTCCATGGTTGCCGCAGGAAGCGGGTTTGCGATCACGACGCCGCTCTGCATCGAGGAAGCGGAGGTGAGGAGCGCCCGACTCGTGACGGCGCCGCTGCCGGGGCCTCAAATTTCGCGCAAACTCACCCTGGTCGCTCGCCATCGGGAGCTTGGGCGCCTGCCGCGCGAGCTTGGTGAGATGGTGCGGGGCATTCTGGTGGCGGCCGGCGCCTCGAATTCGGAAGCTTTATGAAATTGCGGCCGGAGCCGGATCTTGATAGGTCAGGTGCGGGCCCCGTAGCTCAGTCGGATAGAGCACCAGATTCCTAATCTGGGGGTCGCAGGTTCAAATCCTGCCGGGGTCGCCAATGTCTTGTTTTTTCATTGAAAACACTGTGTTTTCTGATGCTCGGTTGAGCGGTCCCGAAGCTTGATGATCTGGCATGCGGCCGCGAGCGACCTCATCAGCGCTCGTTCAAATCCTCGATCACGACCCTCACCTGGCGGCGTTGCCCGTTGCGCACGACCGTCAGTTCGGCCGTCTTGCCGATGCCGGTCTGCTCGAGCTGCTGGGCCAGCTCCCCGACGGATGAGACGTCTTTGCCGTTCACGGCGACGATAATGTCGCCCAGCAGGCCGCGCTCGACATCGGCGCCGACGATACCCGCCTTGTCGGCCGCGCCGCCGGGCGCCACGTCAATGACGATCACGCCATCCTGGCCGATCTGGGAGGCGATTTCCTGTGAGGCGGCGGCAATGCCGATGCCCGGCCGCGCGACCTTTCCTTTGCGCAGCAGCTGGGGAACCACGCGGTTCACCGTATCCACCGGCACCGCAAGGCCGATGCCGCTGTAGGCGCCGGTAGAGGATGCGATGGCGGTGTTGATGCCGACGAGCCGCCCTGCCGAATCGAGCAGGGGCCCCCCGGAGTTGCCAGGATTGATTGCCGCATCGGTCTGAATAACGCCCGTGATCTCCCGTCCCGTCGCTGTCGGCAACGTCCGGTTCAATGCGCTGATCACACCCGTCGTCAACGTTCTGTCGAGGCCAAACGGGCTGCCGATCGCGTAGACCTGCTGGCCCACCATGAGGTCCGAGGAGGTGCCGAGAGGCAGCGGCGTGAGCTCGAAGGGAAGGCTGCTGATGCGCAGGACTGCAAGGTCATACTCAGGTGCCACGCCGACCACCCGAGCAATGGTCGGACGGTCGGAGCCAAAGCGAACGAACACCTGGTCCGCGGAGCTCACGACGTGCGCGTTGGTGAGAATGTGGCCCGCCTTGTCCCACACGAAGCCGGAACCGGCTCCCTCGCTCACGGTGCTGCTGCCGAAGATGTCGCGCTGGGCGCGAATGGTGCTGATGTAGGCGACGGAGGGCGCGGATTTGCGGAAGATATCGATGGAGGTGTGCTCGAATTCGGCGAGATCTCCGCGCGGTGTGATCGGGCGCGCGTCGTATGACGTGTAGATCCAGCGCTGGACGAAGCCGCCTCCATACCAAAGGGCGATGGCAGCCGCCGCGATAACGATAGCGCGGCGCACGATGTCGTTCATTGCTCAACCTTTGCCGTTCTGGGCGTCATCTTCAAGGTACGCGTTCCCCTGTGTAACGTCTGCGATGAGCTAGAGCCGTTCCGCTACGAGTGGAATCGCGGAACGGCTCAGTTTTGTTTTATCGTTCTTTTTCTCGGAAAATAGGTTCCCATTTTTCGGAAGCACTCTAACAGGGGGCGCAATTCTTTCGCTGCCTGTCCTGCATCGCGCATTCGGCAAAGATCGGGCGGCAAAGATCGAGCGCGCTTGTTCGTGCCGAGGTGCGAACCGGTGGCTTGAGCTAGGTTAAGGACCGCTTACCCGTGACGGGATACGGGGTGCCCGGAAGGCGCAATCCGAGGATGCGCGCCTGCATGCCGCCAGGGAATTATTGTGAGCCGTACGCCAGACAAGTCGCAACCGGATTGGGATCCTAGATCCGGCGAGGTGCTTTCCAACCAAATCAAAGCCTACGATGCCATGCGTGGCCGTTGCCCGGTGGCCTATAGCGACTACCTGGGCTGGTCGCTATTCCGGCATCAGGATGTGGTGCGCGTCTTGGACGACCACCATGCATTCAGCAACGTCGTCTCGAGCCATCTCTCCGTGCCGAACGGAATGGATCCGCCGCAGCACACGGCATACCGGCGCGTGGTCGAGCGGCACTTCGAGACCGAGCGGGTCAATGCATTCGAGCCGCTTTGCCGGACGATTTCGGCCGATCTTGTGTCCGGCCTCGACAAGGGCGTGGAAATCGACCTGGCGTCCCGGCTGGCGCGGCCCTTCGCCGTCCAGGTCCAGTGTGCCTTTCTTGGCTGGCCTTCGGCGCTCCATGAGCCGCTGCTCTCGTGGGCGCAAAAGAACCATGAGGCGACCTTGGCCAAAGACACCAAGGCGATGGCCGAGATCGCTCTCGAGTTCGATGGCTACATCAGGACGCTGCTCGAGGAGCGACGGGTGGCCGGGAGCGACGCGCCGGATGACATCACGACGGATCTGCTGCGGACACGGGTCGATAGCAAACCGCTGAGCCACGAAGAGATCGTGAGCATCCTGCGCAATTGGACCGTTGGGGAGCTTGGCACCATTGCGGCGTGCGTCGGCATCCTCGTGCATTTCCTGGCGGATACTCCGCGCATTCAAGAGCATCTCCGGAACAATCTGCATCTCCTCGCGGCCGCCATCGACGAGATCCTGCGCATGCACGCGCCGCTGATCTCAAACCGGCGGAGGACGACCAAAGCGGTGGAGATCGGAGGGCGCCGGATTGCTGCAGGCGAACGCATTACGATCATGTGGGCCTCGGCGAATCGCGACGAGGCTGTCTTCGGCGATCCGGATGAATTCCGGCTCGATCGCGATTCAGGCGAGAACCTGCTTTACGGCCGCGGTATTCATGTGTGCCCGGGCGCGCATCTTGCGAGGCTCGAGCTTCGCGTCCTCATGGAGGAAATGCTGACGCGGACGGAGCAGATCACGCTCGTGCCTGGTCGGCCTCCGGAGATCGCCCTCTATCCGGCAAGCGGGTTCTCAGTGCTACCCGTGCGCGTCGCATAGGCTGTTGACGGACGGTCTCGCGATCGCCTCTGGTGAGAGAGGGCTCAATCACGATGTCGGCCGGCGATGAGCCGGCTGTTCTTGCATTTATATCCCGGATCTGTTGCATAATGTTCCCGTTTGTGGGGAACGGTTCGGGGGCGGATTGATGCTCGGCAGAGCGCGGCTGATTATGTCTGGCGCGGCAGCGATGGCTTGCGCAGCGCCG
>NZ_DAIQCD010000004.1:0-130270 GCF_036780825.1 Hyphomicrobium sp. | reverse complement strand
TTGCCATATTGGGTCTGGAAGATCTGATCGACCTTCTGCACGTCGAAGGCGATGTTTTGGGCTTGGCTCAAAAGCTGCTGCGTGCGCTGCACGTTTTGTTGGAGCTGCTGAAGCGATGAATATGGCAGGCTCGCCAGATTCTTCGCCTGATTAATGAGCATGGTCGCTTCGTTCTGAAGTGACGTGATCTGGTTGTTGATCTGCTGGAGCGTGCGCGCGGCCGTCAGCACGTTCTGCGCATAGTTCGCCGGATCATAGACGATACGACCGAATTGCGCGTGAGCCGGGCTGGTCAGCATCGGTGACAGCGCGACGGGCATGGCAAGCGCCAGCGCGAGCATGGAAGCGCCGGCGAAGCGGGCAACGGGAACACGGATCATGGAAGGGTCTCCTCTGCTTGGGGGGCATCCGGCACGACCGGCGCGGCGGTTTCCGTCCGGTCGGCAAGATTGGTGAGATCGGGGATAAGGTCGGCTGCCCAATCGACGCCGCGCAGGCGCAGCCACGCCGCAAGGAAGCCGTCGCGACCATGCTCGGCGATAAGTCCGGCGATGCGCTTGTGGTCGGATTTCGCGGATACGGTGCAGAGCGCGAGGCCGACTTCGGACAGGCCCAGCTCGAAGAGGCGGTTTCCCCTGCGGCTCTGGCAGTAGTAATCCCGCTTGGGCGTGGCCCTTGCGAGGATTTCGATCTGCCGGTCATTCAACCCGAAGCGGCGATAGATGGCCGTGATCTGGGGTTCGATGGCCCGCTCGTTCGGCAGGAGCAATCGCGTCGGGCAGCTTTCGATGATGGCGGGCGCGATGTTGCTGCCGTCGATGTCCGATAGCGACTGCGTGGCGAAGATGACGCTGGCGTTCTTCTTCCTGAGCGTCTTCAGCCATTCGCGAAGCTGGTTGGCGAATCCTTCGTCGTCCAGCGCAAGCCAGCCCTCGTCGATGATAAGCAGCGTGGGCCGCCCGTCGAGCCGGTCGCCGATCCGGTGGAACAGATAGGCGAGCACGGCCGGGGCCGCGCCGGTTCCGACGAGCCCCTCGATCTCGAACGCCTGCACATCCGCATGCCCAAGATGTTCGGTCTCGGCGTCGAGCAGCCGACCATAAGCGCCGCCGATGCAATAGGGCCGCAATGCCTGTTTCAGATCGTTGGATTGGAGCAGGACCGTGAGGCCGGTGATGGTGCGTTCCCCGACCGGGGCGGACGCCAGCGAGGTCAGCGCCGTCCAGATATATTCCTTGGTCTCGGGCGTTACGGCCAAGCCCTCACGACCGAGAATGGCGGCGATCCAGTCGGCTGTCCAAGCACGTTCATAGGTGTCGTCGATGCGGGCGAGCGGCTGAAGCGAGACGGACGCCTCGTCTCCGTCCGTCAGTCCGCCGCCCAGATCGTGCCAGTCGCCGCCCATAGCGAGCGCGGCGGCGCGGATCGAGCCGCCGAAATCGAAGGCGAAGACCTGGCTGGCCTCATAACGGCGGAACTGCAAAGCCATGAGCGCGAGCAGCACGGACTTGCCCGCGCCGGTCGGACCGACAACGAGGGTGTGGCCCACGTCGCCGACATGGAGGGATAACCGGAATGGGGTGCTTCCCTCGGTCTTGCCATAGAGCAAGGGGGGCGACCCGAAGTGCTCATCCCGTTCCGGCCCCGCCCACACCGCCGAAAGCGGGATCATGTGGGCGAGATTCAAGGTGCTGATGGGTGGCTGGCGGACATTGGCATAGGCATGTCCGGGGATCGAGCCGAGCCAGGCGTCGACGGCGTTGACGGTTTCAGGCATCGCGGTGAAATCGCGGCCCTGTATGATCTTTTCGGCGAGGCGCAATTTCTCGTCGGCTATGCGCGGGTCCGCGTCCCAGACGGTGATAGTGGCCGTGACATAGGCCATGCCCGCCATATCCGCGCCGAGCTCCTGCAAGGCCATGTCGGCGTCAGCGGCCTTGTTCGCTGCGTCGGTGTCCACGAGGGCGGACGCCTCGTTGGTCATGACTTCCTTAAGGATCGCGGCGATGCTTTTGCGCTTGGCGAACCATTGCCGCCTGATCTTCGTCAGCAGCTTCGTCGCATCGGTCTTGTCCATGAGGATCGCGCGCGTGCTCCACCGATACGGGAACGGCAGCCGGTTCATCTCGTCGAGGAGGCCCGGCGTCGTCGCGGTCGGGAAGCCGATGATGGTCAGGACGCGCAGATGCTGGTTGCCAAGACGCGGCTCCAGCCCGCCGGTCAGTGACTGGTCGGCGAGCAGCGCATCGAGGTGCATCGGCACCTCCGGCACGCGCACGCGATGCCGGTTCGTGGAGATGGTCGAATGGAGATAGGTCAGCGTGCCGGCGTCATCGAGCCAACGGCATTCCGGCATGAAGCCATCGAGCAGAGCCAGAACCCGGTCGGTGCGATCCACGAAGCCGCGCAGCAATTCCCACGGATCGACGCCGGACTGCTCGCGGCCCTCGTAGAGCCAGGTTTCCGCGCGGGCGGCGTCCTCGGCGGGCGGGAGCCAGAGGAAGGTCAGGAAGTAGCCGGACACGAAATGCGTGCCGGCTTCCTCGAAACCGGCCTTGCGCTCGGCGTCGAGCAGCGCCGATGCGGGATCGGGAAAGGTGCTGTCGGGATAGGTCGCAGCCTCGGAGCGCTGCGCCTCGACGAAGATCGACCAGCCGGACCCGAGACGGCGGACGGCATTGTTGATGCGGCCGGCGACCGCCACGAGTTCGGCCGCGACGGCGGAATCCAGATCGGGACCGCGGAACTTCGCAGTTCTCTGGAAACTGCCGTCCTTGTTCAAGACGACGCCGGGGCCGACAAGTGCTGCCCAGGGTAGGAAATCCGCGAGGCGACTGGCGGTGCGGCGGTATTCGGCAAGGTTCATCATGGTCACACCCTCACACCGAGAGATGGCCGGGGATGCGCAGATGCCTGCGGCCCACTTCGACAAAGAGGGGATCGCGCTTGGCCATCCACACGGCGGCGAAGTGGCCGATGACCCAGATGGCGAGGCCGACAAACCAGAGGCGCAGGCCGAGGCCCACGGCCCCGGCCAGCGTTCCGTTCATGATGGCGATGGAGCGCGGAGCGCCGCCGAGCAGGATATGCTCGGTCAGCGCCCGGTGGACCGGAACAATGAAGCCCGGCACCGCGTCGAGTTGTTCGAGGCCGCCCGTCATCAAACAAGCGCCCCGCCGCCGAACGAGAAGAACGACAGGAAGAAGCTCGACGCGGCGAAGGCGATCGACAGGCCGAACACGATCTGGATCAGCCGCCTGAACCCGCCGCTCGTGTCGCCGAAGGCCAGCGCGAGGCCGGTGGCGATAATCACGATCACGGCGATGATCTTGGCGACCGGCCCCTCGATCGATTGAAGGATGCTCTGAAGCGGAGCCTCCCAGGGCATCGACGAACCGGAGGCATGGGCGGCCGGGGCAAGCATGAGGCTGATGGCAAGGGTGGATGCGGCGGTCGCGGCGAAGCGATAGCCGCGCGAAAGCGTGCGGATCATGAAATTTCTCCTGTGTTGGTGGGGGTTGCGGGGGTGATGCGGTAGTCGCCGTCTGGCCCCAGCCCCTCGACGCGGGCGAGTTCGGCCAGCCGGCGCGCGGAACCGCGCCCGGCGAGGATGGCAACGAGGTCGATGGTCTCGGCGATCAGCGCGCGCGGGACCGTGACGACAGCCTCTTGAATGAGCTGTTCGAGGCGGCGGAGCGCGCCGATGCCGGTGCCGGCATGGATGGTGCCGATGCCGCCGGGGTGCCCCGTTCCCCAGGCTTTCAGAAGGTCGAGGGCTTCGGAGCCGCGCACCTCGCCGATGGGGATGCGGTCGGGGCGCAGGCGCAGCGACGAGCGCACAAGATCGGAAAGCGTCGCCACACCATCCTTGGTCCGCATGGCGACGAGGTTGGGCGCGGCGCATTGCAGCTCGCGCGTGTCCTCGATGATGACGACGCGATCCTGCGTCTTCGCCACTTCGGCCAGGAGCGCATTGGTCAGCGTGGTCTTGCCGGTGCTGGTGCCGCCTGCCACCAAAATGTTGGCGCGCTCGGCGACGGCTTCGCGCAGGGTCACGGCCTGATCGGCGGACATGATGCCTGCCGTCACATAGTCGTCGAGCGTGAAGACCGCGACGGCGGGCTTGCGGATGGCAAAGGCCGGTGCGGCGACGACGGGCGGCAGCAGCCCCTCGAACCGTTCTCCCGTCTCGGGCAGTTCCGCCGACACGCGCGGGGATTGGGCGTGAACCTCCGCGCCGACATGGTGTGCGACCAGCCGCACGATGCGTTCGCCATCGGCGGCGGAGAGAATCTCGCCGGTATCGGTCAGACCTTCGGACAGCCGGTCGATCCAGATGCGGCCGTCCGGGTTCAGCATCACCTCGATGACGGTTGGGTCTTCCAGAAACCGGGCGATGGACACGCCGAGGGCCGTGCGCAGCATCCGCGCGCCGCGCGCAATCGCCTCCGGTTTCTGGTGATGTGCAGTCATGTCGGCCCCATTTCTGGCGGGGCGTGACAGACGGACCCCGCAACGGGGTCGATTAAAAGAGCCTGAATTCAGACCGTTTCAACAAGTATCTAGCAGGATGCGGTGATCGGCGGCCATCGGCGGCAAATAGGATGGGTTGAAAATCTAAGAAGCGTGGCCATCGACCTCGGCCTGATCTTGCGACAAACTGTCGTGAAGCGAATCCATGTCGCGCGATAACTCTTTCAGAAACCTGTCTCCGGTCGCCAGCCTGCGGCCGAGATTCTGCATGAAGCCCTCGAACCGCTCGTTCCCCTTGATGCGGGCGGACTGCCTGGCGCTGTCCGGTAACGGCGGTGTCATCGTCAGCCAGAAGCGGACGAACAAGGAAAGGGTCTCGCCGAGCACGGCGAGATCTTCGTCCAGCGTGCCGATCTGCCTGCCGATCTTGTCCAGGCGGCGCGACATGGCCGCTTCCAGCCGGTCAGACGTGTCGCCCGACAGGAAGGATGCGACCGCCGCCTCGATGATGGCGGATTTCGAGACCTGTCGGCGCAGCGATAGCGCCTCGACCTGTTTGAGCAGTTCCGGGTCGAAATAGACATTCATGCGGGTGCGCGTCGTCATGGGCGACCTCTCAAAGCTCTATACCGTCATCGGAGTTCATCGAGGCCTGCCGGGCGATCATTCGCATCCGCGAGCGCAGCGCGCGGGCCTTGGCCGCGTCCACGTCCGGCTCGTCGTCCAGAATGTCGAACTCCTGGGCGGGCGTTGGTGGCGGCGGGATGATCTCCTCATGCTCGGGCAATTCCGGCTCGCGACGGATGCCGGCATTGTCGGGATCGCCCTCGGCCCCGCTGGCAGCGCCGGTCGCTGGCTTGTTCGCCGAGACGATGACGCGGCTCGTCCAGTCGTCGGTTGCTGGCTTCGCCACTGGTGCGGATGGCAACTCGGGCGGCGGCAGGATGCGCTCCTGCAATCGCGCATCCTCGAAATACCGGGCCTTCTTCGCCCGGATAGGTGGGGTTCCCGCGACCATCACGATTTCGTCTGCGGGCGGAAACTGCATGATCTCGCCCGGCGTGAGCAGCGGCCGCGCCGTCTCCTGCCGCGACACCATCAGATGCCCGAGCCAGGGCGCGAGGCGATGGCCGGCATAGTTGGTGGAATCACGCATCTCTGTTGCTGTGCCAAGCGAGTCCGAAACGCGCTTGGCGGTGCGCTCGTCGTTGGTGGCAAAGGCAACGCGCACATGGCAGTTGTCGAGAATGCTGTTGTTTGGCCCATAGGCGCGCTCGATCTGGTTGAGCGATTGGGCGATCAGGAAGGACTTGAGGCCATAGCCCGCCATGAAGGCGAGCGCCGATTCAAAGAAGTCGAGACGGCCGAGCGCGGGAAACTCGTCCAACATCATGAGCAGGCGATGCCGCTTGCCGGATAGCATCAGTTCCTCGGTAAGCCTGCGGCCGATCTGGTTGAGGATGAGCCGGATCAGCGGTTTCGTCCGGTTGATGTCGGACGGTGGCACGACGAGGTAGAGCGTCACCGGCTCTCGCCTGCCGACCAGATCGGCGATGCGCCAGTCGCAACGGTCCGTGACGCGCGCCACGACCGGATCGCGATACAAGCCCAGGAACGACATGGCGGTGGACAGCACGCCCGACCGTTCGTTCTCGCTCTTGTTCAGCAGCTCGCGCGCCGATGAGGCGATGACGGGGTGAACGCCAGCTTCGCCCAGATGCGGCGTGTCCATCATCGCGCGCAAGGTCGCTTCGACCGAGCGGCGGGGATCGGACAGGAAATTGGCGACGCCCGACAGGGTTTTGTCCGGCTCGGCATAGAGGACGTGCAGAATCGCGCCGACAAGGAGGCTGTGGCTGGTCTTTTCCCAATGGTTGCGCTTGTCGAGGCTGCCTTCGGGATCGACCAGAATATCAGCAATATTCTGCACGTCGCGGACTTCCCATTCGCCCTGCCGCACCTCCAGCAACGGATTGTAGGCGGACGATCTGGCGTTGGTGGGATCGAACAGCAGGACGCGGCCGTGCTGTGCCCGGAAGCCGGCCGTCAGCGTCCAGTTCTCGCCCTTGATGTCATGGACGATGCAGCTTCCCGGCCAGGTCAGCAGCGTGGGCACCACAAGGCCGACACCTTTGCCCGACCGCGTGGGTGCGAAGCACAACACATGCTCCGGCCCGTCATGGCGCAGATAGTCCCTGTCGTAGCGGCCGAGCACGACGCCATCGGGGCCGAGCAATCCGGCCGTGCGGATTTCCTTGTCCTCCGCCCATCGCGCGGAGCCGTAAGTGGCGACGTTGCGGGCTTCGCGCGCCCGGATGATTGACAAGAGGATGGCGGCACCGATCGCGAGGATGCCGCCCGATGTGGCGATAGCCGCGCCCTCCACGAAGATCGTGGGCGCATAGGCGTCGAAGGAGAACCACCACCAGAAAAAGGCGGGCGGATAGTAGAACGGCCAACCGGCCAGATCGAACCAGGGATTGCCAAGCTGGGGCTGGAAGCCGAGCCGAAACGCCACCCATTGCGTTGCGGCCCAGGTCATCACCATGACAATGGTGAAGACGACGGCAATCTGCCCCCAGAGTATTCGGCCTCCGCGCATACAGACTCCAATCGGCAAAATTGATGGAGCCGATCAGAGAATGGGCAATCATGCGGTAATCAACAATAAAGGTGGAGCGATAGGGCGACCGGATACTATCGGCGGTAAATAGGATGGGTCACGGCGGGACCATAACGGCACTGCTCGCCGCAAACTAACGCGAATCAGGTTTCGGATGTGGACGGCCCATTTTCGTCGCTAAGGTGAGCAGGCTCAAAAGCGCCGGGTCGCGGTTTCTCGGCGACCAGACGGCCGAAAATGGGATGGTTTCAGGCTCGTCACTGATTGGCAGGAAAATAACATTCGCTGTGTTGCCGACTGTGCTGTCCTCGACAAAAAGCGAGATGCCATGTCCGGCCGCGATCATCGCCAGCAGCGCCTCGCGCCCGACCTTACGACGCAGAATTGTCGGCACAGGCCATTTTCCGGCCGAACGCAGCACGATCAGATCGTGCACCTGTGGGCCGGTACCATGGTGGCGGATAAGGAAGGTTTCGTCGGCAAGCTGCCGCCATTCGACGTTCGATAGCTCCGCCAGCGGATGCTTCAATGGCAGCGCAACCATCAGCCGGTCCCGCCAGATGACGCGGGAGTTTAGGTCGGAGATTTCGTGAGCGCCGGCCATGAAGGCGACATCGAGCCGACCTTCACGCACCATGAATTGCGCATCCCGCGCCGTGCCTTCGGTGATGTGTAGACGAATGCCCGGATGCTTATCGTGAAAGCGTTCCAGTAGAAGATCCAGGAAGCACCCTGCCGTGAGGGCATGAACGCCGATCCGAATATCACCTTGCTCGCTGCGCGCATGCATCCCGGCCGTCTTGATCGCCCGGTCGAGAATACCCATGGCGTCATTGACCTGATCGACGAAACGGCGTCCGGCTTCGGTCATCCGAACGCCGCGCGTGTTGCGGTCAAAGAGGACGATTCCAAGGTCAGTTTCCAGCGCCTTGATCCGGGCGCTCACGCTCGACTGGCTAGTGCCCAGCGCCAGAGCGGCACGGTGGAAACTGAGATATTCCGCGACAGCGAGAGTCTGGATCAGGGCAACCATCGGGACATGGCTTCGAAGGATTGAAAGGCGAGAAGCTATTTCCGGTTCTTTTCTCTGCCTCCTTCGCATGTTGTTTACCGCCGAGCTGAAACGTCACACTTCAGCGGCGGAAGCGGAGTTCTTGAACAAGGAAAGGCTGTTGCAGCTACGAGTCCAACGACATGCGGTCACTTTGGATTCGCGCATCACGGCTGCCCCTCAGCAGTTACTTCATCGCGGCGTTCGCGGCGGTTTCTCGCGGGAATTTCGCTGTTGACCAGCCATAATGCGATGCCGATCAGAATGCCTCCGCAGGCCTGGAGCCAGGAGAGCGTGGCGCCAAGTATGAAATACGACAGGATCACCGTGAACAACGGGGCCAGGAACAGAAAGCCGCTCGTCTTCGTTGCGCCCCCCTTGTTCAACGCCACGAACCACAAACCGAAGGAGCCTGTTGAGGCGGGGATTGCGAGCCAGAAGAACCATCCCCACTGCTCCCTCGTGACGGATGCCGGCCAGTGCTCGCCTGTACCGTATGCAAGCCCCAAGACAGCGAGGGAGCCGATCAGCATCTGCCAGAAGCTCAGCCCCCATGGACCAAACGGCAGATTGGCGCGTTTGTTGATGATCGTAGCTGTCGCCCAGCAGAGGGCGGATGCAATACCGATGATTTCACCGAGCAAAGTGTCGCCACCGGAAAGCATGTCTGGTCCAAGACCAATGGCGAGTCCGACGCCGATGACGCCGAGGACAAGCCCGGTCAATCTTCCACGATGAAGTGTTTCGCCAAGAAAGAAACGGCCCAGCACGGCAACCCAGATAGGATTGGTGAAAAGTAAAATGGCGGCGGTCGATGCGGACACGAACTGCATTGCCCAGAAGAGCAGGCCCATGACCGCTGCCGTCTGGACCAGCCCAATAAGGATCACCAGAGCAATATCACGCAGGCTAGCTCGGCGCGGAAAAAGTACCTGTCTGAGGTTACCCTTGTCGAGGAGGACCAAAGGGAGGGTGGCGAGTGCTGCAACAAGGAAGCGCCATCCCACCAGAATCATGGGGTCGAAACCCTGCTGGATCAGGATTTTCCCTGCGACGAAGCTGGACCCCATCAGAAAGGTGGATGCAATCAGTATTATAAAGAATGGCACCTGAGATGCCGGCGCAGGTCGCGTCCGCATAGGCATAATCACGCTCCCTGGCTGGGTGTGGTAAATTTGACGATGAGTTCTGCAAGGAATTCGGGCGCGTCTTCCGGTAGGAAGTGTCCAGCGTCGGCGACGATCTCAAGGCGAGCGTTGGGCATAGCTTCCACAAGTCGCTGACCATAGGTAACGGACTGAAAAACATCGCGCTCGCCCCATATAACCATGGTGGGAACTGGCAGAGTCTCGATCGCACCCATCCGGGATGTAAGGTCTTCTGTACGGAGCGCTCGCGCTGCGCGGAGATAGGCCCCGCGTCCTTCAACCCCTCTAAAAGGACGCTCATAGGCATCAATCAGCGCTGTCGTCACTCGGTCGGCACGAACCATCCCGCGCGTCAGTCCTTTCGCGAACCCTTTCTTCAGGTCGAAGTCTGGCGCAGTGAGGATATCATCCCAGGCCGGCTCTTTGAGACGCGCAATGCCGGGTTCCGGGAAGGAATCGTAGGCGATTGTGTCAATAAGAACGAGACCAGCGATGACGTTCGGATTTGCAAGGGCTATCAGCTGGGCGACCCCGCCGCCGATGTCATGGCCGACGATGTATCCGCCTCGCCAACCGACCTCTTCAAGGGCATCAACGATGTAGCGCGCTTGGGCGGCAATGCCGAGATCGGCGTCAACCGGCTTATCGGAGTCGCCGTAGCCGAGAAGGTCAAAGACAGTAACCTCGAAGCCGGCTTCCACGAGACGAGGCGCAACCTCGCGCCAGAGAAAACCATGTGTAGGTATTCCATGCAGAAGTACTATCGATGGTCCCTGACCTGCCCGAGCCATCGACAGTCGATAGGGACCGACGGCTACAAAATTGCTCTTAAGTGGCGGGATGTTCATGGCCGTCCTTTCTTCGCCTCTGCCGAAACGTTTCGCCTTTAGCGCGACTGCCGCACCGATCCATCGAGCACCAGCGCCGCCGGGAACTGCGGGATGAGTCGAGGAAGAGCATTCGGCAGTCAGGCTGCTCACACGCCTTGATGCGTGTTCGTAGCGGGCTGCCGAGAAGATCGATTGCATCCCTCGCAATTGTTGCGAGCGCTGTCTGAAATGGATCGTCGGCAAACAGCTTCACGGTTGCCGACCTCGCATCGAGCTTCGGCACCGCCAATGGCAGTGCCGCCATTTCATTCAATGTTGCGACCGCCTCTGCGGGCAAATCGCGCTCGGCGGCAGCCGCATCGGCAACCGCCCATATCGCTTCCCGGAGCGTCTCAAGGTCAGATGTCTGCTCAGGGGAAAGCGCCAGCAACTCTTGGCTCAGACCAGCGTCGCGCAGCCAGCGAGCCGGTGCGCCTGATGGCGCCAGCACGTCTTGCGGCTCGGAAGCCCTACGACGGACGGTTGCCGGAAGATCCAGAGCAAGACGGCCGGAATTGAATCGGAATTCATCTACGTTGATCATACAAACCGTATAAACCGGTTTGTTAGGTTTATCAAGTTTTCTTTATCCGAGCGTCACCTGCCGACTAATCCCTGCACGCGGACATCCTGACTACGACGTGCGGAGCCACTTCCACGCTACGCCGCCTATGGGAGCACTGTCGCCGCGAACTCGTTCACGTCGCCTGCGGCGCACGCGACAGGGCGCGCCAGCAGCTTGCGCACAGCTTCGTCGTTCACTTGCCGCCGGTGACGTCCAGGAATGTACCGGTGATGAAAGACGCTTCGTCACTCGCCAGCCACACAATCGCGCGGGCGACTTCTTCGGGCTGACCACCCCTTCCCATGGGAATCGTGTCCCTGACCCGATCCACCCGTCCGGGTTCTCCGCCGCTGGCGTGCATCTCGGTATAGATGTGGCCGGGGCGAATGCAGCAGACGCGTATTCCCTCCCGCGCAACTTCCTTGGAGAAGCCGGTTGTGAATGTCTCGAGAGCACCCTTCGAGGCGGCGTAGTCGACATATTCGTTCGGGCTACCGAGCCGGGCCGATGCCGACGAAATGTTGATCACGACACCACCCCGCCCGCTGTGGCGGGTGGACATCCGTCTGACCGCCTGCTGGGCGCAGAGCATCGGACCGATCGCGTTGACCGCGAATATCCGCTGCATACGCTCGAAGCCGAGATTTTCCAGCCGGGATTGCTGTGCAATGATCCCGGCGTTGTTCACCAGCACATCGATCCGGCCAAACTCCCGGTCGATCGTGGAGAAAAGCTGGGTGATTTGCTCGGGGTCGGCACTGTCTGCCCGCACGGCCAAAGCCCTGCGCCCGGCGGCTTCCACATCGGCAGTGACCGCATGAGCGGCGGCCTCATTGGAGACAAAAGTGACGACGACATCGTAGCCTTTGGTCGCGGCAAGCCGCGCAGTCGCAGCACCCACGCCACGGCTTCCTCCGGTTATCAACATCAGGGGTGCCTGCAAAACGGTATTCATTTTCTGGCCTTTCTCAGGGCGTTGAATGAGGCCGGTCAGGAGCCGGTCGGTTATTTGGGGTCAGTCAATTATGCGACAGTTGTGGCGTCGGCTGCCGGGCTTCGCAGATGGGAGCCTAGCGCCAGGACAAGCGGAATGATCGAAACCGCGGTGGCGGCCGCCGCAAGAACCCCGACCGTTCGGCTGCTGTGATCCGCGATTGCCCCATAAAGGATCGGGGCGAGACCCCCGGAGCCGATAACGCTCGTATAGAAGATTGCGAAAGCTCGACCTGTATCGCCGTCCGACAGTTCAGGCACAGTGCCGTAGAGCACCGACGATGTGCCGTTGAGAACAACGCCGAGCAGCGGCAACAGGATGAGCGTCAAGGGCAGCGGCGTGAACAGCGTCGCGACGATCAGCGAGGCGGTCATGGCCTCGGCCACCATCACGGTCCTGACGACGCCCAGCCTTACTCCAAGGCCGCCGAAAACTGCTTTCCCGAACGCGCCACCGATAAACAGTAGCGCAAGTGCGACACCAACCGTCGGTAGGCCACCACCGCGTCCCTGAACAAGAAAGGGAAGAAACAGCAGATACCCCATGCGGGTGGCGGTATCGAAGCCGCCAATCACCGTCAGAATACGGAAGCCGCGGCGTTGACGGCTGATCGTGGCCTGCTTTCTACCTTCCATGGAGGAGGAAACGGAGGGCACCAGTTGCACCAAGGTGAAGATCAGGACGATTCCGAGCATCGCCATCAATCCGAGCACCGGTTGCCAGGTAAGAACCGTCAGCAGTAGCGCAACGAGCGCCGGCAACACCGCCTTTCCAAGATCGCCCGCGAAATTATAGATACCGAGAGGGCGTCGCGCGGCATCCCCATAACTTTCGGTCACAAGCAGAGACGCACGCGGGTGCTGAATGCTCGACCCAATGCCGGCCACAACGAGGCCGACGCAGAGCCCCGCCAGCCCCAGTGGCAGAGCCATGATCACAAGGCCGGCTACCGCGATAGCTGTGGAGAGGATCAGCGCTGCGCGTGGCGACCAACCGCTAAGGAGCCGATTGGCAGGTAGCTGAAGCCCGCCCATGGTCGCGTAATAGAGGGCACGGATAACGGCAAGAGCCGCATAGGACAGCCCGAACTGCGCCTGCCATACCGGCATGAAGGCATAGAGGGAGTCTGTGTAACCATCATGCAAGGCATGTGTGAGGCTCGCTCCGACAAGGCTACGTTTTTGATTATTCCATCGATTGCTGCGGTTCATCTCTCACTGTTCTGCCCGGAATGCTGTTTACCTTGCCATGTCTGGCCAACTTGTCATTCGACGGTATACGTGTGAGATTTCATCGACTAGTATGGTTTTGCTCACGCATATCGTTCGCTTTTCTCACGGTTTCAACATGCGCCATCTTCCTCCCTTAAATGCCCTGCGCATATTCGAAGTCGCTGCCCGGACAGGCAGCTATGCAGAGGCGGGAGCTGAACTCGGCCTCACCCATGGCGCGGTGAGCCGTCAGATCGCCGTATTGGAAGGCTGGTTGGGGCAGAAGCTGTTCGTGCGGGATGGTCGCCGCATGGTCGCTACGCCAACAGCGAAAATCTTCGCCGCAGAGGTCGGGCTTTCATTCGACCGTCTGTCTGTCGCAGCAGAAGCCTGCGGCCGCCCGAACGCGCGCCGCATCCTGCGCGTGAGCGCCCCGACCAGCCTCGCGATGCGCTGGCTCATTCCCCGGCTCGGTCGCTATCATGCCGATCACCCGCATGTCGAAGTCGTCGTTACGACCGTGTCCTGCGTGCAGGAAGAGTTGCGCGGCGGCGTGGATCTCTCGATCCGGCGTGGCGTTGCGCGGGATGATATCTGGCCCCAACACCATGTCGTTCCGGTGCTGGACGACGTGGATACGTTGATCATGAGCCCCGCGTTATTCGCCGAGCGCCCAATCCTCAAGCCTGCGGAAATTGAGGGACATACGCTGCTTGCTAGTGAAACGCGTCCCGGCGATTGGGTGAACTGGCTTGAAGCGGCAGAACTCCAGCATCTCGCCGGACTGTCGCGTCAGACATTTGACCACTTCTTCGTTGCCCGCCAGGCGGTGGAAGATGGGCTTGGCATCGGGATCGGCCCGCTTCCCATGCTTGATATCGACATTGCCAGCGGAAGGCTGATGACGCCTCTGCCAGACATTCGGGTGCCGAGAACGGGCTATGTCGCGGTTATCCCCCGTCAAGCCGATCCTGGAGACTTGGTTCGAGGTTTCGTTGACTGGCTGATCCACGAAGCGCGTGGCATGAAAAAGGGTGCTGCGGAATTTGGCCAAGCAGCCGAATAGAAGGCACTACAATCCAAGCCCACGTTGCCGTCCAAGCTGCCATGAGACCGATCCGCCCTGCACGATGGCCATGACTTCGCGGCCGAGCTGACGGTCGATGACCGGCCGCCACGGGACAAGCGTGAACTCATGGCTCTTCTCGATGAGCGCGAACTTGCCGCTGGTTAGCTGCACGGTGCTAGTGAACTTGCCGCTGACGGTTTCGCCGCCTGTGGCAGCGCGGAACGGCAGCGCCTTGCTTTCGGCCATCTCTGCACCGACGCGGGCCACCTCCCGCTCGCGCAGGTTGGCGAGAAGGTTGCGTCGGTAGAAGACGCGGCCATTCTGCTGGCGGGTGGCGTCGCCATGTTCGATATGATGGTCGCGCCGCTGGTCCATGGCCTCGCGCACCTGCTGGCCGAATCCGGTCGAAGCGAGATCCGATGCGTCGTTCGCCAGCATGCGCCGGTCGAGCCAGGTGGCGCCGTCAGCGCCGATCTGTTTTTCCAGATCGAAGGCGGAGAGGACGCGCACGCTGGCCTGCCGATTGCGGCCGGCATCATAGGCGGACGCACGGTTCTCGAAGTCTTCAGGGATACGCCATTGGTCGGCGTCGATCCGCTCGACGATCCCGGCCCGGCGTAGCGCCTCCAGCCGGCGCACATGGGCATCGACATAGGCTTCATAGTCGCCGCCGGGAACGCGGCCCTCAAACTTCGCCTGCTCCAGATGGCGGCTCGGCCGATAGACGCCATCCTCGGCGATGGCCGTGATGGTGCGGTCGGACGGTCGGGCCATCGTTTCGGCCGGGCCGATCTCGATCACGCTGCCTATCCGCGCATCCTCGACGCGAGCCGGGTCAATGCCGGGGACATGGTGCGTGCGGCCGTCGATGCCGTCCACCACGATAGTCAGGTTCTCGCCCATCTCGTCGGTCAGATATTTGTCAACGACGCGGCCAACGATCGGAGTCTCGGGCGGCCCGTCATGGATATGGAAGGTCATGGGATCGCGCTCCAGGCCATCGGCCTTCAGCGCCTTGTGCATGTTGCGGATGATGTCGCCGCGCTCGCCCAACTCGCGCAGGGTCGGCTCCATGCGTTCGCTCATTTCCCAGACGCCGGGCGCGTGCTCGGTGGCCAGCCCCATCTTCTCCAGCTTGGCGAGACGACGCAGGCGCAGGGTCCGGTTGAACTGGCGGCGCGGATCGTCGGGTTCGTGGCGCAGGTCGAGGAACCGTTCGTCCGCTTCTTCGGTCATCGCCCGGTCGATGCGGGTGAAGCGGTCCTGATCGACTTCGGCCGAGAGCTTGCGGCTCTGCTCGATCTCGGTCACGGGGCCAAGCTCCAGCGTGGTCAGCTCGCTTGCACGCTCTCGAATGCCGTTGGCGAGATAGTCGCCATTGATGACAAGGTTCTCGCCCAGATCGTCCTTGCCCCGGACGATGACATGCACATGGGGATGGCCGGTGTTGTAGTGGTTGACAGCGACCCAATCGAGCTTGGTGCCAAGGTCGGCCTCGACTTGTTTCATGAGGTCGCGGGTGTGGGCGGTCAGATCGGTCAGGTCCGCGCCGTCCTCCGGCGAGACAATGAACCGAAACTGATGCCGATCCTCCTTGCCGCGATCGAGGAAGGCGTCGCCATCGGCCCGGTCCTCGTTGGCCGAATAGAGCTGACCGCGCTCGCCGTCGCGCGAGGTGCCGTCACGCTGGATGTAGCGCAGATGGGCGGCGGCCTTGCCGTTCTTGCCGGCCTGTTGGACGTAGCGGGTTTTGACGACGACGCGCCGGATGCCGGGCGCGCTATGACGCCAGCCGCCTGACAGGGTGCGGGCGCGGACAAAGGATGCGCCACGGCCTCGCCGGACGCCGGGACCGCCAGTCGCGCGGGGCGCCTTGCCGCCCCCGGCGGGCGACTTCCCCGCCGAGCGCGATCCGAGACGCGACGAATATTTGGGATGGGCGTTGCTATGCTGGCGGGCGAGCTTCTTCGCTTGGGTGAGAAAGCTCTTGGCCTTGCCCGCCTTCGGCGTGTCGGACCGGATGCGGCCGGGCTTCACCCGGAAGCGGTTCTCGTCGTCGGCGCTCATGGACGCGCCTCCGGCCTGAATCCACGAAAATCGGGTGATCGGCGGCCATGGTGCCGGTCGAAACCCAGCAAAGCCAAGGCTTTGCGCAAGATCACGGCACGCGCCGTCCAAAAACAGGGTGCCGCTCGCGGTTCCCCTAACCAGTGTGCAGACAACAAGAATTTCCAGAACATTGGCGACGTGGTGCCATGTTCCTTTATCTTGCCCTCCGCACTTCCTTCCCTTTCTGCCCTTCCTCCCCGGAATCCAGCCAGGCGAAACCCCGCATGACTGGACACCGGAACGGCTCGCACGAAGCGCGGGAACGCCATCCTCATGGCGCTCCCCCGTCATCGGCGCGAGCCACGAAAATGCTGCCGTCCTGCGGCTCCGTGTCGGCGGCATCCCGCACCGGAACGGTTGCGCGAGTGCCGCCGGATTGCACGTCCGACGACGGCGCGGCGGCAGTCCGCGTGTCGGCCGAGCGCGCAACGAACAGCGGAGCCGCGCGCCAGTCGGGCGGCGGCGCTGGTGCTGGCGCGGGCGTTTCGGATACGACCGCGCCGCCGAGAACCGGCGCGAGCGCGGCGACATAGGCGCGTGTCTCGGCGGGCAAGGCGCGGCTGGTCGCGCGATGGTCATCGTAGCGGCCGGGACCGGCATTGTAGGCCGCGAGCATCGCCGCGACATTGCCGTAGCGATCCCACATTTCGCGCAGATAAGCCGCGCCCGCCAGAATGTTGTCGCGCGGGTCGTAGGGATCGCGGCCGAGGCCATGACGGACGCGCAGGCCCGCCCAGGTGTCAGGCATCACCTGCATCAATCCCATCGCCCCGGTCGAGGAGATCGCGCGCACGTCGCCCGCGCTCTCGGCGCGCAGCACGGCGCGAATCCAGTGCTCGGGAATGCCGAAACGCTGCGAGGCTTCGGTGATGAAGCCGGCATAGGGATCGGCGGCGAGGACGCGGGCGACCGGCGCGGTCTGTGCGACCGCAACGGTCGGTCCCATGCCAAGCGCGAGCAGCGCGGCCAGCAGGAAAACGGCGCAGAGCGATCCTGCCCTGTCTCCGCCACGACGCCAGCCTGCCAGCGTGCTCGCTGCGGTCAAGGGTGCGCGCGAAGCGCCGGCCGTTGGCCGCCCCTGACCTTCGCTGCGCGCGCCGGCCGTCCTGCGGTCGAGCGGG
This sequence comes from Hyphomicrobium sp., assembly GCF_036780825.1. Classification (GTDB taxonomy): domain Bacteria; phylum Pseudomonadota; class Alphaproteobacteria; order Rhizobiales; family Hyphomicrobiaceae; genus Hyphomicrobium_C. The sequence continues at coordinate 113,037 of NZ_DAIQCD010000004.1, read as the reverse complement.
ACGAAGGAATGAGCCCGCTTTTCCGCGAACAAAGGAATGGCCGGAACGCGCACCGATCAGCTCCGATCCTCACGGGGCTTCTGCCGCTTCCACGACAGCCGGTAGGTGCGACCCTCATCGCCGGCCTGGAACAGCGCCGGACGAAACAGCGCGCCGAAAAGCGGGCTGTCGATCTCCAGCGCGATGTAATCCCCGGCGCGTTCGCCGTTGCGTTTCCACGCGGCGCCGATCTCCGGGCCGTCCTCGTCGTCGAGGTGGATGCGCCAGGCCGGTGCATTGTCGGCGTCGCCCGGCTCGATGTCGACGAGCACGATGGGTTCATCGATGCCGAACAGCCGGACGCGGCCGGCATAGCCGTTGGCGGTGGATTCAAAGATATTGTCAGGCATGGTCAGTCTCCTTGTGGTTTGGGGTGAAGTGACGCTTCAGAGCGCCGGCCATTGCGTGTGGGCGCGCCATTCGTAGCGGCCGTCGCCTTCTTCATCGGTCCAGAGCGGCAGCGCCCGGCCGATGACGGAACTTGCGGGGATGGGTCCGAAGTAACGGCCGTCGAGGCTGTCCTGGACCTCCCAATTCATGAGGAAGATTTCGCCGTCGCCGATGACGCGGCAGCCCTGCCAGATGGGCAATTCGCGGCCGATCCGGTCGCGTTGCAGTGCCTTGCCCATCTCCACGCCGTCCACCGTGATGGTGGATCGCACGCGGCATACGCGCTGTCCCGGCAGGCCGAGGACGCGCTTCAGAAGCGGCACGCCGCGCCCGACATAGCCGCGCCCGACCATGAAGTCGGCGAGCGGCTTGGGCGGCATCACGGCGACCAGCTCGGGCACCTCGATCCGGTCACCCGGCTCGACGGTGTAGAAGCCGATCGGCGCGCTGGCCGTGGCGTTCCAGATCAGTTTGGTGGGCGTTGGGATGAACGATGCGATGGCGACGCCCATCGCCGCGAAATACGTCACCATGACGTAGCCGAACCGGGTCATGGCGCGATCCTCCGACGCCCGATCCACGCCGCATGTCGCTCCGGCGTGTAGGCATGTGGTTCCAGACCGGCGATCAGCCGGTTGTGGACGTGCCGCCAGTGATCCGGCGCGGCGTCGGCCGGATCGAGGCCGAGCGCCTCCACCGCGTCGATGGCGGCCAGCACGCGCTGAACCTTCCCCCAGCTATCGAGGCGCAACAGGATGTCACCGCCGGGGCGCACGAAGGGCAGCGTCTGGAAGGGTTCGCCGCGGCCGATGGCGCGCACGATGTCGATGCGTGAGACGACAGTGCCATGTTCGCCGGAAGCCCAGCGGACGAAGGCGAAGACGCTCTCGGGCGAGAAGCCGACGATACTGCGGCGGCGGTCGATGATCTGTTCGTAGCTCTTGCGGCCGAAGCGTATCCAGCGCTCGACCTTGCGCTTGTCGAAGGTCAGCTCGACCAATGTGGTGAAGGGCGCAGGCCCGTCCGGCAACGGACGGCCGTGCGAGCGGCGGGCCGCGTTGCCGGTCATGTCGGATCTCCTTCGGTGGTTGGAAATTCGCGGGCGAGCAGGTCACGCAGCATGTCGGCGACGGTGATGCCGCGCCGGAACGCCGCGACCTTGATGCGCCCGCGCAGTTCGGGCGTGATGTCGATGGTCAGGCGGGCGGTGAACGCTTCGCCGGCCGCCTTGCCGCTTGGCGGAGCTTCGGCCGCCCTGACCCAGCTTTCGGCATTGCCCGGCCGGGAGGCGAAGTCGGATTTGCGGGGAGCGCGGCTCATGGAGCAGCTCTCCCGACGCCGAGACGGTCGATCTCGGCGGCCAGCGCCACGATCTCGCGCGCAGCCGGGCTGCCGTCGTCGATCTCGGAAGCGAGCCGCCCGGACTGCGCGGCATCGGCGAAGACGACGCGCTGGCCGATGGTGGCGGCGAGCAAGGGCGGATCGTGGTCGGCCAGCGTCTCGGCCGTCTCGCGAGCAATGACGGTGCGCGCGCCGCAACGGTTGAGCACGAAGCGCGCCCCCAACTCGGGCCGGTAGATGCGCGCCTCCTTCAGAAGCGCCAGCATCTCGGCCGAGGCCCAGCCGTCGAAGGGGGACGGCTGCACCGGCATCAGCACCAGATCGGCGGCGAGCAGCGCCGAGCGCATGAGACCGGCGACGCGGGGCGGCCCGTCGATGACGACGAGATCGGCGTCACGCGCCAGCTCCGGGGCTTCGCGGTGCAAGGTGTCGCGGGCCAGGCCGACGACACTGAACAGCCTCGGCAGGCCCTCATGGCTGCGCGTCTGCGACCAGTCGAGCGCGGAGCCTTGCGGGTCGGCGTCGATCAGGATGACGCGCCGTCCCTGAGCGGCCCAGGCTCCGGCGAGATGCAGGGCGAGCGTGGTCTTGCCGACGCCGCCCTTCTGGTTGAGGAGCGCGACAATCATGGCGCACCTCGGTGGCCGGAACCAGCACTGGCACCGGCACCATGGATCGCGTGCGCGCGCGTCAAAGAAGAAGAGTTAGATTCTTTGTTAGATTCTTCTATAGAGTCCGGCGTGCGATTTGCGCCTAATGTCCCGATACTGCGTGCGCCTAATGTCCCGATAGGATTCACATGGTTATCCACAGGCACTGTGGATAGATTTTCGGGCAGAAAACGCAGCAGTTCGCGCCCGTCTTCCCATTCGGTCAGGAGCAGGTATCCGGGCAGCGACTGACGAGCCGCGATCCGCCGCAGGTCGAGCGCGAAGTCGGATGGTCGCGCTGCGCTGCCGGATTTCTGATGAAGGTGGGAAATCTCGAACGCCCAGCCCTCGGGCTGGCGCCCGGCGTGTTTGCGGGCGACGCGGTAAAGCCAGCGTTCGATCCCGCCCGTCAGCCGGAAATAGGCCGGGTCGATGGTCAGGACCAGCGAGCGGTCGCTGACGCTGTTGTAGAACCATTCGGGCAGGACGAATTCCATGCCTTCGACGCGGCCGGCGCGCGTCGTCATCTCTTCCCATTCGTTGATCCATGAGAATTGCCGCCGCCGCCAATGCTTGCCGTTGCGGATGGTGGTGGCGATGACGGTGGATTGCAGGCGCGCAAGCGCGGCCTTGAGCAACAGATATTCCCGATTGCCGGTAGCTCGTCCGATCGAGCGCAGAAGCTGATAAGGCATGAAGCGGAAGAACCGCGACGTGGGGATGCCGTTGTTCCCGGCCGCGACGATCTGCGAAGCGGCCCAGATCAGCACATCGGCGTCCCAGATCGTCGCCATGCCATGTTCGGGCATGGCGAATACCTGCACCTCGACATCGGCGGCCCGGTAGAGGATCGGCGTGGTGCGGGGGCGCTTCGCCAGCGAGAAGAAGGGCCGTTCCATCAAATCGCGCTGGTCGCGCGGGGCGGCGTCGCCGGTCGCCACGATGAACGGGTCCAGGCGGGTGCGCTCACTGTCTTCGCTCGGCTGTGCGGGTCTGGGGTCGTCGTCGCGCAGCATTTACAGTTCGTCCCGCTCTTGCGGCGTCAGCGGGCGAGCGGCGAAGACCGTGCCGGTATTCTTGTCGCTGGTGGATTTGCGGGTGCCGATGGCGCTCCATGCTTCCAGATCGCGCAGGGCGTAGAGGACGCGGCCGCCGATCTTGCGGTAGGTCGGGCCGGTGCCATAGGTGCGGTGCTTTTCTAAAGTGCGGATGGACAGGCCGAGGAAGCGTGCGGCTTCCTTTGTGCGCAAAAGGCGCGGTGGCAGGTCCGGATTGCGAACGGCCATGGGGAATCACCTCGTAATTCGTCAGACAGGCGGCTGCCGAAGCGACAGCGGGCTGTGGCGAACGATGGCGAGGGATCGGCGGCCTGTAGCGTGCCGCATTTGCGCCTATGCGCTGGCGGCACCCCCTGACGGGTGATAGTCAGCCGGAAAAGGCGAGATATTTCAGCGTTTCACCGCCTGCGGCGCGGATTCGGTCAAGACAATTGCGCACGCATCGGCTAAGGGTGAAAGCGGAGCAGACGCGCTGCTCCGGGGCGTCGAAACCCCTGACTAGTGGTTGTTGCCGGCCGTAACGGCAACGCACTCCTTGACCTATGGTCGGGGAGCCTGTGGCGTATACAACAGGCTTTCCGAGCTAAAGGCCATGGGGCCGTCTAGTCACGGTTTCGAACTCCCCGATCACCAGGAGTCAGAGAGTCTTATCTGCGGGGGCGCACCGCAGGCACTCTTCTGAAGAAAGGGGAATGACGATGCGGGTTCCTGTCGAACTTGATCCCGATGTGGACGACATCGCGCCGACTGGCGACGAGATCACCACCTATGACGAACGGCATTTCGTGACCTATCTGCGCCTTCTCGATGCGAAGGCCGAAAATGCGGACTGGAAGGAAGTGGCGCGAATCGTGCTGCACCGCGATCCGGTCGCCGAAGAACTGCGGACACGGCGATGCTGGCAAAGCCATCTGGAACGGGCACAATGGCTCTCACGCGAGGGCTACAAACGGATTTTGGAACAGGCTGCCGCCAATAAGGCGTGACGCTCGGTATCGTCGGCAACCGCAAATACTGGCTGGATTCAGGTTTTGCCGGGTTTGATCGGATAATGCAGCAGCAGGCGATAGCCGCCGCGCATCATCCTGATGCCGTGGGCGACGAGGCGACGGGCTTTGTTCTTGGCTGGATCGCCTTCGAAATCCTCCTTCGTGCCGTGGAAGCCGAGCAGGACTTCGGCGATGGCGCGATAGCTCTCACCGCGCAGACGAGCATCAAGCGCGCGCAGGGACAGGATGTGCCATTCCCGGAGCTGGTCGGGAAGGATGCCGATAGGCGGTCCCGGCGGTCGCCGGGTGAGAGATCGCCAGAGACGGCGTGCGGCATGGGCGCGAAGCTCCAGAAATGAATCCATCGGCAAGGTCACGGCATAGAAGGCTGCGGCGTCGGGCACCGCGTCCGGCAACCAGAACTGGTGCGCGACGTTGCCCACCTGCCAGACGCCATGCCAGCCATCGGCGGCGCGGCGCAGATCGAGACCATCGAGATGGGCGAGAGCGACCAGCGGCTCGGTTTCTACGGCCTCCTGTTCGACAGGCGACAGCATGACCGCCTGCGGCTGAAGGCGCGGAGACCAGAACGGGGTATGGCTATCAGGCGATGCGTCGGGGTCGCTTGCGAAATCGCAACCCCCAGCGCTGCGCGAACCGCTCCAATTGCCGCGCGCCGGGTTCTCCGGTCAGGGCAATGGCGTTGAAGTCATGGCGATACTCATCGTTGCGACGAAGATATTCCCAGGCGAAACCGGCGGCGGGCAAATTCTTGGTGTGCTTGTAAGCCGCCGGAACACGCCAGTCGATGCTAAGCATGGCGTCTCTCCCAATGGCGGGTCGCACAAGGCAGACCCGAACTGGAAGCCTGCTGGATGTCAGGCGGCGACTGTAGCTGCGCCAAGGGTATAAGTGGTGTCGGTAACTCGATAAATTCCTTAGTTATTTTTGTCTTAACAGTGGTTATCTGGATTCGCGAGCCGGGCCTAGCCCGGCGAGCGGCGGCCGTGTCCCCGGCATGGCCGCACCGCCGATCCGCTGAGCCGGATCGGCGAAAAATTGGGCAATCTGAAAGCCTGAAAAGCGGAAATCCGTAGAGCCGGTTTTCCGGCTCTACGGCTTGGCGGTCATCGGGCCTTGAGGCGCTGCATGCCTTCGGCCAGCGTCCAGAGCGCGCGATTGAGGGTCACGTTCTGGTCGATGCCGTTGATAGCGCGGGTCTGGCTGCGGCGAATACGGCCGTCCGAAGTCTGGCGGCGTCCATGCAATCCGCCCCTTATCATGTTCTCCTGAATGGTGTTGTAGGTCATCCAAAGACTTTGCCCGACATCCTCGCGGCGGCGCGGCTGGATGATCTGATCCGGGCGAACGGGGCTTTCTTCTTCGCCGTAGCGGGCGACAAGGCTCGCCTCCGCCAGAACGCGGCGCTCATCTTCGCCAAGCTGGATTTCCTTCATGGTCTCGCTGGCGTCGATCAGCCGGGGGAAGTCCTCCGCGACGGTATAGACGCCTTCGATAATGTCATGCTGGATACTTCCCTTGTGGGGAACGCGCACGTCCTCGAACCGCTCGCCCGCCACTAGGCTGTTGGTGCAGACGAAACGCAACATTCCGGCGAACATCTGATAGCTGCTGGTTCCGTCATGGGAATTGACGATGATGACTTCCGCCGCCTCCTGCTTGCCGATGCCGTCATCCCGGCGCAGGCGCAGCATATGCTTGGCGTGGCCGTGGCGGCTGCCGTCGCGTGGGACCGACTGCACGGCGAAGAACGGGAACCATCCTTCCCGGCGCAACCCCTCCACAATGTCAATGGTGGGAACATAGACGTAACGCTCCGACCGGCTGTCATGGGCCTCGCGGGCGAAGATCGAGGGGACGTGCCGATAAAGCGCCTCGTTGTCGAGCGCTTCGCGCCCGCTGATCTGATGGCTGTTGCGGCCGAACCGGGTGGCAAGGTGATGATAGGTCATGATCTTGATCCTTATGGGTCTGGGTTGGAGCGCAGCGCTGCGCTGCAACCCTGGCCGTCGCCGAGACCGGGGGGTGCAAGGCGCAAGGGCGGACGGGCGGAGGGGGATCACCCGGCCTGCACAAGCGGATCGAAGTCGTGACGAGAGTGCGGAGCACATATCCGCGCGGAAGGCTGGGGATACCGCCCGGCCGCCCTTGTGCCGCGCCAGGGGGCAGCGCCCCCAAGCAACCCGCCCGGCCAGAGCAAAGCGGAGGACGGGGAGAAGATCCGATCGGGATACGCAAAGCCTGAAAACCGGAAAGCCGCGTATCCTGATCTCCTGGTTTCCTGAAAGGCGGCGGAGATGAGCAAAAAGAAGCCCCGCTCGGTTGAGCGGGGCAATCGGGGAGCTGGCCTTAGTCGCCGTTGCGGCGGGACCAGATGAGGTTGTGGGAATTTCCGTCCTCGGCTTCGACCAGGCTGGCGTAGATCGGTGCGGGGAAGCTCGGATCGTCCAGCTTGACGGAGAGGTATTCGCGCTGCGTCTCGCGGGCGGTCTTCCTCCAGGCCGCGCCGAACTCGGTAGCACCGGCGAAGATGCGGAAGTCGGGGGCGCGCTCGCTGTCGCCCTCGCTGGGAACGAACTTGGCCTTGACGTTGAGGGTCAGGGTCTTGACCGCGCCGGTGAAGCCCGCGCCGTTCTCGTTCTGGGTGAAGGTGCCGATGGTCGCCATTGTCGTATTCCTTTTCCTGTCGGGCCGCACCATTGCGACCTCGATGGTGGTCGTGAGACCGGGGACGATCGGCCCCGCACCCCTAGGGGCTGGAACATCGTGGAAGGCGGCCGGCGGCAGCTTTTTTGCTTCGCGATGCAAAGCCGAAGGCGGCGGAAAAAAGTTGGCGACGGACGTTGCGGGAAGACGAGCGAGGCGAAGCCGATCTTCGGTCAGACCCATTCCAATCGAGGACGCGAATGGAGCGCCCGTTTCAGGAAATCGCGGGAATACGGCAATGGCGGCCGTCCTGCGCCTCGCCGGGATCGGGGACGCTGCGCCGGTCGCCTTGGGTGCGGTCTTTTCCACCCTGACCGCCAAGGCCAGTTCGTATGATACCAGCGGGGCGTTGGCGGGCACGGCTTCGTCTGACCTTCGCCGGTGCTGGCGTGCCCGGTGTGGCCGGAAGACCGCTTGCGGGGCGGCATGCACTACCTCGCCAAGCGGATGATCCGAGCTTCCCGGCGCTGATCCGCCCCGCCCGTCGAAGCGGACGGAAAGCCTAACCTCATCATGGGGCTGCCGTGGCGACCGTGACCGGCCTCCGAGACTGCCTCCCTCACCGGATGGGAGCTTCCCGCGAAATGTCCGCCGCCGCCCCTTGCGTTATGGGATTGAAGCCGAATGGCGGAAACGCGGCGAAGTCGTGGTTCCGGCGCAGCCGAAAGCCCGGCCCGGAGGGCAACGCCCAATCCTGTGACGTTCAACAGCACTCGTCATGGATTCGGGGGCGAGGCTTTTTCCAGCCGTGCAACGGCCTTGGGGTCGGAAGCCTCTTTGTGCAGAGCATCCCAATTGTCGGGCGGATTGCCGTCATCCAGCATCCCCTTGAAGACCTTGTAGGCATCCGTTTTGGAGCCATAGGTCCGCAAGCTGTTTTCGTCGTTCACCCATGCGAAGATGATGACCTTGCTGGTGCTGCTGTAGCGGAAAAAGAGCCGGAAACGACCATTGCCGAACTTGGCGCGAAACCAGTGCTTGCGGTCATCGCCAAGGGTCGCGCCCTGGCGATAGATGGAAGCTGTCGGGTCCGATGGCACATTGACGGTGACGAGCTGGACCAGGGACGCGAGTAACTTGGCGTCTGCGGATTTCTGATAATCGTCCGGTTTCTTCGCTTTGAGCGCGCCGACCGCCTCGATCAGCTTTTCCCACTGATCGAGAAAGAGAGGGTGTGCGAGGACCGTCCAGCCATTGATCGTCGGCATATCAGATCGAAACGTCCCCCTCGATCTCGGCATCGAGATCGACCGTCATGCCCGCCGTCAGGGCAACAGCCCGGTCGAGCAAGGACTGGGGGAACGGAAGAACGGATTTCTCGGGGTGCTTCGCCATGTCTCGCGCGAGAAATTCGAGAAAGCGGTCGATCACGGGATCGGCGGTTTCTTCAATCTCGGCCTTCTGGACATAGACGCGGTGCTGCTCGTCAATGAGAAAAGCAATGCGTCCACCATAGTCAACGCCCAGCGCCTGCCGAACGGACTTCGGCACGGTGGTCTGTCCCTTGGCGGTGATGGTGCTTTCTTCTTTCAGCAACGCTCCCATGGCGGGCCTCCATAAATCGGTCGAGTGGAATGTAAGGAATATTCCTTATCATGTCAAGATTGGCCGTCGCCTTGCTCTGCCAGCCGGTTCCGCGCCTTTATTTCGCGGGGTGGCCGACACCGTTCACCAGCCGCGCCAAGGCAGAGAAGCCGACGAAACCGCCTCCGACGATACAGAAGATTTGCCGCCAGATGTCGGACGGGACGGCCTCCTTGGTGACGCCATGGACCAGCGCATAGCCCGCAACGGCGGCGGGAGCGGCGAAGATTAGCGCCACGATCAGGCGGATGATGGGAGTGCGGATCGTCTCGAACAGCCCGGCCAGAATGCCGAAGGCGGCACAAGCCGAGAACAAGCCGACGAGTCCCGCACCGATCAGGCCAGAGCCGGTCTGATACGCGAACTGCGCTGCGGTCAGCCCGAGCATGAAAGGCAGGGCATAGACGGCGAGATTGTAGGCGAGGACGCAGAGCAACGCGACCAGCGCAACACTCATGAACATGACGGCGACCATGATGTTTCACCTTTGCTGACGGCACCGCCTTTCGTGCAATCGCCATGATGGCGGCTGCACGTTCCGATGTGTGCCGATGTGTTCTTGTTCTGTCGAGGTCATCCGGCCGCGCGGGGAAGCCGCGCGGCCGGATTTTACGGGTAGAAGGCCGGGACCGCTGACGCGATCCCGGCCCGCCGTTCATTCCGCCGCGACGGCGAAAGGCTCATCTTCCACGGTTTCGGCGCTGTCGGTTTCGGGCAGAGCCTCGTCCTCCATGGCGAGGGCTTCCGGCTGCTCGTCCACCGCCAACCATGCGGGCCGCTCCGTGCGCAGGATCGGCGGGAGCCACCCGGTTCCGGCCAGAAGCCGTTCGGCAGCTTCCGCCATGTCCGGCTTCTTCTTGTCCGCGATCCGCTCGGCGGCTTCGTCGCCAAGCGCCTCACGCACGGCGTCAAGGATATGGGCCTTCGTGACACGCCCGAGATAGGCCCGAACGGTCGGCGTCCAATGCGCCGTCATGTCGAGCGCAACCGCCGTCGCCAGCCTGTCCGCCGTTGCATAGGCGTGGCGCTTGTTCTGCTCCCATGGCAGCTTGAGGGCGTTGACGGTCTGCGCGGCGCAATGGGCGAACAGCGCCATGACGCTCGCATGGTCCAGACCGGCGATGAAGCCCCAAAGCTCGGCCACGTCGCGCGGCATGTCCGCCGCCCATCCGGCATGACGATCCGCCAGCGCCTTCGCCGCCGCCGTGTCCTCGATGCCGTCCGCATGCCCGCCAAGGCTGGCGCTGATCGGGCGGATTTCGAGGGCGTGGGCGTCCCCGCCGCCACGATAGAAGGTCTGCGCGGCAAGCGCATGGGTGACGGCGATCAAGGCCATGTCCGGCTGTTCGCCAAGAGCGAGACGCAGGCCAAGCGTCCGATGGGCCGTCAGGTCGCGAATGAGAAGATCGGAAATCGGCTTGCCGTCTTCCTCCGCTTCATCGTCCTCGGCGTCGAACGCGGAAACATGGTTGCCGTCCTCGTCATACTCGCCGTCCTCTCCGATGATTTCGCCATCGCCGTTGACGTGAACGCCGTCGATGATGGTTTCGCCATCTGTGCTTGCTTCTTCTTCCGGTTCCGGTGCCTCGTCCTCGGGCCGGATGAAACCGCGCTCGATCCGGGCTTCGCCGTCATGGTTCAACACCACGAACACGCCGCCGCGCCCGATCTCGTCGGCGTCATAAGCGTAGCGCAGCCCGTCGATCCGCTCGATCTCGGCTTCAAGCTCCGCAAGGCGCTGATCCACATCGGGCGGCAGGTCTGTGTCTGCGTCCTGCCATTCCGCCGACAGGCGCTCAAGTTCCTCCTGCGCGGCGTCGTAGGCGGCTTCCTGTTCCTCGGAAAGCTCCACCGGCTGCGGATAGGTGCGGCGCATGCCGTGCGCATGGGGCCAGTCGATATAGGCCAAAACCCATTTCCACCCCTCGGCCTCCCGAACCTCGGCGGCAGTGCTTTCCAGTTTGTCGAGGGCAAGCCGGTCCAGCAGCGCGGCGTCCTCGTAGAAGCCGCCGCGATCCTCGGTGAACAGGTCACGGATAATGTTGCCACCTGCCTCGGTATAGGCTTCCGCGCCGACGAACACCGCGCGCCGATCCGAAGCCGCCACATTGCTAGCGGTCAGGTCGCGGCGGATGATCCACGGCTCCTTGTTGTAGGACAGATTCTCATAGACCTGTTCCTGCCGGTCGTAGTCGTCGGTGATGGCGAACGCCTGCAACTGGTCCATGGTCAGCCCGCCATCGCGGTAAACTTGAATCAGCTTGGGGCTGACAGCGCCGAGGCGAAGCCGCTGCTTCACGACATGCGCGGACTTGCCGAACCGGGCCGCGATTTCCTCCGCGCCCCATCCGCGATCTTCCGAAAGCTCGCGGAACTTCTCGAACTCGTCGGCGGGGTGAAGGTTTTCGCGGTTCACGTTCTCGTCAAGGCTGATCTCGGCGGCGTCGTTCGCCGTGTCGATGACGCAGCGGATCGGCTCCGTCTTCTTGATCTCCTTGCGCTTGGCGCGCAGAAGCTGCGCCAACCTGCGGCCTTCCCCGACGCTGACGAGATAGAAGCCGGTCGGTTCCCCGCCCGCGTTCGTTTCCGGCTCTACCACAAGGTTTTGCAGCATCCCCTTGGCGGCGATGCTTGCGGCCTTCCCCTCGATAGACGCCTCGCTGTGCGGGGTCTTCCGGGCATTCTTCGGATGCTTCTTAAGCTTGTTGAGCGGGATGAAAACCGTTTCGCCATGTTCTGGAACGGTCGTGATCTGTGTAATGGTCGTCATGATCTTGATCCTTTTGGTCTGGGTTGGAGCGCAGCGCTGCGCTGCAACCCTGGCCGTCGCCGAGACCGGGGGGTGCAAGGCGCAAGGGCGGACGGGCGGAGGGGGATCACCCGGCCTGCACAAGCGGATCGAAGTCGTGACGAGAGTGCGGAGCACATATCCGCGCGGAAGGCTGGGGATACCGCCCTGCTGCCCTTGTGCCGCGCCAGGGGGCAGCGCCCCCAAGCCACCCGCCCGGCAAGAGCGAAGCGGAGGACGGGTACAAAGCTAGATCAGGATGTGCAAAGCCCCAAAACCCGAGGACCGAGCATCCTGATCGCCGCTTTTGTTATTCTGTTGCGATATAGTTGGTATCGCTTAGGAATTGATCATCTGCCATACTGGCCAAATAGATGTCAAAATATAAAGACGAGAAGACGCGCTTGGACATTCACGAGCTTAAACTACTGTTGCAACAGCATCTGACAGACGGCCTAGTAACGGTTGTCGGCTCTGGTCTGTCATGCGCGGAAGGGCTGCCGGGTATGGGCGAGTTGGGCACTCATCTCGATGCGACAGTGACAGCAGGCTTGGCGGCAGCGGAGGTAGATCGGTGGAAAGCGATTTCACCGCTCCTGCCAACCAAGGGACTCGAAGCGGCTCTTCTGGAAGTGCCCCCGACGACAGGACTGGAAATCGCGATCGTTGCGCGCACGGCCGAACTGATCGCTATACGTGAGCGTCAAATTGTTGCCGAAGTTTTCTCGCGGACCCGGACGCTGCGTTTTACCGGGCTCGTCAAGCACTTGTTGAAACCTCATACCGGACTTCCGGTGGTTACTACCAACTATGATCGCCTGGTTGAGGTCGCCGTGGAAGAAGCCGGTCTCGGCGTTGATACGTTGTTTATCGGCCATTTTGCAGGAGAGTTGAACGAGCAGGAAAGCCGCCTGAGCTTCTGCCGGGAAGTGACGCTGAAGGCCGGACGAGCACAGTTTCGTTATCGTCCGCGCGCCAATATCTTCAAACCTCATGGCAGTCTCGACTGGTATCACCGTGACGGGAAGCCCGTCCGCTACTCTGGTGATCTCGATCTACCGAGGCTCATCATCACGCCGGGGTTGAACAAGTTCCGCAACGGCTACGAAAGCCCGTTTGACCGCCATCGGGAACGGGCAAATTCGGCGATCGACCGTGCCAGCCGCTTTCTCGTGATCGGCTATGGTTTCAACGACGATCACCTTGAAACTCACCTGACGCCCCGTATCCGCAGCGGCGTGCCCACGCTGCTTTTAACTTACGGACTGTCGGATAATGCGGTGAAGCTCGTAAACGAGTGCCGCAATGTCATCGCGATTCAGCGCGCCGAACAAGCTGGTGTTTCCGGCTCTGGCGTCTTTGTCGCTGGCGTCGAGACCTTCTTTCCTGGTCTGGACCTGTGGGATCTGGGCTCATTCGTTGCCGAGGTGCTTGAACCATGACTGAAGCCGCTCTCCAATTTGCTGACGAGGATAAAATCGGGCGCGTCGCGTCGGTCGATACCAGCCGTGTTGCGATCGATGTGACGAACTCCGTTCTGCTCACGCGGATCGGCATCGGACAGCTCATCGCCATTCGCGGCGCGACGGAGCGCGAATACCTCATCGCCATGACAGAGCGCGTTACCCGCAGCATCAGGGAAGAATTGCCCGGCCCGGACGATGAGGATGCCGATGGCGGGCTTTTGGCAGCGGTGCCGACCGACCTGATCCAGGGCGTGTTGATCGGTACGTTCAGAACGGTGGAGGGAGATCGGCGGAATACATTCAAGCGCGGTGCGGATAGCTTTCCGCAGATCGACCGGGACTGCTTCGTCATTGAAGGCGGAAATCTTCAGCGCTTCATGGGAATCCTGGGTGCCGGTTTTTCCGCCGATGAAAGACTCAAGCTCGGCACGTTCGTTGCGGATCGCACGGCCGATGCGATCGCCAGTGGGGACAAGTTCTTTCAGCGGCACGCAGCGATCCTCGGAAGCACCGGGTCCGGCAAAAGCTGGGCTGTTGCACTGATCCTCGAACGGGCCGCCAAGCTGAAGTTTCCAAACATCATCGTGTTCGATATGCACGGCGAATACGCTCCGTTGGCAGATAAGGCGAACGGAGGATTCGCTACGCGCTTCCGCGTCGCTGGTCCCGGCGATCTGGAAAATCCGGGAAACGACACGCTGTTCCTGCCATATTGGTTGCTCAACCGTGATGAAATGCTGTCGATGATCCTCGATCGCAGCGACCAGAACGCGCCAAATCAGGCGTCGCGGTTCACGCTGCATGTCCGCTCCTTAAAAGGGCAGACACTCGATGCTGAGAAGAAGGCCGATATCAAGAAAACGTACACTGTCGATTCGCCGATTCCTTACGACGTCAAACAGTTGGTCGGGCTTCTGAACACAGACAACACCACAAAAGGGGTGGGTAAGAACGGCCCGGTGAAGGGGGAATGGGAGGACAAGCTGACCCGGTTCCTGTCGCGCCTCGAAGCAAAGCTGGACGATCGTCGCTACGGCTTCATGTTCGCACCGCCACCTGCTGCGATGAAATACGACTGGCTTGCAACGCAGGTGCTCAAACTGCTGCAATCTGGCGATGACACAGGCATCAAGGTTATCGACTTCTCCGAAGTGCCCGCCGACGTACTCCCCGTGGTGACGGGAACGCTGGCGAGGCTACTTTATGATGTTCAGTTCTGGATGAGCGGGAAGACCCGGACGCCGGTTACGCTGCTCTGCGACGAGGCTCATCTTTACCTTCCGGTTCGCGATGACGCTGACGCGGTCCAGCGTCAGGCCCTCGGATCATTCGAGCGGATCGCCAAGGAAGGCCGTAAATACGGCTTCTCGTTGCTCGTGGTGAGCCAGCGCCCGTCGGATGTCAGCCGGACGATCCTGAGCCAGTGCAATAATTTCTTGGCTTTGCGCCTGACGAACGAAACCGATCAGGGCGTCATCAAGCGCCTGATGCCGGATTCGCTGGCTGGGCTGACGAGCATCTTGCCATTGCTTGATACGGGTGAGGCGCTGTTGTTGGGTGACGCTGTTCTGCTACCGACGCGGATCAAGCTCGACATGCCAAAAGTGCCGCCGGATAGCGCGACGCGAGATTTCTGGAAGGAATGGGGATCGGCCAAGCCGGATGATGCCGCAATAACTTCTGCGGTCGAATGTTTGCGGGGGCAATCGCGTAACGGCGGATAAAGCCCGCAAAGGCGCATTGGGGGGGAAATGATTCTAACGGATAATGAGACAAAGGTGGATCTCCTCAACAATGAGGCGATCGCCAAAACTATCATCGAACTGCTGCGTGAAAAGCCTGACCGCGCTGTGACAATCGGTGTTCATGGCGACTGGGGCGCAGGCAAATCCAGCATCCTTGAGATGATCGAGAATGGCCTCAGTTCGGATGAGGACGTGCTCTGCATCAAATTCAACGGGTGGCGTTTCCAGGGGTTCGAAGACGCCAAGATCGCGCTGATCGAGGGCATCGTTACCGGGCTCGTTGAAAAGCGGCCCTTACTCACCCAGGCCGGCGTGGCCGTGAAAGACATCTTTCGGCGGATCGACTGGCTGAAGATCGCGCGGCGCGGGGGCGGTCTCGCGTTCACCGCGTTCACCGGCATCCCCACAGCCGATCAGATCGGCGCAGTGGTGGGCACCTTGAAGGGAATCTTCTCCGATCCCTCGAAACTCGCCACGCAGGAGAATTACGACAAAGCGATCGATGGTGTGCAGGGTCTGCTGAAGCCCGGAGAGTCGAAGAACGTCCCGGAGGAGATCGAAGCCTTCAGGAAGGCTTTTGACGATTTGCTCAAGCAGGCAGGCATCAAGCAACTGATCGTACTCATCGACGATCTTGACCGCTGCCTGCCAGACACGGCGATCGAAACGCTCGAAGCCGTCCGACTGTTCGTCTTCACCGCTCGCACCGCATTCATCGTCGCGGCCGACGAGGCGATGATCGAGTATTCGGTGCGCAAGCATTTCCCCGAGTTGCCGGACACGACTGGCCCCCGTGACTATGCGCGCAACTATCTCGAAAAGCTGATCCAGATTCCATTCCGGATTCCGGCTTTGGGCGAAACAGAAACCCGTATCTACGTCACCCTGTTGCTCATCGGCGCCGAGCTGGGTGACGACGATCCCGCTTACTCGTCGCTCATCACAGTCGCGCGTGAATTGCTCAAACGGCCTTGGAAGACGGCCGGGCTCGACGCGCAGACGGTGAAGACCGCCTTGGGCGACAAAGCCGGCCAGGTACAGAACGCGCTCACCTTGAGCGACCAGATCGGTCCGATCCTGGCCAGCGGTACTCAGGGCAATCCGCGGCAGATCAAGCGCTTCTTGAACACCTTGCTGCTGCGCCATCAGACCGCGCTCGCTCGCGGCTTCGGAGAAGAGGTGAAGCTGCCCGTCCTGGCGAAACTAATGCTGGCCGAACGGTTCCTCTCCAGACTATTCGATCAGATCGCCAGCGCCGCCGCCCGTGATCCAGACGGCCGTTGCGCAGACTTGGCGGCGCTTGAAGCCGCCGCGTTGGAGAAGAAGCCAGTTCCAAAGGCCAAGCGGGCCGGGCCGAAAATCAGTGTCATCGATGACACCAAGCCGACCGTCGTGCCGGATTCCAAAGACAGTGCCGTTCTGACGGAATGGAAGGCGGCCGACGCGATACGGGCCTGGGCGCGGCTATCGCCGGCCTTGGCTGAGGTCGATCTGCGCCCCTATCTGTTCGTCACCAAGGATCGGAAAGACTATTTTGGCGCGGCCTCCGTCCTCGGGCGTCTCGCCGCTGTGGTCGAAAAACTGCTCGGCCCAAAACTCGCGGTCCAAGCGTTCGAAGGCGAACTCAAGCAACTCGTTCCTGCGGAGGCGGCGCAGGTCTTCGAGGAACTGCGCGGGCGCGTTATGGGCGGAGACACCTTTGATACCGTGCCACCCGGCATCGACGGACTCGCGGTGCTAGTTCGCGCGCATCCGACGCTTCAAGCCAATCTTCTTGACCTGCTCGAAGCCTTGCCCGCCGATCGGTGCGGGCCTTGGCCCGCGTCGGGTTGGGAGGGTGTCGTCAAGGATTCCGACGCCGTGGCGCGCTTCGAGAATCTACTCTTAGGATGGTCCACCTCCGGTTCGTCCTTCCTGAAGCCCACGGCGAGCGCCGCGCTTCGCACGCGGAAGGGTGGTCGCTGATGGGCACGTCGAACGCCTATGGGGGTGCAGGAGGCGGTACGCCGCTCATTCCGAGTTGGTTGCAAGGTGACAGCGACGGCGGAGCTGGCGCGGGTGATAGCGACGGAACGCAATCCCCGGCTCCTGATGGAGCGCCGCCCGCAGTTCCTCCCGCGCCAGCACCTCGGCCGACCGCGCCGGCAGGGGCGTCGGATCGCTTCACTTCCGCCCGAAACAATTTCACGCGTTTCGCAAGTTCGGGCGGAAGCGACCGTAGGAGCCTCGGCCGCGCGGTTTCGCAATATGTGTCCAAATCAGCGGGCGGCTCACGCCAGGCTGCGCAGCGGATGGGTTCGTCGCGGGGCGCGGGTGCTGGACTGGTCAGGTTCCTCAACGACGCCAGCGCGAATGGCGTGCGTGAGGCGCTACGAACGCTCAACCTTGAAAGCCTCGCCGGGCGTCCGATCGAGGAAGTGTTCGCGGGTCTCGCCGATTATATCTGCCCCGAAGGTGGGTCTATTGATGAGGGAATCGCGCGAGACGCCTTCGTCGAGACGATCGCCGATCTCGCCGGTGCTGGCATTACCGACATCGACGCGCTGACACCTGGGCAAATCCAGACCGTCTTCGAACTATATGCGACTCACGCGATCGAGGCGCGCATCTGTAACGACATCGGCACCAAGGTCGTAACCTTGCCTGCCGATCCGCGCGCGGCCGAGAGGGTTCAGGCGCAATTGCGTGATTTCATCCAGCGGGGTGTCAGCGACGCGATCAACGCCGCGGGTGTCAACATTCAGTCGCTGACCCCAGATGCAGTGATGGGCTTTGTAACTAACGTCTATCAATCCGCCTTCGACGTGTTGCAGACGATGGGCGATGGGGAGGCAGCGAAATGAGGCGCCATGTCATCATTGGCCGTTTCGGCGAGGACGATAAGACCCGTGTTCCAAAGGCGCGCGACGAAGTCGCATCGATCTTACAGTTGGTAGCGGGCAAGCGTCTCGATCATGGGATCGGCCACGCCTTGGCTGACCTCAAGGCGCTGCACCTGACCCCGAGCGAGATCGGCGCGGACATGCTCGTGGTCGCGGCCCACGTTCACGCAGCGGACACCCGCATCTCCCGCTCGACGGAATCGCAGGATGCCTGGACGCGCGAGATTCGATTAGTCGTCCCCGTGAGCGATCCAGTGCGATGGACGGCCGCCGCGCCGATCTTGGTCCGCGCCTTGAACTTCCTGACAGGCGACAGATGGGATGTGGGCTTCCGCAAACGGGCCAAGGGCTACGCGAAGCTGGTTTCTCCTGCCGCGCCCACCCTCATTCCCGCCCCGTTCGATGGCGTGAGCTTGTTCTCCGGTGGTTTGGACAGTTTGATCGGTGCGATCGACAGCTTGAATGCCGGCGAGACGCCGCTTCTGGTCAGCCATGCCGGCGAAGGACTGGTGAGCAAGTCGCAGGAGCAGTGCTTCCACGGTTTGAAAGCCGCTTATAAAGCCTCTTCTTTCGATCGGCTGCGGGTATGGATGAGCTTCGATAGCGGGTTTGTCGAGGACGTCGGATCGGAGGACACCACACGCGGCCGCTCGTTCCTGTTCTTCTCGCTGGGCTTGGCCGCCGGGACTGCGCTCGGCCGCGACTTCGTGCTCAAGGTTCCGGAAAACGGGTTGATCGCGCTCAACGTGCCGCTCGATAGACTTCGGCTCGGCGCGCTCAGCACCCGCACGACGCATCCCTTCTACATGGCCCGGTGGAACGATCTGCTGCGGGCGCTCGGTGTCGGAGGGAAGGTCGAAAATCCCTATTGGGACAAGACCAAGGGGGAGATGGTCACCCAATGCACCAATCCGGCCCTGTTGAAGCAGCTCGCCCCGCTGTCGCTATCATGTTCATCGCCGACGAAGGGGCGCTGGACCAAGAAGCCACAGGGACACTGCGGATACTGCCTACCGTGTCTCATTCGACGGGCCTCTCTACAGGGCAAGGATTCGACAATTTACGGCGTGCCAGACCTGAAGACTGCCACATTAGACACCCGACAGGCCGAAGGTCAGCAGGTCCGATCCTTTCAGATCGCGATCGCGCGGCTATCGAAGCGTCCGGAACTCGCCAAGGCCCTCATCCACAAGCCAGGGCCGCTCTATGATGATCCTTCCCGTCACGATGACTTGGCTGATGTCTACCGCCGCGGATTGGAAGAGGTTGGGCGCTTGCTGACTGGCGTTCGCACCGCACCGTCGTAAGAGGCATCATGCGATCAAGTCTCGTTGATTTTCATTGCCACCTCGATCTCTACCCGGACCACGTGGCCGCGGTGGAGCGTTGCGAGAGCGATGGCGTTTTCACCCTCGCCGTGACCACCACGCCTAGAGCTTGGCCGCGGAACCATGAACTGGCGTCCGCCACCCGTCACGTTCGCGCGGCTCTCGGCCTGCATCCTCAACTGGTCGGCGAGCGCGCCCGCGAGATCGGGCTGTGGGAGGAATTGCTTCCGCTAACACGCTATGTTGGCGAGGTCGGACTGGACGCCGGCCCGCGGTTCTACAGGTCGTTTGAGACGCAAAAAGAGATTTTCGCTCGTGTGCTGACGCTCTGTGCGGCGGCGGGGAACAAGATCGTCACGACGCATAGCGTCAGAGCGACGAAAGCCGTGCTCGATATGGTCGAGCAATACATGCCGCCCCAGCGTGGACGCGTTGTGCTTCATTGGTTCACCGGTACCGCGAAAGAGGCAAAGCGGGCGGTAGATCTCGGCTGCTATTTTTCAGTGAACGCCGAGATGCTCGTAAATGAAAAGCGGGCGGCAATAACCAAATCTTTGCCTCTCGATCGCATTTTGACAGAGACGGACGGACCGTTCACACAAACTAGCGGTAATCCTTCCACACCAAGCGATGTTTGGGTCGCTGTCGAGGGATTGGCGCGTCTGCATGGGATTTCAGTAAGAGACATGTCCGCAGCCATTCTGAATAACCTCAAAGACCTACTTGCCGAGCGGAGCTAGATGGGCGGCTCACCGTCGCCTACGGATGCATTGGTATGTGCTGCATCCCCGGCGGTTGCAAACGCGGCAAACCATGGCTCGACTTGTAAGGCATTCCTTAGAGGCGTTCGGATTAGATCCGGTGCGCTTCAAACATAAGTTGCGGCCATAGACTTGCCGTCTTTAGTCAGCGATTGGAGGTGACTAATTGCCTCTGCGACTGAGAACTCTTTGCCAGTCTTATCCTTGAAGTTGCTGGGCAGCCCTGTCCACACTACGACATCATATTCTTTTTCGGCAGCCCATTCAGCGACTGCGTCCGGCACGGGGGGCGAACAAGTCCGGCTGCCATCGCGGAAATAGAAACCTATTCGCTTCATGATCGTACCTTCGCGGCAGCGCAGATCGGCAATCGCGTCATCAGGGTTGCTGCGCCTGCTGAGCGAGTAGGCGGCCAGGCCCTGCGCCCGTGCAAGCTTATCCTCGGGGTATCCGGGCCGAGCGGCGCTCGGTCGCGTGGAGAAATGTTCGAACCACGTCTGTAGTTTGATGCATTCCGGTGGAACCGGTACCGCGTAGAAGTCTGCCGCATATTGCAGGGTCGCCATGGCAACGCAGTCGGCCACGGTTATCCGATCTCCTGCGATGAACTCAGTGCCGCCAATCATTTTCTCGATAAGACGCAGTTGCCCGAAATACCTGATAGCGCAGATTTCGGCGACGTCCTGACTGGTCCGCACGATGCCATGGCCGAGCGGACTGCCATGACGCCCCCATAGGCCGAAGAACGTCAGCGCTTCATCGAGCATATGCACGAATTGCCGGGTGCGCGCCCGCGCAGCAGGCATTGCTCCCAACATGTCGGGACCGAAGGCCTTGTCCTCGAGATATTCGAGGATCGCCAGCGACTGACCAATGACCGTGCCGTCCTCATCTTTGAGGATAGGCATCGACCCGGTCACAGTAAGCGCCGTGATCGCTGCCGGCGGGACATCGGCCCGTCTGTCCGGCTCGTCGAACAGGGTGACCTCAACATTGGTTGGCTTTTTCTCGGCCAGGTAGATGTTGAGCCTTTGCGGATAAGGCCCGAAGGCAAAATTGTAGAGTTTGATGGCCAATATGTCGGCTCCTATGTCCGGTCAGGCAAACCCACCACTCAGCCGGCGATCGCGACCCAGCCGCGGAACGAAAACGCGGCATAGAACAGCGCCGGGTCCACAAAACCTGCTTCCAGCAGAAGCGTCTCCTCGTCGTCAGGCGTCAGGAGGGGCAGACGCTGTGCCATAATAGCTGCGGAAGCGGCGGCCTTTGCCGGATCGGACCCGTCCCGGTCGGCGAAGAGAGCCGAGCGAGCGAGCCATCGCTCCGAGGCGGCGTCCGGCGCGGTGTGATGAGCGACGACGACGGCGCTGCCGGGTTTCAGGCGATGACGGATTTCCCGCAGCGTCTTCAGCCTTTCATCCCTGTCGAGAAAGTGAAGCGTGAGAAGACATGTCGCGCCGTCGTATGGACCGGGCGGTGCCTCATCCACAGTTCCGGCACTCAGGTCCATGCGGCCAGCGAACGGCGAGACGGCTTTGTGTGCGAGGTCCAGCATGGCAGGTGACGGATCGACGCCGGTGAAGCGCCATTCCGGTCGCACTTGCGCCATCGCCTTCAGTTCCAGCCCGCCGCCGGCGCCGACCACGAGGATGCGCGCTGCGTCCGGCGCGTGCTCGGCGAGAAGCAGCTCGGTCATGCGGTGCAGGTCGGTGAGGCCGGGGACTTTCTTCAAAGTTTCCTCGGCGTAAGATGCGACAGAGGTCGGGTTCAGGAACGGCGTGAGATTGTCGTTCATTGCTTGTCACCCCCGAACACAAGGGAGCGATGGATCGCCATTGCCGCCATGACCCCGTCGGCGCAGGCGAAGGTGACGTTGTGCGCCATGCGGGTAATGTCGCCGGCGGCATACACGTCGGGAACGCTGGTCATCTGCATCTGGTCGACCTTCACGGTTGAGCCGAGTGGCCCATGATCGATATCGCAGCCCAGCGTCCCGGCAATCTCGCTGTTGAGACGATTGCGTGGACTGATGAACAGAGCATCGATGGGCTGCGTGCTGCCATCCGAAAGGTGGATTGCCGAAAGGTTGGATCCGTCACCCGTCACATGTTCGACACGCGCCGGCTCGATGCGCACACCGCGCCGGGAAAGCGCTTCGCTGGCCGCTGCCTCCAGCTCGCCGCCGTCCAGGTAGAAGGTCGCCGGGCCCCAGTCTGCGATCAGCATCGCCTGATGGTAGGACATTGGCGAGACGTTCAGCACGCCGAGCAGGCGGTCGCTGAACTCGTAGCCGTGGCAATAGGGGCAATGAATGACGGATGCGCCCCAGCGTTCGGCTAGCCCCGGCATCTCGGGAAGAATGTCTGAGACGCCGAAGGCGAGCAGCAGGCGCTTTCCGGCGATGGTCGCCCCGCTCTGCAAGGTCACGGAGAACGAACCGTCTGCCTTCTGTGCCTCGACGGCGGCATCGTTGAAAAAGCGTACGGTCGGATAGGCGCCAACCTGCTGGCGCATCGTGTCAAGCATGAGTTTGGGATCGCTCCCATCCTGCGCAAATAAGCCGTGCGATGCGGCGGCGAAGCGATTGCGCGGCTCACCCGTATCGAGAACGCAGACGGATTTGCGGGCGCGGGCAAGATACATGGCAGCGGAAAGGCCGGCGAAGCTGCCGCCGATGATGATCGCATCATAGTGCATGAAATTCTCCCCGCATCAGGCTTTTGCGGAAGTGGATTCGGTTGACGCAGGCCGCTCAGGGCCGCGCAGGACGATAAAAAGGAAAAGCAGCGCCATCACACCGACGCCGACCCACATCGCCTGCTGCCAGCTTTCGACGAAAGCTTCCTGCGCGGCCCTGTAGAGGCTATCCGCGTAAGGCAACCCGCCGTCCGCGAGGGCCATTGCGTTGGCAATGTTTTGTCCCGCCAGTCTGGCTGCATCGCCGGGAAATCCGGCCAGTCGCGGAGCGATCGCGCTTGTGTAGCCTGCGGCGAACACCGCGCCGAGCAGAGCGACCCCAAGTGATGTTCCCAACTCGCGCGTGACATCGTTGAGCGCCGACGCGACACCCTGCTGATCGCGTGGCAGGGAGGACGTGATCGCTTCCGTCGAGGGCGCCATGGCCAATCCCATGCCGATGCCCATCGCGACCATGCCCGGCAGAACCGAGAGGTATCCGCCATCGACCGACACAAGGAGCGACATCAGTGCCAGCCCCGTCGCACCCAGCAGCACGCCCCCGGCGATCGTCGTCTTCGGGCCGATTCGTGCGGACAGAAGCGGCGCGACCCCGGAAAAAACCATCATCAGCAACGCCATGGGCATGAGGCCCAGCGTGGCGCGCAGGCCCGACCACCCGAGGACCGCCTGGAAGAATGGATAGAGGACGATGAATACGCCGGCCTGCACGCCGAACCAGGTCGTCAGAGAGACCGAGCCACTGGTCAGACTGCGTTTCCTGAACAGCCTGATATCAAGCAACGGGTCGGGATGGCGCAGTTCCCACCAGACGAAAGCGATGAAGGCGGCGATGCTGACCGCAAAGCCAAACAGCGTCGGAGCCGCTGTCCAACCAATCGCCGGGCCTTCATGCAGAACAAAACTCGCGCCCATGATGGCGAGAAGCGACAGGACAGAGCCGACCGTATCGAACCGATGTTCCGAGGACTGGCGCGAATTGGGAACGGCACGCAAAGCCATGACCGCGGCAACTGCTACCAGTACGACAGGAAGCGCGAACAGCCAGCGCCAGGACAGGAAATCGACCAGCACGGCGGAAAGGAACATGCCGAGGATGCCGCCCGCGCCGGCCACGCCGGTCCAGATGCCGATGGCCTTCGATCGTTCCTCGTCGGGAAAGGCCGAGGTAATGACCGAGAGCGTCACCGGCATGATCATCGCCGCGCCGACGCCGCTCAGGAAGCGTGCGCCGAGCATCACCTCGACGCTCGGGGCAAGAGCCGAGCCAATATTGGCGACCCCGAAAACCGCAAGGCCGATCAGCAGCACCGGCTTGCGGCCCCAGCGGTCTCCCACCGCGCCCAGCGGCAGCAGCAGCGAGGCAAGGCTGATCGCATAGAGATTGATCATCCAGAGCACCTGGCTCTGGCTGGCCCCGAGATCGAGCGCCAGATGCGGCTGCGCGACATTGAGGCCGGTCACGGCGGCGATGACCGCCATCAGCGCGATGCAGACCGTGATCAGGATGCTGCGGCGTCGCGCGGGATCGTGGACCGTAGGGTCGGGCAAGGAATCACCATGAAGAAGAATGGCGTCTTCAGGCGAAGTCGAACTGTCAAAGCTGGACATTTGGGCACCGGATCATGTATCAGACGAAGATACATATAACCAGTGCCGCCTTACGTATCAAGAACAGATACATGAACTCCGGATCAGGCCGGTCTGCGGCCTGAAAGCTCGCAAACGGAAATACGGATGAACAAGGACACAAGGCTTTCCGACGTGCTGCACGTCCTGCTCCACATGGGGCAGGTCGACGAGCCGCTGACCTCCGAGATGCTCGCCAAGAGCATGGGAACCAATCCGGCGGTGTTCCGCAGGACGATGGCGGGGTTACGCGAGGCAGGCCATGTCCATTCAGGCAAAGGCCATGGTGGTGGCTGGCGGCTGGCGCGTCCGCTGGCGGAGATCACATTGCTGGATGTCTATCAGGCGCTCAATTGCCCGACCCTGTTCGCCATAGGTAATCGCAGCGAGCGTACGGATTGTATGATTCAAAAGAACGTCAACGCCGCCCTCTCCGAGACGATGGCGCAGGCGGAAGCGCTGTTCGTCAGGCGGTTCGGCGAGGTGACCCTCGATACGCTGCTGCCGGCAAATCCGGATTCCCCCACATTGCATGTGCACGACGCCGGCTGAGCACGACTGCTGCACGATACGCCGATTTCGTAAGGTCGGTGCCGGCGTTCCTGTTGGCGCTTCTCAATCCTGAGCAGTAGGACGCACGACGATGCTGCCGATCTCGACATCGTCGGGCTGCTCGACGGCAAAGGCGATGGCCCGTGCGATGGCGTCAGGAGAGACGGCCATTTCCTCCTTCCGCTTCAGTATGGCTGCCTTGACGGCAGGATCGTCGATGGCCGCATCTGCAAAACCCGTATCTATGAAGCCAGGCGAAATCTCGGTGACGCGCAGGCCTCTCACGCATTTCTGCCGTAGCGCTTCCGTGGCGGTCCTTAGGCGCGAGCCGGCCTGCACAGTTAACGGCGAACTTCGCGGCGCTTTCGCTGCATCTGTCCGAGGATCACCGGGCGCGGCTTGATGCAGCCAGAGTACTGCCGGTCATCAATCCGTATTTTATCTTTCAACTGCCGATGCCGATGTTGTTTGGCGGGATGGATGTCCAGTCCTGGCGGCGGAACTGATACCTCGCTGAGCCGCAGTATCGGCTCCGCTATCTCTGTCCGCGGGATCAGTCCATGAGATAGCGCCATTTGACCATGCGTTCACCAAGATCGATGGTTCCGCCATCGACGCTGAAGCGTCCGTCACCCTGATGGTGGATCAGCCGCTTTTCGCGGCGCTTGGTGTCAGCCCAGATGCGCTGCACTTCCAGCACCACCATGTCATAGCGGTTTAGCCAGCCATCATCGGCGATGCGGCATTCCAGATTGGCCCAGCATTCTGTGACGAGCGGCGCGCCCACGGTCTGCGCCGGTAAGGGCGTCAGGCCGAAATGATCGAACTTGTCGATTTCATCGCCCGAGCAATTGCCGATATCGACCACCGTCTCGGCCAGATCAACGGTCGGCACCGCAAGCACGCATTCGCCGGTTTCCAGCAGGGCCTTCTGGCTGTGATCCCAGGACCCGATGACCGCGCCGACGAGCGGCGGCGCGTGGCTGATCATCATGTGGAAGCCCATGGTCATCAGATTGGCCTTGCCCGCGTGCGAGCGGGTGGAGACCATGACGATGGGGCCGGATTCGAGAATGCGATAGGCTTTTTCTGGCGGGATTTCGTCGAACATGGCAAGCTCTCACAGGGTTGGCCCCGGGCAGGTACAGGATGGGCCTGCCCGGTGCTTGAGGTTCAGTCCTCAAAATCAGTGGCATCCGAGGCTGTGCGCCAGGCGTCGAGATCCGTCTTCACCGCGTTCATCTTCTCATCAGCCAGCGTGGTGGCGATTTTGCCTGCAAACAGGTGCAAAGGCGGCTCGGCAACCTTTGAGGCCTCAATAATCAGTGCCGCCACCTTTTCCGGGTCGCCAGCCTGCTTGCCATCCAGCGCATTCAGATGCAGGTCGAGCGAGGCCTGCGCCTCGGTATAATCGGCAATCGCGCGTTCGGCGACGACGAGGCTGTCCTTCGACAGGAAGCCGGTGCGGACGGGGCCGGGGTAAACCACCGTGGCCTTGATCCCCAGTTCTGCCACCTCGGCGCGCAGGCTTTCGGTCAGACCGGCCAGCGCGAATTTGCTGGCGACATAGCTGCCCCAACCCGCATAACCGCCCTGAAAGCCGACGATGGATGCGACGTTGAAGATATGCCCGCTACGGGCGGCGCGCAGATGCGGCAGCGCATGGCGCAGCACGTTGAGCGGGGCGAAGACGTTGACGTCGAAATTGCGCCGCAGCTCGGCATCCGACAGCGCCTCGATCGCGCCCTGCTGGCCGTAGCCTGCGTTGTTCACCACGCGGTCGATGCGGCCGAAATGGGCGATGGTGCGCTCAATGGCGGCCTTGGTGCTGGCATCATCGGCCAGATCGACCGCGAGCGCCAGAAACTGCGCGCTGTCTTCGCCAAGCGCATTGCGCAGGCTGGCAAGATTGCGCGATGTGGCGGCGACGGCATCGCCCCGCGCCAGAACCTGACGGGCCAGCGACAGGCCGATGCCGCGTGCGGCCCCGGTGATGAACCAGATGTTTTTGGGAGAGATGTTTTGCATGGAAGGCTCCGTTCGTTCACTGCGATGCGCCCGCCTGGGGTCGGTGTTGCGATGGTGGGAACCTAAGGAGCGATAGAAGGCCGGACTAGGCCGAGGGCTATTTCATAATTGCCTAATCCTATTTGGTATTCATAAATTCATAGATTGAAACGCATATAATATGCCATGTTCATCTTGAACTTAAATTTTCAGGACCGTGCAGCATGCATGCACCCGACCCAATGCTACAGCAGGAGATGATCGCCCTGATTCAGCAACTGGCCCCGCATGAGGGCCACACCAGAACCGCGCTGGACGGGGTGCGGCTGATGCGCACCGATCACCCTTTGGGACGCACGCCGGTGCTTTATGAGCCGAGCATCGTCATCGTCTGTCAGGGCCACAAACGCGGCTATCTGGCGGATCAGGTCTATCATTATGATGCGCAGCATTATCTGGTGCTCTCGGTGCCGCTGCCGTTTTCGACCGAAACCGAGGCGAGCCCGGAGGAGCCGCTGCTGGCCGTATCGGTCCGGCTCGACATGACGGCGCTGGCCGATCTGGTGATCGAGGTCGATCAGAGCGCCTCGGTGCCGCCTGCCACGCCCGTGGGGATCCTCTCGACGCCGCTCGATGCCACGCTGGCCGATACCACCTTGCGACTGCTACGCGCCCTGCAATCGCCGCTTGAGGCGCGGGTACTGGGGCCAGCAATCATGCGCGAGCTGTGTTTTCGGGTGCTGATTGGGCCGCAGGGCGGGGCCATCCGCGCAGCTTTGGCAAGTCATGGTAATTTCGGGCGCATCGCGCGGGCGCTGCGGCGCATCCACAACGACTACGGCCAGTCGCTGGATGTGGCGACGTTGGCGGGCGAGGCAGGGCTGAGCGTCCCGGCCTTTCACGCGCATTTCAAGGCGGTCGCTGCGACCTCGCCCATTCAGTACATCAAATCCGTGCGTCTGCATCAGGCGCGGCTGATGATGATCCGTGACAATCTGACGGCAGCGGCGGCGGCGGCGCGGGTGGGCTATGAAAGCGCTTCGCAGTTTAACCGTGAGTTCAGGCGGCTCTTTGGCCGTTCCCCGGGCGAAGAAGCACGCGAGATGCGTTCGGCCTTCGCGTTAATGGCGCCCACGCAGCTTGAGGCGCTGGCCGTCACGCATTAGCCCCGCGCGAGGCTGGCGCGGAAAAGCCCTGCGCCGTAATCGGCGCCAGGCAGCTGGAGCGGTTTTGGTGAACAATATCCGGTAGATCACCGGGGCCACGACCTGATCGAGCAAGGTTTCTGCTAGGAATGACTCGCACCTCACTCAACGATCGGACCGCTTTTGCCGCCGTCGTGCGCCGCCAGAGCTTTACTACTGCTGCGGCCGATCTCGGAGTATCACCCTTCCTACACTCCGCCACGCGATGCGATGACTGGAGGAGCGCCTAGGAGTGCGGCTTCTGGCGCGCTGACTCGATCCGTCGCGCCCACCGAGGCCGGCGCGGCGTTGCTTTCAAACTTGCAGCCCGCACTTTGCAGATCGAGCAGGGCTGAGCGCGCTATCACATTGTCCGCCCTAGATCAGGGTCGCGTGGATCGGCACCGGGGAGCCGACCCCAGGCGTACCCAAGTTTTTCGGCAATCGCATTGAGGTCCGGCGGCAGAGTTCTGCTGGATTCTTCGCCGAAGACGCCGAAGAGTGGATCCCATTCTTCAATGGAGAGCGACACGATCAGTTTTTCCCGGCTGAAGGGATCTTCTTCGATCAGGGCTTCGACCTCCGTCCTGCTGTTCGCGACTATGATCAGAAAGCCTGACCGCAACGGCGATCCCTTCAGCGGGCCGGAGGCCTTCAGCTTTTCCTTCTCGACCAGTTCCAGCAGATATTCGACATGTTCAGCGACGTGACGGTTCCATTCCGGTCCGTCGGGATGAGACATGGTGACGATATAGAATGCCATGATCGATGTCCTTTTATTGCGAAGGCACGACTAACATTGGCAAACAGTAATGATAAATCGTAGTTTCTACCGTACAGAAACAACCAATGGTGTTGAATGCCTGACCGGCTCGAAAGCATGGCCGCCTTCGTCAAGGCGGCAGAACTAGGCTCCTTCGCCGCAGCGGCTGAGAGCCTCGGAGTATCGCCGCAGATGGTGGCAAAGCATGTTGCCGCTCTTGAAAGCCGCCTCGGCCTGCGCCTGATCAGCCGCACCACACGGCGGCAGAGCCTGACCGAATTCGGTCAGCGCTACTGTGAAAGCTGCCGGACGATCCTTGGCGATATCCAGGACGCAGAAGCCGAGGCGACCGAAGTCCGCAAGGTTGCGCGGGGCGTCTTGCGGATCAATGCTCCCGTGACGTTCGGTACCCATGCGCTCCTCCCGGTCATCACCCGATATCTTGTGGAGAACCCCGAAGTACAAGCGGACGTCGTCTTGTCAGATCGGTTGGTTGATCTGGTCGAGGACGGCTTCGAAGCCGTGATCCGTATCGGTCCACTTTCGGAAACCAGCGCACTTAGCGCGCGAGAGCTCAGCCCTTATAAATTGATTGCCTGCGCCGCACCTGGCTATCTCGAAGAGCGCGGCGTCCCCGCCACACCTGACGATCTGAGCCGGCATGAATGCCTAGGCTTCAGTTACTGGTCGCAGGCGATGGCGCGTGAATGGACTTTCCGGAAAGCAGGCACGCTGTTTCGTATACCCGTCCATGGCAGGTTGAGGGCGAATGACTGGAAGGGCCTTCACCATGCGGCGCTGGTCGGCTTTGGAGTGACGCTCGGGCCAATGGTTGCGCTGCGCGACGACATCGCAGCCGGTCGTTTGGTTCAGGTTCTTGCCGACTACGACGGGCCTTCCCGCCCTATGCATCTTCTCTATGCGCAGGATCGCCGGATGACGCCCAAGCTGCGGCACTTCATCGACACGGTGCTGGCTGCGTTCCCTCGCGAGCCGGAGGCGTAGCGGCAAGGAGTTCGCTACCTGACCTTCGACAGGACCATCGCGCAGGCCCACCGACACGCAGTAGGCGCAAAAATGTCTGATAATTCAGTATATTGTCCGCTCCCGCGGCGACCTTAGCACCAAGATCCACCTGGCCGTGCGCAGCCTTGACTGCCCGGCCAGGATCATCCTGACCGCCGGTCAGCGCGGCGATGCGCCCCAGGCTGCTGCCCTGCTCGGTGAGGATCGGCCCGACGGGCGGCTGGCCGATGCCGCCTACGGCGCAAATCACTTCCGCGAGGCCATCACCAAGGCTGGCGCTGTCGCGATCATCCCCAACAACCCGTCACGGATGAAGAAGCGTCCGATCGACCGCTTATTTGGGAGGGTAATAGAGGGCTATGGAGTAGATATCGTTCTCATCGCTATCCCGCATGGCCCGCCAAACACCGCCGATTGCACGCGATAATGCGAATTGCCGCCGATAGCCCGCCACAGCACGACAACAGTGGCCGCGCCGTTACAATACTGGTCAGGTCGCCGCCGTCAGGCTCACCCGCCGCGCCAAAGCTTCGGTGCTTTCCTTTCGCTCGGAATAGCGATCCGTCAGGTAGAGCGATACGTCGCGCGTCAGCAGCGTAAACTTGACCAGTTCCTCCATCACATCGACCACCCGGTCATAATAGGAGGACGGTCTCATCCGGCCAGCTTCATCGAACTCCTGATACGCTTTGGCGACGGAGGACTGGTTGGGGATCGTCATCATCCGCATCCAGCGGCCGAGCACGCGCATCTGGTTGACCGCGTTGAAGCTCTGCGAGCCGCCCGATACCTGCATCACCGCGAGGGTCCGGCCCTGCGTTGGGCGGATTGCGCCGACTGAGAGCGGAATCCAGTCGATCTGGGCTTTCATGACGGCACTCATCGCACCATGTCGCTCGGGGCTGGTCCAGACCTGGCCCTCCGACCAGAGCGAGAGGTCGCGCAGTTCCTGCACCTTGGGATGATCGACGGGAGCGCCATCCGGCAGCGGCAGGCCGGACGGATCGAAGATACGTGTTTCCGCCCCGAAATGTTTCAGCAGACGCTCGGCCTCGAATGTCAGGAAACGGCTGTAGGATCGTTCGCGAAGCGAGCCGTAAAGCAGCAGGATACGCGGTGGATGGGTAGACGGCGTTGCTGCACGCAGCCGGTCTATGCCAGGAATATCAACGCAAGCGGCATCGAGATTGGGAAGATCGTCAGACATCAACGCTGCTCTTTCGCGAGTTCTGATACTTTGCCACCGCGCTCATACCAGCCTTTGGAGCGGTTTACGATCCAGACGACCGAGAGCATCACCGGCACTTCGATTAGCACACCGAAAACAGTGGCGAGCGCCGCGCCCGAGTGAAACCCGAACAGGCTGATGGCGGCAGCAACCGCCAGTTCGAAGAAGTTCGACGCCCCGATCAGCGCCGAGGGGCCAGCGACGCAATGCTGCTCGCCGGCCATCCGGTTGAGCAGATAGGCAAGGCCGGAATTGAAATAGACCTGAATCAGGATTGGCACGGCAAGCAGGCCGATGATCATCGGCTGCGCGATGATCTGTTCGCCCTGAAATCCGAACAGCAAAACAAGCGTCGTCAGCAGCGCCACAAGGGAAGCCGTGCCGAGTTTTGCGAGTAGCCTGTCGAGTGCAGCTTGCCCGCCGAGCGTCAGCATCCGGCGACGAATGATCTGCGCGATGATGACGGGAATGACGATGTAGAGCACGACGGACAGAACCAGCGTACCCCATGGCACCGTGATCGCTGACAGGCCCAGCAGCAGCCCGACAATCGGCGCGAAGGCGACGACCATGATGGCATCGTTTAGGGCAACCTGACTCAATGTAAAATGCGGCTCACCCTTTGTGAGGTTCGACCAGACGAACACCATGGCCGTGCATGGCGCGGCGGCAAGAATGATGAGGCCGGCAATATAGCTGTCGATCTGATCCGCCGGCAGATACGGCCGGAAC
Source organism: Hyphomicrobium sp. (assembly GCF_036780825.1). Classification (GTDB taxonomy): domain Bacteria; phylum Pseudomonadota; class Alphaproteobacteria; order Rhizobiales; family Hyphomicrobiaceae; genus Hyphomicrobium_C. The sequence continues at coordinate 81,471 of NZ_DAIQCD010000004.1, read as the reverse complement.
AGCCAGCCGATGAACAGCCAGCCCAGCAGCGCCATCGAGAACGGTTTTACCGCCCAGTTTATGAACAGCGTCACGCCGATGCCCCGCCAGTGGCGGCCGACTTCGCCCAATGCTGCGAAGTCGATCTTGAGCAGCATAGGGATGACCATCAGCCAGATCAGCACCGCCACCGGCAGGTTGACGCTGGCGATCTCTGCCGAGCCAATCATCTGGAACACGCCAGGCAGGAAGTGGCCAAGCGCGATGCCGACAACGATGCACAGGGCGACCCAAAGGGTGAGGTAGCGTTCGAAGGTGGACACGCAATTCCCTCAGGCCGTTGCGACGCGCCGGCCGTGTTCGTCGATCACGCGCTCGCCATCTTCCTTGACGAACGCGCCGCACTGCGGCGGCAACAGGCCGAGCACGTCCTCGGACGGTCGGCAGAGCTTGACGCCCCTCGGGCTGACGACGACAGGCCGGTTGATCAGGATAGGATGCGCCGAATTACCGGTGCAGAGGAATAGGACGTTGAAGACGCGGTGCTCTTGTCCATCAGACATGGGACCTGCCTTTCGTGGGGTCGCAACAGGAGGACAGCGCCGCCATTGCCGGATTGCAGACTTCCGGGTGGCCCTGACAGCAATCGCGCATGAGGAATTCCACGAGACCGGAAAGCGTGGCCAGCGCAGCGCTGTAGATGATCGACCGTCCCTCACGGCGGGACACGACAAGTCCGGCCTGTTCGAGATGGCTCAGGTGAAACGACATACGAGACGACGACGCGCCATCCATCGCTTCGCCGATGGCTCCAGCCGACATGCCTTCCGGGCCAGCGGTCACCAGCAACCGGACGATACGGAGTCTCGTCTCCTGCGAGAGTGCGGCGAAGGCGTTAAGGGCTTGCTTCTCGTTCATCGCAACTTCAACATCTCAAGAATCATTGAGATAATGAATATGCCAAAGTTGCGCTAAGCGCCAGGGGGAATCTCAAAGCTCTGTCCGAACGAGGCCCCATCGGTTGTCATGGCCGCTTTAAGGAGGGCTAGGGAGGGGAATAGCGTAAACGTAGTTCTCTGTTTCATCGCTCTCCGCCCGCCACCTCATACCGCTTACGTGCCTGCTCGCACGCTTTAAAGACATCTGGCGCTCTGGTGAGGACGCAGTAGAAAAGCGGACTGGTCCCGCTCGCAATGCGGGGCAGGCTCAGCGAAGGAAGGCGGCCGGTCGCCCTCCACACAGCCCTCATGAGGAACGTGCAGCAGGACCGCCCATTCTGGCACACGCCACATCGGCCCCTGTTCCTGCTCGCGGCTTTAACGGCCTTGGCAGTGCCCGCCGTATGGCTCCTTCCCTACGGAGTAGGGCCCGAGCCGGTCGCGTGGCATTTGCACGAGTTGCTGTTCGGCATGGGTGGCGCAGCCATCGGCGGCTATCTGCTCACCTCTTTACCCGCCTGGACAAAGCACGGCCCCATCGCGCCAAGTCTCACAGTGGCCATGTGCATCCTATGGGCCGTGTCGCGTCTGAGCTTTCTTCGGGCGGATACGCTGCCCGACATCCTCCTGACAGCGGGAACACAAGCGTACCTCGCAACGCTCGCGGCCCTCGTCGCTTGGCACACACTCACGCGGCGGATCTGGTCCAAGGCCTATCTTGCACTCGCGCTGCTGATGCTGATTGCGAGCGATCTCCTCTATCTCGCTCGCCTGCGTGAAGATGGGGTCGCGTCGGCCGGGGCAACGGAAGCGGTCCTTGGGTTTGCGCTATTGATTTGCCTCGTCGGCGGCCGCGCCGTGCCAGCCTTCACCAGAAGCTGGCTCGAGAGACAGACCGCGCCGAGCCTCATGCGGGACAGCCCTGTCCTGTCCGTTCTGAGCTTGGGAGCGCTCGTCTGTGGCGGTCTTCTCGCCTTTGCCGAAGCTCACAGGGCGGCAGGGCTCCTGCTCATTCTGTCAGGAGCGCTCCAGATCGCGAGACTTCTCGGCTGGCAGACTTGGAGCGTGCGCCGCTACCCCGCACTCCTCCTATTGCATCTGGCTTGGATCTGGTTGCCGGCGGGATTGCTGCTCCTCGGTTTGGCCATGCTGCACCCCGAATGGAGCGCGGCGCCGGCCGCCATCCACGCGCTGACCATGGGCGCGATGGGAACGATGATCCTCGCGATCATGGCGCGCTCGGTCATGGCACGCAGGGACGATAGGCTTGCGTTGGGCCGGCGGCTGGCGCTCGCCTTTGCTCTGGTCTGGCTATCGGCCCTGCTGCGCGTCTTGACGCCCGTCATACCCTCAGGGCTGCCCGATCCAATCCGCACGGCCGCCATCTTTTGGATGACGGGCTGGATGCTTTTCCTTTGCACCTATGTTCCAGCCCTGCGCCGTCCGGTCCCGCGCCCCATTTTGAGCGCGCGTCTCACACTCCCATGACCCCGCATGTCCGCATGTCCCTTACGCTCGAGCTGCTGCCGGTCGAGACGGAGGCCGGATCGCCCTGCACTGAGATCTCTGTCCCCGTGCCGCCTTACGCTCATTCGGCAGCAACGCTCCGTGTTCCGTCCTGGGCCACAGTCTGCAGAACGGTGAACCCCTCAAACTCCGGATGGCCTTGATAGAGCGGCTTGGTCGCCCCTGCGCCGGCATGAACTTTGCGGAACTGCTCCGATTTGGTCCACGCCTCAAAGTTGGCCTTCGAGCGCCAGATCGTGTGCGAGGCGTAAAGAACATGATCATCGCGCTCCGGCCCTTTGAGCAGGTGGAACTCGATAAAGCCCGGCAGTTCATCGAGGTGGCTTTCGCGCGAAAGCCAGACCTTCTCGAAATCGGCCTCCGCGCCCTTCATGACCTTGAAGCGATTCATGGCAATGAACATCATCTTCTCTCTCTTGATCCAGGCCTGCGTCTTGCGGCCGTCCCGATGGCACTCAATGACAGCGCCTTGTCAAATCCAGGGCAACGATCAAACAAGCCGTGCCTGACCTGGATGCGGTGCTGGAGCAACGCCTTCGGGGGCGCGCAGGTTCTGCTCGACGAGCGTTGTCCGCAGATCATATTATTCAATACTTTAAGTATCAACAAACGATCGAACCAATCGGGCATCCGCCCGCATTACTCAAAACAAACGCCAGCCGGGAGCGAGCCCGGCTGGCGATACGTGTTGAGACGAAGCCGCAGCTCAGTCGATATCGATGCCCGCCAGGGCGTAGTGGCGGATCGTCTTGCGGTTGGCGATCAGCTCGTCAACCGTCGGCTCCTGCTTCATGGCCCGCGTCAGCGCCGTGGTCATGGCCTCGTAGTTGTTCTTGTAGAGCTCTTTCTTGTCGAGGTTCGCGTCCGTCGCCGTCCGCGGATCGAGCCACACCGTGGTGATGATCGCCACGTCGTTTGCAATGTCCTTCGGGATGATGCCGTTGGCCACCGCATCGACGATCGCGTCGCCGAGCGCTGCCTGCACCACGCCGCCGAGAAGATCGACGTACTCGGCGCTGGCGATGGTCACCTTCGAGGTCATGATCGCCGCCGGGCGAACCATCTGGTTGCAGTCGCGCAGGATGAACATCCGCGTGTGACCTGCGGACTGGCCCATCATCGTGGCGAACGCCGTGCCGACCGGGCCCTTGACGGAGCCGATCACGACCTCCGGCATCGCATCGGTCACCTGGCCTTCAGACGCGAACACCGTGGCTTCGCCAGTCCTGAACCAAATCTCAGACATGAATTCCTCTTGTTTCCTTGAGTGGATGGAGTTCGGATCCATTCGACGAGACACTCGTCCTGCTGGACCGTGCAGGTCTGCAAAATTGGGGAGATACGTCGCGCTGCCGACGGCGCCCGAGAGCGCCGCCGGCTTTCATCTTTCAAGCGTGTGCAAGCGTGTGGATCGGGGCCTTATGTGCACCCGGAGGGAAGGGAACCAATCTTCCTCAAGACGCACGGCCAAAAATGAGAGCCGTTTTCCGATCCACTCGAACTGTAACGGCCCTAAACTCGATACTTGATCTCGTGGGAACCGCCTGGCATGTGGGGCACGCCCCAGACAGCCACCTCCCTGCGATAGGGCAGCGGATACTGCGGATCCTTCTCCTCGATCTCACGCGCCAGCCGGTGCCCATCGAAGGTCGCATCCGCGATCAGCTTCGGCGCAAGCGCATCCCCGATGAGATAGATGCCCTTGATGTCGTTCTTGGCCCAGTCGTCCTGGCGGGCCTTGAGATCGCGGAACAGCGACACGTTGGATCTGCGCCCCGTCACGAGAACGAGCGTGTCGTACTCATGCCACTTGTGGGTGCGGTTCTCCGTGCGCGGGCTGCGGCCTGCGCCGTTGAACTCGATCTTATGGCCGTCACCCCAGACGTCATAGAGCTCGATCCGTCCCTCTTCCGCCCGCGACGCCCAGACATCGCTGATGATCTCGATATTGAGCTCGTTGAACATGCGCCGCACGTTCGGATATTCGAGCGTGAAGTGCATGTAACGCCCGAGATCGACCCCGCTCGCAACCTTCACCTCATGGCCCGCTTCCGCGAGCTTCTGCGCGAGGCTCGGCGCCATGTAATAGGGATCCGCGTTGAGGATCATCACACGCTTGCCGATCTTCTTGCTGCCGGCAAAGATCTGCTCCGGCGTCACCATGTAAGGCAGGTCGGCGCTGATGCCGGGCACGGGCGCATGCGTCATCGCGCTGGTGCCGTCGACGTTCCAGTGCGCGCCGGTGGCAACAACGACCTTGTCGGCGCCGTAGCCGAGCACGTCGTCCACCCCAAGCGGCTTGGATCCGAGCGCGATCTGGGAATCGCGGTTCTTCTTGACGAGCTTGGTGAGCTGCGTCTCGCGATAGTCGCGATGGTAGCCCCACTCGCCGAGACCCGGAAGCGTCGCCACCTGGTTGACGTATCCGCCGATCTTGTCGGCCTTGTCCGCCAGATGCACCGTATAGCCGCGCTCCATGAGAACGCGTGCGCATTCCGAACCGGCCGGGCCGGCGCCGATGACGAGGATGGTATCGTCGGAGGCCTTCTTCTCGAACTTCTCGGGATGCCAGCCGCGGCGGTATTCCTCGCCCGCCGTTGCGTTCTGCGTGCAGACCATAGGCGGCCCGCCGATCTCCCACCGCGAGATGCACACGTTGCAGCCGATGCAGGTGCGGATATCGTCGACGCGGCCCTCCTTGATCTTGTTCGGAAGGAAGGGATCCGCGATCGACGGCCGCGCCGCACCGATAATGTCGAGCTGCCCGGTGCGGATCACCTCGACCATCTTCTCCGGATCCGTGAAGCGCCCGACGCCGAGAACCGGCTTCTTGGAGGTGAGCTTGATATAGCGCTGCCACGGCAGCTGATGGCCTTGGCGATGGAAGCGCGACGGACCCGCATCCTCGCCCCACTCTGCGATCACGCCGATGTTGACGTCCCACACGTCGACGAGCGGATCGGCGAGCTCGACAAAGCGCACGCCATCCTCTTCGACCTGGACCCCATCCTGGCCGCTGAGCGAGTCGACGGCGAAGCGCGTCGCGATCGCGCAGTCGTTGCCGACAGCGTTGCGGACCTTCTCAAGCGTCTCGAGCCAGAAGCGCGCGCGGTTCTCGAGCGATCCGCCGTAGCCGTCTGTGCGCTTGTTGTAGAAGGGCGAAAGGAACTGCAGCGGAAGGTAGGCGTGCGCGCCATAGACGTAGACGATGTCGAACCCCGCATCGCGCGCCCTCAGGGCCGCATCGACATAGAACTGCTGCACCATCCTGATGTCATCGAGATCCATTTCCTTGCAATAGGACTGGGTCTCGAAGTCCGACGCGTACTGGCTCGGACCACGCGGCGTCTGCCGGCTTTCGAGGCACGGCGCGTGCGGGCCGCCATACCAGAGCTCGACGCCGACGAGCGCGTCGTATTTATGCACTTCGTCCGTCATCGCGCGCAGGTTGCGCACGTCGCCCTCGTCCCAGATGCGCGCCGAGACGCGGTTCGTATCGTCTGATTCCGGATGGATGGAGCAATATTCGGTATTGAGGCCACCCCATCCGCCTTCGGCTTTCATGGAGCGGTGCGCGGCCTGGAACCCCGGGCGGTCGCTTCCGGCACCAATGCAATGAGGCACCTGATAGAAACGGTTCTTCAGCGTCTTTGGGCCGATTTGTATGGGCTCGAATAGAATAGAATACTTCTCGTCCATGGCGTTTCTCCCGATTATTCAACTCGTTTTTCTTGTTCAGAATTCCAGAGAGCAAGGCATGACTCTCCCTTCGTCCTGAACCCAGGCCGGCAAGCGCAATTCCTTTGCGAGGCCGAGCGGCTGCCATCGGAAAACCGGGGTTTTCCGAGGAGTTCTCGTTTTTGTTTTTTATGCGGTAGCGTAATCAGCGAGGCAGACGCGGCGCGTTTGCTTCACCGTTCAAGCGCGTACTTAAACGTTCCCGCGTCCCTTATGATTTCGAAGTTCGTCGCGGAGACTAACCGCAAACTCACGCGAGCTCCGAACGCAGGACACTAGAACCGGACCGTGTGCGCCATACCAAGTTCCTCCCGCTCATTATTTCTTTATGTCGAAAAAATAGGTCAACTGACCAAGATCTGTCAAGCACTGAGAAAGCGCGCACAATGCAAAACCGGTCCGCTTCGCACACGCGCCAGCCGACATCCTGCTCTATCAAAAAATAGATGGGCGTGTCGCAGCCAGTGCCCGCGCTTACACGGCGAAGAGCATCGCGACGTTGGATCGCAAAACTACGATGTGAAAGCGCGCGAAAGAGCAAGAGAGCGCCTTGCCACCCTGCCTGCTGAAATCAGCCGTTCCGTTGCCAATTCTGCGAGCAGCAGTCGCGCCGCCAGCGCCCATACTTCCAAGGCGCGAACGGGTGGTGCTCGCCGCGGATATCGGGCGGAGGATCGTAGCCTGCGCTGCCCCAGGGATGGCAGCGGGCAAGCCGCGACAGCGTCAGCCACAGGCCGCGCCATGGGCCATTCCTGTCGATCGCCTCGAGCGCGTATTCCGAGCAGGTGGGCAGGTGGCGGCACTCGGCGCCCATCAGCGGCTTCAACGTCCAGCGATAGGCATGGATCGGCGCTTTGACGATTGCCGCAAGCCAGCCCATCGCTGCAAAGTCCTCCTCGATCGCGCCGGCTGTCAGGCGCCCGCGGCAGCGCGCGGCGATGCGCCTGCGTTCACATCATCGAGCGCGCGCTCGATGGCGTCGAAGATCAGCAGCGTCGACGCGTGGCGATGCGGATAATCCTTGACCGGCTCGAGTAGCCCGAGGTCCGCCCAGCGTCCCTGCGGCCGCGGCCCCCCGGCCTTCAGCATGTCGCGCATGGCGGCCGCCACGGCCCTGAGTTCACTGACTTGCGTGCCGACGATCTCACGGCCCACGATCGCCGCCGACGCCTGGCCGAGCAGGCAAGCCTTGACCGACTGGCCAAAGCCGGAGATGCGGTCGCCGTCGAGCTTCAGATCGATCTCGACGGTCGAGCCGCACAGCTTCGAGTGCGCGCGGGCGGAGGCATCCGGATGCTCGAGCCTGTCGGAATGCGGGATCGCCGCCGCCAGCTCGAAAATCCTTTGATTGTAGATGTCGTCAAGGTCCGCCATAGGCGTTGGTATCCCCTCTCGCTCTTCCGACTTTTCCCAGTGGCTTCTATATATAGGACGCCGCGCGCTGCCATTCGAGCCGCGTCGTGCCCGTCCATCTTGTCACGTCTCCCCGATTTTACAGACAAAGGGCCTCCATGTCCGACGACCGCCTTCCAACCGGCTTTCCCGCGCGCGGCTCAGCCACGGAGATCGAAGAAGGTCTCGTCTTCCAGCCCAAATTCGGCGCCGATGGGCTGATCGCCGCCATCGTGACCGATGATGCCACGGGCGCGGTGCTGATGTTCGCCTGGATGAACGCCGAGGCCCTGCGGCTCTCCCTCGACACGGGCATCGCGCATTTTTGGAGCCGCTCGCGACAGCGCCTGTGGCGGAAAGGCGAAGAGAGCGGCAACCTCCTCGCCATCCGCGAAGCCCGCGTCGATTGCGACCAGGACGCCATCTGGCTCAAGGTTGCCGTGGAGGGTGCCGGCGTCGCCTGCCACACAGGTGCCAGATCCTGCTTCTACCGCCGGGTCGAGTTCGGCAGTGAGGCGCGCGGAAAGCTTACGCGAAGCGATCCTTGAAGGATCTGGGTGAACACGGGAACCAAGGCGCCCGCTTCGGCTCCGCGCGATAACCGTCACCGCGTAAAGGAGTTTTCTATTCGGTCACACCCTTGGTAGTGGGACTTTAATCGAAATCTGCTAGTCTCCACGTAAGAGTTGAGGGGATCCCGAGGCTCGGCGACGCGACGGATTCCACGAAGCACCCGCACCGGTTGAGCCCTGGGCAGGGACGAGGCCGGAGGAGTGGAGTCTGGCATGGCCATGGCAAATCCCGGCGCAGGCAAGGTCAAGATCGGACTGGCCCTTGGCGGCGGGGCGGCCAGAGGATGGGCTCACATCGGCGTATTGCGCGCCCTCAACAGCGCCGGCATCTACCCCGACATCATTGCCGGCACATCCATCGGCGCCGTCGTCGGTGCGTGCGAGGTTGCGGGCCAGCTCGATGACCTCGAGACATTCGCCCGCGAGCTTACGCGCCGTCGCGTGTTCGGCTATCTCGATTTCAATCTTTCCGGCACCGGGCTGATCACGGGTCACCGCCTCGGCGAGCGCCTGCGTCGGCAGCTCGGCGACATCACGTTCGAGGATCTTCCGCGGCGCTTCACGGCGGTCGCCACCGAGATCGGGACCGGCCACGAGGTCTGGCTCTCTCGCGGCAACCTGGTCGACGCGGTCCGCGCCTCTTACGCGCTTCCCGGCGTTTTCCGGCCGGTGAAGGTGGAGGGGCGCTGGCTGTTCGACGGGGCGCTCGTCAATCCCATTCCGGTTTCCGTCTGCCGTGCCCTCGGCGCGCGCTACGTCATCGCGGTCAATCTCAATATCGATATTTCGAACCGAGGCACCATCTCGAACATCAGCGCCATACCGCACGCCGATCCGGACGTGGAGGAGCCGCCCCCCGTGACCGGAAAGAACGGTATTGCCGTGCGCCGGCTCCTGCAGCGGCAAATCTTCGGGCGGGGCGAGGATGTGCCTGGCATCTCAACGGTCATGGTCGATGCGTTCAACATCGTGCAGGATCGTATCGCGCGCTCACGCTTGGCCGGTGATCCACCGGACTCCATGATTAGCCCGCGGCTGCACGGCATCGGCCTCTTCGATTTCCATCGTGCCGAGGAAATGATCCAGCGAGGAGAAGCGGCGGCGAAGCGCGAGATCGAGGATCTCACGCGGGAGCTCGAGGGCCGCCATCAAGCCGGCGGCGGGACCGAGGTCGCCGCTTCGTGAGCCTTCCGCATCCGCGTGAGCGCGAGCGTTTCACGGAGACTATCATCTGAAATCCGGCTGGACGAAAGTGGCGCACATGGCCGTCTTTCCAACAGCAAGCCGTCGAGAACTCGGCCGCGTTCACACAGTCCGTCCAATGTTTGAGAGCGTGAAACTATCAGGCTCTAGAGTGCGTCCGGAAAAGTGGGAAGCACGAGGAAACAAAAGCTTAGAGCCGTTCCTCGATTCTACTTAAAGCGGAACGGCTCTAAGCATTGCGTTGCGACCCGGCTTTCGAGAAGCGAAAGCAAGAGCAAAAAAACGTCCCTTAAAGGGGTCGCCGTCCGCCCTCTCTCGATGGATGCAGAAACCGTTCGCCGCAGGAAACATCGCTGATAAAAAATATCGCCCGCCGCGCACCGCGCTTGGAGATGAAACGGCTCCAAATATGCAGGTCCGGTTTTACAGCCGAACGAAAATCAGACCTCGCGACCGGGCACGCTTCCTTCGCTTCGCGAACTTGGATCAGTCCTTGGTGTCGGTCTTACACGTCGGGAGCAAACGTTGTTTGCTCCCGACGACGACCCGAATGGATCACGCGTCGCAGCGCGCCGCCTCAACCCGTCGCGATGTAGTTGCGCATGGCCGAGACTTCCAGCTGCACCTCGGCAAGGTGATACTTCACCACGTCTCCGATCGAGATGATCCCGACGAGCGCGTCGTCTTCAATAACGGGAAGATGGCGGAAACGCCCCTTCGTCATCATCTCCATCAGCTCGTCAAGCTCGCTCATCTCCTGGCAGGAGACCACCACACGCGTCATGACTTCGGACACCGTCATGCCGAGCGCATGGACGCCGTGATCGGCAACAGCGCGAATGATATCGCGTTCCGAAATGATGCCGTCCACCCGGCCGCTGTCTCCCACGACGACGACCGCGCCGATCTTCTTGGGAGCGAGCTTCTTCACGACGTCGAGCAGCGTGGCGTTCGGCCGTACGGTCGAAACTGCCCTGCCCTTCGACTTCAGTATCGATGCAACGTTCATGACTTGCCTCCCGCCTGCCACGTCCGAAACGCCCGCCCACTGGCTCGCCGGCCAGCTACATCAGCATTTGCGACCGCACAGGCTTTATTGTTTTAGATTATTTTCGCCTTCAGTCGTGTCACTAGAGAACGCTTTACGCACTATCCGTGCACCTCGAATTACAGAGTGATGCAAACTCGCAAGCTGCGCAAGAGTTCAATCAACGTTTGGTTGCACAGATTCCGGCCGGGCGGAAATATCAAAAATCCCATAAGCAATAAGGCCGAACAAATAACCTCCGAGATGGGCTTCCCATGCGATTCCCGCGGAGTTTTGTGCAACGCCGAAACCGATGACGGTGAGCACGTTCAAAACAACGAGGATCGCGCTCACGCCAAGGATGCGCGAGTCCGTCAGCGCCGCGCGGAGGGGCATCAGCGGCACCGAGCGGGGTGCCTCCCGCAAGCGGCGGAACCCTCCTGAATCTACGGCCGGAAAGAGAATTCGCAGCACGCCGCCCATGAGCCCGAAGATGGCGCCTGAAGCACCGATCATGGGCTGCATCAACCCGGGATTTGCGACGTAGAAGACGCCGGCGCCGGCGAGTCCGGAAAGTGTGAAGAACACCAGAAAGCGCAACGTTCCGAGCCGTTCCGCTATTGCACCGCCGAACGCGAGCAGCCATGCTCCGTTGAAAGCGAGATGCATCCAGTCTCCATGCAGCAACATGTGGGTAAAGGGTGAGGTGAAGAGCGCGAGCTCTCCCCCTGGGAGATCAGCGCCGCCCGGCCCATAGCGTCCGGGGATGAATGCGCCGGCCAGCACGAGCCAGAACGCCTCGTCGTTGGAAAGGAGCGCGAAGGCCGCGTGCACGAGCACTAAGAGCGCAAGCAGAAAAAGCACGACGTTCGGGACATTGAAAGCAGGCTCATGCCGGGGCGCGTTGGTGGGGATCACGCGGGTCTCCTCGCTCCTGTCGGATATTGGACACGTGAGTAGCACGGCAGAGCCGTGCCGGTCGCCGGGATAGCAGCCCCGCTGCATATGGCACGGAAGCTGCTGTTGTCGATGCCAGGCCCACCTTGAAACGCCGGTGAGCTGAACAATTCCGCAGAGCCACTGCTCTGGGCGGGCGCGGCGATCTGCTGCGGTCCTGTCCGAGGCGTGCGCCCCGAAAACAGGACCGAGATGAGACACCCGGCAACCGAGGCCATCTATGCCTATTGGAACGAGCTCAGAGGAGGGCGCCCGGCGCCGAGGCGCCTGGAGATCCAACCCTCCCGCATCTCGCCGCTGCTGCCCGACACCTTCATCCTCGAGCGTATCGGCCGATCCGCCTTCCGCTTCCGCCTCGCCGGCTCACGTGTGAGCGCCCGTTTCGGGACGAGCCTCAGGGAACAGGACTTCATGGCATGCTGGACCGAGGCCGACCGGGGGCTGCTCGAGCCGCATCTGATGTCCATCATAGACTGTCGCCGCATCGGCCTCTTCACCGGCGAAGCGCCGAGCGACGCGAGCGGGAAGCACGATTGCGGCCATCCCGTCCGGAGGGAGTTCGAGCTGATCCTCCTCCCGCTGTTTCATACCGGCTACGAGATCGATAGGTTGCTCGGGCACCTCGCCTTTCATGAGGATCCAGCGGCGACTTATGCCGATCGGATCTCCCGCCTCCGCCTGCTCGCGGCCGAGTCCGTCTGGCCCGAGGGCGAGGAAAACTACGCATCCTCATGGCACGAGCGCCAGCTTCCGCTGAGCCCGCACGTGCGGACAGCGCGCATCGTCCGGCAGGGGCATCGCCAGTTCCGCGTCTATGAGGGCGGGCTTGCTGCCGTGCGGCGCGGCAGCGCTGAAACCCATACACGCTGATCCCCAGCAGCTGGCTTGTCCCACAGCGAACCCATGCTTGGACCGCATCGATGAAGAGCCTGCCGCTGGCGAGCCACCTTCTTCGGAAGTATAAACCATTGTTGTAGTTTACTATTTACCATCAACTCACGCCACTGCCGCAAGGGCAGAAGGCACAATATCGCTCGCCCGCGCGGCGCACCCCCGGCAGCTTCCCGCCTCCGCCGGACATGGGTGAGGGAAACCCGCCGCTCACTGGCGCGTTGAGGCCCCAGGGCGCCCCTCTCCAGCGTGCAGTATCGGGGCGGCGGTTAGGCGTTCGTTAAACCTGCTGTTCCAATATGGGACTCCTATGGTCCATGAACGGCTGACGTGCCGTTTTGGGGCCTGGGAAAGTTGTGCTTCGGTAAGGCGCGGGTTTGTCCATGTCTCATAGTTCAGCCAGCATCCTGAAGCCGTCGCTGCGGCTCGACGCCCGGATCGTTCCCGACCGGCGGCGCCATAAGCGCTACCCGCTCGCCCTCCTCGGCCGCTTCATGCGCGCGAACAAGCAGGAGTTTCCTTGTAGGCTCAACGACATTTCGGTCGGCGGCGCATCGTTCATGTCCCCGGTCGAGGTGGATATCGGCGAGCGCATCGTGGCCTACCTGGATGAGATCGGCGGCATCGAAGGCGTGGTCGTGCGCACCTTCGACGGCGGCTTCGCCATCTCGCTCACCGCAAGCCAGCACAAGCGGGAGAAGCTCGCCGCGCAGATCACGTGGCTGGTCAACAAGGATGAGCTCGGCAGCGCCTTCGGGCGGCGCCACCAGCGCATGCCCGTCAACCGGACCTCGAAGCTTCAGCTCAGCGACGGCACGACCATCGACTGCCGTGTGATCGACGTCTCCCTTTCAGGAGCGTCCATCCAGACCGACATCCGCCCACAGATCGGAGACGTGGTGATGTTCGGCAAGCTGCGCTGCAAGGTCATGCGCTACCACGACCGCGGTATCGGCGTGCAATTTGTTGACATTCCCGATCCGGAAGCCCTGCGGCGATACTTCGGCTGACCGGGGCGAACAGATGTCCCGTGGGGAACGCCAATTTAGCTCAAATTTTGCTCGATTTCTGGCGCCGTACTTCAGACGGCCACGACTTTTCTCGGCTACTGTCGATCGCGTGAGAGGGTTCGTAGGGGTAGTGAGTATGAAGCGTCTCGTAGTGTGCGTAGTGGCCATGGCGGCGTTGGCCGGGCCGACGGGAGCGATGGCGGAACCATCCGTCTACCGGGCCGTCACCGCCAAGAGTTCTCCGTTCATGCGCGTGTATGGTCCGTCGCAGCCGCCGTATGGGTTCGTCCGTTTCTGTGACCGCAACCCCAGCGAATGCAATCCGCAGCGCATCGAGGACGTGCGCTTCCAGCCCACGCCCGAGCGGCTGAGCGAGCTCGACGAGGTCAACCGCTGGGTCAATCACGCCATCGAGCCCGCGACCGACCAGGACATCTACGGCGTCAGCGAGTATTGGACCTACCCGGTCGATCGCGGCGACTGCGAGGACTACGCGCTGTTGAAGCAGAGGATCCTGCTCTCGCGCGGCTGGCCGAGAAGCTCGCTCCTGCTCACCGTCGTGCGCGACGAGAAGGGCGAAGGCCACGCCGTGCTCACGGCCCGCACCGCCCAGGGCGATTTCGTCCTCGACAACAAGGTCGATGACGTCCGGCTTTGGAGCGATTCCGACTACTATTTCATCATGCGCCAATCGTACCTCGATCCGCGCGTATGGGTCTCGCTCGACGCCACCGATCGCGCTGCACCGGACGCCATCGCCGGCGTGCGGGACGGGCAGTAAGGAAAAGGATCGACGGCGCACGTCATAAAGGCTTCCCCGAGCCCGGGCTCCCTGCCCTGTCCCCCCAAAGCCGGGCTCCCTCGAGCCGGACGCGACATCCCCCGCGTCCGGCTCATTTTCTTGGGCACGATACGTTCCGGATGGTCTGTGGCCCGCTCACCGCCATGCGGGCCTCTATTCCGCTTGAGCGCGAAGGCCGGCCTTGTAGCGTTTCCAGTTGGCCACGTAGCGCCCGGCACCCTTGCTGAAGCCGCGCACCTCTTCATCGGTCAGCTCCCGGATTATCCTGCCGGGCGAGCCGAGCACCATCGAGCGCGGCGGGATGACCTTGCCCTCGGGGATCAGCGTATTGGCGCCGATCACGCATTCCTCCCCGATCCGGCTGCCGTTCAGGATGATCGACCCGATGCCGATCAGGCTGCCCCGGCCGATGGTGCAGCCATGCAGCATGACCATGTGGCCAATGGTGCAGTCTTCACCGATATCGAGCGGAAATCCCGGATCCGTATGAAGAACGCAGCCGTCTTGCACGTTGGAGCGCGCTCCAACCCGGATCAGCTCGTTATCGCCGCGCAGTACCGCGCCGAACCAGATGCTGGCATCCTGCTCGATCGCCACCTTTCCGATGACGACCGCATTGGGCGCCACCCAGTATCGGCCGTCGGGAGGAGTGTCGGCGGATATGCCATCCAGCTCGTAGAGCGCCATCGCCGGCCGCCCCTCACGCGTCCTCGAGATCCATTTCGAGGATAGCCATCTGGAACTGGTAGCTGATCTCTCCCTCCTCTTCCTCACGGTAGAGGGTGGCGACGAATTCTCCGCCGATGAAGACCTCGGCCATATCGGCCTTCTTGGGTTGCGGACGCACTTCGAGCTTCGGAGCGCCAAACGTTTTGCTCAAATAGGCCTGCAGCTTCGCCAGTTCGTCTTTTTTCACTCTTCGCGCTCCTCGTTATCGGCCACTCACCCCCGCATCGTACCCCAAGGGGCAAGAGCGATGCTGTGCGAGGTCAAAGCATTGCATAGTCGTCTGGTAGCGTGGATGGATCGGAGACAAAGGTCTGATCCATGGACCGTGCGGGCTCGGCCGTGCCGGCCGGCCCCACGATGCGTGCTGGAACGCCGGCAACCGTCACGTGCGGGGGCACATCGCGCAGCACCACGCTGCCCGCCGCGATGCGCGAGCAATTTCCCACGTGGATGTTGCCGAGCACCTTTGCGCCGGCGCCGATGAGAACACCGGATCCGATCTTGGGGTGCCGGTCGCCCGTAACTTTCCCGCTGCCGCCAAGCGTGACCGCGTGCAGCAGCGAGCAGTTGTCCCCGAGCGTCGCAGTCTCACCGATCACAACGCCCGTGGCGTGATCCAACATCAATCCATTGCCGAGCCGGGCCGCTGGATGGATATCCACTGCGAACAGACGCGACGCCTGGCTCTGCAGGTAGAGTGCGAAATCGCGGCGGTCGTGGCGCCATAGCTCGTGCGCAAAACGGTAGGTGACGAGGGCATGAAAGCCCTTGAAGTAGAGAAAGGGCTCGAGATAGCGGGATGTCGCCGGATCGCGCTCGAGGACGGCTGCGAGATCCGCGTTGAACGCGCGGCCGAGTTCCGGATGGGATCCGAGCACATCGCGAAACGTCTGCTCGATCAGCCCGGCGCCGACATCGGCATGGCCGAGGCGCTGTGCGATGCGGTGGCAGATCGCATCCTCGAGGCGCTCATGCCGCGCGATGCTCCCGTGAATGAACCCGGCGAGTGCCGGCTCTGCCGTCATCGCCGCCTGAGCCTCGCTGCACAGCGTCCGCCAGATGGCGTCCTCCGGCACAGGCGATACGCCGGCGGGACGCTTTCCGCCGCGGGCCACCGTGTGCTTGACGCTGTTCATACCCTTTGCTCCTTCGGACTAGAGCCTGATTGTTTGAGAGCAACGCGGACACCCGCCCAGCGAGACCGTGGATCAGACCCTAAAACCAAGACTAGAGTGCTTTCGGAAAAGCGGGGCGGCCCGCGCGATCCAGTGCCAGCGGGCGCCTCTACTATAAATCGGATACGGTTCCGCCGTCAGATGGTTCAGCGGCAGACCTCCGATGCAAGGGGTATCGGCGCGGGTGGACGCCCTGTCAATCCTTAACCACATGGCCTCGCACCCTTTTTCCGAAAATCGAGGCGTGGGGCCGCGTTGCGCACCACGGCACAAAGCCGCAAGCTGCGCCCAACGAAAGGATGGCCGCCATGACCGACGCGCCGCGAGGCACACCCGCAGACCTCAAACTCTTGATCGACGGGCCTCTCGCGTGGATCGTCGCCGAGAACCCGGACCGGATGAACGCCCTCACCGCCGCCATGTGGGAGAAATTTCCAGCGCACGTCGCAGCAGCCGAGGCCGATCCCTCGGTACGCGTGATCGTGCTGCGGGGCTCGGGCACCCGCGCCTTCTCCGCCGGCGCCGACATCTCGGAATTCGACGGCGCACGCACCGGCGCCGGCGTGGCCGACTATGACCGTTTGAACCACGCCGCCTTTATGGCGCTTCTGTCGGCGCAGAAACCGGTCATCGCCATGATACACGGCTTCTGTCTCGGCGGCGGACTGGGCATCGCGGCGTGTGCGGACATGCGGCTGGCCGATCCGAAGGCACAGTTCGCCATCCCGGCCGCCAAGCTCGGTCTCGGCTACAATCCACGCTGGGTCCCCCCACTCCTGGCCATGGCGCCGCCCGCCTTCGTCAAGGAGATGCTGTTTACCGGCCGCCACGTCACGGCCGCAGAGGCGCTGCGCATCGGGCTCGTCAACGATGTCGTCGAGGCCGAGAACCTGGAGATCGCAGTGCGGACGGTCGCGGGAGATATTGCAGCCAATGCCCCGCTCTCTGTTCAGGCGGCGAAGCTCGCCGTGAACGAACTCGTGCGCCATCCGGAGCATCCCGACATAGGAACCCTCGACGACGCCGTCAGGGCCTGCTTCGAAAGCGCCGACTATGAGGAGGGCCGCCGCGCCTTTCTCGAGAAGCGCAAGGCGAAGTTCGAGGGGCGCTAAGCCCTGTGCCCGCCTTGCTTCGGGAGCCCTAAGGCGGCTTGCATCGCAGCATGAATCAGAAGCCGAATGGCGAAATACTTTTGCGCGGACGTGCGCCGGCACAGCGCCAGCATTGTGCAGCGCATGATCTTTTTCACTTGGCAAGGAACTTATTTGCTCAATACTTCTTATCGTCCGACCGGGACCCTTCCCCGGCGGTCCGCTCCAGGAACGGGGCGACACCCTGTCTAAGATGCGTGGAGAAGAACAGCGTGCTGAAGCGCAAGTTTGCGCTTCAAGTCCTCGACGAGATCACCTCACACGCCCTCGGCGCCCAAGCCGGATGCGGCGGTGATCAGCAGCCGGCTAAGCCGGCAGGAGGCAACGATGGAACTCTCGATGCGACTGAATGTGCTTGCTGCACTTGTGTCATTCGGATTCCTCGCTGCAATCGTGGTCGGCATGGTCTGAGCTTTTGCCTGACCATTCGGCCTCTCACGGTTCAGCTCCCCCCGCCGCTCCTGATGCGGGACACGCAAGGGAAAGGCGCGAGACTTGATGGTCTCGCGCCTTTTTCTTGCAAGCATGGTCGCGCTATCTTTTGATCTGATAGCCCAGGATCGCCGCCGCCAGCACCGCATATTCGGCCCGCACGCGTCCCCATGGAATCTCGGACAAGAGCGGCAGCTGCGGCCCCCACGTCCAGAGCACCGCGGCCAGGAGGCCGAGGCCAAGCGCCCAGGAAAGCGTGTGGCTCGATGGCGTGCCCACATCCTTCAGGACCTGCGCCGCAATGATGCCGATCAGGAAGACGACGATGGCAGCGACCACGGCGAAAATGAAAAGCCGGAACTCGCCGAACTTGATGAAGCCCATGATCGCCGTGCTGCCAAACCATCCGATGACGATCTGGAGCAGCAAGAGAACAAGACGTCCAAGCATAATGAGGCAGGCCTCCCCCGGTTGGCGTGCTTCTGGAAACGCGGACGCCCGCCATGGAGAAGCCATGCAAGCGCGCCTGGAGCAAAGGAAGCACGATCAGATAAAGACCCGGTGACGCCATACCCTTCAGCTCATTGGCACGGGAGCATGCGGCACCGAGCGGACGGCAACGAGAATCAAACACCGTGCAGCACTTTAGAGCATGCCGGCCCCGAGTTCCGGAATAACGCATTGAGCGGGCCGCCTACGCGCCGGCGTAGCGCGTTGCGAAAAAATAACCGGCGATAGCGGCCGCGACCGGCGAGAACGTGAACATATGCGTCGCAAACTCGGAGTGCCCGACACTCGGCCCGAATACGACGAGAGCCAGGGCTGCGGCAATGATCGCGAACGAGACGGAGGCAACGAGCGAAAGCAGCGTCGGCCGCGCAATGCTATCCGTGATCCGCGAGCCGATCACCGCGCCGATCAGAACGATCACGGCTCCGACCGCCGCCACCACGTAGTAGTAGCCCGGCCCATAGCCCATTACCATGCCGACGAGGTTCGGCGCGGCAATCCACGCCGCAGCCGCCTGTGCCACGGCCAGGTTCACGAACGGCATCCCGGTCTCTCATCTCTTTATGGCGGCCCCCGTCTAAGGGGCGAGATTGCCGATCATGCCACGTTTCGCTTCGTCGAAATAGGGTCGTAGTTGAGCACCGGCGCTAGCCATCGCTCGGCCTCCTCCAGGCTCCAGCCCTTGCGGCGGGCGTAGTCCTCGACCTGATCCCGCTCCACTTTCCCCACCCCGAAGTAATGGCTTTTCGGATGGGAGAAATAAATGCCGGACACCGATGCGCCCGGCCACATGGCGCCGCTTTCCGTAAGCTCGATGCCGGTCTCGGCCTCGACGTTCATGAGATCCCACAGCGTGCGCTTCTCGGTATGGTCCGGCTGTGCGGGATAGCCTGGCGCCGGGCGGATGCCCTGGTACTTCTCGAGGATCAGGTCGTCGTTTGACAAGGTCTCGTCCCGCGCATAGCCCCAGAGTTCGCGGCGCACCTTAGCGTGCATGGCCTCGGCGAATGCCTCCGCCAGACGGTCGGCGAGCGCCTTGGCAATGATGCGGCTGTAATCGTCGGTCTTATCGATATGGGCGGCAATCGCTTCGTCTTCGCCGAAGCCGGCCGTCACCGCGAAGCCGCCCACGTAATCGGCAAGCCCCGTCTCCTTCGGCGCCACAAAATCCGCAAGCGCGGTATGCGCGCGGTTGCGCGAGGGATCGCGTGCGATCTGCTGGCGCAGCGTGAAGAGCGTCGCCCGCTCCTTCGTGCGCGTGTCGTCCGTATACACCGTGATGTCATCGCCGATGGCGTTGGCCGGCCAGAAGCCGACGACCGCATTCGCAGTGTACCATTTCTCGCTCACGATGCGCTCGAGCAGCGCCTGTGCGTCAGCGAAGAGCTTGCGCGCCTCGCTGCCGACCTTGTTGTCGCTCAGGATCGCTGGATAGCGGCCGGTCAGCTCCCAGGCCTGGAAGAAGGGTGTCCAGTCGATATAGGGCACGAGCTCGGAGAGATCGAAGTTCTTGATCGTGCGCGTGCCGAGGAAGGACGGCTTGGGCGGCGTATAGCCCTCCCAGTCAATGGCGAACCGGTTGGCGCGCGCCGCGCTGATCGCCATGCGCGCCTTCTTGGCCTCGTTCGCGAGATGGTTCTCGCGCACCTTCACATACTCAGTCCGGATGTTGTCGACGTAGCTTTTGCTCTCCGTCTCCGAGAGGAGTTTCGAGACGACGCCCACGGCGCGGCTGGCATCCAGCACATAGATCGCCTGGCCCCGCTTGTAGTTGGGGCTGATCTTGACGGCCGTGTGCACCCGGCTGGCCGTTGCACCACCGATCAGCAGCGGACAGGAGAAGCCCTCACGCTCCATCTCGGCGGCGACGAAGCACATCTCGTCGAGCGACGGCGTGATGAGGCCGGAGAGGCCGATCATATCCGCCTTCTCATGCCGCGCCGTCTCAAGGATCTTGGCCGCCGGAACCATGACGCCGAGGTCGATCACCTCGTAGTTGTTGCACTGGAGAACGACGCCGACGATGTTCTTCCCGATGTCGTGCACGTCGCCCTTCACCGTCGCCATGACGACCTTGCCGGCCGCCGGCATCTGGTCGATGCCGGAGCGCCGCTTCTCCTCCTCGAGGAAAGGCTGCAGGTAGGCGACCGCCTGCTTCATGACGCGCGCGCTCTTCACCACCTGCGGCAGGAACATCTTGCCGGCGCCGAACAGGTCGCCGACGACGCCCATGCCGTCCATCAGCGGACCTTCGATGACCTCGAGCGGCTTCGGATACTTCTGGCGCGCTTCTTCCGTATCGGCCTCGATGAAGTCGGTGATGCCGTGCACGAGGGAATGCGAAAGGCGCTCTTCCACCGTCCCTTCGCGCCAGGAGAGATCCTTCTCCTTGGCCTTGGCGCCGCTGCCGTCGCCCTTGAAACGCGGCGCCGCATCGAGCAGGCGGTCCGTGGCGTCGGGCCGCCGGTTGAGGATCACGTCCTCGCAAAGCTCGCGCAGCTCTGCCGGGATGTCGTCGTAAAGCGCGAGCTGCCCGGCGTTGACGATGCCCATGTCCATGCCGGCCCGGATGGCATGATAGAGAAATACGGCGTGCATCGCCTCGCGCACCGGCTCGTTGCCGCGGAAGGCGAACGACAGGTTGGAGACGCCGCCCGAGACGTGCACGAGCGGAAACTTCTCCTTGATCTGCCGCACGGCCTCGATGAAGGCGAGCCCGTAGCCGTTGTGCTCCTCGATGCCCGTGGCAACCGCGAAGATGTTCGGATCAAAGACGATATCCTGGGGCTCAAAACCGACTTTCTCGGTCAGGACCTTGTAGGCGCGCTCGCAAATCGCGACCTTGCGCTCGACCGTATCTGCCTGGCCCACCTCGTCGAACGCCATGACGACCACGGCGGCGCCATAGCGCTGCACCTTGCGCGCCTGCTCGATGAACGCCGCCTCGCCCTCTTTGAGCGAGATCGAGTTGACGATGGCCTTGCCCTGCAAGCACTTTAGGCCTGCCTCGATGACGGTCCATTTCGAGCTATCGATCATGATCGGCACGCGGGCGATGTCGGGCTCGGACGCGATGAGGTTCAAGAACGTCGTCATCGCCTTTTCGCTGTCGAGCAGGCCCTCGTCCATATTGACGTCGAGGATCATGGCGCCAGCCTCGACCTGCTGCCGCGCGACTGCGAGCGCAGCGGGGTAGTCTCCCGCTTCGATGAGCTTGCGGAATTTCGCCGAGCCCGTGACGTTCGTCCGCTCGCCAACGTTGATGAAGGACTGCGCTGCGCTTGCCGTGGTCATCTCTAGACTACAATCCGTTTACGTTTCTATTCGTCATCGCGCACACGAGACGCGATCGACATCGATCTGGCCGCTCACGCCCGGCCCGGCGCCGCACCAAGCGGCTTCCGCCTGAACCTATCCGTCACGAAGCTTGCGAAGTCCCTCACCTGCCCTCGAGCATCCTCTCCCATCTCGGGAAAGAACGACCGGCCGCCGCTCCCTCATCCATGCACGAACGGCTCCAAGCCCGAGAGGCGCATCTTCGGCGCGATCTCCGGAATTTTCCGTGGCGGATACTTCGCGACCTGCTCCGCGATCCGGCGAATATGATCGGGCGTGGAGCCGCAACAGCCGCCGATGAGATTGATGAGGCCGTCGCTCGCCCACGGTTCGGTCTTCCCCGCCATGTCGTCGGCCGTCTCGTCGTATCCGCCCATGGCGTTGGGCAGGCCGGCGTTGGGATAAGCCGATACGCACACGTCCGCGATCTGCGCCAGCTCCGCGAGGAAGGGACGCATCAGGTCCGCGCCAAGCGCACAGTTGAGGCCGATTGAGAACGGCCTCAGATGACGCATCGAGTACCAGAAAGCCTCAGGCGTCTGTCCAGAAAGCGTGCGTCCCGAGCGGTCGGTGATGGTTCCCGAGATCATGATCGGCAGCTCGACCCCCTTCTCGTCGAACGCCTCGAGCGCTGCCATGCCGGCCGCCTTGGCGTTGAGCGTATCGAAGATCGTCTCGATGAGGATGATGTCCGCACCGCCCGTGATCAGCCCGAGCACCTGCTCTCTATAGGCGGCACGCAGGCCGTCGAAGGTGACGTTGCGGAAGCCCGGGTTGTTGACATCGGGCGAAATCGAAGCGGTACGGTTGGTCGGCCCGACAGCACCGGCGACGAAGCGGGGCTTGTCCGGCGTGAGGCGCTCGAATTTGTCGGCAGCCCGCCGCGCGAGCGTCGCCGCAGCGACATTCATCTCGTAGGAGAGGTCCTCCATGCCGTAATCCGCCATGGAAATGCGCTGCGCGTTGAACGTGTTCGTGCCGATGATGTCGGCCCCGGCTTCGAGATACTGCGAGTGAATCTCCTCGATGATGCCGGGCTGTGACAGCACGAGAAGATCATTGTTGCCTTTGACGTCGCGCGGCCAATCCTTGAAGCGCGTCCCGCGATAGCCGGCTTCGTCGAGCCCGTAGCCCTGGATCATGGTGCCCATGGCGCCGTCGATGATCAGGATACGTTCGGCGGCGGCCTTCTCGAGAGCGGCGCGGATGTCTTTCTTGCTCATTTCCAGCTCCCCACGGCTTTGCGTGTCTCCAGCGGCGCCTCGTTCAGCGGCCGCAGGCCTAGCAGATGACAGATTGCATAAACCAGGTCTGCGCGGTTCAGCGTATAGAAGTGAAAGGCTTTCACGCCCTGGTCCACGAGATCCATCACCTGCTCCGTGGCGACGGCCGCCGCCACCAAGTGGCTCGTCGCTGGATCGTTATCGAGCCCTTCGAAGCGGCGCGCGAGCCACGCCGGTACACTGGCGCCGGCTTTGACGGCAAAGCCCGCCACCTGACGGAAATTGTGGATCGGCACCACACCAGGCGTGATCGGAACCCAGATGCCGGCCGCACGGGCGCGTTCGAGGAAGCGCAGGTAATGCGCATTGTCGAAGCCGAACTGCGTGATGATGCGGTCTGCTCCGGCATCGACCTTGGCCTTGAGATTGTCCAGGTCGGCCTGGAGCGACGCGCTCTCGGGATGCTTTTCCGGATAGCCCGCCACTGAGATCTCGAAGTTCGCGATCTTCTTCAGTCCCGCCACCAGCTCGGCCGCGTTCGCATAGCCGCCCGGTGTCGGCGTGTAGCGCTGGCCGATGCCGCCTTCCGGATCGCCGCGCAACGCCACGATGTGGCGGACACCGGCATCCCAATAAGCCCGCGCGACGGCGTCCACTTCCTCGCGCGTTGCATCCACGCAGGTGAGATGCGCGGCCGGGTGCAGCGCGGTCTCCGCGATGATGCGGGCGACGGTCGCGTGCGTGCGTTCACGCGTCGAGCCGCCCGCGCCATAGGTGACGGAGACGAACTCGGGGCAGAGCGGAGTGAGCCGCTCGATCGCGGTCCACAACGCCTCCTCCATCTTCTCGGTCTTCGGCGGGAAGAACTCAAACGAAACGTCGATTTCGCCCGCTCCGACGAGACGGCTTTTTCTTTCATTGCCTGGCGGTGTCATGATCCGATCCGTTCAAGTTTCTGCGTCCTGCCCGACGCCTCCGCACACTCCGGCTTGCGCGCGAGCCAGAGCGACACCGTGAGCTGCTGGCGGTCGTCATGCGTTTCGGGCGCGAGCTTCTCGATCTCGACGTCCGACAGCCCTGCCTCGGCGAGCCATGCCGCCACCTGCTCCGCTTCAAAGCCGAGCCGCTCGTGGGCGTGCTGCTCGCGCAGTTCCTCGAGGCCGTGGGGCGCGAAGTCGACGATCACGAGTTGCCCTCCCGGGGCGAGAATGCGCGCCGCCTCGCGAACGGCATGCGCCGGCTCCGAGAGATAGTGCAGCACCTGGTGGATGACGACGCCATCGGCTGCCCCATCGGGAAGCGCTACGTTGTAGATGTCGCCATGGCGCACTTCCGCGTGAGTGAGGCCCGCCGTCTTGAGCCGGCTCCCCGCATACGCCAGCATCGACTGGTTCACGTCGAGGCCAAGGCCGCGCTGGTAGCGGCCCGACAAAACCTCGAGCATGCGCCCCGTGCCGGTGCCGAGATCGACCAGCATGCGCAAAGGCTGCCCGCCGAATGCTGCGACGACCGCCGATTCTACGGCTGTGTCTGAAACATAGAGCTTGCGAATCCGGTCCCAATCAGCCGCGTGCTTTCGGAAATAATCCTGCGCGGTGGCCTCTCGCTCGTGCTTCAAGGCCTCCGCCCGGGCCGCATCACGGCGCAGGACAGGGTCGCTCACGTCCGCCGCGTCGAGAATGCGCCGCGCGAGGCGCCCGCCGCCCGAGCGGTCTGAGACGTGAAAATACACCCAGCTTCCTTCCCGGAACCGCTCGATGAGGCCGGCCTCGGCCAAAAGCTTCAGGTGGCGGCTGATGCGCGGCTGGCTCTGGCCCAGGATCTGGGTCAAGTCCTTGACGTTGAGCTCCCCGGCCGCAAGCAGGAGCAGGATTCTGAGGCGCGTGGTCTCGGCCGCGGCCTTGAGGGCCAGCACGAGGTTTTCGCTGTCAAGAGATCCAGTCATGGCGGCTTCGGCTCCAATCGCCGACAAACATATAAACATATGTTTATGTGTCAAGCATGAGCATTGCCGAAATCAGTCTCACCATCGCCGAATTTCCGTCGCGGGTGGTCGCTAGCATTCCGCGTGCGCATGGACGCTCAACGGCCCTTGGCCCGTTCGCGGGGGATGCTGTCGGCGCGGCTCTCACGGGGCGCGCGGCACGGCTTGGAACGGGACATATTCCCGGCTGCACAGGGCTTTGACTTGTGGCGTAACGCCATGCTCAATGGTAAATGCGGTTGATTTCTCCGCAGGGAGGATTCGGACCGGCAGGAATTGCGGAGCGAAGCTCGATGACGACGGTTTGGCAGCGCCTGGCCCGGGGGGGCGCGATTTTCACGCTCGCGGCAACGGTACTCTCGCTGGTCGCCCTCGCCGGCCCCGAAACGCAGGCCCAGTCGGAAACGCCCGCAAAATTCATGCAGCGCGTGGCAAACCAGCTCATCGCCGCTCAGCGCTCTGGCTCTGAGGCCGAATACGCGACCGTCCTGCGCAGCCATGCCGACGTGCCGAGCATCGCCATCAGCGCCCTTGGCTCCTACGCCCAGAGCCTCGCCAAGTCGGACCGGCCAGCCTATTACGCCGGCATGATCAATTTCATCTCCCGCTACGCCGCCAAGGAAGGCCCACGCTATCCCGTCGCGCGCGCCATCATGGTGGGCCAGACGAAGGAGACGGCGAGCGGTGTCTACGTCGATAGCCGGATCACTCTGAAGAGCGGAGACACCTACGACGTGCGCTGGCGCCTCGTCCGCCGCGGCGGCGTCTACAAGGTGCGCGAGGCCGAGATCATCGGCTTCGAGATGACCACGTTCCTCAACACGTTGTTCCAGAACTACATCGCGGAGAACGGCGGCAACCCGCGCACCCTCGTCATCGCACTCAACCGCTGAGGCGGCAGGCGCTTACAAGGCAGCAATGCCGGAGCTCGCTCCGAGGCCGCGCCAAGCACCTTGCCTTCAAACGGGCTCGCGACGCTATCTATGAAGACACCGGGCCGGCCTGTTCCGCAACGCGAT
This sequence comes from Hyphomicrobium sp., assembly GCF_036780825.1. Classification (GTDB taxonomy): domain Bacteria; phylum Pseudomonadota; class Alphaproteobacteria; order Rhizobiales; family Hyphomicrobiaceae; genus Hyphomicrobium_C. The sequence continues at coordinate 55,876 of NZ_DAIQCD010000004.1, read as the reverse complement.
GGCCGTAGCTCACGGCCGGTTCCGCATGCTATCTGAGTTTCCATGAAGACCGACACGCCCCGCCCGCGCCGCCTCAAGGATTACCGACCGCCGGACTACCTCGTCGACCACGTCGACCTCGACGTGGCCCTCGATCCGGAGCGCACGGAGGTGAAGGCGGCACTCAGGATCCGCCGCAACCCCGCAGCCGGCGCGGCCTCGCGCCCCCTCGTCCTTGACGGCGAGGAGCTGGCGCTCACAGCGATCGCGATTGACGGCAAGCCGCTGGCCGCACGGGCCCACACGCAGAGCGAAACCGCGCTTCATATTCCGAGCCCGCCCGCTCGCCCCTTTACGCTCGAAATCACGACGGTCATCAATCCCGACGCCAACAAGGCCCTCGAGGGCCTCTATCGCTCGCGCGGCGTCTTCTGCACGCAGTGCGAAGCCGAAGGCTTCCGCCGCATCACGTTCTTCCCCGACAGGCCCGACGTGCTGGCCACCTACACCTGCCGCATCGAGGCCGATCGCGCCTTGGCGCCGGTGCTGCTTGCCAACGGCAACCCCGTGGCACGCGGGCGCCTCGCGAAGGGCCGGCATTTCGCCGTCTGGCACGATCCGTTCCCCAAGCCCTCCTATCTCTTCGCGCTTGTCGGCGGCGATCTCGGCCACATCGCATCGACCTTCAAGACCGCCTCCGGCCGCAAGGTCGCCCTCAAGATCTATGTCGAGCATGGCAAGGAGGCGCGCGCCGAATGGGCCATGGACGCCCTCAAGCGCTCCATGCGTTGGGACGAGCGGCAGTTCGGGCGCGAGTACGACCTCGACGTGTTCAACATCGTCGCCGTCTCCGACTTCAACCTCGGGGCCATGGAGAACAAAGGCCTCAACATCTTCAACGACCGCCTGATCCTCGCCTCACCGGAGACGGCGACGGATATCGATTTCGAATCCATCGAAAGCGTCGTCGCGCACGAGTATTTCCATAACTGGACCGGCAACCGGATTACCTGCCGCGACTGGTTCCAGCTCTGCCTCAAGGAAGGCCTCACGGTCTACCGCGACCAGGAATTCTCGGCCGACGAACGCTCCGCGACGGTGCAGAGGATCGCCGACGTGCGCAAGCTGCGCGCCACGCAGTTCACCGAGGACGCGGGCCCCCTCGCACATCCGGTGCGGCCGGAGAGCTATATCGAGATCAACAACTTCTACACGGCAACGGTCTACGAGAAGGGCGCGGAGCTCGTCCGCATGATCGAGACCATTCTCGGCGCCGAAGACTTCCGGCGCGGCATGGATCTCTATTTCGACCGCCACGACGGACAGGCGGCGACCATCGAAGATTTCCTCCGCTCCTTCGAAGACGCATCAGGGCGCGACCTCTCCCACTTCATGCTCTGGTACGCGCAGGCGGGAACGCCCGAGCTCGTCTCCACCCTGAGCTATGACAAGGCAAAAAAGCAGGCCGAGCTCAAGATCGAGCAGGTCCTTCCGCCGACGCCAGGCGAAGCCCGGAAGAAGCCGCTGCACATCCCGGTGCGCATCGGACTCATCGGCCGCGACGGCGAGGAGATCCCGCTCAAGCGCGACAAGGACGACGCGATCGACAGTTGCGTGCTGCACGTAACGAAGCGCTCGCAGACGTTCCGCTTCGTGGACGTGCCATCCCCGCCCGTGGCATCGATCCTGCGCGGCTTCTCGGCGCCCGTGAACGTGACGCAGAACCTTTCCGATCGCGACCTCGCCTTCCTGATGGTGCACGACCAGGATCTGTTCAACCGCTGGCAGGCCGCGAACACCTATGCCACGCGGGTCCTGGTCGACATGGTGAAGAGCCTGCGCAAGGGCGAGCGCGCAGGCGCGCGCGCGGTTGACTTCATCGCGGCGCTCGGCGCCTCGATCGCAAAGAGCGAGCTCGAGCCCGCCTACAGAGCCGAGCTTCTGAAGCTCCCGAGCCAGGCGGATATCGCCCGCACCATTGGGCGCAACGTGGACCCCGGCCTGATCTTCCGCGCCCATCGCCAGCTCTCCAAGCTTACGGGCAAGGCACTCGGCGCCGACCTCGAAGCGATCTACGCCGAGATGCGGCCGCCGGCGCGCTTCTCACCAGATGCCGCCAGCGCAGGGCGGCGCGCGCTGCGCAACGGAGCCCTGACGCTGCTCGTCGCGCGCGGCACGGCCGCCGATGAAGCCCGCCTCGCCGATCATTTCTTCACGGCGAGCAACATGACCGACGAGGCTCACGCGCTGACGCTCATCGCGGCCGGCACGGGCGACGTCCGCGAAAGGGCCCTGCAGCATTTTTTCGAGCGCTGGCACGACGACCATCTCGTCATCGACACCTGGTTCTCGGCCCAGGCCCGCTCGCCGCAACGCGCGGCACTCCGCCAGATCCGGGCGCTCACCCGCCATCCCTTGTTCAGCCTCACGGCTCCCAACAAAGTTCGGGCCCTGATCGGTGTCTTCGCACTTCAGAATCCGGTCCAATTCCACCGGCCGGACGGCGCCGGCTACGAGTTCCTCACCCGCCAGGTGCTCGCTATAGACCGCTTCAATCCTTCCATCGCAGCCCGCATGCTGGCCGCTTTCCGCGTCACGCATTCCCTGGAGCCGGTGCGCCGGGCGGCGTCAAAAAGGGCGCTGCAACACATCGCTCGAAATCCCGGTCTGTCACGCGACGTGTTCGAGATCGTGAGCAGAATGCTCGATAAGTAACACGCCGGAAAACTCTGATAGCGCTCATTTAATCTCCCTCGACAGGCGCGACTCGAATCGGTGAAGTAGACATGTGATTCGCCGGGCGGCCGGTGATCCTTCGTCACGCGCAACACTCGAAAATTTGGAATTGGAGACGCAGGATGGCTGGGACCCTGTCGGCCTGTACACGGGAGGAGTCTGGCCTCGGCGACGCCGCGCCGGCCACCTCTCGCACAGAGGCCGAAGCCCGGTCCGGAATCGGCTCCGGCAGGCTATGGCTTCTCCGCGGCGCGCTGGCGCTCCACGTCTCGGCGCTGGCTTTCGCCTGGCTCCATTCCACGTCCCTGCCCTCGCAGGTGCTTCTTGTCAGTGGCATTGCCATCGCGCTGTTCGCGATTGCCGTGCCAAGCGTAGTCCTCCCGTTCCGCACGGCTTCGCCGGTTCGGCCAGCCTCTCAGCCCAAGGCTCCGCCGCACGCCGAGACGTGTGTGAACGCTCTCTCCCCGCAAGAACAGGGCAGCGGGGCCTCGCCCTCCCCGCTGCCCTTCATGGGGGACCGCATCATGCCCGCCGGGCTTCCCGCCGACCTCGGCGGCCTGACCCGCGCCGCCGCTCGCCTCAACCGCCTCGCAACACCCTGCACGCAGCCGTGGGGCGATCTCATGGCCCGGGTCAGCCACGAGTTGCGCACACCTCTCAACGCCGTGATCGGCTTCTCCGACGTCATGCACTCCGAGCTGCTCGGGCCCGTCGGACACCCTCGCTACCGCGAATATGCCCGCCACATTGGCGAGTGCGGCCGCGATCTCCTGAAATCGGCCGAGGATACCTTGGCCATCACCTGCCTCCTCGATCATGACCCGGCCGCAGCCGTCATCTCTCCCGTCGATCTGGCGACCATGGTCGACGAGGCCTGGTCCTTCCATTGCAGTCCGAGCAGCACCCATGGCCTGACGCTCGAAGCGGAGATCCCGGAAGGGCTGTCGCTGCTCGTGGAGCGCCGCCCGATGCGGCAGATCCTCATCAACCTCCTCGCCGAGGCCGTACGGCGCGCCGATGCCCGCGGCACCCTGGGCGTCGTCGCCACCGCGGACGGCGATCTGGCACAGATCGAGGTGTATCTGCGCGGCCAGCCCGGCGCGCCGAGCGTCGGCCAGCCGTCACTGCCGATGTGTCTCGCCCGCGCCCTGCTCGAGCTTGCCGGCGCTTCGCTGATCGAGGTCGACGATCCCTATTCCACGTGGCGCGCCGTCACCGTGCTCAAGTGCGCGGCCCAGCATGACTTCTTCTCTCGTCTTCCCGAGATGAAAGCCCCGGTGCAGGCGGAGCCGCACCACCAGCTCGCCTGCCCCTGAGTTGCATGGGCGAGCGTGCCTCAGAGCCAAGCTCGATATCCGGGCCTAAAAGAGGATCAGGGACGCGAGCCCGAGAAAAGCGAAGAATCCCACGCAATCGGTGATCATGGTGACGAACACGCCCGATGCCGGCGCAGGGTCCAGCTTGAAACGATAAAGGACCAGCGGAATAAGGATGCCGGCCAGCGCCGCCGCGAACAGGTTGACCACCATCGCCGCACCGATCACCGTTCCGAGCTTCGTCGAGCCGAACCACAGGAACACGATAGAGGCCATGATCAGCGACAGCACGAAACCATTGAGCAGACCGACGGTCGCCTCGCGCGAGATGATCCGGCGCGCGTTGATGGCGCCGAGCTTGTTGGTGGCGAGCGCACGCACGGTGACGGTCATCGTCTGAGTGCCCGCATTGCCGCCAATCGACGCCACGACCGGCATTAGTACGGCGAGCGCTACCATCTGCTCGATGGTGGCGTCGAACATCTTGATGACGAACGATGCCAGCACCGCCGTGCCAAGGTTGACGATCAGCCACGGCACGCGGCTCTGGGCCGTCTGGATGACGGTGTCGCCGATGCTCTCGTCGCCGACGCCGCCAAGGGCGCGCATGTCCTCGTCGGCCTCGGACTGGATGATCTCCACCACGTCATCGACGGTGATCACGCCGACAAGCTTGCCGTTCTCGTCGACGACGGGCGCCGAGATCAGGCTGTAGCGCTCGAACTGGCGCGCCACCGACTCCTGATCGTCGGTAGCGAGCACGACTTGCAGATCCGCCTCCATGATGTCCGAGACGGGAACGTCGCGCCTCGTCCGCAGGAGTCGGGAGAGATCGACGCTGCCAAGAACCCGGAATGCAGGATCCACGACGAAGATCTCGGCGAACGTATCTGGAAGGTCGTCGGTCTCCCGCGCATGCTCGATCACCTGGTCGATGGTCCAGTAGGGCGCCACGGCGACGAAGTCGCTCTGCATCAGGCGCCCGGCCGTCTCCTCAGGATACTCGAGCTGGCGCTCGAGGGCCGCCCGCTCGCCCTTGGGCAGGTGGGCAAGAATCTCGTCCCGGTCGGCCTGCTCGAGGTTCTCGATCAGGTAGGCGGCGTCATCCGTGTCGAGTTCGGTGACTGCCTTCGCCAGAAGCTCGTTGGGAAGTGCCTCGGAGAGCTGGTCGCGGACTCCCTCGTCGATCTCCGACAGAACCTCGTAATTGAAGGCCGGCCCCAGCGCCTGGATGAGCGCGACGCGATGCTCCGGGGAGAGAAGTTCGACGACATCCGCGAGATCGCGAGGGTGTAGGCCGGTGACGAGCGCGGCTGCGCGCGGATTGTCCCCGTCGTGCAGCGCGAGCGCAACCTCGCGCACCAGATCCGCGATGCTGACGGCTTCGACATCCGGAGCAACTTCTGTCTCGTCTACACTTGTCATCAATGCTCCATCACGCCATCGCCCGCTATGCGGAGGGTTCGGGGGCGCGACCGCCAGCGGCGGCATCGGCTTCCGCAGCCCGGCCCGCGCCGCTTCGGCGAGAGAGCCGGGAGCTTTGCCATGCGCAGTAGCAGCCGCGTCGCAGAGACAAGACCGAGCGCCCAGCGCCCGCATCGGATGTGGACCAGCTTCTCAAACGGCAGCTTCGAGCACGATCGCACATCGCCGTCCAACCAAAAGCGCCCGTGCTCTAGCATAGCCGTCACCTCTGCGACACTGCGATTGGCGAAAAATATGCCGCTGCCGAGAGCGGTTGCAATTTGGCTACAAACTCATCTACCAACGTTAAGGGGATGCGACGGGCAGAGCTTGCGCCGTCCCGGCCAAGTTCGATCAAGGCCTGCACGAGAGGAGATGACCGGATGAGCGCCAGTCGGTGCACATGGCTGGCCCTGGCGTTCGCCGCTGTGGCCGGCGCCATGTTGGTCTCCGGAAATGTCCGGGCCGAGACCGGCTTCGACGTCCCTCACCCACATGCGCCCCACGGCACACACGATGGCGGCGGCCATGATGGCGGATACGCTCTTTCGGTCGGCCCCGCAGTCGCCACCGTCGATAGGCCGGACATCACGTCCGGTTGCCACGCGCGGCCCGACGCGCTTGGCACCTCGAGGGTGGTCGAGATCGACGCGACCGGCGGGCTCGAGTTCGGAGAGCAGTACCTCAAGGACGAGCCCAAGTTTCTCGAACCCGGCGAAGTCGTCCTGACGTTCGACGATGGCCCCTCACGCCGCTACACCGTGCCCATTTTGAACGCGCTCGACGCGGATTGCGTCAAGGCGACATTCTTCTCGGTCGGCCGCATGGCGATCTCCGATCCGGCGACTCTGCGCGAAGTAGTCCGCCGCGGCCACACCGTCGGCACGCACACGTGGTCGCACAAGAACCTAGCGAGCCTGGGTGACGCTGCTATGAAGCGGGAATTCGAGCTCGGTCTCTCCGCCGTGGCCGCCGCCGTCGGCGGGCCCGTCGCACCGTTCTTCCGTTTCCCCTATCTCGGCCACAGCAAGGCGACGCGCGACTACATCAAAAGCCGGGGCTTTGGCATCTTCGGAATTCACGTCGATTCGAAGGACTTCCGCACCAAGAGCCCGGGCATCGTGCTGCGAAACGTGCTCGCCCAGCTCGACCGCACCAAAAAGGGCATCCTGCTCTTTCATGATATCCAGCCCTCCACGGCTGGCGCCCTGGCGAGCCTTCTCGCCGAGCTCAAAGCCCGCGGCTATCGGGTCGTGCACATAGAGAGCGCGCATCCGGCCATAACGCTGCCTGAATACGATGCGATCGCGGAAAAGGCCCTCGCGTCGAAATCCGCCGCGGCAGCCAAGGCCCCGCTGGCCGACCGCGCCGCGACCTGGCCGATCTCCGGCCCTGACGAGCACGGCAGCGCGCCGCATCCCGCTCCGTCGGCCCGCGCCAGCAAGCCCGCCGCACCAGCCAGCCACCCGGCCAAGCCCCACGACTGGGCAAATCCGGGCAACGATCCCTGGCAGCTCCGCTCCTTCGGCTGGGATTGAGCGGCCGGTCGCCCGCGAGCCGTTATGACTGTGGCTCCGGCCACATTTCGAGCGTAAGCTCCCCTAGGCTGGACCCGTTCAGCCGCGGTTCAGATACGATGCCGCAAAATAGCCTGATCAGACCGAAATGTGGGGCCATTCCCCGTGCTTCCATCGACCGGGGCGTATCCAGAGCCTGATCGTTCGCGATGCGCGTGCTCCGGCTCCGCATCGGGCCCACATCGGGCATGTGACGCCGTCTTACGGCAGACATCTGGAGCGCGCTTATTCGGCGTGCCCAATCCCAACGGAGCGTAAGCGCCCTAGAAACGACGGATTGTGCGTGCTTGGCCCGTTGTTCGGGGCAACTGACACCAGAGGATGCCGCGGACGCGCGGCCGCATTCGTCTCAATCGGTTGTCCGGCCGCGGAACAAACCCCTGGGCAGAAGGACACGCATGGTTAAGGTTTTCATCGCAGGCGCACTCCTTGCGCTCACAGGCGGCGTCACCCTCTATCTTTGGGACGACAAGCCGTGGGACATGGCGCGGAACAGCGTTGCCGCCCTTTGGCAGTCTGCCGCGCCGGCCGATGCCGCCGAGGACGCCCCCGCCCGCAAGCAACGCGATGCAAGACCCGGCACGATACCGAGCGTAACCGTCGAGGCGGCTCCCGCGCTTGCCACCACGTCGACGCAGGACCTGCGCGCCATCGGCACGCTGCAATCCGACGAGAGCGTGCAGATCACCTCTGAGATCCCCGGCCGTATCACGCAGATCTTCCTCGCCGAGGGCGCGCCCGTCGCGGCCGGCGACGTAATGGTGCAGCTCGACGACGCGCTGGCCCAGGCCGAGGTGGCCGACGCACAGGCCCGCTTCACGTTCGCCGAAAGCAACCTCGGGCGCGCCAACTCTCTCGCCCGCTCCGGCAACGTCACCGAGCGCGCGCGCGACGAAGCCTCGACCAACGCCGAAACCACGCGCGCGGCCCTCGAGCTTGCCAAGGTGCGGCTCTCGAAGCATGCGATCCGCGCCCCCTTCAGCGGCGTCGCCGGCATTCGCAAGGTTTCGCCAGGTGCCTACGTCGGCGCCGGAGAAGCGATCGTCAACCTCGAGAAGATCGACGCCCTTAAGATCGACTTTAAGCTCCCGGAGCTGTTCTTGGCCCAGGTCGCCACCGGACAAACCGTCGAGATCACAGTCGATGCGCTTCCCGGCAGCAGCTTCACCGGCACCATCTACGCCATCGATCCGCACATCGACGTGAACGGCCGCGCGCTGTCGATCCGCGCCCGCCTCGAGAACCCCGGCCTCGCTCTCAGGCCCGGCCTCTTTGCGCGCGTCCGCGTAAAGGGTCAGGTGACGCGTAACGTGATCGTCGTCCCGGAAGCGGCGATCGTTCCGCGCGGCGATGACAAGATCGTCTACACGGTGGAGAACGGTCAAGCCCTTGAAGCAAGGGTCGAGCTCGGGGGCCGCAGCAACGGCATGGTGGAGATTCTGGAAGGCCTTGCGGAGAACGCCATGGTCGTGGTCGCCGGTCAGCAGAAGCTGAAGAACGGCACGATCGTCGAGGTCGTCGCCAGCAGCAGCGCACCGGCCGCGCGAGGCACCTGATGAGCCTGTCCGAGTTCTGCATCCGCCGGCCGGTATTCGCGACCGTCTTGAGCCTCGTCCTCATCCTGCTCGGCATCGTCTCCTATTCGCGTCTCACCGTGCGTGAGTATCCGAACGTGGACGAGCCGGTGGTTTCGGTGTCGACACGCTATCCGGGCGCCTCCGCGCGCATCATCGAGACCCAGGTGACGCAGATCCTGGAAGGCTCGATCGCCGGCATTCCCGGCATCGACGTGATCGATTCCCAAAGCCGCTCGGAGCAGAGCCGCATCAGTGTGCGCTTCCGCCCCGACGTCGACCAGGACGTGGCGGCGAGCGATGTGCGCGACCGCGTCTCGCGCGTGCGCGGCCGGCTCCCGGACGAGATCGACGAGCCGGTGATCGCTAAGGTCGAGGCCGATGCGCAGCCCATCATGATGCTGGTGTTCAACTCGCCGGTGCTGAACCCGCTCGAGATCACCGACTACATCGACCGCTTCGTCATCGATCAGATCAAAAACCTGAACGGCGTCGCCGACGTCATGATTTATGGCGAGCGCCGCTATGCGATGCGCATCTGGATCGACCGCGAACGGCTCGCCGCCTTCGCACTCACTGTGCAGGACGTTGAGAACGCGCTTCGCGCCCAGAACGTGGAGCTGCCGTCCGGCCGCATCGAAAGCGCCAACCGCGAGTTCAGCGTGCTGTCGCGCACCGGCCTCGTCACGCCCGACGAGTTCCGCAACATCGTCATCAAGATGTCGGGCACGCACCAGGTGAAGCTTGGCGAGGTGGCGCGCGTCGAGCTGGGCGCCTTCGACGAGCGGCGCGAAAGCCGCTTCGAGGGGGGCACGGCCATCGCCGTCGGCGTGATCAAGCAGGCCGTCTCCAATCCGCTCGACGTCTCGAAAGCCGTTCGCGCCCTGCTGCCCCGCATCAACGAAACCATGCCCAACGGCATGCAGGCCCATGTCGGCAACGACGACGCCATCTTCATCGAGCGCTCGATCGAGGCCGTCTACCACACCATCGGCGAAGCGATCCTGCTCGTGGTGCTCGTCATCATCTTCTTCCTGCGCTCGCCGCGTGCCTCTCTGATCCCGATCGTCACCATCCCGATCTCGCTGATCGCAACGTTCACGCTGATGCTCATATTCGGGTTCAGCGTGAACACGCTGACCCTCCTGGCCATGGTGCTCGCCATCGGCCTCGTCGTCGATGATGCGATCGTGGTGCTCGAGAACATCTATCGGCACATCGAGGACGGCATGAAGCCGCTGGAGGCAGCGATCAAGGGCACGCGCGAGATCGGCTTCGCCGTCATCGCCATGACGCTCACGCTGGCCGCCGTCTACGCGCCGATCGCCTTCGCGCCGGGCAAGACCGGCCGCCTCTTCCTCGAGTTCGCGCTGACGCTCGCCGGCGCCGTCATCATCTCGGGCTTCGTCGCGCTCACGCTGACGCCGATGATGTGTGCACGGCTGTTACGCCACAATCCCGAACCCGGCCGCATCTTCCTCTTTATCGAGCGGATCCTGACCGGGCTCGAGAGCGGCTACCGGCGCTCGCTGACGACAGTCGTACGTCACGGCGTTCTCGTGCTGATGCTTGCCTTGGGCGTTGCCGGCTCGAGCTACTACTTTTTCATCAATCTCAAGTCCGAGCTGGCCCCCGTCGAGGACCGCGGCGTCATCCGCGTGCGCGGCACCGGACCGGAAGGGGCGACCCTCGCCTACACCAGCCGCTATAGCGCTGAGGCCGACGCCATTCTTGCCGGCGTGCCGGAGATCGCCTCGCGCCTCGTCATCAACGGCAACCCGGAGGTGTCCGGCTTCCTGATCTTCGCGCCTCTCAAGGACTGGAGCGAGCGCACCCGCTCGCAGCAGGAGATCACCCGCGAGATCAGCCCGAAGGTGCGCCGCATCACCGGCGTCTTCGCCTTCACGCCCAACCCGAACGCCTTCGGCCAGCGCGGCTCCTCGAAGCCGGTCGAGTTCGTCGTGCAATCGTCGGGCACCTATGAGGAGCTCGACCAGATGGCCACGCGCCTCCTCCAGGCGCTCGAAAGCTATCCCGGCCTCGAAAGCCTCGAGAGCGACCTCAAGCTCAACACGCCGGAGTTCCGCATCGAGATGGACCGGGCCAAGGTTTCGGACCTGCGGCTTGACGTCAACGTCGTCGGGCGCACCCTCGAGACCCTGCTCGGCGGCCGCCAGGTGACGCGCTTCGAGATGAATGGCGAACAATACGACGTCATGGTGCAGCTCGACATTCCGGACCGTTCGAGCCCCGCTGCCTTGGACACCATCTTCCTGCGCTCGCCTTCAGGCGAGATGGTGCAGCTTTCCAACATCGTCCGCGTCGTGGAAAGCGTCGCGCCGAAGGATCTCAGGCGCTTCAATCAGCTTCGCTCGGTGACGATCTCCGGAAACATCGCATCAGGCTACGCCCTCGGCGAGGTTCTCGATCACATCGAGCGCACCGTCGACGAGGTGCTGCCCCAGGGCATCCAGACCGACGTCAATGGACAGAGCCGTGACTATCGCGCCTCGAGCGACAGCCTCGCCATGGTGTTCGTGATGGCGCTGGCATTCATCTACCTCGTGCTCGCGGCCCAGTTCGAGAGCTTCCGCGATCCGCTGATCATCCTGATCACCGTGCCGCTCTCGATGTGTGGCGCGCTCGGGCTGCTCTACGTCGTCGGCGGCTCGCTCAACGTCTATTCGCAGATCGGCCTCGTGACTCTGGTGGGCCTCATCACCAAGCACGGCATCCTCATCGTCGAGTTCGCCAACCAGCTCGAGCAGGCCGGCCGCAAATGGAAGGACGCCGTCATCGAGGCTGCGACGCTGCGCCTGCGCCCGATCCTGATGACGACCGGCGCCATGGTGCTCGGCGCCGTACCGCTCGCCATGGCCACGGGCGCCGGCGCCGAGAGCCGCCAGCAGATCGGCTGGGTCATCGTCGGCGGCATGTCGCTCGGCACGCTCCTGACGCTGTTCGTCATCCCGACGGTGCTAAGCGCCATCGGCTCGTCGCGCCGCACGGCAGAAGACGCCGAGCCGCATCCGACGCCTGCGCCGGCGGAATAGAGCCCTTCGTCGCGATGGAAGCCGAGGTTCATCGCCCTCGGTCCAATGTATTCAGGAGGTCGTTTCTTGGCCGTCGGCCTCAGCAGCAGTGCCCCGCGCTGCCGGTGGCGTCGAGCACATGCCCCGACACGCCCCGTCCCTTTCGGCTCGCAAGCTCGATCGCGACCGCGGCCAGATCGGCCTCCGAGGCCTCCGTCTCTCCGGTGAGGACCGCAACCGACGACGGCGGAGCCACGGCATTGATGCTGATCCCGTGCTCGGCCCACTCGCGCGCAAGGCCGCGCGTCAGGGCTGCGAGCTCAGCGCGCAGCACATCGGCCAGCATCATCGCCCGCCCGCCGGACGCGCTGGACATGCGCACCGCGTTCAGAATGACGCCCTCGCGCCAGACGAGGCGCATGCGGTTGGCCGCCACCTCCGTGAGCCGCAGCGGCAGTCTCAGCACTTCGGAAACGAGGCGCTCCACGTCACCGGGCGTCTCCAATCCGTCGACGAAGGCGCGTTCCACACACGCAAGGTTGACCATCGCGTCGATACCGCCGAGCTCCTGCGCCACGGTCTGCACCAGCCGCGCCGCGTCTGCCTCGCTGTCGAGTGGAGCATCGAAAAGATGCATCTCCCTCGCGTTGTCGGCCAAAAGAGTGGCAAGCTCCGTCAGCGCCGGGCCTGCATCCGGCGACTGGACGATGAGACGCGCTCCGCGATCGGCAAAAGAGCGAGCGACATCGAATCCGAAATCGGTGGTAAGTCCTGTAACCAGCACGCGACAGCCCGCAAGCTCGGGCAACGCCACGCAATCGCACGCGCGCGCAATAACACTCATCGACATCGGGCAACTCTCCTTCGTACGCCGGACAGAGTGAGGCGGCCCGGACATGGCGATAGCACGCCGATTCGCCTAACGACATCTAAACGGCCTCCCGATTCGGGTTCCCTCGCGGCTAGGCCATGGCTGCTTTGCGGCCCTCCCCCGCAAACATTGTAGCCGTTGCGCCACCAAACCCGGTGCATCTTGGCCACTGTCGGCCTATGCGGACGACGGCACTCGCGAAATGCTGGTGATACCGCGGGGAGGCAACGTTGCCTTGCCGGGGGAACGGTCCGACCCTGGGCGGAGCGATTCGTTGGCGGAGGAATCCGTCGTTGAGTTAGGGGGGCGGGTCGCACTGAAGTATCGAGGGAAGAGAAGAAATTATGACCGGAAATCAGACTGCCTCGCAGACCATCGTCGTTGTGGCCATGGGCTTGGTCGCGGGCGCGGCTGCGGTAGCGCTGCATCAACACGCCGGCCTGCCCGGCCCCGTCGCGGCAACGGCCGCTCTCTCGGCTTATCTCCTCCTCCTCACTGCCCATGCCGTCATGTGGCGCCGCAAGCGCCATGCGCTCGATCGGGCGCCCTCCCGTGACCGTGCGGCCGCTCCACCGCGCCATCCCCAGGACGGCATGCTGAAGGCGCCGTCCCCGGCGCCCGGCCTGCCGCAGGCGGCACCGGCATCGAAAGCGGCGCGCGCGCCCGCCCAGGATCCGCCGCCGTTCCGGGCCGACGTGCGGCCGGCGGCTCCGCAGCGCTCCACGACGAAGACCGGCGCCGGCATGCAGCCGCCGCCCCCGGCACCTTCGCGCCAAGCCGATCGCACGGCGCCGCCGCCCCTGCCGCTCCCGGCCGGACGGCCTGCCGAGAGCGCAAATCCCGCGCGCGCCGAGGACCTTCAGGATCTGTGGTCGTTCCGTCCGGCGGCCGAGCAAAAGCTTCCGCCGTTCGTCACCGGGCGCGTCCCGGGCTCCGCCGAGCTGTCTCTGCCCGGCCCCGCCCCTGCACACGACGGCGCCTCGCCAAAGGCAGCGCCGTCCCAGGCTAAGGCCTCAGCCCCGCGCGAAGCCGATGTGGAGGTGATCCAGGACGCCATCAAGCGGCTTCTCGCCGAAGTCAACGCGGCCGAACAATCCCGCGCGCAACCGGCGCCTGCGGCTGACGGCGCAGACGGAGGAAAGGATGCGTCGCGCCCTTCTGCAACCGCCGGCGCATCGCCCGACACCGCCTCCATCGAGCGCTCGATCGCCGCCCTGCGCATGACGGCCGGCACAATGCGGGCCGTCGAATCCGAAGGAAAATCCACCCCCAAGACGGCGTCTCGCGCTGAGCCGGCATCAGAGCCGCCGCCGCTTCCGCCATTCGTCCGGGGCGCTGCCGCCGCCCCGCAGGCAAAACCGCAGCAGCGCCCGCGGTCCAACGCCGACGCCCACGCGCGCCTCATGGCTGACGCCATCTCCGCTGGGCGGATCGACGTCTCGCTTGAGCCGATCCTCGGCCTCGAGGATCAGCAGACACGCCACTATGAAGTGGCCGTGCGCCTGCGCGATGCCGACGGCAACCCGCTTGAGGCAGCGCCAGGCGGTCCGGACCTGCGCGGCACCGGCCTCCTTCCCTTGTTCGACGGCGTACGCGTCACGCGCACGGCCGCCGTCGCGCGCCGCCTCGAGGAGCGGGGGAAGAGCGGCTCCGTGTTCTCGGCCTTCAGCGGCGAATCCGTCGCGGACGAGTATTTCCTCGGCGAGTTGGCCGAGACTCTGCACCAGCGAGCGAGCCTCGCCAGCCAGCTCGTGCTTTCCTTCACGCAGACCGACGTACGGGCGTTCTCGACGCCGGAATGGGATTCGCTTGCCGACATGCGTGCACTCGGCTTCCGCTTCGCGCTCTCGCACCTGACCGACCTCGACATGGATTTCGAGATGCTGGCCGAGCAGGGCTTCGTATTCGCCAAGCTCGACGCGTCCGTGTTCCTCGAGGGACTGCCCGCGCCAAGCGGCTCGATTCCGTCGAGCGACGTCTGCCGCCATCTTGCCCGCCACGGCCTGACGCTAGTCGTCGAGCGCATCGACAACGAGGAACAGCTCGCCCGAGTGTTCGGCTTCGGGGCGCTCCTCGGACAGGGCCAGTTCTTTGGCGGCGCGCGCCCTGTCAGGGCCGATGTGGTGAGCGGCCCGCGCAGCGGGCGCACCGCCGCATAAGGCGCGGCCTTGAATATGGGCATGACACGGCCCGGCTGATGGAAGGGCAAGCGCCTCGCAGCGCTTGCTCCAAGCCTCCTGAGCCAGTAGGCATGGCGCATGGATACGTCGCCCTCGCTTGCCCAATCCGTTCCCATTCTGTCATCGATCGCCGAGCTGGCGCCCGCGCGCGATGTCTGGCTGACGGACATCTGGGGCGTCATGCACAACGGCGTTCACGCTTTCGCCGCCGCTTGTGACGCCTGCACGCAGTTTCGCCGCGCCGGTGGAACCGTACTGCTATTATCCAACGCGCCTCGGCCGTCCGAGCAAATCGTGATCCAGCTGGATCGCCTCGGCGTGCCGCGCGCGGCCTGGGATGCCGTCCTGACCTCCGGAGATGCCGCGCGCGCGCTCGTCGGCGCCTATACGGGCCGGCGCGTGTTCCACCTCGGCCCTGATCGCGATCTTCCCCTTTACGAGGGGCTCGGTGTCACGCTGTCGGAGGCCGCCGACGCCGACGCGGTCTCCTGCACGGGCCTATTCAACGACGAGATCGAGACGCCAGACGATTACGCCGCCGTCCTGGCCGCGCTTGCGGAGCGCAAGGTGCCGATGATTTGCGCCAACCCCGATCTCACCGTCGAGCGCGGCTCCGAGATCGTCTATTGCGCCGGCGCCCTCGCCGCCGAGTTTATCGCTCTTGGCGGCAGCGTCTCCTATGCCGGGAAGCCCTACCTGCCCGTCTACGATGTGGCCTTTTCCATGATCGAGACGCTGCGCGGCACACCGGTTCCGCGCGAGCGCATCCTGTGCATCGGCGACGGCATCCGCACGGATATCAAAGGCGCCGCGGCCGCCGGCCTCGACAGCGTCTTCATCGCGAGCGGCATTCACGTCACGGAGCCTTTGACGAGCGAGCATCTATCGGAGCTTTTCTCTGCAGTCGAAAGACTTCCCCTCGCCGCTATGCCCGCGCTGGCATGGTGACCCTCAGCGCCGCTCAGCTCGGCAACTCGAAGAACGCGCCACCGCTCCATAGGCCTGGGCGCCCATCCGGTCCCTCGTCCGCAAGTTCGACGAGATCGTAGACCAGGGCTCTCGACAGCAATGCCTCGAGGCGGCCGCGGATGCGCACATACGGTTTGAACGCTCCATCGGCCGCGCCAATGGTAAAGCGCAGCGGGTGGTCGGCGTCACAGCGCACGACGTCATCCACGTTGGTGCGGAACAGCAGCGCCTGCTCCGTCCCGCGCCCCTGAACCTGCATCTCGACCGCGATGAAGGGCGCGTCCGCCACGGCCACATCCACCTTTTCCGCCGGCGTGACCAGATAGGTGCGCCCATCCGCATCGCGCCGCAGCACGCGTGCGAACAGCTTCACGATCTCGCGCCTCGGGATGGCGCTTCCCTGGTAGAGCCACTGGCCGTCGCCCGCGATGGCGAGCCCGATATCGCCGCAATAGGGAGGATCCCATGCTTCGACCGGAGCCGCACCCCGCGCATCGGCCTCTCTCAAAAGCTCCTCTAGTCGGTCCATCGATGCGCTGCCTGCATCCCTCACCGTCTGGAAATCGTCTGTTGGAACATAAAATTACACATTATCGTGGATTTTCCGAATGCTGCCGCAACGTTCGAGCGCATGGCGAACGGCGATCCATAAAGGGCAGGCATTCGCAAGAGTCCGGCTTATGGGCAGATGCAGGCTTGCCCTGTGGGTGCCCAATCTGCAGCATAGTCCTCTGGCAACCGCTAAGGAGATTTCCCGAAGCGTCTTACCGAGTATTAACTTGACCGGGGCCCCCGCCAGCCGGTCACATCGAGCGATGTGCAGCAGGTCGCCCGGCAGCCTCCCTGTCCGGCGTCGCACGCCGTAGCCGTAATCCGCAACCCGTGAGCTTGGCCATCATGAGCAACGTAATCCAGACCGACGAGGCAATCGTAGCCAAGCTCGAGGCCGCCGCCGAGCGTGTGAAACGGGCCCACAAGGCCGCCGCCTCCGTCATCTTCGGCCAGGATGTCGTGATCGAGCGCACGCTGATCACCATTCTCTCTGGCGGTCACGCGCTTCTGATCGGCGTTCCGGGCCTCGCCAAGACACTGCTCGTCGAAACGCTCGGGCGCGTGCTCGGGCTTGACGCCAAGCGTATTCAGTTCACTCCCGATCTCATGCCCTCGGACATCATCGGCTCCGAGGTGCTGGAGGAGGCGCCCGGCCAGCGGCGCACGTTCCGCTTCATCAAGGGACCGATCTTCACGCAGCTTCTCATGGCGGACGAGATCAACCGCGCATCCCCGAAGACGCAATCGGCGCTTCTTCAGGCCATGCAGGAGCATCACGTCACGGTGGCGGGCACGCGCCATGACGTGCCTCAGCCGTTCCATGTGCTTGCGACGCAGAACCCGCTCGAGCAGGAAGGGACCTATCCGCTGCCTGAAGCGCAGCTTGACCGCTTCCTCCTCGAGATCGATGTCACCTACCCCGACCTCGCCGCCGAGCGGCGCATGCTCTACACCACCACAGGCACCGAGGAGCGCACGGTCGAAAGCGTGCTCTCCGCTGGGGAGCTGATCGCCATCCAGCGTCTCGTGCGCCAGATCCCGGTGCCCGACAAGGTTGTCGAGGCCATCCTGAAGCTCGTCCGCTCGGCACGCCCCGGCACCGGCGCCAGCGCCGAGACCGACCGCTTCGTCGCCTGGGGACCCGGCCCCCGCGCGAGCCAGGCGCTCATGCTCGCGGTGCGCGCCAAGGCGCTGATCGACGGACGCCTCGCGCCCTCGATCGATGACGTGATCGAGCTTGCGGAGCCGGTGCTGAAGCACCGCATGGCGCTCTCCTTCGCCGCCCGCGCCGAGGGGATCGAGCTGGCGGCTCTCATCGCAAGCCTCGCCAAGGCCGTGGAGTGACGACGATGGCGCCCCGCGGGCATGCCCCCGGCCAGTCTGCGCAAGGCAGCGACGCGCGGGTGTTCACCCTCGAGCGCGACGCCCATGCCCTGGCCGACAAGCTGCCCGATCTCCTCATCGAGGCGGACCGCATCGCTCAGACCGTGGCACACGGCATCCACGGACGCCGCCGCGCCGGCCCGGGCGAGACGTTCTGGCAGTTCCGCACCTACGAATCCCAGGACTCCGCACAGCTCATCGATTGGCGCCGCTCGGCGAGCTCCGATCACCTCTATGTCCGCGAGCGCGAATGGGAGGCCGCGCACACGGTGTGGCTATGGCCCGATCTCTCGCCCTCGATGGCCTTCCGAAGCCATCTCGCCGATGTGACCAAGCGCGACCGGGCCCTGATCCTGATGCTGGCGGCGGCGGAACTTCTCGTGCGCGGAGGCGAGCGCGTGGGCCTGCTTGGCCTGACGCCGCCCACCTCCAGCCGGCGCGCCGCAACACGCATCGCCGAGGCCATCGCGTCCCACGCCGGCGCGCCGCAACTTGCCGCGGGGCGCCCCTCCTCGGCACGCGTCAGCCGCTTCTCGGGGCTGATCCTGATCAGCGACTTCCTCGATCCCATCGACGAGTTGCGCGAGAGCATGGAAGCATTGGCGGCGGGCGGCGCCACCGGCCACCTCGTGCAGGTGCTCGATCCGGCCGAGGAAACGCTCCCCTATGAGGGACGCACCGAGTTCCTGCCCTCCGAGGGCGGCGAAGCCTGGATCGCGGATCGGGCGGAAAGCCTCCGCACCCGCTATCAAGCGCGCCTCGAGGCCCATCGCCAGGCGCTGCAGGATCTCGCCTTGCGGCTTGGGTGGTCGTTCCTCGTCCATCATACCGACCGCCCGCCGACGGAGCCGCTGCTCACGCTCGTCATGCGCCTCGAAGGCCGCGAGCACGGCTATCGCTGGAGCGGCAGCGGCGCAGGCATGCGCCCATCCGGCGCGGAAGAGATGCCATGAGCCTCGGCGCGCTGGCCTTCCTCAATCCATGGCTGCTGGCGGGCCTCGCCAGCCTGCCGCTGATCTATTGGCTGCTCAAGACGGTTCCGCCACGCCCCAAGCAGGTGGAATTTCCCGCGACACGCATCCTCGTCGGCCTCGAGAACGAGGAGAAGACGCCGGCCAAGACGCCGTGGTGGCTCCTGCTGCTGCGCCTCGCCGCCGCCGCACTCGTGATCCTTGCGCTCGCCGAGCCGGTGCTCAATCCGGAGCGCGGCCGCGCCATGACGGGCAGCGGCCCCCTTGTGCTCGTGATCGACAATGGGTGGGCCGCCGCTACGGAATGGACACGGCGCTCGGCCCTCGCCGAGGAGGCTCTCGGGGAGGCACAGCGGCAGAAACGCCCCGTGATCGTGGCCGAGACGGCACCCGCGTCGCAATCGCGGACGCTGCGCCTCGAGGCGCCGGCCGACGCTCGCGCCACGCTCGCCGCCGTCGAGCCGCAGCCCTACGCTCCCGACCGTAAGGGTACGCTCGCTAGGCTTTCCACCGCTCTCGCCTCCGCCAATGTGGTCGCGCCGAACGTGCTCTGGCTCGCCGACGGCATCGACCACGATGGCGACGTGGCGAGCTTCGCGGACGGTCTCGAACAGGCGGCGGGCGAAGGCACGTTCGCCCTCGTCGAGGACGCCGCCGGCTCCGAGCCGCTCGGTCTTACGGCCTATCTTGGCGCCGACGGCAAGCTCATGGCCGCCGTGCTGCGCACCGGAGGCCCGGCCCGATCGGGGCGCATCGATGCCTTCTCGGCTCGCGGACAACGCCTGGGTGAAGCATCCTTCACGCTTCCTTCCGGCGCGACACGCACGGAGGTCGCGTTCGACCTGCCGCTCGAGCTGCGCAATCAGGTCACCCGTCTCGGGCTGGCCGGCGAGCATTCCGCTGGCGCTGTGAGCCTGCTCGACGGACGGTCCCAATGGCAGCGTGTCGGCATGCTCTCGGGGGAGAGCCAGGAGCAGGCTCAGCCGCTGCTGGCGCCGCTTTATTATCTCGAGAAGGCCGTCCAGCCATTCGCCGAGATCATCCGCCCGAAGGACCACAATCTGGCCAAGGGGATCGACACGATCTTCGAGCAGAACGCGAGCGTCCTCATGCTCGCCGACATCGGAACTCTTTCGGGCGAGATGAAGGACCGCGTGGAAAGCTGGGTCGAGCGCGGCGGCATCCTCGTGCGCTTTGCGGGCCCACGCCTCGAAAGCGGCGGCGACGACCTGCTCCCGGTGGCACTGCGCATGGGCGGTCGCACGCTTGGCGGCGCACTCTCCTGGTCGGCACCCCAACCACTTGCACCTTTCGACGACACCAGCGTCTTCGCCGGCATCACCGTGCCCCAGGACGTGACCGTCAGCCGGCAGGTGCTCGCCGATCCGGCACGGCTGACGCCCGCCGTGAAGGTGTGGGCGCGCCTCGCCGACGGCACGCCTCTCGTCACGGCCGCGGCGCGCGGCGCGGGGCAGATCGTGCTCTTCCACGTTACCGCCAACTCGGATTGGTCGAACCTGCCGATGTCGGGTCTTTTCGTGGAGATGCTGCAACGGATCACGGCACTCGGCAGCCTCGCGCCCCCGGAGGGCGCTTCGCAGGCGCCCGCCGGCACCGCCGATCGCGAGGACGACCAGAGCGCCTCCTCCCGGGCGGCCGCCACCGCAGATGTCTTCGCACCCGTGCAGGTTCTCGATGGCTTCGGCATCCTGCGCCAGCCGCCGCCCACCGCGGAAGCCATCCCGGCGGCAAAGCTCGCTTCCGTTAAGGCTAGCCGTCCGCATCCTCCGGGATACTATGGTGCCCAGGGAAGTCCGCATGCGCTGAACGTTCTTGATCCAAAGAGCACGCTGGCGCCACTTCCCAGCCTGGCAGGGGCGCAGCGTATGCTCTACGAGACCCAACCTTCGACGCCGCTTGCGCCCGCGCTGCTTGCCACGTCGCTCAGCCTGATCTTCATCGACATCGTGGCCGTGCTGGCGCTTCTCGGCTTGTTCGGCGCACTCGCCTCCTGGCGCCGGCCGCGCACGCCGACCGCCGCCGGCGCGCTCCTGGCCGGCATGCTCGCCTCGGCCGCCATCCTCGGCGCCCCGGAGCCCGCGTCCGCACAGGCACGCCAGCCGGCCGCGGACTTCTCCGCAGTGCCGGGCGGCAAGACAGCACAGACCGCCACCGCCGACGTCACGCTCGGCTACGTCCTGACCGGCGACGCCGGCGCCGATGCCACGAGCAAGGCCGGCCTCGAAGGCCTCTCGCGCGTGCTCGCTTTGCGCACCGCGGTCGAGCCGGGCGAGCCCATCGGGGTCGACATCGTCAACGACGAGGTCGCGTTCTATCCGGTGCTCTACTGGCCCGTGCTCGCGAGCGCCAAGCCGTTGCCGCAGCCGACGCTGGCCAAGATCGACGCTTACATGAAACAGGGCGGCATGGTCATCTTCGACACCCGGGACTCCGGCACGGGAATGCCGACGGCTTCGAGCTTCGAAGGCCGCAACGGTGCGGCGCTGAAGCGCCTGATCGGCACGCTTGACGTACCCCGTCTCGAGCCTGTCCCTGAGGATCACGTGCTGACGAAATCGTTCTACCTGCTGCGCTCGTTCCCGGGCCGCTGGGAAGGCGGGCAGCTCTGGGTCGAGGCGACGTCCGAAGGAGACGGCGAGAGCCGCAGGGCGCGGCGCGCCGACGGCGTGACGTCGATCATGATCACCTCGAACGACTTCGCGTCCGCCTGGGCGCTCGACAGTTCGGGCCGCCCGCTTTACCCGGTCGTTCCGGGCGGCGAAAGCCAGCGAGAGATGGCGCTGCGCACCGGCATCAACATCGTCATGCACGCGCTGACCGGCAACTACAAGGCCGACCAGGTGCACGTTCCCGCATTGCTGGAACGGCTGGGGCAATAACGGCTGCGCGGGCCGCCGGCGTGAACCCGCGCGAGGAGTAAGAGCAAGGCATGAACTGGTCGATCGAGTTCACACCGCTGGTTCCGGTTCCGCTCATCTGGGCGGCGGCTCTGCTCGCGCTTGTGCTCGTCGCCATCCTTCTCTTCCGCAGAAGCCGGGGCGCCCTTTGGCGCGGCCTCGCGCTCGCCGCCCTGATCGCCGCGCTCATGAACCCGACGCTGCGCGAGGAGGAGCGCGAAAGCCTGGCCAACATCGCCGTGGTGGTTGTCGACGAAAGCACGAGCCAGGCCCTCGACAAGCGTCCCGAGCAGAAAGCCGCCATCCGCCGCGAGCTCGAGCAGCGCCTCGGCAAGATCGCAAATCTCGAAATCAAATGGGCGACATCCACGCAGAGCGAAGACGCCGCCACCCAGGGCACGCACCTTTTCTCGACACTCAACTCCGTTCTGACGAGCACGCCGCCGGACCGCATCGCCGGCGTGGTGCTGATCACGGACGGCCAGGTGCATGACGTTCCGACATCCACCGCCGCGCTCGGCTTCGACGCCCCCGTGCACGCCCTTCTCACCGGCACGCCGGACGAATTCGACAGGCGCATCGAGATCCTGGATGCACCGCGCTATGGCCTCGTCGGGCAGTCTCGCGATATCAGGATCGCCGTGCGCGAGACCGGCCGCCGGTCGGCGGGTAGCGGTGGCGGCGCCTCGCTCCGCGTGCGCCGCGAGGGCCGCCCCGACGAGCTTCGGACGGCAAGCGTCGACGAGCCGGTGTCGATCGCGATGCCATTCCCGCATGCGGGCACCAACATCCTCGAGGTCGAGCTCGCGACCGAGCCCGGTGAGCTCACATCCGCCAACAACCGCGTCGTCATCGTTGCCGAGGGCGTGCGCGAGAACCTGCGCGTGCTGCTCGTCTCGGGCGAACCGCACGCCGGCGAGCGCACCTGGCGCAATCTCCTGAAATCCGACGCGGCCGTCGACCTCGTGCACTTCACCATTCTGCGCCCGCCTGAGAAGCAGGACGGCACGCCGATCAATCAGCTCTCCCTTATCGCTTTCCCGACCAAGGAGCTGTTCTCGGACAAGATCCGCGACTTCGATCTCATTATCTTCGACCGTTACGAGCATCGCGGCATCCTGCAGCTCGCCTACTACGACAACATCGCCCGCTATGTGGAAGGTCACGGCGGGGCCGTGCTGGTAGCGGCGGGCGACGACTATGCCGGCATGACGAGCCTTTACCGCACGCCCCTGTCGCCCGTCCTTCCCGCCGCACCAACGGGGCGCGTGCTCGTGGAGCCGTTCCGCGCCAGCATCACGGAGGAAGGCTTCCGTCATCCAGTCACCCAGGGCCTGCAAGGCGCCAACACCCTCGCGCCCGCCCATCCGGCCACCTGGGGACATTGGTTCCGCCAGGCCGAGGTGCGACCGGACCGTGGCCGCGTCGTCATGCAGGGAGCGGAGAACCAGCCGCTGCTCGTGCTCGACCGCAAGGGCAATGGCCGCGTGGCCCTCCTCACCTCGGACCACGCCTGGCTATGGGCGCGCGGCTATGACGGGGGCGGACCGCATACGGATCTCCTGCGCCGCCTCTCCCACTGGCTGATGAAGGAGCCCGACCTCGAGGAGGAGCGGCTGCTCGCCTCCGCCCGTGGTCTCAAGCTCACGCTCGAGCGGCATACGCTCGAGGATAGCGTGGCGCCGGTCACCGTCTCGGCGCCGGGCGGCGAGCGCAGTGAGGTGACGCTCGAGCGCGAGCGCCCCGGTATCTGGCGGGCGACACTCGATGTGAAGCTTCCCGGTCTCTACAAGGCCGAGACGCAGGCATCCTCGGGTCCGCTGACCGCCGTCGCCCATGCGGGGATCGAGGATCCGCGCGAGATGAGCGAGGTGGTAGCGACCGACCGCAAGCTGAAGCCGCTAGTCGAGCAGACGGGCGGCGGCGTCTTCTGGACGCGCACCGATCCGGCAAGCGCCAGCGACGACGTTGCGGTGCCGCGCGTCTCGATGATGTCGGGTGCCCGCGTCCTCGCGGGATCGGGCTGGATGGGCCTTCGCGATCGCGAGGCTTATGTGACCAAGGGTGTCAAGCTCACTCCGATGTTCACAGGCTTCCTGGCCCTCGCGGCACTGCTGGCCGTCATGGCCATGGCCTGGTGGCGCGAAGGACGTTAGATCCTGGATGCGGACACGCATTCACCGAGAACGTGAAACAGTTTCTCAAATAAAAACTTAGAGCTGCCAGCACCCGGACTGCGCCACATATGCAATCGCCTGGATCCGCACGGCTTAAGCAAAACTTCAGAGCCGCGTTAGGTTTCCGCCCGCTCGTGCTTCCTTCCGCCCGCGTGAGCCTGTATGCCTCCGCCAGTCATTGCGGCATGGTGTCCTCATTCCGACATGACCGGTTCCCGCTTTTCCGGAAGCTCTCTTAAGTCTCGCGCCCAAGGCGGCGTCGCATAGGTCCAATGACCCACGAGCTCAAATTCCAGACTGCGATGCAGTTCGCCTACGGCGAGCCCGCGCCCATCAGCCCCGGCATCGTGCGCGTCGTCGCTGAAAATCCGAGCCCTTTGACCTTCAAAGGAACCAATACGTATCTCCTCGGCATGACCGAACTCGCCGTGATCGATCCGGGGCCAAAAAACGCCGCCCACCTCGAAGCGATCCTCAAGGCGGCTCATGGACGCCCGATCCGCCAGATCATCGTCACGCACGCACACCGCGACCATGTGGACGGCGCAGAAGCCCTCAAGGTCGAGACCGGCGCCCCCGTCTACGGCTATGGCCGCGAGACCTTCCCTCCGGTCGGTCCCGACACCAATCCGCAAGGCTCCGAGTTTATCGATTACGTGTTCACGCCCGACGTCACGGTCATGCACGGAGATGTCATCGCGGAAAAGGAATGGCGGCTCGAGGCCATCCATACGCCAGGCCACGCGCCAGATCACCTGTGCTTCGCGCTCGCCGGACGCAACATCATCTTCTCGGGCGACCATGTGATGGCGTGGAACACGACGCTCGTCGCGCCTCCGGAAGGCGCCATGGCCGACTATGTCGAATCCCTCGCCCGGCTCCTCGTGCGCCCCGAAAGCACCTATTTGCCCGGACACGGGGGACGGCTGGAGAACGCTCAGCGCACGGTGCGCGCTTACCTGCTGCATCGCCGCTGGCGCGAGGAGCAGGTCCTCGACGCCATCCGCCACGGCGCCGGCACCATCCAGTCCATCGTGCCGCTGATCTATCCGACCATCGACCCCGCGCTATCCGGCGCCGCGGCGCTGTCGGTGCAGGCCCACGTGGAGCATCTCATTCAGCGCGGGCTCGTGACTTGCGACGGGGCTCCGAGTTCGGAGCGCCCGCTTTCTCTTGCCTAGTGCGGCGGCCCGATCGTGCATCCTCGGCCGTGGGCATGGTCGCATCCGCACGCGCCTCGATCTCCTTGATGAGTTCGCGCACGCCTTCGGCGTTCTGGCCGAGGTCAAAGCGTCCGAAGCGCGAAGCGGAGCGGATGTCGATGCGCGCCTGCTCGCCATCTCCCGAGACACGAATGGCCACGTCCCCGTAAAGGCCCAGCACGAGCGTCCGGCTCACGGCCTCGATGGCGCCGGGTGCGCCGGTTTCAGGATCGGGTGGCGCTTCGCGGACGATCTCCATCTTGAGCCGCCTCACCGCATCTCCGACGAGCGCCTGCGCCTCCTCGCTCGAGCGCGCAATCCGCACCGGGACGATGTCGGGATAGGCGCGCCTCTGCTCCTCGGCAAGCCTCCGGCTGTAGACGACAGGATTATCCCCCGGCCCCCGCAGCTCCGCAGCCGCGATGAGCTGGGGCGGACGCTCGACGTCGGTTGTGACATCGTTCAGCGGCGGAAAATCGCGTGACCATACGAGCAGGACGAGCGGCAGAGACAGCAGCGCCAGGCTGAGCCCGGTCGCGAAGAGCACGCGCGCCGTACCGGGGCGTCCCGTCCGCCAGATGATGACGGCGGCCACCGCGGCGCTCGCAATCGAAGCCATCGCGATCCCCATCGATACGGCGGCAAGATTGTAGGCGATGGGCGACGGCAGCCCGAACAGCCGGAACAGCAAGGCGGCCGAGACGAGCAAACCGAAGGCGAACAGAGCCGCGCGCGTTGCCCATCGGCTGGCGGCGGGCTCTCTCTCGGGTGTGGCGAGCATGGACGATCGGAACTGTTGCCTGGACGGTCGGATTCGGCCGAGAATAACCTTGAATTCCGATGAAATGTAGCGCCTCGCACACCGCTCCGGAAAGGTAAACGCGCGAGCCGCCCGGGCCGAAGCGTGGACATAGAAAAGCGTCACCGAGGGCCGATATACTCCCGGTAGCACACCCCATTGGCGAGCGGGCATTTCTACATGGCTTTTCGACTGAAGATTGGCGAGCCGATCGCCAAGAGCTTTCGGCGCGTCGGCGTTTCAGAGATCGAGCGAGCGCGCCGGCAACTGGCGGCCGATTCCGACCCGGCAACCACGATCCACGAGGCCCGCAAGTGCCTGAAACGGATCCGTGCTCTCTTGCGGCTCGGGCGCAAAGGCCTGGGCGAGGAGGTGTTTCGCTCCGAGAACGAAGCCCTCCGTTCCATCGCCCAATCGCTCGCCCCGGCCCGCGATGCGCACGTCCTGCTGCAGACCATCGCCAAGCTCAGTGCAGAGGACAACGCGAAAGCCGCAGGCATGCTTGCCCGCCTCAAGGATGCCATCCTCGCCAATACGTCCCCAGCCTCGGTCTCGGACGGCGCAGCGGACGCACGCGCCGAAGCCGATGTGGCGCTCGCCCGCGCCGCCCGGCGCTTCAGACGCCTGCGGCTCACCCCCGACAGCTTCGCCACTCTGGAGCACGGCTTCGTGCAGAATTATGCAAAGGGCCGCGAATGGTTCGATGCGGCCTACGTCGACGGGGAGGACGAATCGTTCCACGAGTGGCGCAAGCGCGTGCAGGCGCTATGGCGGCATCTGGCGCTACTTTCGCACTCCTGGCCCGCTCTTTTCGCCACCTACATCGAGGCCACTCGCGAGCTCTCACGGGTCCTTGGAGACGATCACGATCTCGCCCTGTTGCGCGCGGAGCTGAGAGCGCTGCCGGCCGGCGGGCTCTCGCGCAAAGAGGCGCAAGCGCTCGAGGCGCTCATCGCCGACCGGCAGGCCAGGCTGCGCCGCGCCGCTCACGCCCTTGGTAAAAAGGTGTTCGCCGAACGACCGAAAGCGATCGGCCGGCGAATCTCGGCCATATGGGACGCAGCCGCCGAAGCCGAGCGCAAGGATGCAAGCGACGACGTCCACAAACCTGACAAGGCTCCGCGGGCCCGGGCACCGGATCAACAGCGCAGTTGAGCCGATGGCCAGATGCGCTAGATTGCTTCCGGAAACCCGCAACCGCTCATGACGAGCCATGCGAGCACGAGTGTCCGGCACCACGCATCGATCACACACACGCTTGAGAGTGCTTTCGAAAACGTGGGGACCGGTTTTTCGACAAGAAGCACGATCAAACAAAAGCCTAGTGTGATGCCCTATGCGTCTGCGGACGGTCCGCAGCCAGATCGGCAGGACGAGAATTCCGGATGACAGGGAGACGATGCTGACCAAAGCAGATACCGCTTTCACCCCCGATCGCAGCCATTGGCCTGAGAACCATCCCAATGTGGAGCACGGCCGCATCGGCGTCCTGCTGCTCAACCTGGGTACTCCGGACTCCACGGACTATTGGCCCATGCGCCGGTATCTCAAGGAGTTCCTTTCGGACCGGCGCGTCATCGAGGAGCCGCGATGGAAATGGTGGCCGATCCTCAATCTGATGATCCTCACGTCCCGGCCGCGCACGAAGGGCCGCGATTACGCGACGATCTGGAACAACGAGCTCAACGAAAGCCCGATCAAGACCATCTCGCGCTCACAGGCCGAGAAGCTGGCACAGCGCCTCGCCGGCCATCCGCGAGTGGTGGTGGATTGGGCGATGCGCTATGCCAATCCCTCAACCGATAGCCGCATCAAGGCGCTGGCGGCGGCGGGGTGCGACCGCATCCTTCTCGTCCCACTCTATCCGCAATATGCCGCGCCGACGACCGCAACCGCGGCCGACCATGCCTTCCGCACCCTGATGACGATGCGCTGGCAGCCCGCCGTCCGCGTTGCGCCCGCCTACCACGACGATCCCGTCTACATCGACCGGCTCGCCGTCTCTATGCAGAAGAGCCTCGCGGCGCTCGATTTCGAGCCCGAGCGCATCATCGCCACATTCCATGGCATGCCCGAAGCCTATCTCGCCAAGGGCGACCCCTACTATTGTCAGTGCCAGAAAACGTCGCGGCTGCTGCGCGACACGCTCGGATGGCCTGAGGAGCGCTGGCTGACGACATTCCAGTCGCGCTTCGGCAGCGATCCCTGGCTGCAGCCCTACACCGACGAGACGGTGGCGCGGCTCGCGAAGGAAGGCGTGAAGCGGCTTGCTCTCGTGGCGCCCGGCTTTTCGGCCGACTGCCTCGAGACCCTCGAGGAGCTCGACGGCGAGAACCGGGAGATTTTCGAGACGGGCGGCGGCGAGAAATTTGCCTACCTTCCGGCCCTCAACGATTCGGACGAAGGCCTCGACGTCATCGAGGCCGTCGTGCGCCGCGAGCTTTCGGGCTGGATCTGAAATCTCATCCGACCGACGAGTTGGTCGATACCCGGGCGTTCCGCGATTTTGCAGAATGCGAAGCGCTCCGGGTTTGACGATCTCTGAGGGATGGCTTTCGCTCTGGAAGGAAACGCATCCATGTTCGGCTTCGAGCTTTTCGGCCTGCTCCTGATCGTGCTTGCCGCCGCCGTTCTGTGGTCGACCGTCAAGGTCGTGCCGCAGGGTTACCACTATACGGTGGAGAACTTCGGGCGATTCACGCGCACGCTCACGCCGGGCCTGCATTTCCTCGTTCCGGTGATGGAGCGTGTGGGCCATCACGTCAACGTCAAGGAGCAGGTGATCGAGATCCCGAGCCAGGACGTCATCACGCGCGACAACGCCATGGTGCGCGTCGACGGCGTCGCCTTCTTCCAGGTTCTCAACGCCGCCAAGTCCGCCTACGAGGTCGACAACCTCGAGAACGCCATCGTCAATCTGACCATGACCAACATCCGCACGGTGATGGGTTCGATGGACCTCGACGATCTCCTCTCCAACCGCGACAAGATCAACGCGCAGCTGCTGTCCGTTGTCGATCATGCAACGGAGGCCTGGGGCGTCAAAGTCACCCGCATCGAGATCAAGGATATCGCCCCGCCCCGCGATCTCATCGACGCCATGGCGCGGCAGATGAAGGCCGAGCGCGAGAAGCGGGCACAGATCCTGGAAAGCGAAGGCCTGCGCGCCGCGGCGATCCTCAAGGCCGAGGGCGAGAAGCAGGCGGTGGTGCTCGAGGCCGAGGGCCGGCGCGAAGCCGCCTTCAAGGATGCGGAGGCGCGCGAGCGCGAAGCCGAAGCCGAGGCCAAAGCCACCTCCCTCGTCTCCGAGGCCATCGCCAAGGGCAACGTGCAGGCCATCAACTACTTCGTCGCCAACAACTACGTGAAGGCGCTCGAGGAACTGGCCAAGGCGCCAAACCAGAAGGTCATCATGATGCCGCTCGAAGCCTCCTCGGTGATCGGGTCTCTCACGGGGCTTGCGGAGATCACGAGCGAAGCCTTCGGACGCCGGGAGCAACCTTCATCCGCGCCGCCGCAATCCGGCCGCACGGGCAGCGTGCCGTCATCGAGGGGCTGATTTGCCAGCCCGCAAATAAAAGCAGACTCATCCGCTCCCCTCAGGGCGGAGGAATTATGTCTTGCTTGACGCGGCGTCGGTATAATTCTCTTCCGGCGCATCACAAAAACGGGCTCCGTCATGACCGCCTTGATCGATCTCTTCGACAGCCTTGGCCCCTGGAGCTGGGTCATTCTCGGCGTATTCCTCATCGCGCTCGAGACTGTGGTTCCGGGTGTCTATTTGGCGTGGTTCGGAATCTCAGCGATCGTCGTCGGCACCCTGATGTTCGCTGCGGGCGACGCGATCAGCCTGCCCTGGCAGCTCGTGCTGTTCGCGGTCGTCGCGGTGGCAACCGTCCTGGCCGTGCGCCGTTTCGCCAACAAGCAGGACGTCGAGAGCGAGGACCGGGACCTCAATCAGCGCAGCGCGCAGTATCTCGGGCGCGTAGTCGTCGTCGAGGATGCGATCTCAGGCGGCCGCGGCCGCGTGCGCGTCGGCGATACCCTCTGGCCCGCCTCGGGCGCCGATACGCCCAAAGGCGCGCGGGTCCGCATAACCGGCGCCAACGGCATGGTGTTCACGGTAGAGCCGGTGACCGAGTAGCGCACCGAGGACGGCCCTGGAACGGGTCTCACTCGATGTTCTGCACCTGCTCGCGGAGCTGATCGATGACGACCTTGAGCGCCAGCCCCGTGCGCGCGATCTCCTGATCGACGGCTTTCGACGTCAGCGTGTTGGCCTCGCGGTTGAACTCCTGTGCGAGGAAATCCAGCTTGCGCCCGATCGCCCCTCCTTCAGCAAGCAACGCGCGCGCCGCTTCCACGTGCGCCCGGAGCCGCTTCAGCTCCTCCTCGACATCGGCGCGCGTGGCAAGCAGCACCGCCTCCTGGTGGAGACGCGCGGGATCAAGGGTCTGCCCCGTCTCCATCAAGCGCGCCACCTGCTCGGCAAGACGGGTCCGGATCGCCTCGACGGAGCGCGAGGGTGCTGCTTCGACGATCCCATAGAGCCGCGCGATCTCATCGATCTGGCGCCCGATGACCTCCTTGAGGCGTGCGCCCTCTTCGCGCCGCGCCGCCGCGAGGCCGGCAAGGGCCGTCTCGAGCCCTTCGAGCATAGCCGCCTGCTCAGCCGTTTGCGTCTCCTCGTCGTTGGCCTCGTCAACGATGTCGAGCACGCCCTTCAGCCCGAGCAGCGTCTCGATGCGCGGCTTCTCAGCGCCGGTCTCGGCGCTCAGGCGGCTTGCGATGGCGAGCACGCGGTCGAGCGCGACCTGGTTGAGCCGCACATCGCCCATGCGCGCGCTGCGCTGCACGCTGAGGGCGGCATTGACGCTGCCGCGCGCCATCACCTTTGCGATACGGTCGCGCACCTTGGGCTCCAGGGCCTCGAAACCGGGCGGCAGGCGTAGGCGGATGTCGAGACCCCGGCCGTTGACGCTGCGCAGCTCCCAATGCCAGGCG
Source organism: Hyphomicrobium sp. (assembly GCF_036780825.1). Classification (GTDB taxonomy): domain Bacteria; phylum Pseudomonadota; class Alphaproteobacteria; order Rhizobiales; family Hyphomicrobiaceae; genus Hyphomicrobium_C. The sequence goes on along the minus strand of NZ_DAIQCD010000004.1, from coordinate 25,172 downwards.
GTACCGTCGAGAGCGCCATCGCTGCGGGCGAACCCGGTCATGCTTTGCAACGTCATCGGAAAGCCTTCTGAGGGGAGAGCCGTGGGAAGTATTTTTTCTGCATCAAGGGGTACGCGGCCCAGCCGTCGGCCGCAAGGACCCTGGGGAGGCTTACCGTTTGGGCTTCCTCACCGGCAACGGAACGTCCGGGCCGGACGCCGTCGCTTCGACGGAAGCTGCACCCGCATCGGCCGTCGCTGACACGGGCCGTGCCTGAGCGCCCGCGCCATTATCCTCGGCAGGCGGATTGGGGAGCTCCGTCACCGGGTTCGCCACAGGGCCGCCACCGGTGGCTGTCTTATCCGCAGCCTCCGCCTGCCGGGCGCGCATCTCCCGCTCGACCTTGCGCCAGTTTACGACGGCCGCGTTGTGCTCCCTGAGCGTCGCCGAAAAGACATGCCCGCCCGTCCCATCGGCCACGAAGAAGAGCTCGCCGTGATCCGAGGGGCTCAGCGCCGCTTCGAGCGCCGGACGCCCCGGGTTGCAGATCGGCGTCGGAGGAAGGCCCTTGATCTGATAGGTGTTGTGCGCGTTCCTGGCGTCCTTCTCCGATTGCAGGATCGGCTTGCCCCACGAGACGCCGCCCCCATGAACGCCGTAAAGGATGGTGGGATCCGACTGGAGCGGCATGCCGCGCCGCAGCCGGTTTACGAATACGCCTGCGATCCGCTCGCGCTCGTCGGCCCGTCCCGTCTCTTTCTCGATGATGGACGCCAGCACCACCGCTTCCTCCGGCGTCTTGAGCGGCAGATCGCTGCGGCGGCGCTCCCAGGCGCGCGCCAGCATCTGCTGCTGCTTGAGCTGCATGCGCTCGAGCAGTTCCTGGCGCGGCATGCCTTTCTCGATGCTGTAGGTCTCGGGCAGGAGCGAACCCTCCGGCGGAATCTGGGTGATGTCACCCGAGAGGTGCTCTTCCGCCTTCAGCCGCTCGACGATCTGCTGGCTGGTCAGGCCTTCGGGGATCGTCACCCGATATTGGACGGACTTGCCTTCGGAGAGGATCTCGAGCACCTCGCGGATGGAAACGCCCGGCTTGAACAGGTACTCGCCATGCTTGAGCGAGACCTCCTCGGGGTGCATGCGGCTCTGCACGAGGTAGTTGATCATGAACGCCCAGCGGCTCGAGACGACGCCCTCTTCCTCGAGTTCGTCGGCGATCTTGTTCGAGCTTGTCCCCTTCGGGATGACGACGGTCTGGGCGATGGTGAGCGGCCCGGGCTTGCCATAGAGATGACCGACGAGCAGCGTCAGCCCGCCGGCTGCGACCATCACCACGAGCAGGACGGTGAGCACGCCGCTCACGATACGGACGATCGCGGACATGGCTCGCGACTCGCGGCGCTGGCGCACGCCATGGGGCCGCGGCGGTGCACGCCCCGGCTCGAGCGCTTCGGCCGGGCTCCGCGGGCGAACGCCATCGCGCCGCGACAGCGTCGGCTGCGCATTCCGGCGCACATTCGTCATCGTCGTCCAGCTCCCGTTCGTCGTCTCTTGCACGCGCTCCCGCGCGCGACAAGCCAAGCCGCCATCGCCACCGCGCCGACGTGATCAAGCGAATGTGGCGAAACCCCGACCGGCCCCGGCGGCGCGCCTCATGATCCCCGGGCCTCAGCCTGAGAGATCTCTCGGCCGGCATCTATAGCACGCCAGTGGAGGCGTCACTGCGAAGCAGGGCCAAAAACGTCGATAAAACAGTGTGCAATATGTGGGCGAACGTGCCTGTCGCCAAGACGTTGGCGCAGAGAATACAGCTCTGCTGTCTTGAAAGGCGTGGAGGCGAAGCCCGGCTCGGTGCCGCTTCGCCCCCAATCACGATCCCACGCTCCGCGCCGTGACGGACGCTAAGCCACCTTGCGCATGACGAGCGAGGCATTGGTGCCGCCGAAGCCAAACGAGTTCGACAGCACCGTATTGATCTCGCACTTGCGCGGCGTATTCGGCACAAGGTCGATGGCCGTCTCGACGGACGGGTTCTCGAGGTTCAGCGTCGCCGGCGCCACCTGGTCGCGGATGGCGAGCACCGAGAAGATAGCCTCGACGGCCCCCGCCGCACCCAGCAGATGCCCGATCGACGACTTGGTCGACGACATCACCACCTTGGCCTGCGTATTGCCGAACAGCCGCTCGACAGCCCCGAGTTCAATCTCGTCACCCATGGGCGTCGAGGTGCCATGCGCATTGATGTAGTCAATATCGCTCGGCGCGGCGCCAGCGCTCTTGAGAGCCGCACGCATACACCGGAACGCGCCGTCACCGGTCTCCGACGGCGCCGTGATGTGATAGGCATCGCCGGACATGCCGTAGCCGATCACCTCGGCGTAGATCTTGGCACCGCGCGCCTTCGCATGCTCGTAGCTCTCGAGTACCACGATGCCGGCACCCTCACCCATCACGAATCCGTCGCGATCCTTGTCGTAAGGACGCGAGGCCGCGGTCGGGCGATCGTTGAAGCCAGTGGAGAGCGCGCGGCACGCGACGAAGCCCGCCATGCCGATGCGGCAGATGGAGCTTTCGGTACCGCCCGCAACCATCACCTCCGCATCGCCGAGCGCCACGATGCGTGCCGCGTCGCCGATCGCATGCGTGCCCGTGGCGCACGCCGTGACGACGGCGTGGTTCGGGCCCTTGAGGTCGTGCTTGATGGATACATAGCCGCCGGCGAGGTTGATCAGGCGCCCGGGGATGAAGAACGGCGACACCCGCCGCGCGCCCTTCTCCTTGAGCAGGAGCGACGTATCGGCGATGCCCGAAAGCCCGCCGATGCCCGATCCGATCAGGACGCCGGTCTCCTCCTGCTTCTCAGGCGTATCCGCCTTCCAGCCGGCATCCGCGAGCGCCTGGTCGGCCGCAGCCACGGCATAGAGAATGAAGTCGTCGACCTTGCGCTGCTCCTTAGGCTCCATCCAATCATCTGGATTGAATTTGCCTTCAGACGTGGGGCCGCGCGGGACGAAGTTCGCGATCTGACAAGAGAGGTCGGACACATCGAATTCCTCGATGCGCCGCGCGCCGCTCTTTCCAGCCAGCAGATTGTTCCAGGATGCTTCGACCCCGCATCCAACCGGGGTCACAAGTCCGAGTCCAGTGATAACGACACGGCGCAGGGATTTCATATCGCTTCTATCGATCCGTGAAAAAGCTGCCCGTCAATGCTCCGCCGGTCCTTGCTCCAAGCGTTGCGGGTTTGTGTCGTGGCCTGACGGAGCGAATGGAACGGGATCCCCACTCCGCTTTTTCCGGCCTCGCCTCTGCCCATCGGACCCGGAGATCATGTGTCCCGCCGCTCCTGCTTCGGCAAGACACAGAACTCGGGAGCCATCGGGCTGCCGCCGGTCCGGGCAAAAGCCACCAGCGTGCCCGGCGCAGAAGGCGCCAGACATGCGGGTGAGCCGGACCGCCGGCTATCACGCGGCCGTGGCGTTCTTCTCCAGGAACTTCACGGCATCGCCGACGGTCAGGATGTGCTCGGCGGCATCGTCCGGGATCTCGCACCCGAACTCCTCCTCGAACGCCATCACCAGCTCGACCGTATCCAGGCTGTCAGCGCCAAGATCGTCAATGAAGCTCGCGTTTTCGGTGACCTTGTCAGCCTCGACGCCAAGATGCTCAACTACGATCTTCTTCACGCGCTCTGCGACATCGCTCATCGTCTTCCCTCGTCCTGTCCCTGCTCTGTGTCTGATTGGTATGCTTCGTCTTCTCGGATCCCGTCATTGCCGGGGCGCCCGGAAGTCAACTCCTGTCTCGTTCCAGGTGCTGGGCGGCGCTATCGAGGTCACGCCCGGACGACAGCGCGTGAGCGTCGATCGTTAGGACTTTTCCGAGAGCTGCGCAGCAAAAAAACGAGGCTCGTTAACACATCTCCTGAAGCTTGGCCAGCATCCGGACCCGACAGTGAACCCCCCTTGGCGGGGTGACACTTTGCCCCCCGTCCGGCCGCGGGGCGGAGGGAGCGGCGGAGCCAGCAGCCTCTATTACACCATAGCCATTCCGCCGTTCACATGCAGCGTCTGGCCGGTCATATAGCCCGCCTCGTCGCTGGCAAGGTAAACCGCTGCGGCCGCAATATCTTCCGGCGTGCCGAAGCGCTGAGCCGGAATGTGCTGGGCGATCTCCGCCTTCTGCTTGTCGGTGAGCACGTCCGTCATGGCCGTGCTGATGAAGCCGGGCGCGATGGAATTCGCCGTGATGCCCCGGTTGGCCACCTCACGCGCGAGCGACTTGGTCATTCCGATCATGCCCGCTTTCGACGCGGCATAATTGCCCTGCCCAGGATTGCCCATGACGCCCGAGACGGACGAGATGTTGATAATGCGTCCATAGCCGGTCTTGGAGCGCAGCATATGGCGCGTCGCGGCTCGCATCAGCATGAAGGTGGACGTCAGGTTGACGGCGATGACGTCGTCCCACTGCTCATCCTTCATCACCATGAAGAGATTGTCGCGCGTGAGGCCCGCATTGTTGACCAGAATGTCGACGCGGCCGAGCTTGGCGATCGTCTCGTCGATGAGCTTGCCGACGGCCGCCCGGTCCGCAAGGTCGCACGCGATGACATGGACTCGCTCGCCGAGCTCCTTGGCCAGGGCGTCGAGCTTCTCGGTCTGGCGCCCGGAGAGCGCCACCTCTGCACCCGCCTTGTGGAAAGCGCGCGCGATCCCCTCTCCGATGCCGCCGGTCGCGCCCGTGACCAGGGCCTTCTTGCCAGACAAATCGAACATGTTTGCAGATCCTTTTCGGACGGAATGGGTTCGGGAGAATCAAGCGAGGCGTGAGAGCGCCGCCTCGACGTCATCAGGCGTGCCGATGCTCGACGCCTCGAGCGAAGCCACGATGCGCTTGGCAAGGCCCGCCAGCACCTTGCCGGAGCCCAGCTCGAACAGCTCCGTGACGCCGTTCTCGGCGAGATAGCCGACGCATTCGCGCCAGCGTACGGAGCCCGTGACCTGCGCCACGAGCAGCCGGCGGATCTCTTCGGGATCGCTCACCGCGCTGGCCACCACGTTGGCGACCACCGGCACGGCTGGCGGCTGGATCGTAACGTTTGCAAGCGCTTCCGCCATGGCGTCGGCCGCCGGCTGCATCAGCGCGCAGTGGAAGGGTGCCGACACGGGCAGCGGAAGGGCACGGCGCGCGCCATGCGCCTTGCCGATCTCCGCCACGCGATCGATCGCGGCCTTGGCTCCGGAGAGCACCACCTGGGTCGGGTCATTATCATTGGCGACTTGGCAGACCTCGCCCTGAGCCGCCTCCGCCGCCACCTTCTCCGCGACATCACGGCCGACGCCGAGCAGCGCCACCATGGCGCCCTCGCCCACCGGAACCGCAGCTTGCATGGCCTGGCCGCGCAGCTTCAGGAGGCGCGCCGCATCGGCGAGCGAAAAGGCTCCGGCCGCCGCCAGGGCCGAATATTCGCCGAGCGAATGGCCGGCCACGAACTTTACGGTGTCGGCGAGCTTGATTCCCTTCTCGCGCTCGAGCACGCGCACGACCGCCATCGAAACGGCCATCAGCGCCGGCTGGGCGTTCTCGGTGAGCGTAAGCGTCTCCTTGGGGCCGTCCCACATAATGGCCGACAGCTTCTGTCCGAGCGCCTCGTCCACCTCATCGAAAACCTCGCGGGCGGCCGCAAAGCTCTCGGCGAGGGCACGGCCCATGCCGACGTCCTGGCTCCCCTGGCCGGGAAATACGAATGCGCGTGCCACGCTTGCTCCTTTTTGGTTCCGGCGCCGCGAAGCCGCTCTCGGCTTCGCATGCTCGGTCATCCTCGCTCCGGCGCTTTCGACATGCTGGCTCCGCGATTGTCAAGAGCCGTGGCCGAAAGCCCCGCGGCGCGCTACTGTTTCACCTCGCGCCGCTGCAAAGCGGCTTTCTATCGCGGAGGCCTCCGTTGGCAGGCATTTCAGAGCGCTTGCGCCAGACCGGCGTTCTCCTCCACGCGTCCATCTTCGCCGTGGTCGTCGCCGGGCTTGCGATTCTCGATTGGTATACGGCGGAGCCCTATTGGGTTCATTGGGTTTTTCTGGGCTGGGGAGCCGGCGTTGCGCTCCACGCTTGGTTGGCGCTGCGGCGTTAGCGCTGCCCTTGCTTAACGAGCATGGCCGCCCAGCCGCTTTCCCCTTGCCCGCCGGGTGAAATCCCGTATAAGTCCCGCTGTCACGCACTTCGGTTGGAGGCTGAACGGGGCCGCGGGCTCGCTTGAGTCTGGCGGCAAGGTGCTTTGGGCCCGTCGTTTCGGGTTCTTTTGCAAGCGCTTGTTCCCCGGTGTCTTCGCTCTTTGGGTGCCTTTGGGCCTTCAGGGCCCATAAGGGGCTTTGCGCCGAAGCTGCTGATCCGCTGGCAAAAGCTGGCGGCAACCTGATAGGGAAAGGCCACACATGCCCCTTTACGAGCATGTCTTCCTGGCACGCCAGGACGTTTCGCAACAGCAGGTCGAAGCGCTGACCAAGGAATATTCCGACGTCATCGCCGAAGGTGGCGGCAAAGTCACCAAGACTGAATACTGGGGCCTCAAGGGCCTCGCTTACAAGATCAAGAAGAACCGCAAGGCACACTATTCTCTGCTCAACATCGAAGCCCCGGCCGCGGCCGTCGCTGAGATGGAGCGGCGCATGGGCCTTTCGACGGATATCCTCCGCTTCATGACGCTGCGCGTCGAGGAGCTCGAGACCGAGCCGTCGGTCATGATGCGCAAGCAGGATCGCGACGAGCGTGGCGATCGCGGCGGCTTCCGCGGCGGCGACCGTGGCGGCTTCCGCGGCGGCGGGTTCCGCGGCGGTTCGGAGGGCGGCTCGACGTTCAGGGGCCGTCCGCCGCGTGAAGGTGGAGATGCAGGACGCGGTCCGCGTCCGGCGCGTACGGGCAGACCGGATGCCGGCGGCACCGGATCGGAGAGCTGATCATGGCAGAGATTCAACAGATCGCCGCGCGTCGGCCGTTCCATCGCCGCCGCAAGACCTGCCCGTTCTCGGGCGATCAGGCGCCGAAGATCGACTACAAGGACGTGCGTACGCTCGGCCGCTACATCTCCGAGCGCGGCAAGATCGTCCCCTCGCGTATCACCGCCGTTTCGGCGAAGAAGCAGAGAGAGCTGGCCCGCGCCATCAAGCGCGCCCGCTTCCTCGGCCTCCTGCCGTACGTGCTGAAATAAGCATCCGGCATTCGGGCCTCGCCCACGGAGGCGAGGCCCCCTGAAGAATCACGGAAAAGCGGGGTCCGCCGCTTTTCCGATAGCCGCAAGGCAAATGAAAACGGAGCCGCCCGGGGGTGTAACGACACCGGGACAGCTTCTGGAGGTTGGATGGGCGGCGAAAGCCTGCTCACCCTAACCGCATCGAATGCGGGACAGCTGAGAGCATGAGAACGCCTTTCCTTATCGGAATCGGATTGGGGCTGGTTGCTGCGGTGGTGTTCGCCTCTGCGGCGACAGGTCCGTTCCTCGCCCGCTTTGTTCTTATGTTCATCACGCCGCTCCCGATTGCGCTCGCCGGATTGGGCTGGGGCTGGCGCACGGCGGTGATCGCCGGCGCGGCCGGAAGCGCCCTTATCCTCCCCTTTGCCGGCCCCGCCATGGCGGCCGCCTTCCTGCTCACGCAGGCGGCGCCGATGGTGGTGCTGACCTATCTCGCCATGCTGAGCCGTCCCCTGGCGCTCGAAAGCGACACGGCTCCGGCTGCAGACGACGGCGCTCCCATGGAGTGGTACCCACCCGGCCGCCTCGTGGTCTGGGCCGCGGCCATGGCCGGTCTCGTGAGCGCCGTCATGCTCGTAACCATCGGCGGCGACCTCGAAACCCTGCGCAAGTCACTCGCCGAGATCATGACGACCGCACTCGAGGCGGGCCTCCCCCAGGGAGAGGGCGGCGTGAAGCTCAGCGAAACCGAGATCACGGCCTTGTCCGAGATCGCGCTTGGCATGCTGCCCGCGGCGTTCGCCATCTCCTGGATGGCGAGCCTGGTGTTCAATCTATGGCTCGCCGGCCGCGTCACGCTCGCTTCAGGCCAGCTCGGCCGCCCCTGGCCAAATCTCGCCGCAACGGCCTATCCCGCCGGCACCTCGCTGGCATTCGGCACAGCCCTGATCGCGAGCATGCTCTCGGGCCTTCCCGGGCTCGCCGCATCCGCTTTCGCCGGCGCGCTCTTCATCGCCTACCTTCTGCTCGGCCTCGCCGTCATCCACTATACGACACACGGCCGGCCCTGGCGCACGTTCGCGCTATGGGCGCTCTACGGCTCGCTCTTTATCGTCAATTTCTGGGCGGCGATCCTCATCGCCATGCTCGGCCTGGCGGAAAGCGTTCTGCACCTTCGGGCGCGCTTCACGGCCTCAACCGGCGCGCCCCCTTCGCAAACTTGAAGTTGACTACCGAAAAGGAGAAACCACCCCATGCAAGTCATTCTGTTGGAGCGCATCGGCCGTCTCGGCCAGATGGGCGACGTCGTCACGGTGAAGGACGGCTATGCGCGCAACTATCTTCTGCCGCAGAAGAAGGCGCTGCGCGCCACTGACGAGAACCGCGCCCGCTTCGAGACGCAACGCGCTCAGCTCGAAGCCAACAACCTCGAGCTCAAGAAAGAGGCCGAGGACATCGCCGCCAGGCTCGGCGGCAACATCTTCACCGCTATCCGCTCCGCCGGCGACACCGGCCAGCTCTACGGCTCGGTCTCGACGCGCGACATCGCCGATGCGATCACCCAGGGCGGCTTCACCATCGACCGCCGCCAGGTGGTGCTCGAGCGCCCGATCAAGACGCTCGGCGTGCACGAAACGAAGGTGCGTCTCCACCCCGAGGTGATCGTCGGCGTGATGCTGAACGTTGCCCGCACCGAGGAAGAGGCCGCGCGCCAGGCAGCCGGCGAGGACGTTACCGTCGTCAAGGATGAGGCGCTCGAGATCGAGACCTTCAATCCCGACGCCGAGTTCGACGAGGACGAGGCCACCGACGAAGCCGGCGAGACCGGCGAGACCGGCGAGCCCGAGGGCAACGCCGAAAACGCGAGCTGAACCCGATTGGCGGCGCGTACCAGCGCGGCCCCGCCATCGGTGTCGATTTCTCCTTTACCCGTCATGCCGGAGCATTCCCGGCGTGGCGGGGTCGGGAGCGGAACCATCTGCGAACGCGCGCCTTCGGATTGAGGTAAGGCGCGCCGCAGTCAGGCGGGGGATGCACTCGGCGAGGTGATCTTGCGCGTCAGCGATCTCTCTTCCTCGGTATCCGATAGCCTTGCCCATGCGGGCCACCGGCTGGCGGGACTGTTCACGCCGACATTGCGTCTCGGCGTCACCGGATTGGCGCGCTCCGGAAAGACTGTCTTCATCACGGCGCTGATCCGTAATCTGACGCAAGGGGGGCGGCTGCCGTTCTTCGAGCCCTACGCGGCAGGGCGGATTCTGGCGGCAACCCTCGAGCCGCAACCCGATGACAACGTCCCGCGATTCGACTACGAGCGCCATCTCGACGCCCTCTCCGCCGATCCGCCACACTGGCCCGAGAGCACGCGGCGCGTCTCGGAGCTGCGCGTCTCGCTAGCTTTCGTCTCGACCCATCCGCTGCGCCGGGCCCTCGGCATCCGCCGACTCAATCTCGACATCGTCGATTATCCCGGCGAATGGCTGCTCGATCTCGCGATGCTCGGCGCAAGCTATGCCGATTGGTCGCGCGAGGCACTGGCGCAGGCGCGAGAGCCTGGACGCACCGGCCTTGCCGCCGAGTGGCTCGCCTTCGCCTCGAGCCTCGATGCAGACGCACCGGAGGATGAGACGGCGGCCCTCGAAGGCGCACGCCGCTTCACGGATTATCTGCAGCGCGTGCGCGCCACCTCCGCCGTGGCCGCGCTTGGCCCCGGGCGCTTCCTGATGCCGGGCGATCTCGAAGGCTCGCCGCTGCTGACGTTCTTTCCACTCGACACCGCTCCAGGCACCGCACCCCGCCGCGGCAGCCTCGCAGCCATGATGGCGCGGCGCTATGATAGCTATGTGCAGCATGTCGTGCGCCCCTTCTTCCGCGAGCACTTCAGCCGCCTCGATCGGCAGATCGTGCTCGTTGACGTTCTCGGCGCCCTCAATGGGGGAGCGGCCGCAGCGCTGGAGCTCGAGCGCGCGCTCGCGTCCGTGCTCGAGGCGTTCCGCCCCGGAGCGGCAAGCTGGCTTGCGAGCCTCGCCGGCGCACGACGCATCGATCGCCTGCTGTTCGCTGCCACGAAAGCCGATCACATCCATCACACCAGCCACGATCGCCTGGAAGCGATCCTGCGTCTTCTGACCGAGCGCGCCGCAGCCCGCGCGGGCGCGGCAGGGGCCGAAGCGCGCACCATGGCGCTCGCCGCCCTGCGCGCGACGCGCGAAGTCGAAGCGCGCGATGGCGCGGCGGTGCTTCCCTGCATTGCCGGCGTGCCCTTGCCGGGCGAACGGGTGGGAAATGAGCTTTTCGACGGCAAGCGCGAAGTGGTCGTATTTCCCGGAGACCTGCCGGCCGATCCGGCTGCCGCCCTGGCGGGAGAGGCGCCCCTTGGCGCGACATTCCCGCGCTTCCGCCCTCCGAGGCTCGCACCGGCGACGACCGCGGGCGACGTGCCTCCGCCCCCGCACATCCGCCTCGATCGCGCGCTCGACTTTCTGATCGGAGACTGGCTCTCATGAGCGATCCAGCCGGCACCAGAGGCCCTCGCGTCTTCGCGCCTGACGACCCCAAGATCGTCGCCGAGGCAGCCCCGGAAGAGGACAGCGTCCTTGCCGACAACCTCGCCACGCCGCCATCCGCTCACGCTTCGGCCAAACGAGCGACGGTGGGGGGCCTGTTCCTGTCGGCCATCGCGGCCCTCATCGCACTGGCGCTGACGGCAAGCCTCACGAGCTTCGTCTCGACGGCGCTCGCGCGCAACGATTGGATCGGATGGACAGCGACGAGCCTTCTCGCGATCGCGTTCGCCACAGGGCTCGTGCTCGTGGGGCGCGAGGCTGTGGCGCTCATCCGGTTGGGCAAACTGGCCCGGCTGAGGCGCGACGCGGAAACGGCGCTCAGCACGCACGACATCGCCCTGGAACGTCGGACGGTGGCGGCCCTCTCGGAAACACTGCGCGGCCGGCGTGAGCTGTGGTGGCATCTCGCGCGGCTCCGCGATCACGCCCGCGACGTGCGCGATCCGGGCGACTTGCTCCGGCTGGCGGATCGCGAGGTCATGGCCCCGCTCGATACCGCCGCACGCCGGCTCGTGCTGGGCTCCGCCAAGCGCGTCTCGGTGGTGACCGCCCTAAGCCCCATGGCATGGCTGGCGATGCTCTATGTGGCGGTCGAGAACCTGCGTCTTCTGCGCAAGCTCGCCGCACTCTACGGCGGCCGGCCCGGCGGCCTCGTCGCGCTGCGGCTCGCACGCATGGTCGTCGTGCACATCGTAGCCACCGGCGGGGTGGCCATGACGGACGATTTGATCGGTCAGTTTCTCGGACAGGATCTCTTGCGCAGACTATCGCGACGCCTCGGCGAGGGTGTCTTCAACGGCGCGTTGACAGCCCGCATCGGCACCGCCGCCATCGCCGTGACGCGGCCGATCCCCTTCCTAGAGGCCGAGCCGGTCCGCGTCCGCGATCTTCTGCCCGAACTGCTGCGCCGCGCGAAGTCCGACGAAGGGAAAGCGACATGACCGCTCCCGATACGGGCTGGAAGGCTCGCATCGGGAACGGGACAGTCCGTCTCTCAAACGAATGGTGAGAGCGGCCGCAAGTTAAGCTGCGGCCGTGCTGCTCTTGACGACGACGCGATAGCCCTTCGCCTCGAGCTGAGCCAGCACGCCCTCGAGATGCGAGCGGTCGCGCGTCTCGATGACGAGGTTGAGCTCCGTGCCGCGCGCCGGGAGATCGGTGAACACGCGCTGGTGATACACCTCGACGATGTTGGCGCCTGCCCCACCGACCACACCGGCAACGCGCGAAAGCTCGCCCGGCCGGTCCGGAATATCGATGGTAAGGCGCGAAAGACGCCCCTCCCGCGCCAGCTCACGCGTGAGCACGCTCGCGAGCAGGCGGGGATCGATGTTACCGCCGGTCAGCACGACGCCGCACTTGCGGCCCTTCCAGCGCTCGCGATCGGCCATGATGGCGGCGAGACCGGCCGAGCCGGCGCCCTCGACCACCGTCTTCTCTTTCATGAGCAGCGCGAACGTCGCGCGCTCGATATCCGTCTCACTGACCAGAACGACGTCATCGACCAGACGCTTGATGATCTCGCCGGCAATGACGCCGGGATCCGAGACGGCGATGCCCTCGGCGAGCGTATCGCCGCGCGCCGGCATCTGCGTGCCCTTCACAAAGTTGTACATGGAGGGATAAAGCGCCGCCTCCACGCCGATGACTGTAATATCGGGCTTGATGGCCTTTGCCGCCACCGCGACACCCGCCAGCAGGCCGCCGCCGCCGATCGGCACGAAGATCACGTCAAGATCGGGCACGTCCTCGAGCATCTCGATTCCGGCCGTGCCTTGTCCAGCCACGATCTTGGCATCGTTGTAGGGGTGGACGAACACGAGCCCGCGCTCGTCGCCATATTTGCGTGCAAAGCGCCCCGCCTCCTCGAGCGAGTGCCCTTCGAGGATCACGTGCGCGCCCCAGCGCTTGGTGTTCTCAGCCTTAACCGCAGGCGTACCGACCGGCATGATGATGGTAGTCGGAATCCCAAGCCGCCCGGCGTGATAGGCGACGCCCTGTGCGTGGTTGCCGGCCGACATGGCGATGATGCCGCGCTTGCGCTCCTCCTCGGTCAGCGACAGGAGCTTGTGCAGCGCGCCGCGCTCCTTGTAGGACGAGGTGCGTTGCAGGTTCTCGCACTTGAGCCAGATGTCGACGCCGAGGTCCTGGCTCAACATGAAGCTGTGGTGGAAAGGCGTGCGAACGATCTGCCCTTCGACGATCTTTGCAGCGCCGCGGATGTCATCCAGCGTGACGGAAGCGGGCGTCTCCGTGTTATCGGCCATGGTGTCCTTCTATGGGATTTTACTGCGTGCCCGGAGGCGCTTTCGCGCCTGTGAGGCGGTTTGAGGTCTGAGTGTAATTCGCTACAACGGCGGGCTGTAGGGAACAGGAGGTGGGATGCATGGCCAAAGTGGCATGGATTGGCTTGGGCGTCATGGGTTATCCCATGGCCGGTCACCTTTTGACGAGGGGCGGCCATGAGCTCGCAGTGTACAATCGCAGTCCTGCCAAGGCCGCGTCTTGGATTGATGCGTATAACGCCGGAACGCAGCATGCAACGCCCGCCGCTGCCGCAGCCGGCGCCGATTTCGTCTTTGCTTGCGTCGGCAACGATGACGACTTGAGGGAAGTGACGCTCGGCCCCGACGGCGCATTCGCCGCCATGCGGGCGGGCACCGTCTTCGTCGATCACACGACGGCTTCGGCCGAGGTCGCCCGTGCGCTCCACGCCGAAGCCCAAGCGCGCGGCTTTTCCTTCATCGACGCCCCCGTTTCGGGCGGACAGGCCGGTGCCGAAACGGGCCAGCTCACCGTCATGTGCGGCGGCGATAAAGAGGCCTTCGAGCGGGCGGAATCTCTGATCCGCTGCTTTGCCCGCGCCGTGCGGCTGATCGGCCCCGCCGGATCCGGCCAGCTCTCCAAGATGGTGAACCAGATCGCCATCGCCGGCATTGTCCAGGGCCTGTCCGAGGCCATCGCCTTCGCCGAAAATGCCGGGCTCGACGTTCCCGCCGTGGTCGAGACCATCTCGAAGGGAGCCGCCCAATCCTGGCAGATGGACAACCGCTGGGAGACGATGCACGCGCGGCGCTTCGATTTTGGTTTCGCCGTCGACTGGATGCGCAAGGATCTCGGCATCTGCCTCGCCGAGGCTGACCGCAACGGCTCGGCACTCCCCGTGGCCGAGCTGGTCGACGGCTTCTATCGTGACGTGCAAGCCAAGGGCGGCGGCCGCTGGGACACTTCGAGCCTGATCACGCGCCTTCCCGGCCCTGGGCCTGAGCGCACGTGACGCCGCTCACCCGCTCTTGCGCTTTTCAGATGGCGGCCGCGCATAGGTGAGCGGCAGCGCCGTCGTATGCTTGATCTCCTCCATGGCGAAAGCGGAGGAAACCTTGGCGATCTCGACGTTCGAAATCAGCTTCTTGTAGAACACGTCGTAGGCGGCGATGTCGGGCACGACCACGCGGAGCAGATAGTCCACGTCCCCCGACATTCGGTAGAACTCGACCACCTCGGGAAATTCCGCCACCGCCTCATGGAAGCGCTCGAGCCACGTCAGGCTATGCTGATCCGTCTTGATCGAGATGAAGACGGTGACGCCGGCGTTGACCTTGACCGGATCCAGCACCGCCACGCGCCGCTTGATGACGCCGAGCTCTTCGAGTTTTTGAATGCGACGCCAGCACGGCGTCGTCGATAGCCCGACCTCCTTGCCGATTTCCGCCACGGGACGCGTGCAGTCCTCCTGCAGGATGGCGAGGATCTTGACGTCCATATCGTCGAGCATGGGATTGCGCCGGGTTGAAATGGAATTTTCAATTATCGCGGTTTCTTAATATTGAATTGTCACGCACCGCGGTCAAGCGCGGCAAACTGTTTATTTTCGTTCGATAGGCCGAAGCATGGCCCTCACCTCGCGCTGCAGCTCTGGCACGAGCTCGGCGTCGAACCAGGGATTGCGGTTAAGCCACGCATTGTTACGCCAGGAGGGATGGGGAAGCGGGAAGAACCGCGGCGTTGCCGATGTCGCGAGATAGTGGCGATAGGCGTGGACCGTCTCTCCGAGCGAGGCTTTGGCTGCGCCACCGAGATGCCAGCGTTGCGCATAGAGGCCGACGAGCAGCACGAGCTCAACCTGGGGCAGCAGCGCAAACAGGCGCGGCCGCCAGAGGGGCGCGCATTCCCGGCGCGGCGGCAGATCGCCGCCCGTGCTGGTCAGCCCCGGAAAGCAGAACCCCATCGGGATGATGGCGACGCGGGCTTCGTCGTAGAACTCATCCTCGCTGACTCCCATCCAGGAGCGCAGCCGCACGCCGGAAGGATCAGTGAAAGGCCGGCCGGAGGCGTGCACGCGCGTTCCCGGCGCCTGGCCGACGATGGCGAGGCGAGCCGTGGCGCTGGCGCGGATCACGGGGCGCGGATCATGGGGCAGCGGCGCACCGTCCGGCGCATCCACGCACCGCCGGCAGCGGCGGATTTCGCTCACAAGACGGTTGAGGGCGCGTGTCACCCGATTTTATCCCAACGGGTCAAAGGTCGTAGACGAGCCCATCCTCGGCGAGGCTCACGCGTGGGTGGCGTATCGCGTCGCGGTTTGCCAGGGCTTCGGGGCCGAGATGCGTCAGAAGCACGTGCTTGGCGGAGAGGCGCGGCAGGTTGGCTTCGATCGTTCGCCAGTTCAAATGATAGCGGGCCTCACGCGCGAAGGCGAAGCATTCGCAGATGAAAAGATCGGCGCCTTTCGCCGCGGCCGTGAGCGTTTCCACCCATTCAGTATCGCCGGAGACTGCCAGCGTCTTCCCGTCCGCCTCGAAACGCAGCGCATAGGGCGTGGCACCGCACGGATGGCTGACGACGAACGGCGTTGCCGTGACGCCCGCCTCCTCGAGCGGCTCGAAGTCGCGCCAGGCCCGAAACCGCAGCTCGAAGCGCCGTTCTGCGGTCGTCGAGCCCGGAAAGAGGGCTTCCGAGGCCGCCGTGAACCGCGCCTCGAGGCCGGCCGGACCCACGATGGTCAAAGGCGCCGTGCGCCGGGAAACGTGAACCGCATGGATCAGCCACCACGTCAGTCCGCCGAAGTGATCGCCATGCAGATGCGTTACGAAGATGGTCGATATCCGATCTGGATCAAGACCTTGCCGGAACGCACCGGTGAGCGAGGTGGCCCCGCAGTCGATCAGAAACTCGCCCCCGCTCACAGCGACATGAAAAGAAGTCTGCAACCGGCCGCCGGAGCCGAAGGCGTCACCCGATCCGATGATGGTCAGCTTCATGTCGGCTTTCCGTGCTGGTGCTGGGCCAGCGTCTCTCGCTCTCGAGGCTGTCGCATCGCCCCGGCGCCTACCGTGCCGTCCACCGCCGCCTGCCGACCGTTCCCGGCGGACCAGGGCAGGCGTGCCGGGATAAACTCATCGTTAGCTAATTGCCCCGAGAATGACCGCGGGCAGGCCCCACGACCTATCACCCTCCCGAGATGCGCGGCAAGGCCTCGCCAGGCCGAGGACCGGAGGTGTGGATCAACCGTCGTGACCCGCCGCGCGGCGGACGTATGGACAAAGAGACCAGAAAAAAGATTCTCGCCGACCTGAGGCAGCGCCACGAGGCTCGGAAGCGCACGGACGATGGCATCCGCGCGGCGCGGGAGCGGCTGACGCGGCGAAGCGAGATTAAGCCCGAGTTCGAATATGAGCTCATGGCGATCTTTGCTCAGAATGAGCTCTCGGCCGCCGTCACCATCTGGGCGTTGGCGGCAATTTTCGCGCTCGCCTCCATGTTCTGGGCCCCCTGGGCGGAAAGCTCGCTCTGGCTGGGCCTCGTCATTGCTTCGAAGGTTCTGCTGCTCGACATCTGCCGCCGCTTCGTCGCCCAGTCGCGCCCCGATGAAGATTTCAGGCCCTGGCGGCGCCGGTTCATTCTGGCGGAAC
Organism: Hyphomicrobium sp.; assembly: GCF_036780825.1. GTDB lineage: Bacteria > Pseudomonadota > Alphaproteobacteria > Rhizobiales > Hyphomicrobiaceae > Hyphomicrobium_C. The sequence continues at coordinate 8,526 of NZ_DAIQCD010000004.1, read as the reverse complement.
TCTTTTCCGGCCTCGCATGGGCCGGCTTCGCGCTCGTCGGCTTCAGCACCCAGCAGGAAACCGCCCATCAGGCGATCTTCTCCTCGCACGTCTTCATCTTCGCATCGTTGATCGTGCTGCTCGCCGTCCGCATGACCTTCACCTCGACGGTGATGAGCCTGCTCTACGTCGGCACCATCCCGATGACGATCGCCGTCTCCGCCCGTCTCGTCATGCTGGGCGAGCCCTTCTATTACGCACTCGCCACGATGGCGGTCGGCGTGCACATCTATTTCATCTTCCTGGCCAAAGGCCTGCAGCAAACCACGCTGCAGATGCTGGCGTTCCGCGCCCAGAAGGACATCCTGATCGCCGAGCTCGATGAGGAGCGGCTGCTCTCCGACGAGGCGCGCCGGCGCGCAGAAGCCGGCAGCAAGGCCAAGTCGCGCTTCCTCGCCACCATGAGCCACGAGCTCCGGACCCCGCTGAACGCCATCATGGGCTTCTCCGAGGTGATGAAGGACGAGATGTTCGGGCAGCATACGGTGCCCACCTACCGCGAGTACGCGAGCGACATCTATGACAGTGGCCGCCATCTTCTCGAGCTGATCAACGAGATCCTCGACCTCTCGCGCATCGAGGCCGGGCGTTATGAGCTCGTCGAGGAGCGCGCCCACCTCGGCGACCTCGCGCAGGATTGCCGCCGCCTGCTCGCGCTTCGGGCGAACAGCAAAGGCCTTCAGGTTCAAGTCTCCGTCGAGCCCGATCTTCCCCAGGTCTGGATCGATGTGCGCGCGATGCGCCAGATCTGCCTCAATCTGCTGTCCAACGCCCTCAAGTTCACGCCCAAAGGCGGCACCGTGACCCTCACCGTTGCTCCCACGCCCGAAGGCGGCCAGTGCCTCACGGTGCGCGACACCGGCCCCGGCATTCCCGCCGACGAGATCCCGAAGGTGATGCAGGCGTTCGGCCAGGGCTCACTCGCCCATGAAACGGCAGAGGGCGGCACGGGCCTCGGCCTGCCGATCGTGCGGAGCCTGGTCGAGCTGCACGGGGGCACGTTCGAGCTCGTTTCGGAGCTGCGCAAGGGCACCGAGGCCGTCGTCGTCCTGCCTCCCCAGCGCGTGCTCACGAGCGTGGCGCCTCTCCAGCCGCTCGGCGCCGAGCGCCACCGCCAGCCGCCGCCACCGCCCTCGGTGCGCCAGCCGCGCCTGCGCGTCGCGCCCCATCCGCCGCGCGTCGCCTGATGTCAGCGCGGACTGACTGAAAAGAGACCGGCCGTTGCGCGCCGCTGCACGTTTGCCGCGCCGGCGATGCTTGAGCACGCGCAGTCCGACGCGTAGATTGCGCGCGATGGAAACCCCGTGCATTAAAACCTGCGTCATTGATCCGGCCGACGGCCTGTGCACGGGATGCCGGCGCTCGCGCCACGAAATCGCCCGCTGGTCGGCCTTCACTGACACCGAGCGCCGTGCCATCATGGACGCGCTCAAGGCTCGGCCGCCCGCAACGGCGCGCTCCACGACGCCGGACACTCCTTAGCCATGCTTTTCGTCCTGCTCGCCATTCTCGCCGGACTGATCGCTCTCTTCTGGTCGCTCAGCGGCGACACGGGGGAGATGTCCGGCCTGCTCGCCGACAATATCGGCTATATCGCCGGCCTGCTGGCGCTCGGTCTCCTCTATCTCGCCACCCTCGGCGGCGACTATCACGGCCGCAGGCGCGACGCCGTCCGCCACGCTGCGGTGTGGCTCGGCATCGGTCTGGCGGCGATCGTCGCCTACACGTATCGCGAGGAGCTCCGAACCGTCGTCTACCGCGTCGCCGGCGAAGTGCTTCCGCCCGGGCATACGATCCTTGTCGATACGGCGCCAACCGGTGAGCAGGCCGTGCGGCTGCGGCGCCAGGACAATGGGCACTTCGTTGCCCGCGGTGCCGCGAACGGGGTGAGCCTCGCGCTTCTCGTCGACACTGGCGCCTCGACTGTCGTGCTGAAACCCGCCGACGCCGCTCGCATCGGCATCGACACCAGCGCCCTCTCCTTTACGACGCCGGTCTCGACCGCGAACGGAACCACCTACGCCGCCCCCGTCCGCCTCAAGTCGGTCTCCGTCGGACCGCTCGAGGTTCGCGATGTCGAGGCCCTCGTCGCGCAGCCCGGCGCGCTCGGCGAGAACCTGCTCGGTATGAGTTTCTTAAAACGTCTGCGATCCTATGAGTTTTCCGGCGATTTCCTGACCCTTCGGGGCTGACGGCCGCCGCGTGCAACGAGCCTCCGCCAAAGGGATGGCCTTTCACCGGGAGCGTTTCGCGCCATGAGCCTTTCGTCCGGTACGCGATCGCTGCTCGGTGAGCTGGTGAGCTGGGGCGCCGCGGCCGCTATCCTCATTGCCTGCGTCGTCTATTACGAAGCGCTGCATAGCGCGATCGGCCACGTTTTGGGCATCGAGCGCACCGCCGCTCCCGACATTGCTGAGACGACAGCTCCCACGTCCCCTGCGAAAGGCCGCATCGAAGAACTCGCGGCCGGCGCCGACGGCCACTATTACGCCAGCGCCGAGATTAACGGGCGCTCGTTCGACGTCATGGTCGATACCGGAGCCTCCATGGTTGCATTGACATACGAGGATGCCGAGCGGGCCGGGCTTCGCCTCAAGCCGTCCGACTTCACGGCGCAAGCGAGCACGGCCAACGGCACCGCAGCCGTCGCTCCGGTCGTTCTCGATCGCGTGAGCATCGGGCGGATCATGATCCGCAACGTCCGCGCCGCCGTGTGCGAGCGGGGCCGCCTCGAAAGGACGCTGCTCGGCATGAGCTTCCTATCAAGGCTCGCCCGTGTCGATATCAGCGCCGGACGGCTCACCCTCGTCGAGTGAGCCAGGCGGGCCCATTGAACGATTGGCCACGGCGCGCGTTGTTGCGCTACCCTCCCTGCTCCGGCTCAAGGCGTGGCTGGCTCGGCATCCGTCTCCGCTTGCACCAGTTTCGCCGCATTCCGCCCTCATCACCCAGTCCGGCCTTTCGGGCTCTCCTCCCATCAACGTCTCCACGCAAGGCTTCTCGATGTTCCCCAAACCCCGTGCCGATCTCGTCCCCAACACCGCCGACTTCGAGCGCCTGCCACTCGTGAAGCCGACCGGCTTTCGCGAGTACGACGCACGCTGGCTGTTCCCCGACGAGATCAACCTGATGGGCCTCACCGCCGTCGGCCTCGGCATGGCGGAGCTGTTCGACGAGCGCGGCGTGCCGCGCCGCATCGTCGTCGGCCATGACTTCCGCTGGTACTCCGGCGCCGTGAAGCAGGCGCTGATCACCGGGCTTCTCGCCGGCGGCTTCGAGGTGCACGACATCGGCCTCGCGCTCTCGCCCATGGCCTACTTCGCGCAGTTCGAGCTCGACGTGGAAGGTGTGGCGATGGTCACCGCTTCGCACAACGACAACGGCTGGACCGGCATCAAGATGGGGCTCGCGCGTCCCCTCACCTTCGGCCCAGATGAAATGGGCCGCTTGAAGGAGATCGTGCTCGGCGGCGCGTTCAAGCCGAGGTCCGGCGGTAGCTATATCTTCGTTCCCGATCTCGCCGAGCGCTATATCAAGGCGCTGACCGACCGCCCGAAGCTAAAGCGCAAGCTCAAGGTCGTCGCCGCCTGCGGCAACGGTACGGCGGGCGCGTTCGCGCCCCGCGTACTGGAAGCCATCGGCTGCGAGGTGGTGCCGCTCGATGCGGACTTGGATCACACCTTCCCGCGCTACAATCCGAACCCCGAAGACATGAAGATGCTCCATGCCATCGCCGAGGCGGTGATGGCCAACAACGCCGACGTGGGCTTCGGCTTCGATGGCGACGGCGACCGCTGCGGCGTCGTCGACAACGAGGGTCAGGAGATCTTCGCCGACACCGTGGGCGTGATGCTGGCGCGTGACATCGCGGCCATTCACAAGAACCCGGTGTTCGTCGCCGACGTGAAATCGACCGGCCTCTTCATGACCGATCCCGTGCTCAAGGCCGCCGGCGCCAAGACGCTCTACTGGAAGACCGGCCATTCCTACATGAAGCGCTACACTTTCGAACAAAAGGCGCTGGTCGGCTTCGAGAAGAGCGGGCACTTCTTCTTCCAGCCACCGCTCGGGCGCGGCTACGACGACGGGCTCGTCGCGGCGCTCGCCGTTTGCGACATGCTCGACCGCGCCGAGGGCAAGACCATCGCCGACCTGCGCCGCGAGTTGCCTAAGACCTATCAGTCGCCCACCATGTCGCCCCACTGTGACGATGAGAAGAAGTATGGCGTCGTGGAAAAGGTCGTGGCCGACTATGAGGCGCTGGCGAAGAACGGCGGCACAGTCGCCGGCCAGAAGATCCGCGATCTCGTCACCGTCAACGGCGTGCGCGTGACGCTCGAGGACGGCACGTGGGGCCTCGTGCGCGCCTCCTCCAACAAGCCGGAGCTGGTGATCGTGGTCGAAAGCCCGGTGTCCGAAGAGAACAAGATCGCCATCTTCCGCGACATCGAGGCCCGTCTCGCCAAGTTCCCCGAGGTCGGCGCGTACAATCAGAAGATCTGAGCTCCGGTTCAGATCATCGAGACGAGCAGCCTCGTCGCCACGGCCGTGAGGAACGCCGCGAACGCCAGTTCGAGCTTGCGCCGCGAGATACCATGCGCGACGCGCACGCCGAGCGGGGCCGTCAGCACGCTGGCCGGGATGATGATCGCCGCGCCGAGCAAGCTCACGAAGCCGAGCGAGGCGGGCGGCAATTCCGGATTGCCCCAGCCCGCCCATACGTAGCCGAGAAGCCCCGGGATTGCGATCAGCGGTCCGAAGCCGCTCGACGTCGCGACGGCCTTCAGAATGGGCCAGCCGCAGAGGGTGAACAGCGTCACCAGGAACATGCCGCCGCCGATGCTCATCAGCGTCGAGACCATGCCGATGCCAAATGCCGCGAGCATGACCCACGCGTTCATGGGCACATCATCCGCGAGCCGCCACTCCTCACGCCCGAACGCCATCTTCGCCGCGAGAAAACCGGCGCAAACGATCCAGACCCATTTGAGCGCATCACCCGAGGCGCTCGACACGAGCACGATGCCCGCCAGCACGCCGGCAATGACCCACGGTCCGAGCCGGCGGAGCACGGCCGTATCGACGGCCCCGCGCGCGAGGTGCGAGCGATAGGAGCGGATCGCCGTCGGAACGATCACCGCGAACGAGGTGCCGAGCACGAGATGCATGCGGATGCTGTCCGGCACGTCGAGGAACGTGAAGGTCTCGAAGAGCACCGGCACGAGCACCCCGCCGCCGCCGATGCCGAGAAGCCCGGCGAGAAACCCCGTGGCGAGCCCGCCGGCGAGAAGCGCAAGGATGAGCCACAGCAGCCCGCCGTCAGCAATGAGCTGGCCCATCATGCCGCTGTCCATGGGAGGCCCTACTCCGCCGCCGCGCTGAGCGCCGCTTCGCGCCCCTCGGCCATCGCCATCGCCTCGAGCAAGATGTCGAGACCGGGGCCCTCGCCAACCCCATGCTCGGACAGGTGGCGGCGGAACAGCCGCGCCCGCGGCTGCCCGTGATAGAGCCCGAGGATGTGCCGGGTGACGGAATTGAGCCGGCCGCCCCGCGCCAGGTGCTTTCGCACATAAGGCACGAGCCGCACCAGCACCTCGCCGCGCGCAAGCCTCGGCTCATCGGAGCCGAACAGCTCCTGGTCGACACTCGCGAGCAGATACGGCCTCTGATACGCCGCGCGCCCGAGCATCACGCCATCCACGTGCGCCAGATGCGCCGCGCATTCTTCAAGCGACCCGATGCCCCCGTTGAGCACGATGGTGAGATCCGGACGTGCTGACTTGAGGCGATAGACACGCTCATAATCGAGCGGCGGGATCTCCCGGTTCTCCTTCGGCGAAAGGCCGCCGAGCAGCGCCTTGCGCGCGTGCACGACGAAGATGGTGCAGCCGGCATCCGCGACGATCCCGATGAAGCGCGAGAGATCCTCCTCGCTATCCTGATCGTCGATACCGATCCGGCATTTGACGGTGACCGGAATGCGCACGCTCTCGCGCATGGCGCGGACGCACGCCGCGACCAGCCCCGGCTCGGCCATCAGGCACGCGCCGAAGCGCCCTTCCTGCACGCGCCCCGACGGACAGCCGACGTTGAGATTGATCTCGTCGTATCCCGCTGCCTCTCCGATGACCGCCGCCTCGCCGAGCTTCGCCGGATCGGAGCCCCCGAGCTGCAACGCCAGCGGCCGCTCTTCGGCGGAGAAACCGATGAGCCGCGCGCGATCCCCATGGATCACGGCTTCGGCCGTGACCATCTCGGTATAGAGCCGCGCATGCCGCGTCATGAGGCGATGGAAGGTCCGGCAGCGCCTATCAGTCCACTCCATCATCGGTGCAATGCAGAACCTATGAGATTGAATTCGCAAGAGTTTTCCTGATTAACTCAAAAGCGTGCAACCATGCACATGCTTACGCTTATTCGCAGAAGCTCTTACCTACAATGAGGCGTTTTCTGCTCTGACGTTACCCGGATTACTTCACTCTGCACCGCTTGCGCGCAAGCCCCGCGCGCGATGCCAGTCTATCCAATCGACGCCGGAAACATAGCTCGATCGTTCCACTCGCCCTCACCTCGCCTGCTCCCTCGCGTCCGCACCCCTCCACGTAAACCACGCAACATAAAGCGCGGGAAGGAACACGAGCGTCAGCAGCGTGGCGACGAGAAGTCCGCCCATGATCGAGAACGCCATCGGACCCCAGAAAACGGTCGGAGCTATCGGGATCATGCCGAGCACAGTCGAAATCGCTGTCAGCATGATGGGACGGAAGCGGGTCGAGCTCGCGTCGATGACGGCGGTCGCGACATCCTTGCCCTGAGCCCGCTCTGCCTCGATCTGCCCGATCAGGATGACGGCGTTCTTGGTGATGATGCCGAGCAGCGCAAGGATGCCGAGAATGGCAACGAAGCCGAGCGGCCGCCCAGAGACGAGCAGAGCGCCGACGACGCCGATCAGGCCCAGCGGGCCGACGCTGAGCACGAGGCCGAGGCGCTGAAAGCTCCTCAGCTCGACCATCAGGACAGTCAGCATGATGAGCAGCATAAACGGCACGACGGCCACCACGGAGGCTTGCGACTTCCGGCTCTCCTCCACCGTGCCGCCTTCGACGATGTCATAAGACGCCGGCAGCTCCTTTCGCAGCGCCTCGATCTCGGGGCCAAGGGCGTGGACGACCGTTGCCGGCAGGGTGTCGGCCGCAACATTCGCCTGCACGGTCAGCGTGGGTACGCGGTCGCGCCGCCAAATGACGGGCTGGTCTTGCGCATATTCGAAAGAGGCAAACTGGCTCAGTGGAACCGTTCGCCCGCTCGCAAGCGGCACCTGGATGTTGCGCAGCGTCGCGAGCGAGATGCGCTGCTCGTCAGTGGCGCGGGCTATGACGTCGATGAGATAGATGTCGTCGCGAACCTGGGTCAGCATGCTCCCAGAGACCACGGTATTCAGCACTCCGGCCAGCGCTTCGGAGCTCAAGCCGAGCTGGCGTGCCTCGTCCTGGTTGACCACGATGCGAACTTCCCGCGTGGGCTCGATCCAGTCGAAGTTGACATGCTCGATTTGCCGGTTTCCTGCGATAACGTGGGCAAGCCTCAAGGCGAGGTCCCTCACGACCGCGATGTCCGGTCCGCTCACGCGGTATTGCACGGGCCACCCGACCGGCGGCCCGAGCTCAAGCGGAGAGATACGCCCGACCAGATTGGGGAAGTCCTCGGCTAACGTTTTTTCAAGCGTCTTGAACAGCCGTTTCCGCGCCGGGAGATCCTTGGCGACGACGACGGCCTGCGCAAAGAAGGCGTTGGGAAGCTGGACATCGAGCGGCAGATAGAAACGGATGGCGCCCCGGCCGACATATGTGCTCCAGCGCGCGACGTCCTCGTTGCCGCTCAGGCGTTGGTCCAGCTTCCTCGCGATCTCCTCGGTCGCGAAGATCGATGCGTTCTGAGGCAGCCTCAGATCGACGAGCAGCTCCGGGCGGTCCGACGAAGGAAAGAACTGGTTGGGGATGAGAGGCAGCGCCAACAGCGATGCAGCGAACACGCCGAGAGTTGCGGCAATCGTCAGGCCCTTTGCCTTGACGGCGCGAGAGAGAAACCCACGATAGGCCTCGAGGATCCTGCTTGGCGCATGGGTTGCTGACGGCTCGGGCGGCTTCAGGATCATGGCGCAGAGAAGCGGCGCGAAGATCACGGCGACGAACCACGATACGACGAGCGCGATGCCGACGACGGCGAACAGAGAGAAGGTGTACTCGCCAGCCGAGCTTGCCGCAAAGCCGACCGGAACGAAGCCGGCAATGGTGACGAGCGTGCCGGCCAGCATCGGAAACGCATAGGTGCGGAATGCAAATGTAGAGGCGTCCTCCTTGCTGTCTCCCTGGGCGAGGCGCGTCAGGGTCGCATCCGTCATCGTCATGGCATCGTCGACGAGAAGCGCCAAAGCGATGATGAGCGCGCCGAGCGAGATGCGCTGCATGTCGATGCCGGTCAGGTCCA